>NZ_JADVOP010000014.1 GCF_016508585.1 Acinetobacter baumannii
TTTATAAACCTTGTTGTAGAAATGTACTATTAAAATCAATTGAAATTCTCTAAAATTGCACAAGGTTATATTATGAAATCCTATTTGGATAATGAATATAAAGTAATTACTTTGCCAGATAATGGAGTTCCTATAAAACCTATTCGAGCAAAAGTCATTATTTTTTCAGATCAAAAATCTAAAAAACTACTCAATCAAGTTGAAGTAATTGCCCCAAGCTCTGCCAGTGTGATTATTCAAGGAGAGTCAGGAACTGGTAAAGAATTGATTGCCCGTGAAATCCATCTAAAAAGTGATCGGAAACACAAACCTTTTCTGGCGGTAAATTGTGGGGCTTTGGTCGAAAGTCTTGCAGAATCAGAGTTGTTTGGATATGAAGCGGGGGCTTTTACGGGAGCGCACAAGACCCGTGCGGGGATATTTGAGTCCGCTGACGGTGGAACCTTGTTTTTAGATGAAGTCGGAGAGTTACCCCTCTCTTTACAAGTAAAATTATTACGAGTGTTGCAAGAGCGGGAGGTCGTCAGAGTAGGTGGAAGAAAACCAATCCCCATCAATGTCCGAATTTTATCAGGGACGCATGTTGATCTGCGTAAGGCGGTTGCGGAAAATAAATTTCGTCTAGATCTGTATTACCGTTTGAATGTTGTGGTATTGAATATTCTCCCATTGCGTGAACGTAAAGGGGATATTTTACCTTTGGTTGAATATTTTCTCAGTTCATATTCACAAAAGTTGATTGCGCCTAAACCCAATATCACGGATCGAGCACGGAATGCGCTGTTGAACTATGGTTGGCCAGGAAACATACGTGAATTGGAGAATAATATTCATTATGCTTTGTTAATGAGTGGTGGAAAAAACATTGATATAGAGCATCTGCGTTTCTCAGAAGAAAAAAATACAGTGATCTCTGAAAATAGTGATCTTATTCAGGAGTTTGAGGATGTGTTAAAGCGACTATTTCATGAGTATGATGGTGAGGCATGGCATATTGTTGAAGATAAAATCGTGAATACAGCATTTTCAAGTTGTTGGAACAACCAAGTAAAAACTGCAAAAATGTTGGGAATTTCACGTAATGTTCTACGTAATTTATTGATTCGTTATAATTTATTGCCATCAAAAGGTGAAATTGTGTGACTGCTTCAATTGATATGTTTGAAACTGATGCGTTCGTCTACTGTACTCGTGAGCTGACGAAATGATGATAAGTTTTGACTGCAAACCGAAAAGCGCTTTATGCGCTTTTTATTTGGTTTCAGGAAATCTTCTGGAGATAATAAGACTGAATATTGAGTCTATTTCTAGTCATTTTTTTTAAAATCAAATGATCAAGCCAATTGAGATCTCATCAAACTAAGCATGGGATCGATGGTGGGTTAGTTTGGTCACCCATAAACCAAGTTCGAATAATAGCCACATTGGCAGCGCTAAAGCTAACATACTGAAAATATCAGGCGGTGTTATAAACATGGAAATAAAGAAGAAAAAGACAATGATATGTTTACGATGATGTTCCAATTGCTGAATTGATAATAGACCAATAAAAATAAGGATATAGGTGATGATAGGAATCTGAAAGGCGCAACCAAATGCCAGAAATAATTTAATGCAAAAATTCAGGTAACTATGAATGTCGGTCATTGGCAACACGTTTTCAGGGGATGCTAGAATAAAGAATTTTAGCGCCAAAGGTAAAATAAAAACGTAGGCAAAGATGACACCGAGATAAAATAAAACGGTGCTCAAGGCGATTAAAGCAAATCCCATTTTTCTTTCATTTTGATATAGGGCGGGTGCTATAAACTGCCAAAACTGATAAAAAATAAAAGGAATGGTTAGAAAAATTGCAAGATAGATATTGAGCTTAAACGGCGCTAAAAAAGTACTCATGACATCTGTTGCAATCATGGTTGAATGTAAAGGTAATAGCGAAGTCAAGGGTTGAGCAAGAAGTTTATAGCTTTGCTGTGCCCAGGGTAACAAAAGCAAAAATACAGCAATGACGGCTGAAACTGCGTAGATCAAACATTTCCTGAGCGCCTTTAAATGGGCTGTATATTTCATTTCGTTGAGTGATTCATTTAGCGTTGGGTTGCTCATGCTACTTGATTCTCCTCATTGTTTTTTGTGGCGAATTGACCCTTGATAAATGGCGGGTGCTGTTGCTCAGAGGATACATAAAGTTGGTATTTAAAATTGACCTGTTTCAGTGGCTGTTGCATCTGTTTGGCTTGAACAGTTTCGATTTCTTGCTGCATCTGTAAGAGTTGCAGCTTGAGCTGATCTTCAGTTTGTTGAATTTTTTGTAATTCAGATTGCATCATTTTTTTTAACTCGATGAGCTCAAATTCATTTTCAAGTTCGGTCTGTAGTTGATCTAGCTGTTTTTTGATATTTTTATATTTGATAAATATACTGCTTAAGGTTTGGAGGAGTTTTTCTGGACCCAATATAATTAAAGCAATCATTCCAAAAAATAAAAACTCTCCAAAACTTATATTAAACATTGTTTATATCAACCTCAATTAATGACTTTTTTCTTTATTTAAATCGATTGGATTTAATTCTTTTAATTGCTGCTTATGATCAATTTCAGTTTGGTGTTCTGATTTTATAGCATCCTTAAAATCCTTAATCGCACCCCCCAAATCCTTGCCGAGATTTTTTAGTTTTGCTGTTCCAAACAATAAAATAACCACAACTGCAAATAATAAAATATGCCAAATAGATAAACCCATAATTTTCATCTCCTAAACGATAAACTTTGTTTTAACATGAAGTAGAAATTTTACTAAATCACAATAAAATAATTGAAAATATTGCATTCAGATTTAAGTATCTTTTTTTAAATCCTTAAGTTTATATCAACTGATCCAGTTGGCTTAACGTTTGATTGCGAATATGAAATAACTGTTCTGACGACCTGCTGCGTGGGTGCTCGATAGGAATATGGATCACTTGTTTAATTTTCCCTGGTCGGGCAGACATTACAACCACGCGATCACCGAGATATACTGCTTCCTCAATATCGTGGGTGACCAAAATCATGGTGATTTTTTCATGTTGCCATATTCGTTGTAATTCAGCTTGTAAATGACTGCGTGTCATGGCATCTAAAGCGCCAAAAGGTTCATCCAAAAGTAAAATGTCAGGTTTGTTGACTAGTCCTCTTGCAATCGCTACACGCTGGGCCATGCCTCCTGACAGTTCATGTGGATAGGCGTTTTCAAAGCCTTGAAGACCGACAATATCGATGTGTTCCTGTACTCTTTGTGATTTTTCAGTACGTGATAAATGTGTTTCTTCGAGCGCTAAATGTATATTTTCTGAAACACTAAGCCACGGCAGTAAACGATGTTCCTGAAAAATTAAACCGCGCTTTAGATCTGTACCTTGAATAGGGGCTTGATTGAGTAAAATTTCACCTTGATAGTCTTGATCCAAACCAGCGATCAGGCGCAGTAAAGTGGACTTTCCACAGCCACTGCTGCCAACAATTGAAATAAATTCACCCTGTTCGATATCGAGATTGATACCATCTAAAACGGTTAATGCTTTTTGCTCATGTCGAAATGATTTGTTGAGTTTTTTGATTGATAGTAGTGAAAAAGCCATAAGAAATCCTGCAATTTTTTATAAGTTTAAATACGCCATAACAAAACACGTTGTGAAATGATATGGATAGTCATGGTCATACATGCACCACACAACGTCACCAGGGTCGCACAGACCAAAAGGATATCCATTTCTGCATTGATCTCAGCTTTCATCATTAAATTCCCTAAACCAGCACCAGCATTAAATAATAGTTCACTGGCAGTGGTGGTGATCCATGTAAAAGGGACAGCGAGATTGAGTCCAGTAAAAATATGTGGAAGTGCTTGTGTTAAGCGAATTTTTCTAAATTCACGCCACCATGAAAATTGATAAATGCGTGCGATTTCATGATATTTTTTGTCATAATGATAAAATCCCTGAAAGGTGTTGATAACCATAGGGAAAAAAGATGCCAGTGCAATAATAAAAATTTTTGCTTCATCGCCATTGCCAAACCATAAAGCAATCAATGGGGTTAACCCCAGTAACGGCACTTGGCGAATACTGTTAAACAGGGGGGAAATGAGTGCATTTAAAACTTTTGAGTACGCCAGTAATATGCCTAAACATAATCCTGAACTCGAACCCAGTAAGAAACCAAGACCGGCTTTTTTAAGACTTCCCCAAGTATTGAACCATAATTCGCCTGATTGAAGCAGTTGAACAAAGGCAGAATAAATTTTTTGTAAAGGAACAAAAGCATAGGCATGACTTGCACCTAGGCTAGAATTATACTGCCATAAAATGAGGAGTAGACAGGGAAGCAACAAGCCTTGCAGCCAGATAACACTGCGTTGAATATAGCTTTTAAAGCCAAGAAAGAATGGTGACATTATTTCTCCTTTGAACTTAATTCAGCTGAGATAAAACCTTGTTCGATCAAGCGTAAGAGCTTATCTAGGGCAAAACCAATGATGCCTGTTATGAATACCCCGACCATGACAACATCTAGTCTTAACATTTGTCGTCCCAATTCCATCATTTGACCCAGTCCAGTTCCTGCTGCCAGAAGTTCAACTGCAACTAAAATGAGCCACGCCCGACCGAGTGCAATACGAAGTCCGCTGATGAGGTCTGGTAAAATTGAGGGGAGAATGATGAACTTAATCCATGCACGTGTTTTAAGCCGGTAGATTTGACCCAGTTCAATATATTTTTTAGGAATATTTTTGACTGCATCCGCAGTTACTAAAGCGATTGGAAAAAAGCAGGCTTTAATAATCAATAGAATCTTAAATAATTCACCAATTCCAAAAATTAAAATAAAAATTGGAATAAGTACAAAGATTGGGATCTGGTAAAAAATATTAAACAGAATATAGGTGTATTGATGGAATTTAGAAAGCGTGCCATAGGCGATGCCAAAAACGATAGCGCTAAGGGCAGCGATTGAAAATCCGAGAAATAAACGCAACAGACTGTCTTTTAAATGTAGTTGCAGTTCGCCTGTTTGCAATAAGCCAATGAAAGCATGCCAAACTGTTGCCGGAGGAACTAAGATCTGTACAGGAAAGATGTGTAGAACGCTGATCCATTGCCAAATCAGCAATACCAAAAAGGGTGAAATCAAAGATAGTAAGCGATAGATGTTTTTCGATGACAGCCATGTCCATTGTGATGCGCCTAGAACAATATGGGTTTGTTTGATCAGTGGGTCGACCAGCGTTTTCATGGCTTAGTTTCCTTGCTTATAGGCGGGATCATTTGCCTGTAAATTTTGGATCGCTTGCTGTGTAAATTTTGGATTGAGCAACTCATCAACTTTAATTGGTGCCTGAATCAATCGGTTGTTTACAGCATGGTCGATGACTCTTGAATAATGCTGTTTAAGGACATCCAGCTGATATTCAGCAGACCAATCCTGTTGCCATGTACTAGCAGTATTGTGTCCTTCACGCTGAATGACATTGAGTGGCTGACCAAACCTGGTTTGGCTTTGCTGAAATTCATCTTGATGCTTGGAGACCCAATTCATTGCCCGCACTGTTGCATCGGCAAGTAGTTGTGTAGTTTCCGGGTGTTGTTCTAAATAACTTTTTCGACCCCAAAGTTCGGCACGCATTTTCCAGTCAGCTGGCAGTGCTTGTGAAGACCAGATAATTTTACCTAAATGACGATCTTGCAAGGTGAGTGCATCACTTAAAGTGAAAAATGCAGCTACACTTTTAGCCGATAATGCTGCTGCACCTGCTTGAGGGTTTAAGTTAACAATCTCGAAATCTTTGAGGTTGAGTCCTTTACTTTGAATGAGTTGAGCAAAATTAATTTCCCATGGACGTCCACGGTGTAGTGCAATTTTTTTGCCTTTTAAATCTTCAATAGTTTTAACGGTTGAATCAGCAGGTACAACCAGATAAACATTATTCCCAATACCACCTGGTACAACGATTTGAGTCTTAACACCAGTTGCATTCAGGACCACTGCTGGAAGATTGCCATAAAAAGCAAAATCAATTTTATTATTGAGGAAGCTCTCATTGACCAATGTTGCTACAGCTGCAGTCGTGACAGGTTCCCACTTTAACGCGATATTCTTTTGTTTGAGTGCATTGAGGAAAATAGGATCCTGTGAAATCAGTTGGGGGACACCAATAAAATCTAAACTCCCCGAGGTTCTATTCGCCACTACAGCAACACGGAGTTGTTGCTGTATGGATTGATCTTGAGTGGCATGTTCTGTTTTTGGTGAGCCACAAGCTACAAGTCCGAATAGACTAAGCGCAAGCAGCAGATGTAGAGAATTACGCATATCATCATAAGCATTAAGAAATATACCTGGATAGAGCAAAATCTAAGCCAAAATAATTAGTGTATATAAATCAATATATTGTATTTTTATTTGATTTTTTTCTTACTGAGGGGGGGATGGTGTGTTGGGAAAGGGACAGTCTGATGCAGTCAACTGTTGAAATTTCAGCACGGGGTTTAAGTTTGATATTGTGAAATCAAGTTAAAACAAAGAGATATATTAAATTTTATGGTTGTGGAAAAGCGGCATGATTTCTGCTCGTGACAATGATGAGTAAAGAAATACTTTTAAACCGTTAATGATCGAGAATGATTATGTCAGTTGAGTTTTTATGGAGAATCCCTGTACATGGGGACGGACGTCGAGCACATCAATTACACACCCGCGGTGAATGGAATCAGCTGAGCTCATCAGTCCAATCGCCGCAACGTGTTGCTCCCCAGCACGATGATAAGATATTTGCATATTATGACTATGTACAACAAGTTGCAAAAGCCGCAGATATTGTTGGCTTTCACGGCGCATTGATCCCTGCATTTCCACATACTGAAGAACCTTGGGTGTTGGCTTCTGCACTGGCCCGTGAAACGAAAAGATTGAGACTTCTGATTGCCATTCAGCCGTGGTTTATCCATCCTGCTTATGCAAGTCAAATGGCTGCAAGTTTACAGCGTCTCAGTCAGGGACGGGTCGAATGGAATGTTATTTCTGGTGGAGGAGGAGCACAACAGCGTGCGTATGGTGATTTGATTGAACATGATCAGCGCTATGCACGTACCCATGAGTTTTTGGAGTTTGTGAAGGGCTACTCGAAACATGCACCTTTTGATTATGATGGAAAATTTTTCCATGTCGAACAGGGCGGTTTAAAATATCCAATGAATCAGTACGATATTCCTCGCCTATGGTTGGCAGGGGCAAGTGATGCTGCATTACAGGTTGCAGGTCGGCATGCAGACATTCATTTAACTTGGGGAGAGCCTGTCGAACAACAGCAAAAAGTCATTGAAAATGCGCAAGCTTTTTTTGAGCAACACGCACCAGCACGTAAAGTAAAGTTCGGAATGCGTATTGATATTTTAGCAAGACCAACCCAAGAACAGGCTTTTCAAGAACTTAAACAAATGTATGAAAGTATTGCAATGGATGGCAATGCATTTGAACGTAAAGATACTGAATCAGTGGGGGCCAAAAGACAACAGGCATTGGCGCAGGGGGACCGTTTTGAAGACCTATTTGCTCATCCAAATGTATGGACGGGGATGTCGAATGTACGGGGCGGTCCGAACTGTATTCTAGTGGGGAGCTATGAGCAGGTGGCAGATCAATTACAACAATACATCGATATTGGCGTCGAGCATTTTATCCTTGCAAGTAACCCGCATTTGGAAGAAGCCTACCGGGTAGCAGAGGAAGTACTTCCCTTGGTGGGATATAAATTATAATTATAAACATAGGACCCTTTGAGATATGAAAGGGTTCTTGTTGTTTGAACAGCATAGCAGTGTTTAAAAAACAACATATTTATGTTTTTCGATCCAGGTATTTTAAATAAAATAATTAAAAACAATTACTTATGATGTTGGCATGAGTTATGCAATTTTCTACTCAATATTTATTTTTAACTTAAATGATTATGAGTGAAAGAGTATTTAACCCCCGCAAGCGAGCTTTGCTATTTGAGCAATTGGCTGTACCACAGGCGACTGGTACAGTTGACCCTTTTCAGCAGAGTCCGTCAGCAGATTATATCCAGCCACCTTCACCGAAGTTAAATAAGTTAGCCACTGCTTTAATTACTGTTGCGGTAGCACACTTCGGAATTTGGTTTTTAGCAAAACAACTACCTACATCTGCTTTGGATATTAAAAAGCCAACCCCTGTTGTGATTGAAATAGTCAAACCTATCGAACCACCCAAGATTATTGAGCCCAAAATTCCACCTGTAACACAGAAACCCAAGATCCCACCCGTTACGGAAAAACCTAAACCCGTTGAGCAACCTAAAGCTGTAGCAAACAAACAAGCGCAACCCAAACCAGTCCAAAAAGCAGTCGAGCAATCTAAACCAACTGAAAAACCTATAGAAAAAACCTCAACACAGCCAGCCGCAGAACCAACAGAAACGAAAAATACCACAGCCGAGCCTAAAGCTGCCGAGGCGGTCAATAAGCCATCTGATGAGAATTTACCTGTTACAGATGCAAAAGGCTATGCCGGATATTTGAGTAATCCAGCACCTACATATCCTGAACAGGCTTTAGAACGGGGGTGGGAAGGTTCTGTATTGCTTCGAGTTAAAGTTTCAGCAAATGGCAGTCCAGAAACCGTCACTGTAAAGCAGAGTAGCGGAAGAAATGTTTTAGACAATGCGGCTTTAAAAACCGTAAAGGGTTGGAAATTCTCCCCAGCATTAAAAGGCAAAACACCTGTCGAAGGATGGGTAGATGTACCACTACATTTTAAATTACCGAAATAGATTTTATATTAAACAGGAACGATCATGACAGATATTAATTCTCTAATTCACGATGCAACAATATGGTTACTGGTGGCATTTTCAATTGTCACTTGGGTACTTATCGTGGTGAAAGCCTTTCAAGCCCATAAAGCCAATAAACAAAGCAAAGCCTTTGTAGAAGAATTTTGGACAGCAAAAAGTTTGACTGATGCACTTTCAAAGTCCGAAACGGGAGAAGGTCCAACAGCACGGATCGCCAATGTCGGCTTTAAAACGCTGATCGAAGCAGATGATAGAACCCATCAAGATTTACAGCAAACATGGAGTCGTCAGGATTTATTAGAACGCCACTTACGTAAACAGATCCTCAGTGAACGACGTCAACTTGAAAAAGGCTCAGCGGTGTTGGCTTCAATTGGGAACAATGCACCATTTATTGGTTTATTCGGTACGGTATTTGGGATCATTCATGCTTTGCAAGCGATTGCTAAATCTGGCAATGCCAGTATGGACATCGTTGCAGGACCGATTGGAGAGGCACTCGTAGCAACGGGGATCGGTATTGCTGTTGCCGTGCCTGCTGTGCTTGCATACAACTTCTTTGTACGTAAAGTAAAATCAATTGGTGCTGATCTAGATGATTTTGCTACGGATTTTGTAAGTTTAAATCAAAAAGCCGGATTTCAGTTAACTCCAACTAAGGTAAAAGCAGCAACAACGGCGATAAGTAAAGACACTCAATCAAACGAAGTGAATGAGAAAGGAGCGTATGCATAATGGCGATTTCAACTTCTCAAGAGGATGATGTAGTCAGTGAGATCAATATCACACCCTTAGTTGATGTTATGTTGGTTTTATTGATTGTCTTCATTGTTACAGCACCGTTGTTGACCAATTCGGTAAAAGTGAACCTACCCAAAGCGGCGCCGACGCAAGCGACAGATCAAAATAAAGCGGTCGTGATTAGTATTAATCCAGCAGGAGAAATCTTCTTGGATAAAGACAGGGTATCGCTGACAAATTTTGAAAAAGAAATTCAAAACCGCAAGCATGCCAATAGCCAACTTGCATTGAATTTGAATGCTGATGAGGCTGTGCCTTATGGCACTGTGGCTAAATTATTGGCAAGTATTGAGCGGGTCGGTGTAGATAAACTTTCTGTGGTTACTGTTCCTGGTCATTGATTCCTGTTGATTTAAAAGTGAAAGCTACGAATATCATTGTTCGTAGCTTTTTTGCGTGATCTATGTTGATCATACCTGGTTTTTTACAACACTTTTTCCCATGCATGGCGCCTGGAAAGCTGTACTCTAAGTCCTGATTGAAATTAAAGGGTTGTACATTCAAGAAACATCAAATTATATGATGGCATTTTGTTGAAACCCATAAACAAACCTCGCTTGTATTGAGCGAATGATCAAGATAAGCGAGGATATTTTCAAGCATTGAATAATTCTAGGTCGCTTAAGCTTTCCATAACTTTTCAAAGCGCCAAGTTGAAAATTGAGTGTGTTCGGGTTGAAGTCCACCCATCTGTTTTGAGGCTGCATCAATCACAGTGCTAAATCCCCAAATCAGCATACCGCCACGTTGATATTGAATTTGCTGGGCTTGTTGCAGATATCGCTTACGTTTTTGCAAATCGGGTTCAGCCAAACCCTTAAAAAATAACTGACTATATTCAGCATCATTAAAATTAACTTTGCCCGTAGTTGAAATCGGACCGTCATTGACGACAGCTGTCGATAAATAGGGTGTACCTACATTGGTCGTATTGGTCGAAATTTGCCATGTCGAGCGTTGTGGTCCATTAAATGTGGCGAGATCGACCTGTTTAACGATAATTTTAACATTTGCAGCTTTTGCTTGTTCAGCAAAAATCAAGGCTGATTGGCTGGCTGCTCCTGCTGTGGTCACCAGTTCGATTTGTAAACCATCGGCATAACCCGCTTCTGCAAGCAGTTTCTTTGCTTCAGAGATGTTTTGTTGGCGTTGCGGCACAGCTGATAAAAATGTTGGATCTTGTGGTGCGTATAAATCATTGGCTATGCGTCCCTCACCATTCAAAGCACGTTTGACTAACTCTTCTCGATTTGCAATTAAACGAAAAGCCTGTCTGACTTTAACTTGATTAAACGGCGCAACTTGAGTATTAAAGTCAAAACCATTATTGATATAGCTTTGTGAGCGGATGGTTTGAATATGTTTTGCACTTTCTAAAATTTTAACATATTCGGGAGAAATTGAATTTGCATAATCAATCTGTCCAGCCAACAATGCATTCAAACGAGAAATTTGATCCTTGAAATCAATGATTTCTAAGTGATCTGCGTAAGGCTCATTGGCTTTGAAGTAGTTTTCAAAACGCGTAAATACTGAACGTTGACCTGGAATAAATTCCTTGACTTTGAATGGTCCTGCACCGATAGGATTTGTGACAGGATCAAAGTCAGTAGGCACAATACCGCCAAAATTAACCCATGTTTCAGGTAAAGCAACAAAGCCGGGAATGTTTGAGTTAAATCTAATCCGAACCGTATAGTCATCCAACTTTTTAACTTCGCTTCGGTCAATCCATTGTACCAACGAGCGGAAAGGGGATGCGAGTTTAGGATCACTTAAACGCAAGATTGAGAAAATAACATCTTCACTGCGTATACTTTTACCGTGATGAAACTCCAACCCTTTTTTTAAACGAATTGTCCATTCACTGGCATTGGCATTCGGCTCTGCAAACTCAGCCAATGCCAAACGCGGGAGCATATTTTCATCCCACTCCCATAATTTACTATATACGGCAAAGCCACGGATAATACTACTTCCAACTGGTGAAAGATGAGGATCGAGGTTGCCTGACTGTTGCCCACCAATAACGCCCATGCGAATCGTTCCACCATGTTGGGGTTTGGATAGGGTGTTTTGTCCGTCAGACCGATGCTGCTCGGAACTTTTACTCTCACAGCCTGCAAATTGGCTGAATAAGCTTACACTTCCCAGACCTGCGAGGCTGTTGATCAAAAACTTTCTTCTAGATATTAATCCTTGTTGATTCGACATTGCTTCACTCTTTTGCAATTATTTGAATAGAGGTAGCACAACTGATGCCAAGTCTGTTTTTAACTTTTTTCTTTGGAATTTATGAACTTAAAATTTTATTTGAAAATCGGCTTGTTTTATTTTCAACACAATTGTCTGAAAAGCAAATCGAAGGATAACCCATATATTTTTATCTATTAAGGAAAAATATTTTAAATCATGTAATTAGATGTTGCTTTTGTCGAAATAGAAGATTGGCATATGCTTTGCCTAATCTACCTCATATCAAATGAATAGAGTAGATTATGAGACATCACTTTAAATTGAACCCACTGGTAGTTGCATTGGGGATATTGGGGACACTCACCGCACCGGCTTATGCACATGATGTTGAGCAAAACCCGAATTCAAACCCAGACTCAAATCACGATCAGATTCAAGAACAAACGGATCAAAATGCAGATGTGATTCGGCTTGGAGATATTGTTGTAAGTGCAGAGAATAAGAAAAAAAGGCTATTTGCATTATATGGTTGAAATTAGTTCTTCATCCAAATCTTCATCACCGCCATACAATTCAACCAAGGTTGGAATATAAGCGCCATATTCCAACTTAGTTTTCTCTTGCTTGGTTGGAAATGCAGTTAAACCCTCATAACCTTCGGTTGATTTTAATGAAGATGATGGAGTCTTTAAAGTTGTAATAGATCGAGCCACTTTGTTATATAACATTTTTGCTCGAAGCACCTCAAAGGTATATCCTCGTCCCATTCGATTTGCGACCCTTGTAATACCATTATGCCCCTCAGTATAAGCATTGGTAATTCTTATTGGCGCATCCCAATAGGTGAATATATCCTCAAAGTTATTATTCACAGTTTTAGCAACGTCACGGAAAGACTTTAAATATTTGGGAATACTGCTTTCCCATTCATGAAACCTTTGTATGGCATCGTCTTTGGTTGTTGCTTCATAAATATTATAAAACTGCTCTTTGAGGTCATAAGCTTCCTTAAATTCAGGATGCCATTTTTCTAAATTTCCTAAAATTCTTTGTTGATCTTCGGTCAATGAATTTGGCCGTCTAAGCAGTATCCACCGTAAATGTTTTTTCATATTCAGTCGGGCATCACGGTCTAAACTACTTTGTAAAGCTTTACGTTCAGTGTCTAAAGCTTCACTTGCCATTCTCACTACATGAAACTTATCAATAACCAACTTGGCATTTGGTAGGTGCAGACGAAATGACTTTTTGAAGGGTCGCCACATATCACTACAAATCCATTCTACTTTTTCTGCATCAGGCAGTTTGGCGAAGTATGGTATCAATGTATCTTGAGTTCTTTCAGGCAACATATCATATAAGCTGTTCATAGCAAGGTTGGTGATGACACAGCGATATGTTCCCATCAATTTAAGTTCATCAATACCCATAATCGTTGGAGTTTCAAACTTAATATCTCGTTCTAATTCCTCCACGAAATCGAGCGTAATGTTTTTAATGGTGTTCACGACTACACCCGTATCTTCGGCAAGCTGTGTAAAAGTTCGATCTAAGCAACGCTTGCGTACTTGCTGAATCAGCCGATGGGTCGCTCTGCGTTTTTCATCTAAGAAGCTGAGTTGAGGGGTTATCATGCTTTTGCATTCAGAACAGCGATAGCGTGTTCGTATCACCTCAATTTTTACTGGTTGCATCTGCAAGGGGGTATCAGCAAAATGATTGATACGCTGACCGTGCTTATATAAGCGTCCACCGCATTCAGGGCATGTTTGCAAATGCTCACCGCTTGGCTGTACGGTAATCATAATACAGCCATCTTCATTACGGTAATCTATCGGCTGTACACCTTCCAGTTGCAGAATATCAATCATTCCAATACTCCGTTATGTTAGACGATGCACATCAATGGTTTCACCATCTTTAAGCAATTTATACAGCACCTTGATCACATTCTGCATCGCTTGTGCATCGGTCTTGAGCAACAATGCTGATAAGTCTTGATGTGAGGTCAGTGCTTGAATAATTGCGCCTTTCGTTGCCGATGGCAAATTACCTTGCAAGGCTGTGGATTCAGGATTATTTTCAATCTGAGCCATAACTACATCGTTATTTCGTAGAATGGTTACTAAATGATTGATGTACACCACCTGTTCTTCACGGGTAGAAATATCCCCAAAGGTCTGTGCAATCAGCTCGATCACTTCTTTGAGATAAGTCATTTTGTTTGGCTGTAAGTCACCGTTCGCTGTGCCTTGGATGGGGGCTAATGGTTGAGGTTCATCCGCTTCGGGATGATCGGTATCATCGGTTTTAAGTTTCTTTTTAAAGATGCCAAAGCCAGTCAGTACCAAGCCTGAAATATCAATTTCTTTAGCAGACATACCATTTAATCGTTTGGATAAGAGCTTGGTAAATGCCGAGAAGTTTTCAAGTTCAGGATCGCCAAAGTCAATAAGCTGTGCCACATAGGAATAAATACGGCTAAACTTATCCAAATTGCCCTTAAAGCGCATCAAGGTTTGTAATTCTACGTCTAACTGCTTGCGCTCAAATTCCGCTTTTTCTGCGCCTTCATCATTGCCGTCTGCTTTGGCTTGATCAAATGCGGTTTCCTGTAGCTCAATCGCCTGTTTGAGCATTTTCAGTTTTTGGTTAAACAGGCGGGCGACACGATCGGTTGCTTTAAACAGGTCGGGATGTGTGGTTTCTTTGAAATCATGATTACTAATATCGCGGATAGTTTTAAAACGAGCTGCTTTAAACTCCTCCAAATCATCTTCGGTAATCAGATCAAGTTCTTCAATATTGTCTTTGATGGTATAAACCACATTCGGGTCTTGTACATCCACCATTGTTGCCCCGTTATCGTACTTTTTGAAGCACTTTAAAATCCATTCAGGGTCATTTACAAAGTCAATTACAAAGGTTTGATCTTTGCCAGTGGTGGTACGATTTAAGCGTGACAAGGTTTGTACCACTTCAACCTCATTGGCAATGACTTTATCAAGATACATGGCGCAGAGTTTGGGTTGGTCAAAACCTGTTTGGAATTTATTCGCCACTACCATTAAACGATATTCAGGGCGGTCAAATGCGATGCGTAAATCAGAATTAGGTGCATCGGCATTCATATTGGCTTCGGTAAATTCAGCATCTTCACCAACTTGAAATAGCGCCCCGTTTTCGGTATCACCATCTGCTTCATGGCTAATCTGTTTGCCCGTGAGCTTACCCGAAAATGCCACCAAGACACGGTAGGCACTGTATTCAGGGTTATCTTCAATATATTTTTCCAAGGCAATTTTATAACGTGCTGCCGCAGGGCGTGAACTGGTCACGATCATGGCTTTGGCTTGACCATTAAGCAAATTGGCAACATTGTGGTGAAAGTGTTGAATAATAAACTGCACCTTTTGCGTGACATTGGTCGCGTGTAAAGCCATCCAACGGGCTAAGGCTTTCTTGGCTGCTTTAGAATTGACCCGTTTATCATCGTCAACAGCTTCACCGCCGAGTTTAAAAGCTGTTTTATAAGGCACGTAGCCTCGCAGTACATCTAAAATAAAGCCTTCTTCAATGGCTTGACGTTGCGGATATAGATGGAAGGATTCAGGCAAGTTATCATCACTGGCAGGCTCACCATTTTTAGTGCGCCCAAACAGCATTTTAGTCGAGTGTTTTGGAGTTGCAGTAAAGGCAAAGTGACTGATGTTTTTGGACTGTACACGCGCTTTTTGAATCTGCTCAAGCAGTTCCTCAACAGTCAGGTTAGCCATTGCTTCACCCGACTGCAATGCCAATGTCGCTTGCAGTTTAGATGCTGTTGAGCCTGTTTGCGAGGTATGTGCTTCATCAATCACAATACCGTAGTTACGGTCGCTTAAACTGGTATTGGTCAGAATCGCTTCCATCACATGCGGGAAAGTCTGAATGGTCACAATAATGATCTGTTTATTGGACAACAGTGCATCTTCAAGCTGTTTGCTTTTCGATTTGCCTGCATGTTCTTTGTCATCACGGTTAATTGCAGCAATTAAGCCTTTCTGATGATCTAATTGTTGAATCGCTTCCTGTAACTGGTCATCCAGTACCGTTCTGTCTGTCACCACAATGACGGAGTTATAAAACGGTGTACCGTCATTGTGACGCAAACGCACCAGTGAATGACACACCCAAGAGATTGTCGATGTTTTGCCTGAGCCTGCACTGTGTTCACACAGATAATTCAGTCCTACGCCTTTTTCTTGCACATCGGCAATGATTTTATTCACCGCATCAAACTGATGATAACGCGGGAAGATCAAGCGTTCCTGTACCGTCCAATTACCATATAGATCGACTTTGTTTTTCTTTTCTACATAGACAAAATTATGGAAAATTTTCAGCCAATTATCACGTTGGCAGACATAATCCCAAAAATACGCCACTGGATAATCCTCACCTTTGGCTGCATCCGCAGGGGGATTGCCTGCATGTCCCTGATTACCTTTGTTAAACGGCAAGAAATAGGTGCTTTCACCATCTAAAGCGGTGGTCATGGCAATTTCAGATTCAGACAAGGCAAAATGCACAATTGCACCACGCTTGGGTGTCAGCAATGGCTCTTTACGTCTTGTTTTAGGGTCTATCGGCTTACGGTCATTTTTATACTGCTCAATGGCATCTTCTAAAGACTGGTTAAACTCAGTCTTAATTTCCACCGTTGCCATTGGCAAGCCATTAATAAAGAACACAAGGTCCAAAATCCCTGCATCTTTGGATGGATGATATTTGAGTTGTGGGACAACACGTAGAATATTGGCGTTATAGCGGTCAATGACGGCTTGATTGCGTCCATCTTCGGGTGCGCTTTCACTGAGGTCGATTGTGCCTGCGCCCGCCATGCTAAAGCCATTACGAAAGATATGGATTGTGCCTTTCTTATTCAGTTCATCATCCAAGCGGTCGATGATGCGTTTTTCGGTATTACTACCATTTAGTGCTTGCAGTTTTTCCCACTTTTCAGGCTGTGTCACTTGAATCCATGTGATTAAATCTTCGGGATAGAGTGCATATTCGGTATGATAATTTTTACTTTGCCCAACCACCCAACCTTGCGCTTGCAGTTTTTGCACAATATAGGCTTCTAAGTGGCTTTCGTAATGGGCTTTGTCTGCCAAAATATTCATGCGATTCCCCTAATTTTTAATTCTGTTGTAATGCGTGTTGCCAAAACGGGGCTTGATGCCATAACTCAGGCATTCCCATATTGGCTTTAGATAGTGTTTGCTAAAAAATTCATGCGCCAAACTCCCTTACGTCAATTTTGCCTGTAACTGCATGAGAGATAATCGAAGCTCGGTATTCTTTGAGTTTGTCGATAAGTTGATTTTGCTTTTCAATAAGAGTATCTATTTTAGAGTTTTCTATCTCTAGGTGATTAACAATCCCTTGTTGTTCGACTAATGGTGGAAGAACTACATCAACAATTCCTATTAGATCAGAGCTAATATTAGGAAAATTATCAGTTAGACCCACTCCTAGCATACGAATATTAGTTTGAAATCCATGACTAGAAACTAGGTAAAACACAAATTGCTTTATTGCGTAAGATGTTATATCAAGTCTACCTACACGTTGATTAATTAGAGCAAAACTTAACTCTTTAGGTAAAAGACCAACTTTCCCTAAACTTGCACCCGTCATGCAAAATATCAAATCCCCTGTATAAGCAGAGAATTGATTAAAAACTTTTTTAGTACAGCTATTAACATAGACAATTTTATCAGTTGAAATAGATTTATCTTGAATATTTGAAATTCGAATTACTGGATAATTACCTTCTTCAAAAAAATCATCACTTGAAAATGCAAATCCACCTTTACACCAAAATAATCTTTTGGATTTCACCACTTCCCAATGCTTAGGCACTTCCCCCAACCATTCCACACCACTGTCTTTCATCGGTGCATTAGGGTTTAAACCTTTGGTCACGGCATGAGAAATAATCGACTTACGCTGTTCTTCCAAAAGCTCAATTAACTTTTCTTGCTTGGCAATAAGGGTGTCAATTCGGGCAGTTTCGGTGTCGAGAAATGAAACAATGCGTTTTTGTTCATCTTTATTTGGTAAAACAACAGGCATTTTATTTAATTCGTCCATCTTTAAAGATTGACGCATACCTTCGCCCATCGAATAAAATACTTTCTGTAAGTCGTAAGCACGAAACAAATAATTATAAAAATCTGCATTCTGTTTGGTTTTGACGGCAATATATGCAGACGTAATAATTCCGTGATACTTTGAGATAGCACTTCTTAAACTACGTTTATCATTTTGCAAATCCGTAAAGCGGAAAACAATATTATTTGGTTCAATAATTTGATAAGTTTCAAAGGATTCAGGCAATAAACCTTTATTGTCATCAATATTCTTTTCTTTAATATTTCCATAACTTAAAGACAAAACATTAGTTTCTTTTAAGCCAATATTTTTCTTTTTGTTTTCATCAAAAAGATAACCAAACCTTTTTAAATTCCAATGTTCAGGTACATCACCTAACCATTCCACACCACTTTTTTTATAACTTGGGTATTGTTTAAATTCCATTTTTAAACCTCCCCAAGCAATTTTGCGACTTCGGCAGACAACTCTTTGATCTCCGCCATAATTTCATTTGGGTGGCGTGGCTGCTCGAATACATAGAAATAACGGTTAAAGTTAATTTCATAACCCACTACACCTACTTGACCATCTTTGGCATCAGTATAACTGGTATCAATTACCGCATCAGGCGCATGAGGAAGTACCTCTTTTGCCATATAGTCCTCAATATTTTGATTTAAAGGAATATTTTCATAGTCGGTGAGGTCACTGTCGATTTGTACTTCACCATTAATTTCAACGGCTTCGGCATCAGGATTTTGCACACCAAACGCAGCGATCAAAGCATTCTTTAAGCCCTTACTGACTTTGCTGAGTGGTAGATTTTTCAGGAATGTATTCTCAAACCAAGCATAGTCTTTGCTGTCACCAAACTGCTGCTCAATATAAGCTGATACCGCATTTTGGTCGCTGTCTGATAACTTGCCAAACTCTTTCGATGCTTTAAACGATTCCAGTTTTTCCGCATCAAATTGAAGATCAATCCGTAGAGGGCGCAAGACTTTGACTCTGCGATAGCCAAAGTCAGTATAGTCAAAGATTTTACTAACCAAACTTTCTTCAAAATCTGCATAAATACGGCTAATTTCATCAATCGAATTTTGGTCAATAAACTTGCGCTTGTTGCCCTCATTCTTGCGCATAGATGAACCCATGCCTGTAGCATCAATGAGCTGTACTTTGCCTTTGCGCTGTTCAGGTTTACGGTTTGAGATTAACCAAATATATGTACCAATACCTGTACGGAAGAAAATATCAGTCGGCAATGCCACAATTGCTTCGAGATAATCATTTTCTAAAATGAATCGTCTAATTTCCGACTCGCCTGAGCCTGCACCACCGTTAAACAATGGTGAACCTGATAGCACAATCGCACCACGACCACCACCATTTTCAGGCAGTTCTAGTTTGGAAATTAGATTTTGTAAAAAAAGCATTGAGCCATCACTGGCTTTAGGCAAGCCCGCACCAAAACGACCACTTAAACCCTTTTCTTTATGCTCTAACTGTACGGCTTTGGCATCGTTTGCCCAAGACAGTCCAAAAGGCGGATTGGAACATTGGTAATGAAAACGCTGATCTAAAAAATGATCTTTGCTTAATGTACTGCCTAATTTGATATTTTTGGAAAGATCACGACTTGGGTCAGATTCTAATTTTTTGAGTAACATTGCACCCAATGCGACAGCATGAGTTTCTTCTATCAACTCTTGACCATAAGGCACAAGTACAGGAGCAACACTATATCGGTCTTTATAGCCTTCTACATAGTTCATCATGTCGGTTAAAAAACCCGATGTACCGCAGGTTTGATCGTAGATGGTGCGAATTAAACCGTTCTTTTGTTCAAACAGCTCATTATCAGGCTCAAGCAATAAAGTTGCTGCTAAATGCACAATATCACGCGGAGTCATGAAGTCCTCAGACCCCGTACCGACTTCTGCACCAAACTTCGCAATTAAATGTTCATAGACATTACTCATGGTACGGTCAGGCACAACATTCGGATGTAAGTCGATGGCAGCGAAATTATTGCAAATACGCAGTAATAGATTGGCTTTGGCTAATTTATTAATTGTTGTATTGAAATCAAATTGTTCAAAGATGACACGTACATTTTCAGAGAAATTGGCGATGTAATCTTCAAGATTAGCTTTAGTTTTTGTACCACCTAAATTAGAAAGATTATAGGTGGATTTGTTATAAAACGGATTTGTACTGACATTAGTTAGAATGTCATCAATGGCTAAACCTTGATCTTTAAATTGCGTATAAGTGTTGAGAACCGCTTCTTTCGTTGGCTCAAGTACACATTCCAAACGTCTTAAAATCGTAAAAGGTAAAATCACCTTGGCGAAATCTATATGCTGAAAGCCACCTCCACGAAGGTCGTTGGCATTACTCCAAATAAAACTAGCGAGAGTAGATTCGGTATTGTTTGGTGCAGAAGCCATTTTATTTTCAACCTTATTTTGCAATAGTTAAATATTATGCAATAAACGTAGATTTTTCAACCTTGAAATGCAATATTTAAAAATTTCAAATCTGAGTAATTTTTTATTTCAGAATAAAGACTTAATGTTAAAATTTATCACAGGATAATAATTAGGCTTGGTGTGAGATGTCAAATAAGCAAGAAAAAATGACAGCATTTGGACAGTTTCGTATCTTAAAAATTGGAACAAAGTATATTCAAGCTGAACTGATCGGTAGTGTAAAAAATTATCAAGCCAAACTTGTCAAAAATGCCGTGCTATCAGATATAGAAATAGGTGCAACCATTTTTCTGCGAGTAAATGATCAATCTACCCAAAACAGATACGGCACTAAAGTTCAGTTTGAACCAATTGAGCTTTTAACCGACCAAGCTGAAATTGAGAAATACATTTTGGCTGACAGGAAGCGAGTAGCAGAAATTTACATTCAAGCAGCACAAGAAAATTTGGATAAAGGTTGGTATAGCGGTGATGCCATAGATAAGGCACTATTTTTTAGCGCAAGCCATCCAACTTATAAACCAATCAATATTGAGCTACGCCACAGACGACTCAAAAATATCATTCATGCTTGTTGTAATTATCAGCACAAAACAACAGCACACTTCATTCATTTGTGTCGAGCAACTATAGATATGTACAAAGATGAACAACGATTGAGTGATTTGGAATTGAGCCAGTTTGAACAAAGCATCATTAAGATTCAATCCGATTTGAATTTATCAGAAGAAAATGCTCAACAAAAAGCAAATGAATATTTGAGTCAACTAAAAGGATTATTAAAAAGCTAAATTCACTTTCAACCTTATAATGCAAATTTTAAAAATGATTAGCTCAAGTAGTTTCAACCTTAGATTGCAAAATTAGAGTTTGTTAAGTTAAAAATAAGGTGAGATTTATAAAAATCCCACCCTAAAATGCAAATAGCCGAAAAAAAGTATTGTACCCAATCGAAATCTGCGTTCGGTATATGGTACGGATAGTTCAGTGTTAGATACGCCTCGGGTCGTTTCTCAGGTCACAGAACAGCAATTTCGTGAAGATGTCATTCGTAGTGCGGATGATCTTGTCAAATACGCACCGAGTATTACACGGGGTGGGGGACAAAATTCAAATTTTACGCCACAGATACGTGGACAAAATTCTGAAGTATTTCAAGATAACCAACGTATTTATAGTACACGCCATCCAACAAATTTAAATGCCTATGAAGCTGCTGATATTGTTGCAGGACCGACAGGTGTTATTTTTGCGCCCACTTCAGGGTCGGGGGGCTATATCAATTATCTGACCAAAAAGCCGAATTTCAACAAGGCTGAAACGGTAGTATCTGGCGTAATTGGTTCAGTATATGCGGGCAAAAGTGCTGAACCTAATTTCTCTCTCAGTGTTGATCATAGTCAACCCATTCATGAAGATTTAGCATATCGTGTCAGTGCCACAGCGCAAAAATCAAATGATTATTATGACAATGTCAAAAATAACTATAATGCTTTTTTTGGGGCATTGGCTTGGCGTCCCAATGAAGGTCTGCGTGTAGATTGGAACATCAGTTATGATGACTACTATGATTTTAATGTCACGCACGGCTGGAACAGGGCCACTCAAAAAGCAGTGGATCAAGGTCTGTATTATAAAGGCAGAGCAACTCCAATTATTCAAAATGGCTCAAGTTTTTGGTCACCAGTCTTTGAGTCTGGTGCAGCAAACTCTAAAGTTATCGGTTGGCAAGAACGACAGAAGAACAGTAAAAATCAATATATTGCTGTAGGGGATATACACACTACAGCATTGCCCAGTGCCAACTCAGATCAAGCGGGAACAATCCGTGGTTGGGTCTATGATCCAACTATTCCTGGCAATGAATTGGTTAAACTTGATGGCAATGTCTCAGGGCGAAGTGAAGATAAAAACAGTGCGAAACGGTTTAGTACTCAACTTAAAGTCGTAAAAGATATCAATACACAATGGTCTGTTTCCAACAGTACATTATTTCAAAAAAGTCACGATCTTGGAGATTCAGTCGGTAGCTTTTTTACGGATTTAAAACATGATTTGTTTGATCATCGTTTGGAGTTTCTAGGTGATCATAGTTTTGAGCTTTTGGGTTTAAAAATCAATAATAAAAGTAGCACGGGAGGAAGCTATCGATACGAGAAATTCACATCTTTAGCAGCCAATAACAGTTTTAATATCAACCCCTATGATCTGACCAATGATCCCTCACAAAAAAATCCAGGGGATTTACTGGGTCTGGTCAACACTGGACACTCAACGGGAAGCTGGATTGGACAAGTCGGAGTTCCCCAATATTCTCAATATTTTGGTTATTTGAACCTACCGAGAATGTATCCCATTGGACATGGTTTATATGCTGAAAAAGGTGGATTTCCTCCAAATGGTGGAGGTGCGGTGTACACAGGCAATGGGTTTTGGGATACTTTCAGTGTTTTTACACAACAGAACTTTACCTTTAATGATGTTTTCGGAATAAATCTAGGAATAAATCATAGTTCAATAAAAGCGAAACTTGAGAACCCCTTGGTGTTGACGCAAAGTGATGTCCGATCAGATACCAAGAATTATAGTCTGCTAAGTTATCAGATCAGTACTTTTGTCAAACCGACGGATAAAAGTACAATATATTTTACCTATGACAGGAGCACTGCATTAAATACTGGTGTTTTTGGTCCATTTTTAATTTGGGGAGCCGGCAATCAGCTCAATCCCTTGGCTTTTGATAGTCAAAGTGAGTTAAAAGAAGTTGGTGTAAAATACGAGCCTATTGCAGAACAACTTTTTTTGACTTTGAGTGGATTTGAACAAAAACGTGATTTATCACCTGATACCAATGGCAATATGGCGAGATTTGAGATCAAGGGCATTGAAAGTTCTCTGCGTTGGCAATTCAAACCCAATATCGCCATAGGTGGAAACTTTAGCTATTTAGATGCTGAATATTCTTCAATTGTACCTTCAGGTTTTTCGCCCTATGGGTTTTATGCAGATAATGCAACTGTATGGGGTGACAGTAATGCGCTCAACCTACGTACAGCTGGTCGATATGATGCAGCAGGGATACCAAAATATTCTGCCAGTGCATATGTTGACTATCAGCATCAATCGGGTTTTGGCGTGAATCTATCTGGTTGGTGGACAAGTAATTGGTATACGAATTTGAGTCAAACAGTCAAAGTACCCAACAATTACAATTTAGACTTGGGACTCTATTATCGTCAGCCACAATGGACAGTCGGATTGAACGTATTGAACTTAACCAATGAGCGTAATTTCGTTAATGGTTTAGCAGGCGCAAACAGTGAATTTTTACAACCGATGCGTCCTTTGAGTGTTCAGGGGCAGTTTCGCTATCAATTTTAATCATCAAAAAATCAGCACAATATTCACCCTGATTTAGCCATACAGATGTATGGCTTTTTTTCGGTATTTTGTATCGCAACATATACCTGTTGAAATAACAACAGCGACGTAATTTAAATGTCTATCTAACAGCAGTTGATTCTGCTTAAATTTTATTTATATATTTTAATATATTGAAAAATATAACTTTAAAATAGTGGCATGGAAGTTGCCAATAACAATAAGAGATAAGTTTAAAATGGAGAATCCATGTTCAAAGTTACAAAAATTAGGCAGAGTATTTTGACTGCTATGTGGGGGGTTACAGCGAGTGTTTCAACACTGGCGCTTGCCGATGATGAGCTCACTGGAGCGAATCAAGTTGATCAACAGGCACAGGTTGTGGATGCAAAAGATGTCAAAAAATTAAAAGATGTCATTGTTACAGCACAATATCGAGCACAAAACATTCAAAAAGTTCCAACGGCAATCACTGCCGTTTCTGGAAAAGACCTGGCAGCTAAAGGTTCGACATTTATTGGCGATGTCCTAACCTACACACCCAACGCGGCGGCGGAAAATCCAGATGGCGATAGTCGTCCACGATGGTATATCCGTGGTTTAGGAACTGGAGATGTTGCTGCGTCTACAGTATTTCCCGTTGGGGTTTATGCGGATGGTGTATATTTAAATGCTCCTGTTGCAGGTGCAGGGGATCTATTTGACCTTGAACGCATCGAAGTTTTACGAGGTCCACAAGGTACACTGTATGGAAAAAATACAACGGCGGGTGCAGTAAATTATATCTCTAGAAAACCCACATTTACAGATAAACCAAATGGTTATGCAACTATTGGTTTGGGGGACTATAACCTTCGAACGTTTGAAGCTGCCGCGAATGCAAAAATATCGGAAAACGTTGCGGTCAGGGGAGCATTTTATTCTGAGGACCGTGATGGCTATGCCAAAAACTTAGCCAATGGAGAACACTATGGAGATGTTGATAAAAAATCTTTTCGATTCCAAATTTTAGGCAAAGTGAATGAGGATTGGGATGCTTTACTCAATTTACATAGTCAAACCTATAATGGCACAGGAAATAATGGCTCTCTAAGTGTTGGAAAATATTGGGGTGTATATGAGAGACCAAAGGGACGTGATACATATTTAGACTTGGATGAAAGTGGCAAAATTCAGCATGACGGTGCATCCCTCAGTTTAACGGGTAATTTAGGTAATGGTTATACTTTTACCTCGATTACAGCTTTTGATAAAACCACCCAAAAATCAATATCAGATGGTGACTATACACCATATGATATTGCGCGTAGTTATACTGATAATGAATGGCGTCAATATAGTCAGGAGTTTCGTATTGCGTCTGATGCAGAAAAACGCCTAAGCTGGATTGCCGGGCTACATTATTTTAATGAGGATTTAGATGCGACAGGTGTCAGCGCACGTGTAACAAAAACTTTACCGAACGGCGCTGCGTCTCAAACTGCTGCTACACCTGCATTCAGAGACATTGGTTATGATCAGGGAACACAGAGCTTTGCCCTGTTTGGAAACAGCACCTATAAATTCACGGATAAATTCAAAGTCACGGGCGGCTTACGTTGGACCAGTGAAGAAAAAGACATCAATCTTGATTTAACTCAAATCACGACAGGGGATTACAGCAAAGGCAGTTGGTGGAAAAAGGATGGATACAGCAATAGCGTCTATAATCCAGCAGCAAATGCAAATGGTTCAACCAGCCGTAAAAAAACATGGAATGAGCTGACTTATGACATCACACCAGAATATGAAATCAATCCTGACCTGAATACTTATTTTCGTTTCGCCCGTGGGTTCCGTTCAGGTGGGTTTAACACAGGGATATCTAGCAGTTTAACCCAACTGACTGATGTTAATCCTGAATATTTAAACAGTTACGAACTTGGGCTTAAGTCAACATTGTTGAATGGTGATTTAACTGCAAATGCAAATATTTTTTATTATGACTATAAAGACATTCAAACCAACTTATTGGTCGCAACCGAGGGGCAAGCCGGAGGGGTAACTTCAGTTTTAGCCAATGGACCAAAAGCTGAGGTGAAAGGTGCTGAACTAGAACTGGATTACTTGGCAACGGAAAACTTGAGACTCCGTTTTGCCGGCGCATATTTGGACAGTGAATATACAGACTTTGTAGATAAAAATCCCGTGACCAACGTTGTAAATGCGGATAATACAGGCAACAGTCTGGTGCGATCACCCAAATACACGGTGGGTCTTGGTGGAGAATATACCTTTAATCTGAGCAATGGCTCACGTGTCGTGGTCGGAACGGATGCAAGTTATCGAGATCGTGAATATTTCTTGGTCAACCGTCAGAATTATACCGTTGATCCTGTCTTGAGCCAAAAAGCTTACACGTTGTGGAATGCCAATATTGGCTATCACAGTGCCAATAACAAATATCAAGTCAATGCCTATGTGAAAAATTTGCTTAATGAAGAATATCAAGTACATGGACGTCCAAATGGTCCAGTCGGGCAGTACGTTTTAACTTATGGCAATCCACGTCAGGTGGGTGCTTCATTTACAGCTAAATTTTAAAAATGAGGATTACTTTCATGGGAATAGAATTTTTTACACGTTTACCACTACATGGCGAGGCTGAGTTTTTAGCTGGGGATCCACGTAACCGTGGTGATTGGACGCGTGTTGCAGGTGTTGAAAATACGGGTGCGGTGTCCAACTATCAGGTTGGCGATGACTTTAGTTATATTGATTATTTGAGCCAGATTGCGCGAGCTGCTGAAATCAATGGTTTTGCAGGTGCATTGATGGTGAATGCGCCAACAGGTGAAGAACCTTGGACGGTATGCTCATTATTGGCGAGAGAAACCAAACGATTAAATTTTGTGACGGCTTTTCAGCCTTATCACTTTAGTCCCTATAACGCCGTGCAAAGTGCCGCAACTTATCAACGAGCAACGGGAAACCGCTTGGTTTGGAATATCATCAATGGCGGATCGGAAGTTATCCAACGGCAAGTGGGGGATGTAACGCCACACGATGATCGTTATATCCGTGCAACGGAATTTTTAGATGTTGTCAAAGGATATTGGCACAATGAATCATTTCACTATCAAGGTCAGTACTACTCTGCTGAAGGGGGTGGCTTGAAATATCCATTGAACAAAGCAGAGTTACCGATCATATGTACAGCAGGTTCGTCTGAGGCTGCTCGAGAGTTTGCTGCAAAGCATGCCGATTATTATTTAATGCGGGCAGAAAAACCAAGTGAAATTGCTATATTGATTGCTGATGTCCGACAGCGTGCGGCCAAATATGGTCGAGAGAATATCAAGTTTGGTCTGTCTATCGATACGATTGCCCGACGCACAGAGCAAGAAGCTTTAACAGAAGCACAGCGCTATTTAGACGAAGCTGCGGAAAAACAACGTTTGCACGCTTCTGCAGCACATGCAGGATTGCGATCTGCCCGTGTTCTGAGTTTTGAAAAAGAATACAACGAAAAAGCAGGCAGTAAAAATGTGAATGATTTTTTCATTCATCCCAACGTCTGGTCTGGTTTTGGCTATATTGGTGTTCCCCCAGGAGTAGCCTTGGTAGGAAGTTATACCCAGATTATCGAACGTATCGAAGAATATAATCGTATTGGTATTGATCTGTTCTTTTTGGCCGGTTATCCGCATTTAGAGGAGGCTTATCGATTAGGTGAGCATGTGCTGCCTTATTTCAAAAAACAACGTCAGCAATTAGGACGAATTCCTGAAGCATCAAAATATCGTATTGCATGAGGGTTTTGGTTTTAAACCTCTGAGATTTGTCAAAATCAGAGGTTGTTTTTATGGTCTAAGCAGTTTGAAATAAATGACGGTCAGTACGCTTCTAATATGTAACTTCAAGATTAATCAATATCAGGATGCTGCTTTGCAAGATGATCACGTTTTTCTTGCAATTCCTCAATTCTTTGATCAATCTTTTCGATTTTTTGCTCAATATTGTCATGATATTGCTCAAGCAGTTCTTCTGCTTCTTCAGTATCCACAGCCATCGGTTTTGCACCTTTGAGAGGAAGATTGGCAGTTTCTTTAAGATAAAATGCAGTAATCACGCCAAAGCCACCGCAAATCACAAGATAGTATGCTGGCACCATTATATTGTGTGTGGTTTCTACCAAGGTTGCAGTAATCGTTGGAGTGAGACCCGCAATGACGACAGAAATATTAAAGGCAATCGCAAGGGCACTATAACGAATTTCGGTTGGGAAAAGTGCAGGCAGTGTTGATGCCATGATACCGATCAACATATTCAGTGACAGTGCAAGCATCAACAGACCTAAAAAGATCAAGTATACATTGTTGGTTCCGAGCAATAAAAAAGCCGGATATGACAGTATGATCAAAGCAATACTGCCTGCAAAAACAAATGGTCGACGACCTATTTTATCGCTGAGCATCCCCACAAAAGGTTGCACAAAGAGCATCCCCACCATGACTGCAATGATGATCAATACGCCGTGACTTTCTGAATAGCCTAAGTTATGTGAAAAATAACTTGGCAAGTAAGTTAAAAGCATATAGTAGGTGACATTGGTACATAGTACTAATCCAACACAGACCAATAAACTACGCCGATGATCACGTAAAATTTGTTTAAAACCCACTTTTTGTGGTTTTTTAAGTTGTGATTGTTCTTCCGAATGGGATTGAAATGTAGGTGTCTCATCTAAGGAATGGCGCAAATACAAGCCAATCAATCCTAACGGAAGCGCTAAATAAAATGGAATTCTCCAACCCCATTCGACAAAAGCCGCTTCACCTACAGCAAAAGTAATCAGGGAAACCACACCGGCACCCACCACAAAGCCCAAAATTGAACCAAAATCCAGCCAACTTCCCATAAAACCTCGTTTTCGGTCTGGTGAGTATTCAGCAACAAAGATTGCAGCACCTGCATATTCACCACCCACGGAGAAGCCTTGAGCAATTTTTACAATCAGTAATAAGATGGGGCCCAAATACCGATAGTTTCATAAGATGGAATTAAACCAATACCGAAGGTACTGACGGACATGATAATAATGGTGATTGCCAGAATTTTTTGCCGACCATATTTATCGCCTAAAAAACCAAAGAATAGTCCACCTAAAGGTCGGAATATAAAGGGAATTGAAAAGGTCGCTAAAGCCGCAATCATCTGTATGCTGGGTGAGGAATTGGGGAAAAAAACCTGACCTAATACATAAGCGACATATCCATAAACACCAAAATCAAACCATTCAATCGCATTTCCTAAAGCTGCTGCTTTAATGGCTTTTTTTGTCTTATCATAATCAATAATTTCGACATCATCGATTTCCAGTGGTTTGATTTTTCTTTTATACATAAATGCTTAATCCTGATTCATGACTCTGCTTTAAAGTTTTCACTCAAAACACAATCAACGATAAAAATATGGAGAGGTACGATTCAAACATCGTTCATACAGTCATTCGGAGCGCTGAATGCCTAGAAAATTAATAAATATCAATTGATTAAAATTTTAGTTTTTTTGTTGATTTTATGTGTTGGCTAATCATGAATAAAGTGTATGAAAAATGATGTCATTATGTAATAAACTTAAATTTTAACAACAATCTGAAAGTGCAATAAAACGAATACTGACAAAAAGAGGAAAAAGGTTTTATCTGTTTAAGATTGAAAATAAAACAAAAGATAATCCATTCAGTTTGTGAATTAGCTGTTTGTAACGACTCAAAAAAGCATTGTTAATCAAAATATAAATAAACTAGACGACTGGTCTATTATTGATTATAGTAAAACAATGAAAAGATCAGATAAAAGTGAAGCAACGCGTCAACATATCTTAAATACCAGTTATAGATTGGTATTACATAAAGGTTTTGTTGGGGTTGGCTTGCAGGAAATTTTAACGAGCTGTGGCGTTCCAAAAGGTTCGTTCTATCATTATTTTGCCTCCAAAGAAGCATTTGGTTGTGAACTTTTAAAGCATTATCTTGCTGATTATAAAGTCAAAATAGATCAGCTAATGCAAACAGAACAGGGCAGTGCATATGCAAGTTTAGTGGCGCTTTGGCAAGCGTGGATTGATGATCCAAGCCATGATGAGGGGGGCTGGGCTGAAAACTGCTTAATTGTAAAACTTGCAGCTGAGGTCTCAGATTTATCTGAAGATATGCGTCAAATTTTAAATTTTGGAGTAACCAAGCTGACAGAACGTATTACGAATTTACTTCGTGAAGGGCAAAAAGATGGTTCAATTCCACCACATATTGAACCTGAGAAAATGGCACAAACGATGTATCAGCTCTGGTTGGGTGCAGCTTTATTGGCAAGACTCGCACAAGATAAACAACCGCTTTATCTTGCATTGGAAACAACACAGCAATTACTAAAACCATTATAGGACGGTCAAAATGCAAAGTATTATTCATCACAAGTTTGGCGAACCTGTAGATGTATTAGCATCAGCAGAAATGCCTAAACCTGAACCTAAAGCAGGTGAAGTTCGTATTAAAATGATTTTATCTCCCATCCATAACCATGATGTATGGACGGTGAGAGGCAGTTATGGCTATAAACCGACACTACCAGCGATCGGAGGAAGTGAAGGGGTTGGTGTCATTGATGCACTTGGAGAAGGCGTCGACCACGTGTCGGTAGGACAACGTGTTGCAGTTGCAGCCGTGCATGGCAGTTGGGCAGAGTATTTTATTGCACCTGCACAGGGTGTCGTCCCATTAGTCGATGCAATAGATGATGAAACAGCGGCTCAATTGATTGGTATGCCGATCAGTGCATTGATGTTGCTGGATTTTATTGATCTTCAAAAAGATCACTGGTTGATTCAAAATACCGCCAATGGTGCTGTAGGCAAAACCGTTGCCATGATTGCACAGGCGCGTGGTCAAAAAGTCATTCATTTGGTTCGCCGTAGTGACGCGATTGCAGAAATGAATGCTTTAGGTATTCAAAATGTTGTTGCTACAGATCAGCCAGATTGGAAAGATCAAGTCAAAGCAATCCATGCTGATCAGCCTTTAATTGCAGGGGTGGATTCAATTGGCGGTAAAGCCAGTGGTGAAATGTTGGCTCTACTCAGTGAAAACAGTGTTTTGGTTTCTTTTGGAAGTATGACTGGAGAAGTGATGCAAATTTCTTCAGGTGATCTGATTTTTAAACAAGCCATTGTCAAAGGTTTCTGGGCAAGTGTAGTGAATAAGCAACTATCTGCAGAACGCAAAAGGGAATTGATTGTCGAGTTAGTGACTTTAGCCGCGCAAAAAAAATTAGTATTACCCGTAGAAGGTATATTCAGTTTTGATCAAATTCAACAAGCAGCAGCGAAAGCCACTCAAGGTGCCCGTCAAGGCAAGGTACTGTTAAAACCGTAATCCTATCTGGCATAGATCAGCAAAAGTGCTGATCTATTACCATATTTAAAATAAGGAAAAAACATGGTTGGGCAAATTTTAGTCGGTCTCATTGCGCTGTTACATGTGTATATTCTGGTATTGGAAATGTTTTTGTGGGATAAACCTTATGGTTTAAAAGCATTTGCTAATACGCCGGAAAAAGCAAAACTGACCAAAGTGATGGCGCAAAATCAGGGCTTGTACAATGGTTTCCTCGCTGCTGGTTTATTTTGGTCATTATGCACACCCGAAATCTACGCAACTTCACTGGCAAATTTCTTTCTAGGCTGTGTATTGGTGGCGGGTATTTATGGTGGAATGACTGCCAGTAAGAAAATTATGTATATACAGGCAATTCCCGCGTTATTGGCATTGCTTGCGGTAAATCTCAATATTTGAAATAACGGATGCGCTATCTTTTTTAAGGTTGGATGATGAGTATGTGTTTTACTCTTATACCTATAATTTTGAATGGCGCAACATTAATCAATTATCCCTCATAATGGAAAGTCCATTTTTTTCTCAACAATATTTGAATATATAGCAATTTCGCATGCATATTTTGTTGTCTAAAATAAGAAATTAAATTGATATGCTACTTACAGACTGTAAAAATAATTTAGAAAAATTAGAAAATTTCTGTCATTTCTTCACCAATCCAATTTAAAAAATGGTTCACTTTGAGAATATTCTCATGGGTGCGAGGGTAAACTAAATGATGTGCGGATATGGGCACGGATAAGTCATCAGCAAAGACTTTGACAAGTTTTCCTGATGCTAAATAATTTTGGGTAAGTAAATTGCTTTCAAGGACGAAACCGAGCCCATGGGTTGCAGCTTCAAGTGACATATAGGATCGATCAAAACTAAAAGTGTAAGGGAATTCTGGAATACTTAATCCGTTATGTGCAAACCATTGGGGCCATGTAACCAGAGTAGACTTCGATAAAATGAGTTCTTTTTTTAGTAAATCTTTAGGTCTAGAAACTGGACTACGTTCAAGTAATTTAGGGGAGGCAAGAACTTCTAATTTTTCACTTCGAACCGTTCTAATTTCGACGCCTGTCCAATTCGGAATACCATGACGAATATCAATATCAATTTTATCTCGTGTGAAATGAAGGTTTTCATATGAGCAAGATAAATTTACCTGAATAAGAGGGTATTGTTCTTTAAATGATTCCAATCTTGGCAGTAACCACAGAAGTCCAAAGCTTGGTGAAGAATGGATATATAAACTATCTTTTGGGCTTTTATCGGATGCTTGTTCAGTGGCTAACATCAGATTATGCAAGATAGCGGTTACATCTTGATAGTAACGTTCACCAGAAGGCGTTAAGGTTACTCCGCGTGCGCCTCTTATAAATAAGCTTTGACCGATCATTTCTTCTAGTTTTGCGATTTGATGACTGACAGCAGATGGTGTGAGGCTCAAAACCTCTGCTGCTTTTGCCACATTTCCTAATCGAGCAGTTTGTTCAAAGGCCTGTAAGGTTTTTATTGCAGGTACCTGATTGTAATTTTTTTCACTATTGTTCATTTAAAATTCCATTTTTCTTTCAAATCTCAGCTAAAAATATCATAGGCATGAATAAAATTCATGCCTAGTTGAGTTTAACCTTATTGCTGCTCACTGTGAAAAAAGAGAATCTAGTGATGAATGAATATGTTGAAGAAAAGAGGAATAGACATGTTACTACAAGGAAAAGTAGCGTTAATCACAGGTGCAGCATCTGAACGTGGTATTGGTCGTGCAACAGCAGAAATCTTTGCACAGCAAGGTGCCAAAATCATTATTGTTGATCTAGATCTTGCGCAAAGCCAGCATGCAGCTAAAGCATTGGGCGAAGGTCATTTAGGTCTAGCAGCAAATGTTGCAAATGAAGAACAAGCATGCGCTGCTGTGGAACAAGCCCTTCAACACTACGGAAAAATTGATATTTTGGTCAATAATGCAGGCATTACCCAACCTGTAAAAACATTAGATATCAAACGTCATGATTATGATCGTATTTTGGATGTCAGTTTGCGTGGAACACTCATTATGTCTCAGGCTGTAATTCCCTCAATGAAAGAAAACGGTGGAGGAAGTATTGTGTGCTTATCATCCGTTTCGGCACAACGAGGTGGTGGTATTTTTGGTGGTCCACACTACAGTGCTGCCAAAGCTGGGGTTTTAGGGTTAGGTAAAGCGATGGCTCGCGAGTTTGGTGCAGATAATATTCGTGTCAACTCACTTACACCAGGCCTTATTCAAACAGACATTACAGGGGGGTTAATGAATGATGATCGCCGTCATGACATTCTTGCAGGCATTCCACTTGGCCGCTTAGGTAAAGCACAAGATGTCGCAAATGCAGCGTTATTTTTAGCCAGTGATCTATCAGCCTACTTAACAGGTGTAACTTTAGACGTAAATGGTGGCATGCTGATTCACTAAAATTCAGTATTAGTATTAGAAAATTTAAAATAGAGATATGGTCACGAGAGGATATTGTGGCCAAATGTAAAGGGACTCGCATGATGGATACCGTATTTTCATCTGATACAGATGCTATTCGTAAATCTGCATATCGAAAAATTGCATTTCGGCTGATGCCATTTTTGATGCTTTGTTATTTTTGTGCTTACCTAGACCGTGTAAATGTTGGTTTTGCCAAACTTCAAATGATGAGTGATTTACAGTTCAGTGAAGCTGTTTATGGACTCGGCGCAGGTATTTTCTTTATAGGATATTTCTTATGTGAAGTACCGAGCAACATTGTGCTGCATAAAGTTGGTGCTCGACGTTGGATTGCTCGGATCATGATTACATGGGGTATTTTGTCAGGCTGTTTTGCATTTGTTGAAACAGAGTGGCAATTCTATACCTTACGCTTCTTACTCGGTGTTGCTGAAGCTGGATTAGCGCCAGGTTTATTACTTTATCTTACCTATTGGTTCCCATCTTATCGTCGGGCCCGTATGACTGTGCTGTGGTTTATTGCGATCCCAATTTCAGGAATGATTGGTGGACCTCTGTCTGGCTTAATCATGGATCAAATGAACAATGTGCAAGGATGGCATGGTTGGCAATGGATGTTTGTACTTGAAGCTATACCTACAGTGGTTGTTGGTTTGTTAGTCCTCGCGGTTCTAAAAGATTCTGTTCAAGATGCACATTGGTTAACAAGTGCTGAAAAGAATTTAGTTCAGCAAGAAATTGCTCAAGATAATCAACAGAAAGAAGGGCATAGCAGTATTAAAGACTTCATTAGTGATAAACGCTTGTGGTTACTTGCTGGAATCTACTTTTGTGTCGTAATGGGGCAATATGCAATTACTTTCTGGTTGCCTACCTTAATTCGTAACTCGGGCATTAGCGACAACTGGCATATAGGTTTGCTGACCAGCCTACCTTATATGTGTGCAATAGTTGTAATGCTGTTAGCAGGCCGTAGCGGAGATCACTTTAGAGAGCGTCGCTGGCATTTGATTATTCCTATGTGTGCTGGTGCCGTTGCACTGACCTTCGCAACCTTGTTTGTCTCCAATCTAACTCTATCACTGATTTGTTTATGTATTGCGGCATCGGGTGTACTCACTGCATCTTCTTTATTTTGGATGTTGCCAACCAACTTTTTAGGTGGTGTTTCAGCCGCCGCAGGCATTGCAGGAATCAATAGTTTTGCCAATCTCGCTGGATTTTGTTCTCCGTTTCTCATTGGCTGGATTACAACTAATACAGGTTCGAATGCCATAGGTATGTTCTTAATCACAGCAGTCTTGGTTGTCGGCGCCAGCCTAGTACTGCGCGTTCCAGCAAAACTGGTTAATCGTTAATAAGAGAAGTTCATCATGTCAAATATTAATAAAGAAGTTCGTATTGCTGAACTACAGCAACGTGCATATAACATTCGTCAACATGCGTTACGTATGGGACAAGTACAGGGCCAAGGTTATGTTGGACAGGCCTTAGGTGCAGCTGATCTACTCGCAGTTTCTTATTTTCATGCAATGAAATATCAGCCTGAAAATCCTGAGTGGGAAGGAAGAGATCGCTTTTATCTTTCAATAGGGCATTATGCAATTGCTTTATATGCTGCTTTGATCGAAGCAAAAGTTATTCCAGTTGAAGAACTAGAAACGTATGGTTCTGATGACAGTCGTTTACCTATGTCAGGCATGGCAACCTATACCCCAGGTATGGAAATCACAGGTGGTTCTTTGGGGCATGGTTTAGGTATTGCGGTAGGTGCTTGCCTAGGATTAAAGCAAAAGAAATCAGAGTCTTTTGTTTATAACTTCCTATCAGACGGTGAGCTCAATGAAGGCTCGACATGGGAAGCCGTTATGTCAGCTTCACATTGGAAATTAGATAATCTAATTGCAATTATTGATGTGAATAATCAGCAAGCCGATGGGCATTCAAGTGAAATTCTTGCTTTTGAACCGATTGTAGATCGTTGGAAGTCTTTTGGTTGGTATACGCAACGCGTAGATGGCAACAATATGGAAGCTTTACTTGATGCTTTCGATCAAGCAAAAAACCATAAAGGAGCATGCCCAAGAGTCATTATTTGCGATACCCAAATGGGTAAAGGTGTTTCTTTTTTAGAAAGTCGTGAAAAAACACATTTTATTCGCGTGGATGAACGCGAATGGGATGAAGCTTTAAATATATTAACCCATTACGGCAAATAAGGAGTTTAGATCCATGAGCCAATTAGCGAACTCCCCTAAGAAAAAATTAAAAACGTCTGCCATGATTGCTTCGATAGCTGCAGAAGGGCAACCAACCAAGCCTGCACCATTTGGACATGCTTTAAACGCGCTAGCGAAAGAACGTGATGATATTGTTGGATTATCCGCAGATCTATCCAAATATACAGATCTACATATTTTCGCGAATCAAAATCCAGACAAGTTCTTTCAAATGGGAATGGCAGAACAACTCTTGATGAGTGCTGCGGCTGGATTAGCTCGAGAAGGCTTCGTTCCTTTTGCCACGACTTATGCTGTATTCGCCTCACGTCGTGCTTATGATTTTATTTGTATGGCGATTGCCGAAGATAATCTGAATGTGAAAATTGTAGCAGCCCTTCCTGGTTTAACTACAGGATATGGACCAAGTCACCAAGCCACAGAAGACATTGCAATTTTCCGTGGAATGCCAAATTTAATGATCATTGATCCATGTGATGCTTTGGAAATTGAACAGGCTATTCCGCAGATCGCTGCTCATCAAGGTCCTGTTTATATGCGTTTGTTACGTGGTCAAGTTCCATTGGTACTGGATAAATATAACTACCAATTTAAATTAGGTAAGGCTCAAGTTATTAAACCTGGCAAAGACCTGTTGATTATTTCTACAGGGCTGCTGACTATGCGTGCGCTTGAGGCCGCTGAAGAACTTGAAAAAGAAGGAATTGAAGTTTCAGTTCTACATGTCCCAACCATTAAGCCTCTTGATGAAGAAACGATTTTAGCTGAAGTTGCAAAAGAAGGACGACCAGTACTTACTGCTGAAAATCATTCTGTGGTTGGGGGCTTAGGTGAGGCAGTTGGAACATTGCTGTTAAGAAATGGGCAACATCCACGTTTTGATATGATTGGTTTACCAGATGCATTTTTAGATGCTGGAGCATTACCAACATTGCATGATCGTTATGGTATTTCTACAGAAGCAGTTAAAGAGAAAATTAAAAATCACTTAATCTAAGAGAGTCCAACTCTATTAGTGAATTGAGCATGGTGTATGACAGGAGTCCCGCCATGCTGCAATTTTATCACACTAATTTTAATCCAATTTAATCACTCAAAATAGCTTATTCAATTCGCTGTTTAGGGAAACTGATATTCAAAATTTGCAGGGATTGTGCAATGAAAAAAAGTAATTTTTTATGTCTTATTGGTGTTCTTATTGGAACAAATACAGCTTGTTTTGCTGAGAACTTATTTGATGTGAATCGGACAAATTTAACAGGAGATTGGGAGGGTGAACGGAAACAGCTAGTGGATAAAGGAATCAAATTTGATGCTAGTTCCAATCTCGATATTGCTTACTTGGCAGATGGAGGATATGCCCCACGACAAGACCCAACATATGTTAGCCAGTTTTCACTGGGTTCAACCTTAGATTTAGAAAAATTGATAAATATGGAAGGGGTGACTGTTCGAGCTTTAATTATGGCAAGACAAGGGCAGAGTGTATCAGTAGAGCAGATTTCCGATCCGCAAGCACCGCAATTGGCCAATGTACAGGCAAATTATGGACGAGGTAATTCGGGTACAAGGCTTGCAGAACTATCGATCGAAAAGAATTTTAGTAACGCAGCTACCAGTATTCGAGTTGGGCGTTTTGCCATGGGAACTTATTTCAATGTGATGTCCTGTGACTTTCAAAATAATTCTTTTTGCGGTGCGCAAATGGGGAAATGGCAAGGCAGTAAATGGATGAATGCACCTGTCAGCCAATGGGCTGTAATGTCTAAATATAGTTTTAACCCTGAGACCTTTATACAATTTGGTGTATTCGAATATAACCCCAAAAACTTGGAAGAAAGTGAAGGATGGAATTTGGATACAAAAGATGCCGATGGCGTCAATATTCCTGTTGAACTTGTCTGGCAGCGTAAACAGGCGATTAATAACTTAGTTGGAATTTATCGTATAGGTGCATTTTACAATACGGCTGACGATCTCAAAAACCAAAAAGATATCGTGACAGGAGAACCTGAATCTCGCACATATGGGATGTGGGGAGTTGTGGAACAACAATTAACCCACAAAGACTCAACTCATCAAGGGCTGTATGCTTTTATGAATTTCAGCTTTCATGATCAAACCACGAACAAAATTGAAAATATGCAACAAATGGGTTTGAAGTATGTGGGACTTTTAAATCATCATCCCAATGATATTGTAGGTTTTGCTGTGAATAGAGTTGATGTGAGTGATCGTTACAGCCGAACACACCAAGCGATTAATCAGGATGCTGAATATAATATTGAGGTGAACTATTCATATTTTCCAATGAAATGGTTGATGTTGAGACCTAATATTCAATATGTAATCAATCCTGGGGCAACGAGTTATGTGGATAATGCTCTAGTGCTAGGCTTAAGCTCGAAAATTATTTTTTAAGCAATCTTCATTTTAAGGATCTGAAAATTGTATTTAACTGTTTTAGATTATGGTCGCGGCTTTGGAGCAAAATTTAATTCTATGTCCAAGTGTGACATGAATGATCAAGTAAAATACTTTGTCTGAACCATATATTGAAATCTATGTAACAATATTAGTCCCCAAAGTCGGCATATTCCTTCGAGATGAATTTGCCGTATTGAGTCCATGGTGGCGTAATGTTCACGTGTTGAATGTGGGTTTTGGTCAGGCTATAACTCTGTCCGTTTAAACTGCGAATATCGATGATCAGCGCTAGATTGTTTTTATTGTCCCATTTGATTTTAATCTTATTTTTTGCATTTTGGCTTTCGTACCATGTATAGCCATTGCCTTGTTGCGTGATTTTCATTTTTTTCAGTGACCTGGAATCAAAGATGGAAAAGACACAGGTCCAACAGTGAGTTAAACCGAGCATTTCGATATCTACATTTTGTAAATGAACCACAGTTTTATCTTCTGGCAGAACCAGATTAAGTCGTGTTGTTTTTTTATTGTCGATAAAATAATGTTGTGCTGTTTCCGATAAATCCAAGTGTTTATGGTTGGGTTTATTTTTTATCTCAGTTGAATGTTGATGATGTTTGGGAAGAACTCGCTCAAGCCAAACGTTATTTTGATCCCGATACATACGTTCCTGAAATACCGAAGTGTGGGTAATACCATCATTTCCAATCACTTGGGACTCACGGCTAATGGTTGCTTTAAGCACTGGTGCAGCTTGAACAGCGTGGATGGAGGAGACAAATAACAGCATGATCATAAAACGCATAAATAATCCTGTATAAGCAAGAAAACCTCAGCTGATATTTCTCGCTGAGGTCTTAAATGGATCGAAATTTAGAAACCAAACGCTTCTTTTAATTTACTAAAGACCCAAGTGTTATCACGTGTTCCTTTGAATATCGATGAACCGGCACCTTCTGCATAAAGTAGAACATCCCCCCCTCCATGTGTTTCTGAACCCGGCGCACCCATGCGAATGCCAACTTCTTGTAGATAATCATCAGCGGCAGCTTCTTGTTCTGAAATGCTGGCACGAGATGTCGGACGTGGTCCTCCCCCATTACCGAATACCAGTACTGATCCATTGCGACCATTCACATCAACGGCAGGCGCATGTGGTTTACCATCCGCCAATATACGATTTGGTGCAGCAGCACTGCTTGCCACAGCATACAGATAGCTTAGCCCTAGAATCCCGGGATTAGTCGATGTGGTTTTTCCAGTACGAGCATTGTAGCCATTAAAGGTTAAGGTGTGGTCATGGTCTGCTGTGACCACGATTAGGGTGTTTTTCAGGTCAGGGTCAGTTTGTTTCACTTTGTCCAATGCTGCTTTGATTGCATTATCAAAGGCAATGGTGTCTTGGAATGAGCGTTTGGCATTGGTACCATGCAGAGCATGATCAATACGACCGCCTTCAACCATCAAAAAGTAACCTTTATCGCCACTTTGTGCCTGTAGCATTTCCAATGATTTCACCGTCATTTCTGCAAGACTAGGTTGATCAGGCGCCTTTCCATTTAAACGATCCAGATCATAGGCAAGGTGAGAGGTAGCTGTATAAAGACCAATATATTTTTTGTTGAGGGGTGCCGCTTGCATTTCAGCTTTATTTGCAGCTACGGTATAACCTTTGGCAGCCAATTCACTCAATAAATTACGCCCGTCAATACGTCCTCTGCTATTGCTCATGCTGTATGGGGTGAAGTGATTACGACCACCGCCCATCAATACATCCACACCATCCAGTAATTTGCTGTTGTAGCCAACTCCACCAGGAATAATTTGACGGGCAATTTCAAACTGCGCATTCCGATTGCAGACATGTGCAAATGTTGCAGCAGGGGTTGCATGGGTCAACTCAGTTGTGGTGATTGCACCGACTTTTTTACCTCTGGCTTTTGCCAACTCAAGAATCGTCATTGCAGGTGTTCCCGCCGCAGTGCTTGAACCTGGTTCTGGACAACGGTTTACAGCATTTGAAACCTGTGTCCCATCAGGTGCTTTTCCTGAGCCGGGTTCTACAGCAACTGTACCAGGCGTCATTCCAATCACTTCATTGCGAGTTTTTTGTCCAGTCATATATGCCGCCATGGAGGGAGCACTGTCTGTGGTTTGTCCATCTTCTGAAAATGTTTTGATACGTACCGAACGACTAAATGTATCCATGGTGAGTTTTCCTGATTCGCCATAGGCATAGATTCGACTGGCTGTGACTACTGTTGGTCCCATACCATCACCAAGAAAAAAGATGATATTTTTTGCTTCACCCGCGGCTTGAACAGACAGACTGCTGAGTAATAATGTAGCACCCATGATCGGGGAGATGAGATTCAGTTTGTTTAATTTTATATTTTTTGACATGGTTATATTCCTTGTTTACAGACCAATGGCTTTACGAATACGTTGGAAAACTTCAGTATTTTCCAGACTGCCATGAAAGTTTTCCGATCCTGCTCCAATGGCGCCTAAAAATACATCCGTTCCTCCGTGAGTTTCATCATCTGCAAATCCTGTCTGCACAACCGCTTCTTGCTGGAAGTCATCCGAGGCGACACCTGTACACCATCCCACTGTGCTGATTTTTGTACCGAGACTATCGGTATAATTTCCAGCAGGTCCACTGACAGGATTACAAATATCACTGTCTAGCAAAGCGCCACGTGGTTCTTTTCGATCAAAATCGAGCCGTTTTTTTCCAGTACCAAAACCGATAATGGCGTAAGGGTTGCCATTGATATCTTTTGCGACACCATCACCGTTATAGTTTTTAACCAGTCCAAGAACACTGGTTTCACCCCCCTTGACATATTTTCCCGTACGTTTTGCATAACCATTCAATACCATTGTATGGTCATGGTCAGCAGTCACCACTATCAGAGTATTCTTAAGTTCGGGGTCTGTTTTACGGATTTTTTCGATTGCTGTTTGAATGGCATTGTCAAATGCTACGGTATCTTGAAGTCCTCTTTTCGCATTGGTGTCATGGAGTGCATGATCGATACGTCCACCTTCCACCATGAGAAAAAAGCTTTTATTTTTGGCTTGTAGTACGTCAATTGCCTTACTGGTGAGATCGGCAAGACTCGGTTCATCAATTTTTTTATTGATTCGATCAAGATCGTAATTGAGATGACTGGAATTAAATAAGCCTAAAAGCTTTTGAGTTTTGCTCGGATCGACTTTGTTAAAATCAGTTCCATTTGCCACAAAGGTATAACCTTGCTTTTGCATTTCCTGAATGAGATCTCGACCATCGGCACGTTTTCCACCGGCAGTGGTGGGTTTAAATTGTCTCAAACCTCCACCCAAAATCACATCCACGCCATCTTTGAGTTTACTGTTGTATGCTGCATAGCCCGCACCTTTACCGCCTGGAACCAATTGTGCTGCAATATCATTTTCTGCGTCACGGTGACAAACATGCGCATAGGTTGTTGCTGGAGTAGCATGAGTTACACGGGTTGTGGTGACAATACCTGTGCCCATTCCTCTTGACTTGGCAAGTTCAAGCAGTGTTTCTGCTGGTTTTTTATCTTTATTGTCCGCAGCAGCATCACAGTTGCTTGTACCATTGCTATTGGGTGGTGTAGCAACCGTACCTGTCTGCATGGAAATGACTTCATTTTTCATTTTCACGCCAGTCATATAGGCAGCCATTGATGGAGCACTGTCTGTGACTTGACCGTCTTCAGAAAAAGTCCGTACAAAAGCTGATTCGGGTAAGCGATCAATGGTTAAATCACCATCTTCTCCCACTGAATAAATTCGCGCAGCGGTTAATGTGGTGATCCCCATTCCATCGCCCAAGAAGAAAATTACATTCTTAGCGGTCGGTTTTACAGGTGTGACCACTTGTGGACCATCTTTGTCACTATCCGAGCAAGCGGTAATACTTGTGCCGCCAAGGATTGTCAACAAGCTGAATGCGAGAAGATTTTTCCTCTTGATCATTGTTAGAAGGAACATAAACTAAATATCCTTTGAATAATAATAATGGCTTTTTTTGTTCAATTTGAGTCTATTTACTGTTGATGACATTTTTATTGCTAAGTTTAGAATTTCTTAAAAATGACTAAATTGTAATTTTGATGAGGTGTTATTGAAATTTTATAAATGATTGAATGGCAGGGAATATGAAAAAAATAAACTTCTTGATGAAGCAAGATACGCTTGCGGGGGCGTAATGCATACTTAATTTTTTATCACTTTAATCGCTTTAATTCTTTAAGAAATTGATAAAACAATGCGATGTTATTTTTCATGATTGCTGTTCAGTGTACTGAAAAAAAGCTTCAGCAGTATTTTAATGGATATTTTGATTGATTTTAGCAATAAATTTTGGATCACAGACATCAAATATTATGTAGATAAACTTTTGCTATGTGCCAGTAATCAAAGTGAATATTCATATATGACATTCATTTATTTAAATGATTAGCCAATAAAAAGTAAAAAGCCATTGATATAAGCTGACACCGATAAATTAAGTTGAGATATTTGATCAATACAATTTCTTTCAAAAGAGATAGCAGGATTTTTACTTGAAAATGACAATAATATTGATACTTTTAAATGTCAAAAAAATAAATAATTGTTTTATATATTAATTTTAAGGGGTAAATGTAAAAAATCCCTCTCATTTATTTTGTGCACAAAAAATCATGCTTTAGGTCAGTTTCTTATATTTTCTGTCCTTTTTATTATCTTTTTGCTATGTCGACACATTGTATGATTTAAAAAATCGGGAATTAGACAATGTGTCGACACAATCTGGATGGATTGAAAATGATATCTGGTTAAATGCAGGGATGTTTTATGGACAAGAAAATACTGTTGGCTGAAGCATTAAAGCGTCGAATTATAAGCATGGAATTGGCACCAGGTGCAATTGTTGATGAAGTTGCTCTCAGTGAGGAGTTTGGACTTTCTCGTTCTCCTGTTAGAGAACTCTTAAGGCAGATGGCAGCAGAAGGATACTTGGAACTAGAGGCAAATCGTGCAACTCGTGTGTCTTCAATGAGTCATCAGTCGCTTCGAAATTTTTTCTTAGCTGCTCCATTAATTTATATTTCGACCACGCAGTTGGCAGCCATCAATGCAACACAAATTGAAATTAAACAACTCAAACAGATTCAACGATCATTTCGAGAGGCGATTGATCAAGGTGACATAGAAGGACGGGTTTACTTTAACAATCAATTTCATTTGGAAATTGGAAGGATTGCAGATAACCCGTACTTATTACCAAGTTTACAGCGTTTACTGATTGATCATGCCCGTTTAGGTAAAATTTTTTACCGTTCTCCAACTACTGAGGATATGCAGGAAGATTTGAATACGGCGGTTTTACAGCATGAGCAAATCATTCAAGCAATTGAATCTCACAATGCAGGTGAAGCAGGTGAGATCATTAGATTGCATATGGATTTATCTCGCCGCCGAATGGCTGAATATGTTGTGCCAACAGGCTTAGACGTACCAGTTTCTTATTGATCAGCGAAAGATTTAAAAATACTTGCTCACTTCACAGTGGAATACGAAGTGAATCTATCAATGGAGTTTGATAAAGATGACAAAAGTCACCGCTTTACCCGCAGATGATCAACAATGCGCTTGGTATCACTTAAGTCAACAAAGACAAGTCAAAGTGAGCCATTCAGGCACAAGCTCAGCAAGATGGGCTGTAATTGGTGCGGGTTATACCGGACTGGCCGCTGCAAGACGTTTGGCAGAACATTTTCCCCATGACGAAGTGATTTTGATTGAAGCACAGGAAGTCGGATATGGTACAGCAGGTCGCAATGCCGGCTTTGCTATTGATCTCCCCCATGATATTGGCGCAGAAGATTATATTGGTGATATTGAAATTGCTAAAACGACTTTAAAGCTCAATTTACTGGGTCAATCACTTCTTCAAACACAGGTACAAACACACGGTATTGATTGTCATATGCGCAGTAGTGGCAAATATCAGGGTGCGGTTGAAACTCGCGGTATTGCAGTATTGGAGGCATATCAACGCGGGTTGGATAAGTTGGGCCAAGATTATCAGGTGATCAGTGAACAGGACTTGCCGCATCACATCGGAACTTCATTTTATAAAAAGGCATTGTTTACCCCAGGCACGATTTTATTACAGCCATCAGCATTGGTAAAAGGCTTGGCTGACAGTTTGCCATCCAATGTCACGCTGTATGAAAATACCGCAATTACAGAAGTTGAATATGGAGATAAAGTTGTTCTAAAACATGAAAATGGACAAATTATCGTTGATAAACTGATCCTTGCCAATAATGCTTTTGGACAACGATTTGGTTTTTCACAGATTCAACGCACCATGTTGCCTGTTTTTCTCTATGCCAGTATGACGCGACCTTTGACAGAAAATGAACAAGCTCAACTGGGCGGAAAAGATTTCTGGGGCGTGATTCCTTCGGACCCTTTTGGCAGTACCGTTCGCCGAACGCATGATCATCGTATTCTCATACGAAACAGTTTTAGTTTTAATCCCAACGGACAACCCAAGCCACATTGTCTAAACCGTTTTATACAACGCCATCAACAGTCTTTTATGAATAGATTTCCCATGTTGCCTGCGGTGGATTTTGAATATACATGGAGTGGTTCACTGGCACTTTCACAGAATCATAAAGGCTTTTTTGGACAGTTGGCACCCAATGTTTTTGGCGCACTATGCTGCAATGGTCTGGGTATTACACGTGGTACGGTGACAGGAACATTGTTGGCAGATTGGCTTGCCGGCGAACGAAGTGAATTAACTGATTTTTTACTGGCAACGTCTGGGCCGAATAAAGTTCCACCAGAACCCTTTTTATCCATCGGTGTGAATGCAACCCTGTGGTGGGGGCAAATGAAAGCTGGATTGGAGAGTTAATATGTCTACTTCATGAAAGCTTATTTTTAGATTTTGAATTTAAACGATTTAAATTAATTCAGTCTTCCTAAATACAGCAGCACTTCATTGCAGTGAAATTGAGGATTCAATTTTGCAGGTTTTGTTCAGCCTTGTTTTAGGAAATGTGTAGGAAGCACATCCTTAATATTGAAGGATCGGAGACAGAAATGACAACAAATAATGTTTCTATAGAGGATGTACCTTTAAATAGGTTTCATCAACTTTTGACCATCCGTACTGGTGGAGGATGGCTCTTAGATGGTTATGTGCTCAGTATTGTCGGTGTGGCAATGGTACAACTGTCTTCAGCATTGCAATTGACGAGCTTTTGGCAAGGCATGATTGCTGCCTCAGCTTTGATTGGAATCTTTTTTGGAAGTTTTCTCGGTGGTTGGCTTGGCGGTTTAATGGGACGACAGAAACTTTATTTTGTTGCGCCGATCTTATTTACCTTGTGTTCTCTAATCCAATACTGGGTAGAGTCAGCAATGATGTTGTTCCTGTGTCGTTTCGTAATCGGCATCGGTGTCGGATTTGAATACACGATTGCAGGTTCTCTGCTTGCCGAGTTTTTACCACAACAGTCGCGAGGACCACGTTTGGCCATGTTGACCATTTTATGGTTTGTAGGAGCTGCGCTGGCTTATATCGTCGGAAACCTGATTTTAAACAGTCACTTTGAAGATGCTTGGCGGTGGGTACTGGCTAGCCCCGCCGTGATTGGTATCTTACTGATTGTTCTACGTTTAGGAACACCTGAGTCCCCACGCTGGTTATTGAGTAAAGGACGTGCAGCTGAAGCAGATGCAATTATCAAAAAAGTCTATGGACCAACTTTTTCACTGAATAACCTGCAATCACAAATTCTAGAAAAGAAAATTTCCTTAAGCAGTTTCTTAACGTCAGGTTATGGAACACGGGTATTTTTTGTCTCGATGTTTTGGGCATGTTCAGTTATTCCAGTCTTTGCGGTTTATGCCTTTGCGCCAAAAGTGCTGGATGCCTTGCATTTAAAAGGTGATTGGGCGGCGTATGGATCAGTTGCCATCACCTTATTGTTTGTTGTGGGGTGTGTGCTTGCGACTCGCCTAATCAACCACATGGGGCGTCGTAGCATGGTCATTCAAAGTTTTCTGTGGTCGGGTTTGGCGTTACTGGGTTTGGGCTTTTTCTCAGAAGCTTCGCCTGTGCTTATTTTGGTTTTATTTGGACTATATGCACTGTTTATTGGTGGTGCACAAGTCTTGCAGTTTGTTTATCCAAACGAACTGTTTCCCACACAGATACGTCCCATTGGCGTGGGAATTGGCGCTGCATTCTCACGGATTGGTGCGGCAATAGGGACATGGTTAGTGCCGATGTCGCTGGATTCAATTGGGATTGCAAATACCATGTATGCGGCAGCGGCTGTCACGCTGTTGGGGCTGGTAGTCTCTCTGGCATTTGCACCTGAAACACGTGGAATGAGTTTGGAACAGTCCACAACCTTGAATTAATTCTGAAAAATCTAGCCATGATTTCACACTGAGCAATGGCAAACGTATCACACTTTAAATGGAGAACAGAACATGAATTTTGATGGCATTTACACGCCTGTCATTACCCCATTGGCAGTAGACGGTTCAATAGACAAAGCAGCTTTTGCTGATGTTCTAGAATACTTGATTGATACAAAAGTACATGGGGTTATTGTCGCAGCGACTACAGGTGAATATTACGCGCATACTGCGCAAGAGCGTTATGACTTAGCGAAGTATGCAAAAGAAGTGATTGGTTCACGTCTACCTTTGATGGTGGGTACAGGGGCTATTCGTACTGAAGATTCAGTGGAATTTGCAAAAGTTGCCAAGCAAATTCAAGCGGACAGTATTCTGGTGACAATCCCACCTTATGCATTGCCCACTGAAAAAGAAGTGGCGGTTCATGCTTTGAGCATAGACCAAGCAGCAGATTTACCCGTGATGTTCTATAACTATCCGGCACGTATGGGCGTGAGTATGGGTAAAGAATTTTTTGATACGGTTTTTGCTGAATCTAAAAATTTTGTCGGACTGAAAGAGAGTTCCGGCGAGATGAATCAGCTGCATATGTTGGCACGTCATTATCCAAAGTTGGAAATTTCATGTGGTTGGGATGATCAAGCACTTGAGTTCTTTGCCTGGGGAGCTCGCAGCTGGACTTGTGCAGGTTCCAATTTTATTCCACGTGAACACATTGCCTTATATGAAGCATGTGTCATCGAAAAAGACTTTGATAAAGGGCGCCGGATCATGGCTGCAATGATGCCATTGATGGATTTTCTTGAAACGGGTCATTTTATTCAATGTATTAAATACGGTTGTGAATTGAATGGCTTAAGTACGGGAGGTGTGCGTGCACCGCTGCAAGATATGGATGCTGAGAAAAAGCATGCATTCCAAACTATTGTTGCGCAACTTAAACGTGACGTTGCAGCGATTACAGGAGGTGTGTAATGGCTGAGTTGTTAAGCGCAGCAGAATATCGTGATATTGCACAAAAATTAAAGTTTCCAACATTGGCTTTTATCAATCACAAATTTCAAGCTTCTGTTTCAGGGAAAAAATTTACAACCACCAATCCTGCAACAGGTGAAGTGCTCGCTGAGATCACTGCCTGCAATGAACAGGACGTCAATATTGCTGTTGAGCATGCCAAAGCAGCATTTGAAGATGGACGTTGGAGTAAGCTTTCACCAAATCAGCGCAAACATATTCTATTCAAATTTGCCGATTTACTTGAAGCGCATACCATTGAACTTGCAGTCATGGAAAGTTTGGACAGTGGTAAACCTATTCGTGAATGTCAGCTCACTGATATTCCTGAAATGATTCATACCATCCGTTGGCATGCTGAATTGATTGATAAAATTTATGACAACACTGCGCCTGTGGGAACTGATACTTTATCCATTATTGAGCGTGAGGCAATTGGTGTCGTCGGTTTGGTTTTACCGTGGAATTTTCCACTGCTCATGTTGGCTTGGAAAATTGGTCCTGCTTTAGCGGCAGGCTGTTCTATAGTGGTAAAACCTGCAAAAGAAACAACTTTGACAGCATTGCGTGTTGCTGAACTGTCTGTTGAAGCAGGTCTTCCTGCGGGGGTATTGAATGTGCTGCCGGGTGGGGGACGTGAAGTGGGTGAACCTATAGGCAGACATATGGATGTCAGCATGGTCAGCTTCACGGGTTCTACTGAAACAGGTCGCTTATTTCTTCAATATGCATCTGAATCAAATTTAAAACGCATCGTACTCGAGTGCGGCGGTAAAAACCCGGCTGTGGTGATGAACGACGTTGAAGATTTGGATCTGGTTGCTCAGCATATTGTCAACGGTGCTTTTTGGAACATGGGAGAGAACTGTTCAGCCTCTTCACGCCTGATTGTGCATCACGATGTTAAAGATGAATTATTGGGCTTGATCGGCATCCACCTAACGGATTGGAAAATGGGTGATCCACTTGATCCAGAACATAAATTGGGTGCGTTGATCAGTCAGTCTCATTTTGAAAAGGTAAAATCCTATATCGAGCAAGCCAAAGCAGAAAAACTCAACATTCTGCATGGTGGACAGACTAAAAAAGAAATCTTCGTTGAACCGACCGTGGTAGACGGCGTGAAAGCCACAGATACTTTATTCCAAGAAGAAGTTTTTGGACCCGTACTTGCTGTGACCACATTCAATACCATTGAAGAAGCGATTGCTTTGGCAAATAACACGATCTATGGGCTTGCAGGCTCGGTTTACACCAGTAATTTACGTCATGCCATCAAACTGGCACGAGCAATTCAAGCCGGTGTGGTCACAGTCAATTGTTTTGGAGAAGGTGATATCACCACGCCATTTGGAGGATATAAAGCCTCTGGTTTTGGTGGGCGTGATAAATCAATTTGGGCGCATGACCAATATACAGAGCTGAAAACAATCTGGATTGATGTTTCTGAAGCCTAGCGATATAGGGAAATGGAATGATGCAGGGCTCGACTTTTCGTCATTCCTCACCTTTGCTCTGTGAAGCAGACAAGGACATCAACCATTGCATCAGATGGGTTTAACAATTTTGAAAACATACTGTTGCGATAAATCATGGAAAGAAAGGAATTAAAAATGCTTAAAACAATAAACATATTAAGCTTGGGATTATTGACGCTGGGGATGTCTATGCCCGTTATGGCAGGGATTACGTTTGGCTCAGCAGAAAGTGAAACAGGTGCTTTAACACTATCAGGTACACTACGGGTCAATTATCAAGATAAAGATTATGGTGAAGCTGTTTCCGATCAAAAAATAAAATTGGATGCTGCCATTCTTCGACTGGCTTACGACTCTCCTGATTGGTTTGGTAAAACTGAGTATCGCTGCTATCAGTATGATACTTTGTGTGATTTTTCCACGCTTGTCTATGCTTATGCAGGTTATCGTCTTAACAAGACAAATCACCTTACTGTCGGTTTACAACCCATCCCATTTGGCCCAGGCCGTTTTTGGGACAGCAGTTTTTATGCAGGTATCAATAACACCATGGGTTTACAGGATATTCACAATCTTGGGGTGAATTATCATTTTGAAATGCCATCAGCAACCCAATTCGATTTGGCTTACTTTGCTACAGATGGAGGCAATTATCACGGTCAGAGTAAAGACTCAGCACGTTATAGTGCCAACATGGTGAAGTCTTCCGATCCACTTAAAACCAACCTCCAAGAAAAGAACATGTGGATGGCACGTGTAGATCAAGATTTAAAAGTTTTAAGCCCCTTTTTAAATCATGATGATCTCAAGGTTTCAGCAGGTGCAAGTTATTGGTATTCACAGATTGAAAATCATAAAACAGCTGAAAATGGTTCAAGAAATACATGGGCATTGTTCAATCGAATCGGTTATAAAAATCTAAATATTGTCCTGACTGGTGGCAGACAGTCGATCACCAACAAGGATGACTTAACACCAGACAGTTCTGGCTTTGGTTCGTTTGACAGTGAATATGATATTGCCAATCAGGGTTATTTCTACACGATCGACAGCAGTTATCGTTTTGATCATGTAAGTGGGGCTTTGAGTATCACTCCATATTTAGTGTTCAGTGGTTTTGATAAAAAACAGAAGCAGTTTCAAAACTCGCAACGTAATATCGCAGGACTCGCTTGGGAATATAAGAATACAACTTTATACACTGAATATTTGACGAGTAAAAATGATCCTTTTGTAGGTGGGACAGTAAATTCACTGGGAAAAGGGGACGATGCTAAGTGGAATAAGCTGCTGAACCTGATGTTGGTCTATAACTTTTAGTAAGTTGGTTGATGACGCAGTCACGATGGTCACACAACTCAATGCTAAAAAAGCAGTGTTTTACGACAAAACTCAAATACTACCAATGTTTTTAAACCCCGATTCAACCCTTGAAAATGGATGATTGATCAATCAATTTATCCATGATTTTAATCAGAGTAAATGATGAAGATGATAGTAAGCAGAAACAATGCAACGCTGATCGGACTGATTGCCGTGCTGTTGTGGAGTGCCATTGTTGGGCTGATTCGCAGTGTCAGTGAAAGTCTGGGTGCAACAGGAGGTGCAGCAATGATATATAGCGTTGCTTCAGTGTTCTTGTTCTTAAGTATTGGATTTCCCAAACTACGAGAATTTCCACGAGCGTACCTAATGTGGGGAAGCCTACTGTTTGTATCTTATGAACTGTGTTTGGCCCTGTCGATTGGCTATGCAAATACCAGTCAACAGGCAATCGAGGTCGGAATGGTCAATTATTTATGGCCAGCCTTGACCATGGTTTGTGCCATTTTATTCAATCATCAAAAGTCAAATTTACTGGTGATCCCTGGTTTTGCCATCGCAATTTTAGGCATTTGTTGGGTTTTAGGTGGAGAGCAGGGACTTGATTTGGTCAGTATCGGGCGAAATATTCAAGATAATCCCTTGAGCTATGGACTGGCATTTATAGGTGCTTTGATTTGGGCTGCCTATTGCACCGTTACAGCAAGAATTGCCAATGGCAAAAATGGAGTAACCCTCTTTTTTATGCTTACGGCTGCAGTGTTATGGATTAAATACCTCGCTATGGGGGCAGTACCGATGCACTTTGATTTACATGCGCTGATTTATCTTGTACTTGCTGCGGGGGCAATGGGTTTTGGTTATGCGGCTTGGAATATTGGTATTTTGCATGGCAATGTCACACTTTTGGCTGGTGCTTCTTATTTTATTCCTGTTTTTTCAGCTGCACTTGCGGCCATCGTTTTACAAACGCCGCTTTCACTCTCTTTCTGGCAAGGGGCAGCCATGGTATGCCTTGGCTCTATTTTATGTTGGTTTGCCACACGTCAGAAATAACCACTCTGAATGTAAATGAGGTCATAGATCAGAGAAATATTATAACAACTCAATTTTAAATGGAAAAAGCTGAATCCCTGAGCTAAGGGATGAAATATAAACTTTGAAATATGATCATTTCAACTGTTTTGTGGGTTCGGCTTACTTTAAATTAAGGAAGTCACAATGAATAATTCTAATATTTCAGTAGAAGATGTTTCCCTAAATGGATTTCATCAGAGACTTACAGTTTCTGTTGGGGGAGCGTCATTAATGGATGGCTATATACTCAGCATCATTGGTATTGCCTTGGTACAGATGACAGCCAATTTACAACTCACTAACTTTTGGCAGGGCATGATTGCAACTTCAGCACTGCTTGGGATTTTTGCAGGTGGCTTATTTAGTGGTTGGCTCACAGATAAGTTCGGTCGTAGAAAAATTGTATTTGTTGCGCCTGTCATTTTTTTAATTTGTTCAATTCTGCAATTTTGGACAGATTCGCCCATGATGATTTTTATGTTGCGGTTTTTAATCGGTATCGCGATTGCAATTGATTATTCTGCTGCAACCAGTCTGTTTGTTGAATTCGTACCAAAAAAATACCGTGGTTCACGTTTAGCCAGCTTTACCATCTTATGGTTTGCAGGTGCAGCAATGGCTTATATTTTTGGAGATATTATTGTTCGTGTTATGGGCAATGAAGGTTGGCGTTGGGCACTTTCTAGTTCAGTCATTATTGGTGTGATTTTACTTTTATCTCGTCTCGGTACTGTCGAATCAGCGCGTTGGCTCATTACTAAAAATAGAAGTTCTGATGCGGAAAATGTCATCAAGAAGGTATATGGCAATCAATTTTCACTGGTGAATTTGCCTAAAGAACCAACATCCGCAAAACTCTCATTGGGTGATATGTTGCGGATGGGCTACGGCAAGCGCCTCATGTTTGTCATTGTATTTTGGACATGTGCCATCATTCCTGTTTTTGCTGTGTATGCTTTTGCTCCAAAAGTGCTTGCAGCGCTCAAGCTAGAAGGAGATTGGGCAGCTTATGGCTCCGTTGCAATTACCCTGTTATTTGTCATCGGTTGTATTCTCGGTACTAAATTGATTGATGTATTGGGGCGTCGTAAGATGCTGATTCACAGTTTCTTGTGGTCAGGTTTGGCTTTATTGTTACTGGGAACATTCTCTGATTCTTCAGAAATGGTGGTATTGGTGTTCTTTGGCGCTTATGCCTTATTGATTGGTGGTGCGCAAGTTTTAGAGCTTGTTTACCCCAATGAAATTTTTCCAACAGAGTTACGTCCTTATGCAATGGGATGGGCGGTTTCCGCCACACGAATCGGCGCTGCAATTGGAACCTTTCTTGTTCCGATGTCTCTTGAAACTATCGGGATTGGTAATACCATGTACGTTGCTGCAGCAGTCACTTTGATTGGGTTAATTGTTTCTGTCGCTTGGGCACCAGAAACCAAATCAAAAGATCTTTCTGAGGCAGCCGCATTGGAATGATATACAGCAAAGGTGAGTGGTAAGGTGAGTAGTAAAATGAACAGGATACAAAATCTTGTATCCTGTTTCGATCGATGACAGTATTTTAGTAAAGCACAATTTGAGCAAAGTCAGGTTTTAGAAAATAAGCTTTGCATTCAATACGTTCTTAATTTTTTCAATAATGGTTTGATTGCAATCCAGTTACTTGAAATCCAGCAGATAAAAGAGCCCAGCGTCACTAAGCTTGTTCCTTGCCAAAAAGTGATTGGTAATTGAGTATCTAACACAAACATCGCCAAGACGGATGAAACAATCGGTGTAAAGTAGGACGCCACAACAAGAATGGTGATATTGCCGTGAATAATGCCAATATTCCAAGCTGCATAGCCCAGACCAACGGCAGCAGCAGCGAATAATAGATATAAGCATAATTCAAGATCAAAATCAGGCATGACCAATTGGTCGGAGACTATCAATTTTATCCAGAGCGTGAGTGCAACACCGATAAAGAAAAACGAGATTGGGTTTTGCCCGTTGCTCATTTTTCGGGTAACCACACAGTAAAATGCCCAAATCACTGCGCCTGAAAGTGCTAAAAGATAACTGAGAGGATTATCTTTTAGATTTGTGACCACACTTTGGGCACTGAACGATCCACTACCTGTTTGAATATAAATAATTCCACTAATCGAAATAAATAACCCAATTAAGATCAAAACATTAAATTTTAATTCTTTAAATATGACAAAAGCCGCAATGGTCAGACTTGGCCATAAGTAATTTACAATGCTGACTTCGATGGCTTGCTGCGAGGTCTTGGAATAGGCGATTGCAAATGAAAAGCACAGCTCATAAACAATGAACAGGGATGTAGCAAGAATTAAGTATTTTTTTGAAATCAGTTTAAAGTTGGGAAACCTAAAAATCAGCAGAACGATCAGCGCACTTAAACTATAAATCAGGGTAATTCCCATCGCAGGACCGACAGTGCTACTGATATATTTCACCAAGCCGACCATGGATGCCCACATGAGAATTGCACTTAGGCCGACCAATGTTGCTAAATTCTTAGACATAGAGATTTCAAAATAGAGGATAGAGAGTTGTAGAGAAGGCAGATATGAATGTAGCCCTACAGAATAGAAAAATACAACCAAGTAGAATAGGAAGATTAGGACATTATCTAGTATATTTTTACATAGGGGGTGTTTGGGAAATGAAATATTGCAAGCGATTTAAACGTGTAATCACATTATAGACAGCATTGTTTCATTTCAGTTTGTCTACTCCATGACGGCGTTTTCGATAGGCAAACGGGGTTTCACCATATTGTTTTTTAAACCACAGGATAAAGTGAGAACCATCGGAAAAACCACATTCGATTGCAATGTTGGTGATATACGCACTGGTGTTTGCAAGTAGTTTACGAGCATGTTCTAAGCGCAGTCTACGCCAGTAATTGGCGGGTGCTTCATTGGTGTTTGCCATAAATGCCCGATTTAATTGTCTCGGATTGGTATTTACATGTTCAGCAACTTCTTTTAAGGTCACATGGGCACTTAAATTCTCACTCATAAAAGCGATTGCTTTAGCGACCATGTTATTTTCATAGGTGCTGGGGCTGTCTAAATCGGTGTTTTCTCTAGTTTGAGATGACAACGGTTTTTCTTTAATTAATAAATAATCCAAACTTTTTTTGGCACGGATTTCTCCACAATGGATACGAATTAAATCTGCTGCCAAATCAATTGCTGTTCCTCCCGGACAGGTAAATATGCCATGATCTTCAATATAATTTTGCTCAATGAGTGTAATGGCTTGTGGAAAAAGCCCTACAAACTCATCTCGAGTCGTAAAATGGATGGCACATTTACGACCGTTGAGTAAACCCGCATTACCCAATACAAAACAACCTGAACACAAAGCAATAATTGGAATTTTGGCGGCGTGTATCTCTTTTAAAACTTCCAGTAAATATTCAGGTGGTTTGCGAGTTTCGCTGAGCAATCCCCCCGCAATGACAATATAATCATAGTTTTGTTTAAGTTCATTCGGATCTAGATTTTTGGTTGGATTGACGGATAAGCCGCAACTGGCATGAACGGGTTGATTGTGATAGGTCATCCAGTCCCATTTACAATAGATCTGCAAGCTGCGAAAGGATTGATCAGCGGCAAATCTCAATGATTCGACAAAACCTGAAACGGGCGCCAAAGTGAATTTATCCATGAGAATAAAGCCAACTCGGAGATCAGGTTTAATTTTTGAAAGGCTTTCAGGGCTAGGAGAAACCTCATCATAAGCATTGAAAGATACGTCTTGCATCATTTTCACCGTCAAATCCATAAGAGCAGTGTGAAGCCCAAATGAGTTATTTTATGGGTGCTTGGGCTTAAATTGAATTTTATTCTAGCAGGTTATAGCTCAGAGGTGCTTATAAAACATTAAATAAAAGCAGTGTACTCAACGATTGATTTTTATATTCAGGACGATGAAAAAAATGCGATTCAATATTTATCAGTTACAATCTGTTATGATGAACAAGAGCAGAACATAGACTGACCGGATTGAATTGTTGGAAACATGAGAATGAATAAAAAAGGTTCATCAATTACACGCGTTTTAGACATTATTGAAGCCATATCAACTGCGAAACATCCCCCAACACCACTTGATCTTTCTGTCGAATTGGATATCCCAAAACCGAGTATTCATCGTTTACTACAGACATTGGAACAAGAAAAATTCGTTAAAACGGATATGTATGGTGGATATATCTTGGGCGATCGAACCTATAAACTGCTGTTGAGTTCATGGGAGCAAGAGCCACGAAAAATGGAACGATTGGCAATATTACAAAAACTTTCAGATCAAATTAATGAGACCTGTGGCATTGCCATCTTGAATAATAATCAAATGCTATATACAGATCGCGTACAAGCGAACTGGCCATTGCAGGTGTATTTACCTGTCGGTTCAACTGTGCCTTTATGGTGTAGCTCAAGTGGAAAACTTTTTTTAAGTTTTCAGCCCAGCCCACGTAGAAAAAATATTTTGGAGCATTTACCGATTACGCAACTTACGCGTAATACCATTACTGATCCAGTGTTACTTGAAGAAAATTTAGATCAGATATTTCTCAATAAAATTGGCACGGACAATGAGGAGTTTATTTCAGGTATGGTTGCATGTTCAGTCCCGATTCAGCGTGGTGATACGATTATCGCCTGCCTATATGTACATGCGCCGACAATCCGCAAATCACTCGAAGACCTTTTGCAGTTTGAACCTCTACTTCGTCAAGCAGCCCGTGATTTAAATAAATTGATTGAAGTCGAGTGAGGATAAGCAGGCGATGATGCCTGCTTATTCTTAAAACAAATGAAATATCATTAATTTAATGTTGGCATTGAAAATTGTGCGCCTTCACGAACATTGGTACTCGGCCAACGTTGAGTAATGGTTTTTCTGCGTGTATAGAAGCGAGCACCGTCTGGACCATATGCGTTTAAATCACCAAATAATGAGCGTTTCCAACCGCCAAAACTATGATAAGCCACAGGAACGGGGAGCGGAATATTAATTCCGACCATACCGACTTTGATGTGGTCACTGAAATAGCGGGCTGCTTCACCATCACGAGTATAGATACATGTTCCGTTGCCATATTCATGCTGATCAATGAGATCCATGGCTTCTTGCATGGTTTTTACACGGATGACTTGTAGTACGGGACCAAAGATTTCTTCTTTATAACTGGTCATATTGGGCTGGACCTGGTCGATTAATGTTGCACCAACATAAAAGCCATTTTCATAGCCAGATGGTGCTGCATTTCGACCATCAACAACAATTTTTGCACCTTGTTGTTCTGCGCTGCTGATATAACCTTCAACCTTTGCTTTATGCTGTGCAGTAATGACGGGACCAAAGTCATTGTTTTTGTCTGAGTAGGGACCATATTTCAATGTACTGATTTCATTAGAGAGTTTTGAAATCATTTGGTCGGCAATCTCATCGCCCACAGCAACTGCAACAGACAAAGCCATACAGCGTTCACCTGATGAACCAAAAGCCGCACCGAGTAAAGAGTTTACTACATTATCAAGATCTGCATCTGGCATGACGATCGCATGGTTTTTCGCACCTCCCAGTGCTTGGCAACGTTTACCTGCCGCCGTTGCAGTTTTATAAATGTATTCTGCAATAGGTGTTGAGCCTACAAAGCTCACCGCTTGGATACGTGTATCGTGCAGTAATGTGTCCACTGCTTCTTTGTCACCGTTAACCACATTGAGTACACCGTCAGGCAGTCCCGCTTCTTTAAGTAATTGTGCAATGAATAGGGTCGAAGATGGGTCTCGTTCAGACGGTTTTAAGACAAAGGTATTTCCACAGACAATCGCCATTGGGAACATCCACAAAGGCACCATTACAGGAAAGTTAAAAGGGGTAATTCCTGCGACCACGCCTAAAGGTTGAAATTCACTCCAGGAATCAATTGACGGTCCAACATTTTTACTGAACTCACCTTTTAAAAACTCTGGTGCGCCACAGGCATATTCGACATTTTCAATGCCACGCTGTAGTTCTCCTGCTGCATCGTGCACGATTTTTCCGTGTTCCTCTCCAATCAATTGGCAAATTTTTTCAGCATTTTGTTCAAGCAATTCTTTGAATTTGAACATGACACGAGCACGTTTAAGCACTGGGGTATTACGCCATTCAGGAAATGCTGCTTCAGCAGCAGCAATTGCTTCTTCAACTGTAGCTTTGCCTGCTAATGCGACTTCTTTGGTTTGCAAACCGAGTGATGGGTTGAAAACAGCTTGAGTTCTGGTGTATTCAGTATTTAAAGCACCGTTAATAAAATGTCCGATTAATTCCATGTGGGGATATCCTCATTGTGATGAAAAATAGTAAAGGTGGCGTTGAGTCATGACCAGAGTTTTTGGTAGAGCGAGACCATTTGTTCAACTGTAGGAACAATAGGATTATTTGATGGAGAACCTGAGGCGAGCGCTTGCTCCGCCATGGTTTGAACCACTTCATCAAAATATTTTTTGTCTACGCCAAACTCCGCCAGAGTCGGCACTTTGAGATCACGATTAATCTCGATTAAGGTATTAATTAGTTTTTGATTTGCCACGTCATTTGAGTCATCAAAATGTGCGCAGCCCATTGCTTTGGCGCATTCTGCATAGCGTTCAGGTGCAGCTTCTATTGAGAATTCAGTGATCATCGGAAGCAGCATGGCATTCGATAAGCCATGTGGAACATGGAAAAAAGCACCGATAGGGCGGCTCATTCCATGCACCAAAGCGACCGAGGCATTGGAAAAGGCAATCCCTGCAAAAGTAGAGCCGAGCATCATTTTTTCGCGTGCCTGTTCATGATCAGGCTGGTGATAAACCACCTGCAAGTTCGGTCCGATGAGATTCATCGCAGCAATGGCTTGAGCATCACTATATGGGCTGGCTTTTTTACTGACATACGCTTCAATGGCATGGGTTAATGCATCAATACCTGTATCTGCCGTGGTACGGGCAGGTAAAGACAGGGTTAACTCATAGTCAATGATGGCTGCAACCGGTAAAAATCCTAAACCTGCACAGAGCATTTTTTCACTGGTGAGATCATTGGTAATAATGGTAAAACGAGTACATTCCGAGCCTGTGCCCGCTGTTGTAGGAATGGCAATAATTGGCAGCCCCATTTCATTGACTTGGCGGGGAAATTTATAGTCAGAAATTTTGCCACCATGTTTACTCAAAATGCTGATTGCTTTTGCACTGTCAATCGGGCTTCCGCCACCAATTGCAATAATGGCATCATATTGGTGATTTTGAACATAGTGAACACCTGCTTCGATTGAGCCTGAAGTCGGTTCAGGAATTGTTTCATCAAAATAGTCGCTCTCTATTCCTGCTGCCTCGAGGATGTCTTGAATCTGTTGGATATAACCTAGCGTCACCATCATTTTGTCGGTAATGATGAGTGGCTTTTTCGCACCTAAACTTTCAAGAATTGCCGGAAGCTTTGCTCTGGCATTTTTTCCAACTTCCATAATCCTTGGAAGATTAATTGAATGAGACATTTTTTATTCCTTTCGTAATGAATGATGGGTTTTTAAAATGAACCGAATAATGTTCCCAATGTAATCACGCCACACAGCGCAATCAGTGGAATAATGACAGCGACCACAAACATGTCGTAATAGGATTGTTTGTGTGTCAAACCACATAAGGTAATAATGGTGATGACTGCACCATTGTGCGGAAGTGAATCCAGTGCGCCAGAAGCCATAGACGCGACACGGTGCATCAGTTCTTGAGAAATACCGTGCTCAATCGCGAGATTCTTATAGGTCTCTCCCATGGTATTGAGTGCAATACTCAATCCCCCAGACGCGGAACCAGTGATGCCTGCCAATACGTTGATCACAATGGCTTCAGAAATCAGCGGGTTGTTCGGTGCAATACCGACCAAGAAGTCACGTAAGATAATGAAACCCGCCAATGATGCGATGACTGAACCATAGCCGACTTCAGAGGCGGTATTGAAAATAGGCAGAAAGGAGGAGGAAACACCTTGCTGAATGGAGTCTTTAATATCAACAATGGCTTTCCAGTTGAGCACGATAATGCTCAGACAGGCCAAGACCAAGGCACAAATAATTGCCCACAATCCAATCACTGAATTCAATGAAGTATTGCCAAACTGATCTGTAGCTAGATAGGCAGTGTCCAACGAAGGTAAAATTAATTTAGTCAGCACTAAGTTGGTGATAATTACAATTAAAATTGGTGCAAATGCAATGATCAGACTTGGATTTGATTTCACCAACTTTGTTTCAAAATGAGTTTCCAGATGGTTGCCATAACCTTCTTTATTGCGGTCTGCTTGGGCAATACGTCGATTTAACCACCACATGCCAGTCAATAAGATAAAAATTGACGCTAAAGTACCGAGACCAGGTGCTGCGTATAGATCCGTGTTAAAGAAAGGCATTGGGATCGCATTTTGAATCGCCGGTGTGCCGGGCAGCGCAGTCATGGTAAAAGTGAGTGCGCCCAGCATAATCGCTGCTGGAATTAAGCGTTTAGGGATACCCAGCTCTTTAAATAATGCCGAAGCAATTGGAAATACAGCAAAACCAACAACAAAAAGAGAAACGCCGCCATAGGTTAGAATCGCGCAGGACAGCACAATAGATAACATGGCACGACGGTGTCCCAATTTGTCAACAAAAAAGTTGGCAATGGTTTGGGCAGAACCAGAGTCATCCATTAATTTTCCAAATATTGCACCCAATAAAAAGAGTGGAAAATATTTGATGATATAACCGCCTAAGCCAGTCATGAACACCTGGGAGTAAAAACCCAGCAATTCATTACTTAGCCCACTCCAAGCCACTGCAAATAATGCAAGTAGTGGAGCAAGTACAATAACGCTAAATCCTCTATACGCTAAATACATCAGCAATATTAAGGACAAGACTATTCCAATTAGTCCTATCATTTTTATACATCCTGTTTTTCATTCTATAATGATACGATTTGTATCGTTATTAATGTATATAATTTAATCTTGATGATGTCAACAAAAAATTCAAATGGTAATTCTCGTTAGAGTAGTGTGAAGAATAATGTGATGTGATTACATTTTTAAAAAGTTAAATAATTTTAAATTAATGATTTATTTATTGATTTTATCGGTTGTTTAAAATTTTGTAGGCGCAATATGGATTGAAGCAAAGAGATTCTTTCACTGTCTGCCATCATTGGGATCGGAGCGGTTCACGAAAAATAAATAAAGAGCGGGGCTTGGGATGAGATGGAATAAATATATTCTTATTGAGGGCAGAATGTATCCAAGATCATTTTTAGAAATGAAAATACAAATAAATTTAGAATTACAACACACGGGGAAAATGAGAAAGCAGCAAAATTCGGTATGCCCTATATCCATTTGATTAATTCAATGGGACATAGGGCACAATCTTTTCATCGAGGGCAGATTTTAGGATAAAAAAGTTTCCTGTAAATAACTCCAAAGCATCTTTCCTTCAATTTCCTCAATCAATGCACATGATCGGCGGATGAGCACACTGGAAGATTTGGTGTGTTTTTCAGTATAGCTGAGCACAATGGCATTTGGGTGCTGTAAAAGTACCTGCTCATCATAGATTTCAATCTGAAGATCAGGCATTTTTCCTTGATTATTTGCGAACAACCCTTTGACTTCTTGAAGTTTAATCCGTTTTCCTGCTGCACCGATCATTTCAAAATGATCTGCAAAATAATCAATCAGTAGGGGAAGATCTTGTTCTGAATGTTGTCCAGTAAAAATCTTTTCGATCAATACATGCATTGTATGTATACTTTCGATTGCATGTTCTTTTAAAAGTGCCATATCCGTTTCCATTTAAAAATTTTTTATGCTTTATATTTTATTGCAAAAATAAATGTAAAATTCAATATAAATTTAAAAAATATATTTTGGTCAATGATGCCAGTGAACAATAAAAAATTAATTTTCAGATACTTAATTAATTTTTAAATTATTTTTCATACTGAGGTAATTCAGGAATAGCTAAAATAGCAAAAAAGGTATAACTTTATACCTGAATTATTATGGAAAATTCCATGTAAAAATAATAATTATAGGACATGATGATTCACCTTATTGAAGATGACTGGAAAAGGAGATGTGTTCTGGTCACAAGACCCTTCAATAAGAAGACCCATTAGAACAATAGTATGGACAAGGAAGAAAGATGGATACTCATACAACCGAGCCAACAAGGGCTCAATCCAATATATACGCGTGGTATGTGGTTTTACTGTGTATGTTGGCCTATATATTTTCATTTATTGATCGACAGATATTGGCACTGATGATTGAGCCAATTAAAGCTGATCTTGGTCTGTCAGATACCCAGTTTAGCTTATTGCATGGTTTAGCATTTTCATTGTTTTATGCTTTTATGGGCTTACCCCTGGCTTATCTGGCAGATCGATTTTCACGACCAAAAATTATCGCAATTGGTGTGGTTTTCTGGAGTATCGCAACGGCATTTTGTGGGCTGAGTAAAAACTTTATTCAACTGTTTCTAAGCCGTATGGGCGTAGGTGTAGGCGAGGCTGCCTTATCTCCAGCCGCCTATTCGATGTTTAGTGATATGTTCAGTAAGGATAAATTGGGGAGAGCGGTTGCGGTATATTCAATAGGATCTTTTGTTGGCGGCGGTATTGCCTTTCTGGTCGGTGGATATGTGATTGGTTTGCTCAAAAATATGGACACGATACTGATCCCGGTTTTTGGTGCATTAAAAGCCTGGCAGGCCGCTTTTATTATTGTCGGTTTACCGGGAGTATTTATTGGATTATTGGTATTACTCACCGTTAGAGAACCAAAACGTAAAGGGCAACGCTTAAATGCACAAGGTCAAGTGGAAAAAACCAGCATGCGCGATGCTTTCAAATTTATTAAAAAGCATGCACAAACATTTAGATGCCATTATTTGGGTTTCACCTTTTATGCGATGGCGTTGTACTGTTTAATCAGTTGGTCGCCAGCATTTTATATGCGCAAATTTGGACTTACTCCAACAGAAGCAGGCTATATGCTTGGAAGTGTTTTACTGGTGGCAAATATTTTAGGAGTATTCTGCGCAGGATGGTTAAATGACTGGTTTATTCAAAAAGGACGTAAAGATGCACCCATGATTACGGGTGTGATTGGAATTGTCGGCTTAATTTTACCCATGATGATATTTAGCCAAGTCAATCAATTGTGGCTTTCTGTTGTCTTCCTTGTACCTGCAATGTTTTTTGCATCTTTCCCGATGCCAATTTCAACTACAGCAATGCAAATGCTGGCGCCAAACCAACTGCGTGCCCAAATTTCGGCCATTTTTTTGCTGATCAGTAATCTGGTTGCCGTTGGAATAGGTACAACTTTGGTGGCATTAATTACTGATAAAGTCTTTGAAAACCCGTTGATGGTCGGAACTTCATTGACCATTGTTGGAACCATATCATGCATATTGGCGTTTATTTTATTGAAAAAAGGCTGTCAGGCATTCAGTGACAGTATGCAAAGGGAACATGCTTCATGAAATAGCCGTGTTTGATAAACCATCAGCGCCCATTCTTTTGTAATGGGCGCAGCTGTTGATTTGATCAATCCATAACAAGGGAGTGTAATGATGGAAATATCTGTCAAACTGAATCACCTTCATTATCTGGATGAATTTTTATTATTGAAATCCGATGACTATCAGACCATTAAAGCGCAAATCAGCCATTATTTATGTCCGCATCATTTTGATGTTGCCTTAAAAGAGCCCTTGAATACACGCTTAAATGGTTTTAGCTTTGGAAATAATGCGCTATACGATTTGAAATATAGTGCGCCCGTGATGATTACGATTGATGAGCGATCTAACTTTTATTTATTCCGACTTACCCTTGAAGGTCAATGCAAAGTCAGTGTAGCAAATCAACATCTGCTGCAATCCGTTGGAATTATGTCCGTCACACATCCCTATACACGGCAGCAGATTGTCACCAACCAGGACTGTCGCAATATTATTCTAAAATTGTCACAGCATGACGTGGAAGCACAGTTATGTCATATGTTGGGACATTCGGCTCAAGCTCCGCTTCAGTTTGATACTTCGCCATCTTGTACGGCTGAGGGCATGGATGCAGTGATCGAAACGCTCAATTATCTGTGTCATGCCTATTATCATATTCACAATTGGCAGTTTATTTCGAGCAGTTTTACCCAGTATCTGATTGAATTGATTTTACTCAAAATTCCAAACAACTATAGTGAGCGGCTGCGTATTCAAGGTCAGCAGCTTTTACCACGTTATCTAAAAAAAGCCCAACAGTATATTCAAGATCAATTACAGCAACCAATTTCATTATCCAGTTTGAGCCAACACTGTGATGTGTCGATCCGTACATTGCAAAAAGGCTTTGGACAATATTTACAGCAAACACCTGTGGAATATATCCGTGAGCAACGATTAAAACATGTCCATCAGGCTTTGCAAGCGACACAAGTCAATGAAACGGTTACAGATATTTTATTGCGTTACGGTATCCAGAGTTTTGGACATTTTTCAACAATTTATAAAAAACGTTATGGCTGTTCGCCCTCTCAGACCTTAAAAATGAATGTTCCGCTCAACTAAAAATGCCTGCGTAAATTGAATAAGCACTGCGCATTTGGATAAGCCAGATGTTTATGTCTGACCTATGATGAATTGAAAGAGAATCATCAGGAGAGATCATGAAAATTACAGTACTCGGCGGTGGGCATGGATGCTATGCAGCTGCAGCAGAAATGGCAGAAAAAGGGCATGATGTGGTGTTATGGCGCCGTGATTCAACAGCGTTAAATCAATTCGCCATGACAGGTCAATTGAAAGTGAAGGATTATCAGGGAGATCGAACCTTAACAGTCGGCTTTGAACAGAGCCAGATCAACTTGACTCATGACTTACAGGATGCCATTCAGCATGCAGAATTAATCATTATTCCTCTGCCAGCCACAACACATGAAGATTTAGCACAACAAGCGGCAAAATTTTTTCAAGCTGGGCAGGTGGTGTTTTTGCCTCCTGCGACATTTGGCAGTTTTATTTTTGCCAAAGCCATGCGGGATGCGGGGAATCATGCAGAAGTGGCTTTCGCAGAAACCGGGACTTTACCGTATTTGGTGCGTAAACATGGGGTCAATCAAATTGTAATCAGTGGTTATGCCACGAGATTGCCGACGGGTGTGTTTCCAAGAGCATTGTCAGAACATGCTTTTCGACAGCTGAAACAGGCTTATCCAAGTGTAGAGCCGATTGAAGATGGTTTGAGCGGAGCTTTGATGAATGCCGGACCAATCATTCATCCCCCTTTGATTCTCATGAATGCTGGACCATTGGAGCATTTTGAAGCTTGGGATATTCACAATGAAGGTACGCAGCCTTCAATTCGACGTGTGACCAATCAACTGGATGCTGAGCGAATGCAGGTCCGTGAAGCATTGGGTTATGCTGCACCTCATTTCCCTTTGGCGGATCACTACAATCAAGCTGATGAGGGAGATGAATGGATGTATGGGCGAGGTGCTCATGGCAAATTAACCGATAGTGGCGATTGGCGAGAAGATATTGATCTAAAGTCGCACCGTTATATGTTGGAAGACACGCGTTTGGGACTATCCTTTTTAGTTTCGGTAGGACGCTGGGTCGGTGTCGCAACCCCTGTCGCGGAAGGTTTACTGAATATAGCTTCTGCAATTACTGGAAAAGATTTATATCAGGAAGGTCGAACATTTGAAAATTTAGGGCTTGCCGATCACAGTAAAGCAGCGTTGCAAGCGATGTTGTTGCAAGGAGTTTAGTATGGGCAAAATTTCAAAGATTGCAATATTGGGTGCGGGGAGAATGGGCAAAGCGATGGCGATTGCTTTTGCCTACGCTGGGCTGAGGGTGGCGTTAATTGATGCAAGACAACGAAGTGAAGATGATTTCCTAAACTATCGCATTCAAATTCAGGATGATCTTGAGCAAGAGGTTGCATTACTTGGGAAAATTAATTTTATTCAATCTGAGCAACACGTTTTTATACTGGAGAAGATTGATATTTTAAGCCGAGATGCATCGGTTGGAGTCTTATCGAATTGTGATTTATTACTTGAAGCTGTTCCAGAAGTAAAACAACTCAAACAGGAAGTTTTTGCATGGCTAGACTCCTGTATTTTAGCCAATTGTATCGTCGCTTCGACAACATCTACCTTTTTGGTTAGCGATATTGCGCAAATGATTTCGCATCCTGCAAGAGTGATCAATGCACACTGGTTAAATCCTGCTTATCTGATGCCCTTGGTGGAATTAAGCCGTTCTGAACAAACTTCCGATGAAGCGGTAACCGATTTAAAAAACTTTTTTCATGCCATGGGCAAAGTTCCTGTGGTATGTAACGCGAAAGCCGGTTATATCGTGCCGCGGATTCAAGCATTGGCAATGAATGAAGCAGCAAGAATGCTCGAAGAAGGTGTAGCCTCGGCAGAAGATATTGATATTGCCATTCGCACAGGTTTTGGTTTGCGCTTTTCTGTCTTGGGACTATTGGAATTCATTGATTGGGGAGGAGGTGATATTTTGTATTATGCCTCACAATATTTGCAAAAGGAGTTGGGGAATCGCTTTCAAACACCTGAAATCATTACTGAAAACATGCGTCGACAACACAATGGCTTACGTGAAAAACAAGGCTTTTATAATTATGATCAGGTTGATATTGCTGCTTATAAACAGCAGGTGTTACATCGATTTGCAGATCGAATCACCCACCACGATTTAAAACCGCATTTTAATATTTTACAGCATGACGCAGTTTAAACTTTGATGTTCAGCTCATCTCTATAGAGATGAGCTTTTACGATCATGTTTAACTCGAAGGCATAAGATTGAACAGTTTTTTAAGTTGGGCATTTAATTGATGAAGTTCTTCATCTTCAAAGGCATTTAGAATCCCCGACAAAGTCACTTGGCTGATTTGATTAATTTGTTCCACCAGTTCTTTTCCTTTATCGGTCAGTTTGACCATAGAGATCCGTTCGTCAGCCTCAGATGAAAAAACTTGCACAATATCGTCTTCAACTAAACGATAAATCGCTTTGGTTGCCGTGGTTAATTTCAGGGTAGAGAGATTGGCAATCTCTGTAATACTGGCTTGCTCTAAAGCATTTGTGCTCAAGATAATTTTACGGCGAGTGTTGTCTATACCTAATTTTTTAATCGATTTTTCAATAAGCTGCGTGTATTTCCCGTTAACTTGCGAGATCCAGAAAAAAGGATAGCTTTGTAAACTGCTTGGTTCATTGTTAGGTAGGAATTGTTCTAAATGAGTCAGCATAGCCAAGTAATAACTTTATAAAAATGGACATTTCTCATTATACAAAAATTAAATTTTTTTTTCTTTGCTGTTTATCAATAAAAATAGCTTGACAATTACATTACTTTTTCCGATATTTGTATTAACTATAAAAATACATGGAAAAGTGAATGAATATTGTTGTACAAGAGGTACGAAAAGGCACCGGTGCTTTGAAAGTGATGGTGAAAGATTCCATTGACATTCAAGGCATGAAAACGATGTCAGGTAGCCAAGCGTTGATGGATACACCTGCTGCAACTGCAAATGCAGAAGTTGTGGAGCTTATTTTGGCTGCTGATTGTCAAATCACGGCGAAAACCAATTTGCATGAACTTGCCTTTGGGATTACCGGTATCAATCACAGCTTTGGCACTGCGCTTAATCCTAAATATCCAGACCTGATTCCCGGCGGTTCATCAAGCGGTTCTGCGGCAGCCATAGCAGCAGGTTTGGCTGATTTTACACTGGGTACCGATACCGGCGGTTCAATCCGTATGCCTGCAGCATGTTGCGGGGTATATGGTTTAAAACCAACCTTTGATCGAGTGAGTCGTAAAGGTGTGCATCCAACAGTGAGTTCTTTGGACTGTGTTGGACCATTTGCAATGTCAGTCAGCATGATTGAAACAGCAATGCAAATTATTGATCCAAGCTTCCATCCTTTAGCTGAATTAACTCAGGCACCAAAACTCGCTTGGCTTGATGTAAGAGCGGATACTGAAGTGATTGAATGTATTCAGGATTATCTTGATCAAGCTGATTTGCCGTTGACTTCTGTGAAATCAGAATGGTTTGACTCGGCTTTCGAGGCGGGTATGCAAGTCATCAATTATGAGAATTGGCAGGCATATGCAGCTTTAACCGAAACCGGATTGGTCGGTGCAGATGTCAACGCTCGATTACTCAAAGCTGCCCAAACAACATTGCAACAAGTGCAGCAAGCAGAACAGATAAAAGCCAAGTTTAAGGCTGAAATCGATGCTTTATTGACACAATTTGATGCCTTGATTTTACCGACCCTGCCACAGATTCCACCCAAAGTAAGTGAAGCAGAAAATACAGTGGCGTTCTTGAATTTAACGGGCTTGGTTCGTCCTTTTAATTTATCGGGACATCCAGCGATTTCAATACCGCTACAAACAGCGTCAGGTTTACCTGTCGGTTTACAAATCGTGGCAAAACAAAATGCAGATGAGCATGTCTGTGCAATTGCGAAATATATCGTTGAGGCAGCGCAATAAATTACAAGGAAGCGGGTAATGAATCAGTTAGCGACAAAGGATTTTGTTATGGATACAAAAACAGCAGAATTAGACGCTTTATGTCTGGAAATACGGGAGCGTGCTTGTACAGGTGAGTTCGATAATCAAGCATATGTCAGTCAGGACATTATCGAGAAACTTAAACACATCGGTGTGTATCGTGCTTTGGTTCCGAAACGCTTTGGCGGCAATGAATGGTCACCAAAACAGTTTTGTGAATTGATTGAAAAATTGTCTAAAGCGGATGGCTCAGTAGGTTGGGTAGCAAGCTTTGGGATGAGTCCTGCATATTTAGGCAGTTTGCCTGAAGCAACGCTTGAGCAGTTATACCAAGACAGTCCCGATATCGTTTTTGCAGGAGGGATTTTTCCGCCACAACCAGCGGAAATGACTGAACAAGGCGTTGTGGTCAGCGGGCGCTGGAAATTTTCCAGTGGCTGCATGGGGGCAGATATCGTAGGGGTCGGGATTTCACCACAGAAAAATAATGAAACTCAGGGTTTACCCCGTATGGCAGTCATGCCTGCGCAACAGGCGCAAATCGAAATGACGTGGGATACTGTGGGACTCAAAGGTACAGGTAGTCATGATTTGGTGGTGAAAAATGTTCTGGTCGCAAAAGAATGGACTTTTGTTCGCGGTGAGCCATCGAAGTTGTCCGAACCATTTTTTAAATATCCCTCACTGTCACTGGCAACACAGGTTTTAACTGTGGTGGGAATTGGTGTAGCGGCAGCAGCAATTGAAGAGTTTCAAAAGCTTGCACCGGGTAAAGCTTCCATTACGGGTGGGGCTGAAATTGCCCATCGTCCCATCACCCAATACGAATTTGCTCAGGCTGAAGCAGAATTTAAAGCAGCACGGGTTTGGTTCTATGACACTATGCAAATCGTTTGGAATGAAATACTTGCTGAACGTACACCCACAGCAGAGCAGGTGAGCGATATGCGATTGTCATGTACCCATGTGGCAAGAGTCTGCGCACGTGTAACACGTAAAATCCAAATGTTGGCAGGTATGACTGCAATCTATACCCACAATCCCTTTAGCCGTTTCGTTAACGATACCAATGTAGTGACCCAGCATGCCTTTATGGGGGATGCCACTTTACAGAATGCTGCTTTGGTGAGCTTCGGAATGAAACCAACACCGGGTTATCTATAGTTTGATAAATAGCATGAGACAACAGTACAGGGACCGAGCAGAGATGAATGATCAATCCGTTTTACAGCATCTTATACAGCGGATACAGCACCTTGAAGCACAAAATGCAATTCGTAACTGTATCAACCGCTATATGGAAATTTGTGATGGCTTAAATGCCAATACTGATCTGGATGAACTCATGGATTTATTTGACCCAGACAGTATATGGGAAGGGATTGGTGAAAAATATGCCCAATCTTTTGGACGTTACGATTCTTGGCAGGCCATTTTTAACATGTTTAAAAGCTATACCCGGAAAGAATCACACTTTGTGATGAATGCGCACTTCCTCAGTTCAGAGCAAATTGAAATGAATGCCGAACAGGCAAATGCAAGTTGGTTGATGTTGCAGACCTCAACTTTCGGCGATGACCAGAGTCATTTAAACGCCGCAAAACTTAGAGTCAAGTTTAAACAGCAAGCCGATGGGCGTTGGAAAATTAAACATTTCCAGACTGAAAATATTTTTAGTCGTCCCGTATCCCACTGGAACAGTACAGCGAAATTGCCAGTACCGTCTCAGCAATAACCTATGGATAGATTGAAAAGGATAATTGATATGAACAGTATTATTCCAATGCAGAACATTGATGTTGATTACAACGATTTGGTTCAAAGTGACCGTGCACATACCTCCTTATATAAAGATGAGCATATCTTTGAACAAGAGATGGAAAAAATTTATTACAGCACTTGGGTCTGGGTAGCCCATGCCAGTGAAATTCCTGAGGGTGGAAGTTATAAGACCATCAATATCGGTCAACAGCCTGTTGTTGTGGTTCGTGATCGCAAAAAGAAAGTTCATGTTCTGTTAAACCGTTGCCGTCATCGTGCAGCAACAGTCTGCGAACATAAAAAGGGCAAGACCAACAGTTTTGTCTGTCCTTATCATGGTTGGAGTTATGCGCTGGATGGCACATTACGTGGTGTACCTTCACCTGAAAGTTATGGAGACTGTCTCGACAAGTCTGAATTCCCCTTGGTGAGTTTAAGGGTCGAAGAATACAATGGCATGATTTTTGCCACGTTTAAACAGGATATTGAACCCTTGGAAGATTTCTTGGGTGCTGCAAAGAAATGGATAGATCTGTTTATGAAGCAAGGTGCAGGCTATCCAATCAAAATATTGGGTGAGCATCGTTTTCGTTTTCCGGGAAACTGGAAAATTCAGTTAGAAAACACCACGGACGCCTATCATTTCCCATTGGTACATAAGTCTTTCTTAAGCTCAGTCGATGAGAAAACAGAACAACTGTTCGATTTTGAAAATCAACCTGGATTTGTCGAAGACTTAGGCAATGGTCACAGTGTCATGGTGATGATTCCTGAACTCGTCGATCTAGAAGAAGAGTTAATGGAGCGACCAATCCAAGAACGCTTTGAAGACTTGGCTCAGGCCTTGCGTGATGAAGGTCATGAAGAACTGGAAGTCCGCCGTATCGTACGTGCTGTTGGCGGATCTGGTTTTAACTTGAATATATTCCCGAACATCGCCTGCTCAATGGCTTTCTTCCGTGTGATGCAACCTATTTCAGCCAAAGAAACTGAAATTCACCACTCTGTCATTACCATGGATGGTGGACCACAGATTGCCAATCAATATCGTTTACGACTACATGAACATTTCCAGGGACCGTTCGGTTTTGGAACTCCAGATGATTCCGAGGCATGGGAACGTGTACAACATGGTGCAAGCGCAGGCAATGACTTATGGATCATGTTAAATCGAGGTCTACCGGGTGAAGTCAAAACTGAAGATGGTTTAAAGAGTGATGTCAGTGCTGAAACAGGCATGCGTGCTGCTTATCAGCAGTGGAAAAAGTTGATGACGGCTTAAGGAGAGTGCCATGAAAATTGATCTAGATTTACTCAATGAAATTACAGCGTTTATCTGGGCTGAGGCTGATATGTTGGATCATTCTGAGCATGATAATTGGTTGGATTTATGGAATGAGGAGGGGGTCTATATCATTCCAATTGATCCAAAACTGACAGATTACGAAAATAACTTGAACTATGCTTATGACGATCATCATATGCGTAAGTTACGTGTGCAGCGCTTGCAAAATGGTGAGGCGATTTCAACTACACCTAAAGCCAATACGGTACGCAGTGTTTCACGCATTCGCATTGTACAAGATCAAGACGGCGAAATAATTTTACGTTGCGCACAAAACTTACGTGAGTTTCGTAAAGAGAGCCTAAAACATTATACCGCCGATGTGACATTCCATTTGGTTCGTGACTCTGAGCATGGGTTTAAAATCAACAGAAAAATTATTAACTTAGTCAACTCGACCGATACCTTGGCGGGTATCAGTTATATCCTCTAGGAGCATGAAAATGAAACAGGTTGTTTTAGTGACAGGTGCTGCTTCTGGACTGGGGAATGTGATTGCCGAATATTTTGCGGCTCAAGGACATCAGGTCATTGTTTCAGCAAGTAGCTTGGAAAAGGCTGAGAATGCCAAAGCACGCAGTGCCTATGCGGAAAATATGTTTGCCTTAAAACTGGATATTTCAGTAGAGGCCGATTTCCATGCAGCAGTACAGTGGATTCAAGAAAAGTTCTCAAAACTGGATGTATTGATTAACAATGCAACTGTAACCAAGGCAACGCCTGTTTTAGAAATTACTGCTGCAGATTTTGACTGGGTGACACAGGTGAACCAACGCGGCACTTTCCAATCTTGTCAGATCATTGGCAAATATATGGCAGATCAGGGTTATGGCCGTATCGTAAATATGGCTTCTTTGGCTGGACAAAATGGTGGAACTGCCACAGGCGCACACTATGCAGCGACCAAAGGTGCAATCGTGACCTTAACCAAAATTTTTGCTAAGGAATTTGCTGCCAAAGGGGTAACGGTGAATGCTATCGCCCCGGGTCCTATGGAATCACCGATTGTACATAGCGTGGTATCTGAGGAAAAAATGGCGCAATTTATTCAAAACATCCCTGTTAGAGCACTGGGGAGTATGACATTTATTGCTGAAACCTGCGCTTTGCTGGCAAGCCCAAGTGCTGCATTTGTGACTGGCGCAACATGGGATATTAACGGTGGATTATTTATGCGTTAAGCCTAGCGCTCAGCACATAATAGGGAGATAAATCATGACGATGCTGTATAACGTGGTGGTCAGAAACCGTCATGTTGAGGGTGGAAATGTTGCAGTAATGGAATTTGAGTCAGCAGATTCAATGGCTTTACCAAAAATTGAAGCAGGTGCGCATATTGATGTGCACTTGCCGAATGGCATGGTACGTCAATACTCACTTTGCCAAAATCCAAATGAGGTGGGTAAGTTTCGATTAGGAATTTTACGGGATCCGGAATCCCGTGGGGGATCAATCTCTGCGTTTGATGATTTAAAAGATGGCATGCAGATTCAGGTCAGTCAGCCCAAAAATCTATTTCCATTGGTTAAAGCCAAACATGCTGTATTGATCGGTGGTGGTATTGGAATCACGCCGTTAATTACAATGGCTTATCAACTGGAACAAGAAGGTGCTTCATTTGAATTGCATTATTGTGGAGCAAGTCCAGAGCACTGCGCTTTCGTTGATGAAATTAAAAATGGGGTATTGGCACCGTTCAGCACTTTCCATTTTAAATCTGAAGGCGCCAATCATCGTGAATTTTTCCAATCAGCCATTCAAGACATTGAAAAAAACAGCCATATCTATACGTGTGGACCTCACGGCTTTATGGATTGGGTGATCAACTTAGCCCTCAGCCAAAATTTTCCTGAACAGCACATTCATAAAGAGTATTTTCAGGTTGAAGTCGAAACAGGCGGAGATGCTTTTGAGGTTGTGGCTGAACGCAGTGGTAAAATTATTATGGTCAATGCTGAAGAAACGATTCTGCAGGCTTTGGCACGAGAAGGCATAGATATCGAAATGTCATGCGAACAGGGGGTATGTGGTACCTGTATGTGCGATGTGATTGAAGGCGAACCTGACCATCGTGATGTGTATTTTACAGATGAAGAAAAGGCCAGCAATGAACAGATACTGGTGTGTTGTTCTCGTTCTAAGTCAGCAAGGTTGGTCCTGGATATTTAATCAGTTGGATTAAACCACGATATAGAGATGACAAAGATAGGACATCAAATAGGATAAAAGATTCAGGAGAGAATAATGAATTCACGACAATCAATGGATGAAATCAGCATAGATCCGATGCAGTTTAGACGTGCATTGGGAAACTTTGCAACTGGTGTGACCATCGTTACCGCACAAAACGATCAAGGCGAGAAAGTGGGCGTCACTGCAAATAGCTTTAACTCCGTGTCCTTGGACCCGCCTTTAATTTTATGGAGTATCGATAAGAAATCATCCAGTTTTTCTGTATTTGAACAAGCGACTCATTTTGCTGTGAATATTTTATCAGGTTCTCAAATTGAGTTATCCAACAAATTTTCACGCCGTAATATTGATAAATACGAGGGAACAAGTTATCAGACAGGTGCAGGAAAGGCGCCGGTTTTAGACCACTGTTCAGCTGTGTTTGAATGTGAGCGACATGCAATTATTGAAGGGGGGGATCATTGGATTATTATCGGAAAGGTGGTGAAGTTTCATGATCAGGGGCGCAGCCCTTTGGTTTATCACCAAGGTGCTTATTCTGGAGTCATTCCACACCCTTTGCTTCAGTTGAAAGACACTGTTCAAGCAGAACCAGAGGATTTAGGGCAACTTCATCAAGGACATTTATACAGTAACGTGTGTTATCTGATGAGTCGGGCGTTTAAATTTTATCAAACAGATTATATTCCTAAGCAGCTCGTGACAGGGTTCCGGACCAGTGAAGCCCGTTTATTGTTGGTATTGGGAAGTGGAACCGCTTCGAATAAAGCAGATTTACCACGCGATATTGCCATGCCTATGCGTGAAGTTGAACAGGCTGCAACAATTCTTAAAAAAGATGGTTTAATGATTGAAAGTGATGGTTTTTTCAAGCTGACAGAAAAGGGCAAGAAAACAGCACATTATTTATTTGATATTGCGGACAGTCATCAAAATGAGGTTTTTGAGAAATATCCTGAACAAGAGAAGGAAGTATTTATAAAAATCTTAAAGGATATTGCAGGAATAGCATGAGACTTTAGGAGCCGACAAACTTGTCAATGAGCTTGTCGGCAGTTTGAATATTGAATCTAATCCTATAGTTTTTGTGGGCTAAACTCAGTCAAGCATAATTGTTCACCCTATTCAATCGTTCTATCCGAGGGAAATGGATATGAATCAAGTTCAAAAAAATGAAATGGTGCAGTGGACTGAATGCATCCAAAAAGTCTGCGGTGATTTTGAGACGACTTTTGATAAACACTGTAGTTTATTCATTGGTGAGGTTAAGTTTTTTTTACTGGGAGAAACAGAGGTTGCATTTATTAAAAGTAATGCCAGTCATATTTCCCGCAAAAGCGGCATACCAGATCGAGTGAAAGACCGTCTCTGTTTTTTGGTGATCCAGTATACAGGCAGAATGCGGATTGCCTATAAGGATCAGAGTATTCAATTAAATGAGGGTGATATTGCATTACTTGATCCAGATGAAACCATAGATATGTACCCACAAGGTTTGTTTAGCCATGTATCAGTGCATTTATCGCGTGAAAAATTGTTTAGACAAGGCATTACTGTGGATCACTTTGGTAAGTTAATTACTTCAAACATGAGTGGACATTTACTGAAGTGCATGTTGCAGAATCTTTCGCCTGAAAAGATCGAACTCTGGTATGCAAAAGAAGATGAGAATGCTTTTGAAGATGCCTTGATCGCTTTGATTAAACCCACCATCAATTATAGAAATATTGAAATTTCAGATCATCTTAAATTAAAAGCAGAACGATTTATTTTTGAACACCTTGACCAACAGAACTTAAACGCACAAATGATCGCTGATCATTTAGGCATTTCTCTGCGACATTTGCATCGTTTGTTTGAACATCACCAACAATCAGTTCATAAATTTATTCAAATGCATCGCATTGAAAAAATTCAATATGAGTTAAAAGATAATAAAAATAAAAGCTTGTCAATCACTGAAATTGCTTTGAAGTGCGGTTTTGGTGACAGTGCCCATTTTTCTAAGCTATTCCGTAAGATCGTCGGGATAACACCCAAAGCATATCGCCTCAAAATTTAACCGCAGCTGTGCATGTCACAATTTTGCACCCTATTTGTCACGTTTGAACAAGAATCAGCCAGCCAGTCGTGATCAAATCTTAGTCATGGAAATGAATGCGTAGGGATGCATGATGAACAACGACTATGACTATATCATTATCGGGGCAGGCTCAGCGGGCTGTGTAGTAGCCACACGATTATTACAAGCAAAAGCGGGACGTGTGTTGGTCTTAGAGGCCGGAACCAGAGACAGTAGTCTATTCCATACGATTCCGGCAACAGTGATCAAAGTTTTTCAACAAAAATCATGGCCGTATATGACGGTTCCGCAGCAGCACTGTAATCATCGTGAAATGATTCTTGCACAAGGTAAAGTCCTTGGTGGGGGAAGTTCAGTCAATGGTATGGTGTACTGTCGTGGACAACGACAGGATTATGACTTATGGGCATCTGACTGGGGCTGTGATCAATGGTCTTATCAAGACGTATTGCCATTTTTTAAAAAAGCAGAAAAGAATGAAAGTCTTGCAGATCAATATCATGGTCAAAGCGGTATTTTACCTGTCAGTGAAAATCGCTACCGTCATCCGCTGACTCTGGCTTGCATCCGCGCCGGTCAACAAATGGGAATGAACTATGTCAACGATATCAATGGTTGGGATCAGGCAGGTGTTGGCTTTTATCAGACGACTACACAAAATGGTGAACGAGCCAGTACTTCAAAAACCTATTTAAAATCAGTTGAACATCATCCAAATATCACAATCGTGACTGATGCTTTGGTTCATAAAATTGAAATCCAAAATCATCAAGCCACAGGCGTAACATATAGTACGGCAGGTCAAGCAACCACAACTGCCAATGTACGTAAAGAAGTAATTGTGAGTGCAGGCGCAATTGGCAGTCCAAAAGTGTTATTACTTTCAGGGATTGGTCCAAAACAGCATCTAGATAAACTTGGTATTCATTGTATTCAGGATCTGCCTGTTGGTGAAAATTTTCATGATCATCTGCATATGTCAGTAAATGCGACGGTGACGACACAGAACAGTTTACTTGGAGAAGATCAAGGCTTAAAAGCTGTACGACATTTTTTACAATGGCGTTTTACCCGTTCAGGCTTACTCACTTCCAATATTCTGGAAGGTGGGGGTTTTATTGACACCAACAGTAATGGTCGACCAGATGTGCAGTTCCATTTTTTACCCGTATTGGACAACTTTGATAATACCCCAGGAGAAAAATCTGCGGCACAAGCACATGGACTGACGATTAAAGTGGGGCATGTACAACCGAAAGCACGTGGATACATACGTTTAAGCAGCAAAGATCCGAACGCATTACCGATCATTGATCCAAATTATTTAGGACATCAGGATGATATTGACGCCAACATCCGTGCTGTACAGGCCGGGCTACGTTTATTACAACAGCCTGCACTCAAAGCCGTTGTCAAAGAAGTTATTGAACCTGCAAATATTGACCCTGAAAATGTCGACGCGATTAATCAATGGATGCGTCAGAATATAAAAACGGTCTATCACCCAGCAGGCAGTTGCAGAATGGGCAATCAGCCAAAAGACTCAGTGACAGACCAAACTTTGAAAGTACATGGTTTTCAAAATTTACGTGTAATCGATTGCTCCATATGTCCACAAGTTCCAAGCGGGAATACCAATGCAATTGCAATCATGATTGGTGAGCGGGGCGCTGATTTTATTCTCAATCACTGAATTGAATATCGATCAAGCATGTCACTTGATCACCAATCTTTTTTGTAGAATACAAAGGACAATAAAATGAGTGAAGTAAAAATCTTAAAGAGTGTTGAAACTTTTTTACAACGACAACATGGTCATTTTATTCATGGTCGACATTTTGAGGTAGACCGTCAGCGCTTAGCCTTGATTAATCCGGCAACTGAACAGACGCTTGCCCATATTGCAATTGGCAACCAACAAGATGTGGATAAAGCAGTACATAGTGCTCAGGATGCTTTTATCAATGCATGGGCCAATACCTCACCCTACGAACGCGGGCAAAAGCTGAACAAATTAGCAGATATGATTGAGTTATATGCAGAAGAACTGGCTCAACTGGAAACCTTGACTACGGGGAAGTTGATTCATTTGGCTCGACATTTGGAAGTTGCTCAATCCGCTGTATTTTTAAGGTATTTTGCAGGGTGGGCAACTAAAATTCATGGTCAGACCATGCAGCCTTCTCTTCCATCCATGAATGGTGAAAAATATACGGCGTATACCATACGTCAACCTGTTGGAGTGGTGGCTGGCATTGTACCCTGGAATTTTTCGTTGATGATTGGGTGCTGGAAAATCGGTTCAGCATTAACAACGGGATGTACCATTGTGCTTAAACCGAGTGAATTTACCACTTTATCTTTATTACGTGTTGCAGAACTTGCGATCGAAGCCGGTATTCCCCAAGGTGTGATTAATGTAGTGACTGGAACAGGCGAAACAGGGCAATATTTAATAAATTCCAAACAGGTTAAAAAAGTTTCATTTACAGGTTCAGTACCGACTGGTATCGAGATTGCCAAGCAAGCGATGATGAATGATCTAACCCGCGTCAGTCTTGAGTTGGGTGGAAAAAATGCCGCAGCAATTTTAGCAGATGCCAATCTTGATGAAATTTTACCCACCTTGTTGCAAGCGACATTCGTACATCAAGGTCAGGTATGTGCTGCTCCAGAACGTTTCTTTGTTCACCAGTCTAAATATGATGAATTTACTCAAAAAATAACCGCAGCACTTCAGCATTTCAAAATTGGTTCACCATTGGATGAATCCACCATATTTGGACCACTTTCCAATAAAGCCCATTTTGAAAAGATCAAACATTATTTTGATATTGCTCAGCAAAATGATCAAATTATTTGTGGTGGTCGAGTAATCCAGGGGACAGGTTATTTTGTCGAACCCACGCTTTTAAAAGTAACAGATGTAGACGATCCGCTTTTTATTGAAGAAACATTTGGACCTGTGGTGGATGTGATTCCATTTGAAAGTGATGAAGAATTAATTTCGATGATGAATCATTCTCGTTTCGGTTTAACCGCGAGTATTTGGAGTAATGACCTTTCAAAAGCATTGCGCCTAATCCCTCAAATTGAAGCGGGTTCGGTTTGGGTCAATATGCATACTTTTTTAGACCCGGCTGTTCCTTTCGGCGGTGTAAAAGCTTCAGGTCTCGGGCGTGAATTTTCTGATGCATTTATCGAAGATTATACTGAATTAAAGTCAGTCATGATCCGTTATTAAAACACACAAAAATATTTAAAGCAGACAAAGCGCATCACAAGATAGGGTTATTCCGCAAGACCTTCAGGAGCGTTTTGTCACAACAATAAGGATATTGTCGATGAATAAGAATATATTGGGTTTAGGACTGTTTCTGGTTACACAGCCAAGTTTTGCCAGTGATTTGCCCACAGTCAATTTAGGTTTGTCGAGTTTTGTGGATGGTGCCGTTCCGGCAGGGAATGGTTGGTATGCACAAAGCTATTTTCAGAATTATCATGCAGACAGTATTCGTGATCCGCATGGCAATAAGCTTTCCTTGCCGAAGTCCGAGATTAGTTTCCAATCAGTTGTTCAGCAGATCAGCTATGTCTCAGATCTCAAATTAGGAAGTGGCAATATTGGTTTGAATATGGTGATTCCAGTCTTGGCCCATATTGATGTTGATGATGGTTTGCATAATCAAGCTATTAAAACCAATCGAGGATTGGGAGACATTGTGATTGGTCCTTTTATCCAATTTGAACCTGTAATGGGAAAAGATGGACCTCAGTTTTCGCAACGGTTTGAATTTCAAATCAACCTGCCTACAGGTGATTATGATCGTCATCGGGATATCAATCCGGGTGCCAATGCGCTATCGCTAAACCCGTATTGGGCTGCAACATATTGGATGAATCAGAAATGGACGATTTCAACACGCTTACATTATCTTTATAACTTTAAAAATGATGATCCAGTTTATAGTTTCGGTGAAGTTGAGGATATGCAGGCAGGGCAAGCTTTACATGCCAATTTTGAAAGCAGTCATGCTGTTACGCCAAAGTTTCGTCTAGGAATAAATGGGTATTGGTTGAATCAAATTACCGATACACGCGTGGATGGAGAAAAGATCAAAGGAAGACGTGAACAGGTTTGGGCAATTGGACCAGGAGCAATGTATAGCTTTTCTCCACATGATCATTTGGTTGCAAATGCTTATTTTGAGCAAAATGCTGAAAACCGCCCCCAGGGAAGCAGTGTAATTTTTAGATATATCCATCATTTTCAAAAATAATGGCTTTAATCGTTTTCCTGAAAATAAAACTCTGGAAAGATCTTTTAAATGGTTATGCTTTATCAAGCATGAAGTCTTAGCCATCACTTAAAGAAATCATGAAGTGAACTTCAAGCTTACAATACTGGAGAAAGTCCATTTATGTCTTGACCGTATTGAAAAGTACGCTGCTATTGAATGCAGATTTTAATTCAGCGAAATAGTTGAGTGAAAATCAAAACAGAAAACCTGAGTGAATATACTCAGGTTTTCTGAGGTCAAAATTAATAATTTAACGTGATACTATGCTGCGTATTTTGATCAATTTGCTTTTGACTGACCGCATCATTTTTACAGGTGTAATTTTCAAATAACGGAAGTTGATCCGCAAAGTGTGGATCAGGTTTGCCATTTCGATCAATAAAGCCACTTTGACCTGGGGCAAGAATAGAGCACATCGTCACTTGACTCGGATCCAATACCACACGGAAGGTTGCACTACCCGTATTGCCATAGGTGCTGAGCTGTTGTTGGTTTGCCTGATCAGCCCAAGGGATACCGACCGAATTTTTACTGGAGAAGCCCATTGTCGCCACCGGGATTTTCCAGTCATTCGGTTCCTTGGAATTATATTGGCGACTTAATTCTAGCAGGGCTATTTCAAGTGCCATTAAAACCACATCATCTGGTGATCGACCATCTAAGAAATCAACAGTTTGAGGTACAGTGGATTGTTTGCCTTGCAGTGCATTCCAAATAAGTTTAGACGCACTGGCGGGTTGAGTGCTTCTCGGATCATTGTTGACTGGATAAAGCGTATCCGTATAACGCTGATAAATATTTTCAGATAAATGAGGTTTAAGCACAATTTCTATCATTTGATTGAGCCAGATTCGCATAATTGCAGGCGCCGCACCTTGATAGAATTTACCCTCACTGTCTGGACGTAATTTATAATCCCAACTTGCGAGTAATGGCGCGACTTGATGTGCTAAAGCTGAAGCTTTAGGACTTTGCGCGGCTTTGACCATATCAGCAATAAAATAGCGTGCATTCAGGTCTGCCCAAGCACCTGATTTATTGATATCCCAGATATCCTGTTGGGTCAATTTTTGTTTGTTGGTTAATGGTTCAATCAGTTCATTGACGCGATCGACATGCGAAAAGTTGGATGAATCTGAACGTAAGCCTGCATATGCCTTGTTGTTCCAACTGCTGATATAGCCTTTCTCCGGATTATAGGCTTTGGGGTTATGCGAAAAGTCATAAAAACCCTGCCATTCCATCGCACCATCACCTTGAGCAGGCAATTGAATATGCTGATTTTCAGGGCGGATAGGCAAACGTCCCAATGCTGCGACCCCGATATTATTTTGAGTATCTGCATAAAACCAAGTAATGGATGCAGCAACACGTTTGGCTTGAGCAAGAAATTCATTCCAGTTGGTTGCTTTGGCTGCATTTGCCCATCCGAGCAAGGTTTCAATTTCTGCACCTTCCCAACTTCGTTTTTGCGCATAGGCTGTATGGTTTTTTTCATCCCATGTACCGACAAAGCCCTGTTTACTTTTATAAACATCTAAAACATGATCTGTCTGATTACGTACTTTGATACTGATTTGTCGATGATCTAAAGGAATATATTGTCCTTGATACAGATATTGCTTTGAATTATTCGGATTTAATTTGAGTTGATAAATATCGTTGGTATCAAGAGAACCGACTGTCGACCCCCAAGCAATTTTACCATTGGTCCCAAATAAAATAGCAGGTAATCCAACAGGTGTAATCCCAGTCAGATTGTAACCCGCACCATGTAATCCGATGGAATAAGTTATTGCAGGGGTGTACCAGCCTTGCTGCGGACCATTGTATAAAACCGTTTGACCTTCAATCGTTTTATCCGCTTTAACAACCCATGCATTACTTGCAGTTGGAACGCCATCCACCACACTCTTCCCCATGGCGATTCGCGCTTGGGCGAGATATTGTTTGGCAGCTTGGTCTGAGATCGGTGAAACATTCTTCGCTTGGGCATATTGATGCGCTGAAGAGGGGGCTTTTTGATCACCTTCAATAATCGTCGGTGCGCTAGGATCATCTAGCCAACGCAATTGTTGATAGAGTTTTAAACCTGCAGCCTGACCTTTTTCGTTCTGGAGTTGTGTCAGTAAATCCAAATTTGAGACCTCTGAACTGGCAGAAAAAAAACGATTGAGAATCAAGCCTACCCAAACCATTGCAATATCTTCTGATGTCCATAGCGATGGTTGAAAATCATAGTCGATAAATTCTTTTGGCATCAATTCAGGATTCGCCAAGACTTCTTGAATACGTTTATTGAAACCCGCGGCATAGCCATCAAAAATGGCACGATCTTCAGGGGAAAGTTGTGCAATTTGTCTTTTAATATCCTCTGGATCAAAGCGGCTGTGGGTAGCGATATCATATTGAAGGTATTCTGAACCCAGTACTTCAGCGACTGTCCCTAGACCAGTGCGCTTGGACATTTCCATCTGAAATAGACGATCAGTTGCGACTGCATAACCATAGCCATAAAAAAGCCCATAGGTATCATCTGCATAGATGTGTGGTGTTCCAAAGTTGTCTCGCTTGATGGTGACTTGATTTTGCGGGTGATTCGATTCTAGATGTGAAGAGGAACTACAGCTGGCGAGAAAGAAACAACTCATCAAGGCACTTGCTTTGAGCAAATGAGCTAAACTGTTTGATTGAGGAGTAGATATACTTTGTTTCAATTGAAATATCCTTTTCATTATTATTGAGAAAACAGCACTTTCAGAAGCATTGATCCAAAAGCAGCGAAATTAAAGATGCACAGGCTTGCATTGTTTGTAAAATTATTGTTATTTTTATATGTAATTTTCTAGTATTTGAGAGGTATATTTTTATACTTTTGCTGAACGAGGATATGTGTCTACGGCAAGCTAAGCTCAAGTTATTGGACATATGCTTTCTCACATTAATTTTAGAAGGTGATGATTGATAGCGCTGAGATATTTATTATTGGAAATTTGACTTTGAATTTGATTTAAGCTGGAGTTTTTGTTGCTGTATTTTTATCAAATTTTTAAGTCGGTATCTAAATATGAATAATTTTCAAGCTATTGTTTTATATTTTATTTTTTTCAATATATTTAATTGAGGAAGAGGTTAAAGGATAAAGATATTACGCAGTTAAACTTGTCATGTACAAATTTAACAATTTAAAGAAATTCAATACGGTGGGTCGATTAAATGGAATTAAGACATCTTCGTTATTTTGTCACGGTCGTTGAAGAGCAGAGCATCACCAAAGCTGCGGAAAAATTATGTATAGCTCAGCCGCCGTTAAGTAGACAGATTCAGAAGTTAGAAGAAGAACTGGGTATTTTGTTATTTGAACGGGGTTCCCGACCCGTAAGAACAACAGATGCGGGTCAATTTTTTTATCAGCATGCTGTGCAAATTCTGACCCATACTGCACAAGCAACATCTATGGCTAAGCGTATCAGTTCCATCAATATGATCATACGTATCGGCTATGTCAGCTCTTTACTGTATGCGTTGCTGCCACAAATTATTTATTTATTTCGTCATAATAATCCTGATATTCAGGTTGAGTTAATCGAATATGGGACCAAGGATCAAATTGAAGCTTTAAAACTTGGAAAAATCGATTTGGGCTTTGGACGATTGAGAATCAGTGATCCAGCAATCAAACGGATTTTGCTGCGCAAAGAAAAGCTAAAATTAGCCATCCATAAAAATCATCATTTGACGGAGTATGTCTATACAGGCATTTATTTATCTCAAATTATTGATGAGTCGATATTTTCTTATCCGGCTACACAAAAGCCTAATTTTTCTACGTTGATTCAATCGATATTTACTGAATTAGGTTTGGTGCCAAAAAACATGATTGAAGTTCGTGAAATCCATATGGCATTAGGTCTGGTTTCATCGGGTGAAGGAGTCTGTATCATTCCTGAAAGTGCCAGTGATATTGGAATGAAAAATCTGGTTTATATTCCAATATTGGATATGGAAGCCTACAGTCCGATTTCTTTAGCTGTGAGAAATATGGATCAAAGTCCTTATTTATCCAAAGTGCTAGAGTGCGTTAAACAGGTATTTGAAGAAGAGGGAATTGCATTTCAATTTGAAGGATACCAGGGGGAAATACAGCATAATTGAATTACGGCTTCAATCACTGGTGTTATGCATGTTGTGCCTGCCAAAAATGGATGATGAGACAGGGATTTTGCAAAAGGTATGACAATATACTTTTAATGATATAGAAAATTACATTAATAATTCCAATACTTGAGTTTAAACCTAGACACTTAAAGATTATATGCTACTGATTTTTATTTAATTTAAAAGTGAGCTGGATTGAGATAACAACGGGGTTAATACCCCATCGTTGCAATAAACAAAAACTTAAGCTTTCAGGAAAGGATTTCCTATGTTGAGATTAAATGTATTTTATAAAGTGCAAAGAATCGCACTTTATACCGCTCTGGCTTACTTAAATGTTCCTGCTGCTCATGCAGACTTTTTAGAAAACAGTGAAAAAAGTATTTATTTACGAAATTTCTATATGGAACGGGACATTGAAGGTACAAATAAAGATATTGGCAGTTGGTCACAAGCTGTAATGGGACGTTTTGAGTCTGGGTATACAGATACACCTGTACAGTTTGGATTGGATTTTGGCGTGCAGTATGCATTGCGTTTAAGTGATCGTTATGATGAACGATCAGATACCATTTTTAAATATGATCAGTCCGAGGGACGTCAGGCACGAGATTATTTAAAACTGGGCGCGACCTTAAAATTAAAATATCAGGATACCGAACTCAAAATCGGTGAACTTTTTCCAAAAACACCGGTATTGTTCATGGATGACTCTAGACAACTGATCACCACATTTGCAGGAGTGATGCTGGAAAGTAAAGACATTGAAAATTTAAAGCTGTCCGCGGGTAGATTTACGCATGTCAATGCACGGGATGATGACGAGTTTAGAAAATTTACTTTGGGAGCATCGACAGATCCTGATAAACGCAGTGATGGATTGAATTTCATTGGTTTGGACTACAAGCTGACACCGCATTGGAATGGTGCTTATTGGTTTGGACAACTTGAAGATATTTATCAGCAACACTATGTCAGCGCAGCATATTCAAATCAAATAGACGCAACAAAATTTAAAGTAGAAACGCGCTATTTCAATTACAAAGAGGATGGTGATGCTTATTTTGGAAAGATTGATGCTCAATCCACGAGTTTACAAAGTACCATGCAAAATGGTGCAAATACACTGTCTTTAGGCATACAGAAAAATTCAGGAGAAAATAATATTCCTTTGTTAAATGGTTTTGTCCCGCAAGGCTATTTACAGACATGGTCATCAGTTGCTTTCTATAAAGCCAAAGAATTCACTTGGCATGCTTTATATAGTTATGATTTTAAAGATAACGGAATTCCGGGTTTGAAACTGACATTACGTTATTTAAATGGAAGTGGTATTTATCGAGCAGGATTTAAGGACAATAAAGAAACTGAAAAAAATCTGATTGTTAATTACACAGTTCCAGAAGGGAAACTTAAAGGTCTTGGTGCTGAGTGGCGGCATATCCGTGCGGATATTAAATATGGGGCAGTAAATACTCCGGGTACAGATTTCGTAGAAAACCGTATTTTGGGGACATACACATTCAAATTTTGATTTGAGCAAGCACTCAATATTATTCATTGGGCTTTTCAATGATAAAAACTCATCATTGATTGAATCGGGATGAAATAATCATCCCGATTCAATTTTAATTTTTTCATGTTAAAAGCATGCATGGTTTTCTCATTCAAAAAAATATTAAATGATAATTATTTGCATTTATGACGCATTAGGCTTAGCATGATGTTTAGATTTTTTTAAGATGTTGATAAATGAACTAAAACAGTGTGTTGGGGGATAAGGCTTGGTTTTTGAGAAATTTCCCCTTTTGAACGTGAGCATCGATCAGTTCAAAAAAGTTATTTAATTTTTAAGGAAACTACAATGAATAAGATTGCCTTGAATTTACAGGATGAAATTGCTGATACTTTATTGATTACACTCTATGCGAAGTCGGTAGAAACCCGAAAAAAAGAGCCACTGATCAATGATCCAACGGCTTGTGAATTGGTTGAAAAAATAGATTATGATTTTTCAAAATATAAAAATAAAACGGCAAGCTCTGTAGGCATAGCCATCCGCTCTACACATTTTGACCAGAAAGTGAAACGGTTTATTCAACAGCATCAGAACCCAATTATTGTTTTTGTCGGATGCGGTTTAGATACACGTCTTCAACGTATGGGTGAAAGTGCGCAGCAGGCTCAATTTTATCAATTAGATCTCGATGAAGTGATTGAGCAACGCAAGAAACTGTTATCACCCCAAGAAAATGAACATTTGATTGCCAGTTCGATGCTGTCTACAACATGGATGGAGCAATTGAGACAGAATCATCCTCAAGGCAACTTTATGTTCGTCATAGAAGGCGTGTTGATGTATTTTACTGAGGCACAAAATCAACAAGTATTCATTGGGTTGGCAGAACGATTTTCAGGAGCAGAAATACATTTTGATATGTTGAATCAATGGATGAGCACCAAATCAGCCTTGCATGATACCGTACGTAAAAGCAAAGCGACCTTTAAATTTGGTATGGATGATGATAAGGCGATTGAAGCTTGGCATCCTAAACTGAAGCATGTGCAGACTTTTTTATTTAATGAGTTTAAAGGTTGGCGTCGAATGGGGATTATTTTAACCGCTTTAATGTCAGTTATTCCACAAATGAAAACTTCTTCACGCATTTTGATGTATCAAATCAAGTAAACATATTGCATAGATGGAGCATTTTGATGGATAGGATCCAATTTATTGAATATCTTGAACTTTATTCAGAATTCAACGATCTTTGAATTTATCGTCATACATTAAAGCTTTCTTGAAGTATTTAAAGTTTTTTGATCAAATTTTAGATAGCCCATAATACCGATGATTGGACCAATCAGCATGATCCAAACGGCATTTACCCCGATGTGGTCAAAAGCATAAGTTGAGATTCCAATAGACACAATAGTAAGTAAAAAGCCGATGGAATTTTGTAAAGCCAAGGCACTTCCAAGTTGTTCAGGTCGGCAAGCCTGTGCTGACAATGCTGAAAATTGAGGTGAGTCTGCAACAACACTTGTACCCCAAACAATCAATATACTGAAGAGTACCCATGTTGGAAGGATTTTCCATCCTAACGCAAACATCAAGCAACTAAAACCTGAGAGTGCTAAAGCACTTAGAGCAATCATCCTGCTATGAACATATTTAGTAACTATTCCACCGAATATACAACCTAGCGCCCCGACCGAAATAACCATAAATGCTAATATAGCAAGATTAAAATTTTTAAAATGTTCATTTATTTGGGTTTGAACAATAATTAAGGGAACTAATGTCCAAAAGGTATATAGCTCCCACATATGACCGAAATACCCAATTGCAGCAGCTTGAAAGCGGGGGATTTTAAATGCTGAAAAGTGAACAAATGGGCTGGCTTTCTTTAACTTCCGCTCCCCTTGAAGGCGAGGTCTGTCTCCCAGGGAAAAAATTAGAATGCCGGCAAAAAATGCCAGGAATGTAGAGGTAGAAATGATATACCTCCACGGTAGATCTGTCGAAATGGCAGTGAAGGCATAGGGTAAAGCTGTACCAAGAGTCAGCATCGCAACCAAAACAGAAAGTGCCTGACCTGCCTTTTCAGGAGCCCATTCAATCATTAATTTCATTCCAATAGGATAAATTCCAGCCAAACTGACACCCACAAAAAATCTAAAAATCAATGCTTCATAAATATTACTGGCAAGCCATGCAAAACATAAGTTGAATAAACCTCCGAACAGTGCCGAATATGAAAAAATTACACTGGCTTTGTAACGATCTGCGATGCCGAGTAATGCAATAAGCAGTGTGCCGAGGATAAAACCGGTTTGAACCGCATTGGTCAGTAATCCAATATCTGAAATATTGATGTTCCATTCATGCATCAAATCAAATGCCGCACTGTTGGCACTAAACCATAATGAAGTACCGAATAGCTGAGCCAGACTAATCGTTACAATGCAATATGTCCTCAAATATTTGAGCATTGGTGTAAATTCCTTTTATTGACCGATACTAGGTAAACGTATGTATGTGTTAGAGCATTTATCCAAAGGGTGATGACTGCATCACATCCTTATGCAGCTACGAAATCAGGCATATTTTGAGATGCAAATTAATGGGTTGAAAGAAATCTCCAATCTACTCAAGACAATGCTGAAATAAAGCCCCAGATCCATATGGATGATTTAGCTTTAACCATTTTTAAAACTTTTTGGGAGATCTGTATTGTTGGGAGAGTCCTACATAAAAGCGATATTTTTCAACAATCGCTAACTCCAGTTCAAAATTTAATACAATAGCGAATCATGTCCTTTGTCTATGTTTATAAGGTTCTTTAAAGTTTTATCCTCATTTTATGAATGATGATAATTTATTAATTATCTACTAGTTGGTTGATTTATTTTCAATTAATCAATTCAATACTGTCAAGAGATTAAATTTCAATTGATAGTTTTAAATACTGGTTTTAATGAAATTAAAATAGATTGAATGAGCAATTTTAAAATAATAAAAATCATTTTTGCCGATCAGTATAAATCGTAACTTTTAAACCTTGTGGTTGGTTGTGACTAAATTGAATCGAATAGCTATAGCGCTCAAGAATGAGTTTAACCAAAGATAAACCTAATCCATGTCCTTTATTTTGTGAGGATTTTCGCCAAAATCTTTGTGTTAGTAAGTTAAATTCGTCATCGGCAAGTCCAACACCATGGTCAATAATCAACAGTTTACCTTTTAATAATTGAATCTCGATAGGGTGAGGAGAATAGGCATGAAGATAGGCATTTTCAATCAAGTTTTTTAAAATGATTTCAAGTTCAGTTTCTGGAATGTCAATCTTTTCATCACTTTCTTTGCTGAGTTTGAGGTGGTGGCTGATTTCAGGATAAAGTTGTTCGAGTTCATGAATGACATGATTTAGACTGTGAGCAATATCTGTATATACCAGAGCATAGTGTTGTAATGGTGTTGCTTCCATCTGACTGAGTAACAAGAGCTGTTTTAAGAGTTGTTCATAGCGATTAATACTGTGTTCTGCTTGTTCTATATTTTTAAATGCTGGGTGGTCGGTCATTTGAGCTTGAGACAGCATCAGTTTACTCAGTTGTACATGGGTCTTGATCGCAGTCAAAGGACTACGTAACTCATGTGCAGCAAAGGCGGTAAAACTCTTTTCATTTTCAAGACTTTTATGCAGTTGCTGGATTAAATCAAATAAGTTGTCGACAAATGGTTGAATTTCTTTTGGAATATTTTTTGATTTTAATTCAATAAGGTAGCGTGCAGATTCTGATAGGTTGTGTTTCTTTTGAATCAACGTGTTGGAAATATTCTGAAGTGGCATAAATTCAACACGGACCACCCATAAAATTAAAATGATACACAATAAAAGAGTTAAAATGAGCGGAATTAAAACGGACTGTAAGATTTGTTTGAGTAATGAATAGCGTAACTGGAGTTTTTCTGCAGTCACCACCTGAATATTGCCTTTTTGAATGACATAACTCCGCCACTCCGTATTCTGATAACGCCATGTACTAAATCCTGTCTTTTGCGTTTGTAGATTTTCTGGAGCGCCTCGTGTACGTGCGATAATTTTTTGTTCAACAGCGATATTTGAACTAAAAACCGAAACTTCACATGCAATTAAATTGGGATGATTAATATCCGGAGTTTCATGTTGAAGTGTGGAATGGATGTCTTGAAGTGGAAGTTGCTGTACTAGACGAATCACCATGTGTGCAGACGCGGAGAGACGTTCATCTAAGGTGTTTTGTAAGCGTTTGGCTAAATCAAAATAAAGCCAGCAAAAAACGAATGACCACAGCAAAACAAAGATAACAGTAATGCTGATCACGAGCCTCCATTTCAGACTATATCCTTTCACTTGCTTTGCTCCGGATTTTTTAAGATATAGCCGACCCCTCGAACGGTTTGAATAATATTGCTATGAATTTTCTGTCTTAGGTGATGGATATGAACAGAGATTGCATTACTTTCTATGGAGTCTTGAAAGCCATAGATTTTATCAATGAGTTGTTCATTTTTTAGAATTTGATTTGGATAGAGCATAAATATTTCAAGCAAACTATATTCACGCCGTGACAAATTGAGTAATTGATTTTGATAGAATACTTCTTGGGTTTCACAGTTAATTTTAAGTTCCCCTAACTGCAAAATGTTGGAAGAATAGCCAGCATAACGACGTGATAATGCCAGTATGCGGGCAATCAGCTCATTTAAATCAAAAGGCTTGGTAAGATAATCATCGGCACCCGCATTCAATGTTTCAATGCATTGCTGAGTACGGTTACGGGCAGTTAATACCAATACTGGAACGTGAATTTGATCTTTACGCCAAGAAGAGAGTAACTCTAGACCATCTTGATCTGGCAGTCCTAAATCAAGTAAACAGAGGTCTACCGAACTTTGACGAATGAAATAATCGGCTTCACGTGCAGTACTTGCATGTTCAACGGAGATGTTTAAATAATCAAGTGCAGCCAATATACTCTGCGCGATATAGGGATCATCTTCAACTAATACAACAAACATCAGGTTTCCTCGGTAGATCACTGCATTCTACAAATAAATTCTGCTGTTAATGCTTTCTTAATCATAATTTTTAATTCAGCACAACCTATCCGGAAAAGGTCTGAATAGTATTTATATAAATCTTATAGGACACAGATTATCCTGAGCGATGTCTGAAATCAAATGTTGAATCAAATTGCAAGGTTCATCCTCAACAAGGAAATGGTTAGAAAAATCATTGACCCTGGGTTTTTAAGATCCGATCTGAAATACAAGAAAAAAGGATTGAATAATTTTAAGGTGGGATCATCACATTGCAGCCCATATGCAGACCAGTAAGGTATCCCTCATTCAAAAGCCTCTTGATTTGAATGAAATCAAGAGGCTTAAGGTAGAACTGAATCTGTTGCAACTCTAGAGCATTAAACCATTGCTGGGTCGCTGACAGAATCTTCGCCTGTTTCAACTCGACCTGCAAAACGTCGATAAAACTTAGCTTCCTGACTACAGGTCACAGCAAAATCATACCATTGCCAGGTATTTTTCAATTCCCAATGCTGAGTTGAAGTTTGCCCAGCCTTGACAGTGATTTTTAATGGCGCATCGGTTCGATATACGACTGGCGTAATCACCAATTCAAGGTCTTTTGCACCAGTATTGTTGAGATCTACATACACATTTCCGTTGGCAATATCATAACAAACGCGAATTTCAGGATTGATCTGTAAGTCCTGGTTACGATTCAAATCGCCTTTGAAATGACGATGAAAACCATTTGGTCCCATAACCCAAAGATCATATAAACCTTGATTGTCCTTTTTAACATTCCAGACATCATCCAAGGTTTTGCCTGCTTCTACAATGTATCGTCGAGGAACTCTGCTTAGATTTAATTTATCATAAACATGAAAGACTGCACCTTGAGTGCCAGTATTTGAAAATAAGAGTTTAACTGTTCCATCACTTTGACAGCGCGCACTGGTATGCAACTCATAAGGCAATGCCTTAGAGCGTCGAATACCACTGGTTTGAATCGGAAGTTGTAAGTTGGTCGGGATTGGCACATTGGGTAATTTTTGCTGTGCTGCCCGCAGTTGATCTGCTTGTTCACGGGTCTGTTTGCCATTTAATTCAGGCAATACATCTTCATTAGGCGTTTTAAAGTTAAATGCAGAAGTTAAGTCCCCACAAATGGCACGTCGATAAGGGCTGATATTGGTTTCTTTCACACCAAAACGTTTTTCTAAAAACATCAGCACCGAAGTATGATCAAAAACTTGAGAGTTGACAATACCACCACGGCTCCATGGAGAAATCACGAATAAAGGTACACGGGGTCCCGGTCCATATACGCCATTGTCTTTTTTGGGCTGGCTACGGCTTCCGATAGGTGCCTCATGAACATAATACTCATACTGCATATCAGTTTGGCTCAGTGTAGATTTACCTGCATAAGTATTATCAGCGAGTAATGTTGGTGCAGATGGCGATGGAACATGGTCAAAATAACCATCATTTTCATCAAAATTGATCAGGAAAACAGTTTTACTCCAGACTTCAGGAACAGCGGTTAATGCATCTAAAATTTCCTGAATAAACCATGAACCTTGTACTGGGCTAGAAGGACCGGGATGTTCACAATAGATTGAGGGTGCATTGATCCATGAGACTTGAGGCAGTTTTCCTGTTTTGATGTCGTTTTTAAATGCATCTAAAAACTCTTCAGGTTTATTGCCAGGTAACGTATTTGCGATACCTTTATAGAGTGGGTTTTTGGCATTGTCGGTACTTGCATCATAAGCTTTATACGGTAATTTCTGTGCTGCGGCATTGTATGGGCTATTCGGTGCACCGCCACTGGAAACAGGGTAACCCGAATCGATATTGGCTTTTTTAAAAGTACGGAATGCACCTAACATGTTATCACCCCATTCATCCGGCATGTTTTGATAACAGATCCAATTGACTCCAGCCTCTTCTAAGCGTTCAGCATAAGTTTTCCAGGTATAGCCAATATCAACATTTTTCGGATCACCATCGATCCAATCCCATTCGTTATTTACGAAAGCAGTACTGGTCGGTACGGCACCATTGGTTCCAGTAAGATGAAAGGAGCGATTGGCATCGGTACCTGTATGCATGGAACAGTGATAAGCATCGCAAATGGTAAAAGCATTTGCCAAGGCAAATTGGTATGGGATTTCTTGTTCTTTAAAATAGCCCATTGCATAATCTGTTTTATAGGTTGGCCAGTTCGACATACGCCCATTGTCCCATGCTTTTTGGCTGTCGACCCAAGTGTGATTTGTGCCTGGCGCACGTTGCGCATTATTACTAGAGCCATCCAAATGAAAGGGGGTCAGTAGAGCACCATTGCTGCGTTGTTGTTGCCAAACAGTTCGATCGTTTGACAATGGAATCGTTAAACGATCTGCAAAACCGCGTACACCTTTGAGTGTGCCGAAATAATGATCAAATGAACGGTTTTCCTGCATCAGGATCACCACATGCTCCACGTCTTGAATGGTCCCTGTTTTATTGTTTGCAGGTATAGCGAGGGCTTTTTGAATGCTGGCTGGAAAGGCAGATAAAGTTGCTGCTCCAAAACCTGTTTTAAGAGTATTTGCTAAAAACTGACGACGATCAATCATGTTATTTTTCCTGGTTCAATTTTTTACTTAGGGTGCGCAACGCATGACTGGTTTTTTTGAACCATCAGGTTGGGCTGTTGTTTGATCATCATTTGAATCATTACAGGCAGTAAGTAGCAGTAAAATGGGGAAAATATAAAAATATGCACGCCATTGTTTCAAGTTTTTTAACATCGGGTTCATCCATAATTAAAGATGCCCACACCATAAACACAGCTTGTGACAACTGAGTGTCATCTTTGTGACGACTCATTGACATGGTCAAGCAAATGAATATGTTTGAAAAAACTGAGTTTAAAATATGCTGCTGAAATGCTCGAAAATTACAATGAAACGCGCAATGCTTAATTGAAATATGTCAGCAGATTTTCTATCGCTTTAAATCCCACTTTATTCTTTATTTTTATCGAAACCCGAGACCTGATAAGGGGGATATCTCAATATTTTGAAGTATAAATCTAGAGTTTTTAAAAGGATTCCCTGCTGGTGTAGGCAAGTGAATTTGGGGTATAACCGTTGATCAATCCTGTTAAAAATACATCAATAAAAAATTATCTTTGTTGTTGCAAGCTGGGAATATTGAAATGCTGGTGCTGATTATGACAACCCCGGTCATTTTCTGAAAACGGCTCAGCATACCGCGCGATTGACCATAGAATTTAGGTATTCATTGCATTTTTATAAAAGTGACTGAACTTGAATAGTCCTTGATGGCGCATCCATTTTAAAGATAATTCATATGCATCCAGACTCAAAGCCCCCAAGATAAGACTCTAAGCAGTCTGACAACTGTTATCCTGTGGCTCGGGCATTCATATTTTCATGCGATAGAATGCCCGCTCTGGCAGCATGGAACGATGATGTCTGTTCACATTGACAGCTGATTTAACCTTTCATTCAACAGCATAACGCAGGGTAAAACGGATATTGGCGGATTACACATTACGCTTATTGCAAATAAATGAACTTTGAAATTTTATCTGCATAGTCCACCACATCTCGGGATATTTCATTTTTAAACACGTCTTCTGAATAGGTACTGAGAGGGCAACTTACCGAAAGCACAGCAGTGATTTCTTGTGTTGCTTGGTTATAAATCGGTGCTGCGCTTGCTGCCATATCAGTATTAAAGTGTCCCCAACTGATCATAAAACTTTGACTGCGTACATATTTTAGACGTTCCAACAATGCAGGAAGATGCTGCGGCGTTCGATCAGAATAGACTTTCCAATCATTGAAATGTTCATACCGTTTGATGACTTCAGACTCAGGTAGACGAGAGAGTAATAATTGACCAATCACTGTAGCATGGGCATGCCAACGTGTTCCAATATGTACGTTACTGGTAAATGAACCAATTGACTGCGCATTACTGGTAAAAACGATGTCGGTTCCTTCTAAAATTGAAAGATGTACGGCAATTTTAATTTTATCACGCAGTTCACGCATGATGGGTATTGCAATATCTGTCAGTGAAGACTTTGACAGGCTGTTAAAACCCAACTCCATCACATTGCTATTCAGCGCGTAGGTTTTCTGCGACATTTTTCTTAAATAGCCACAAAATTCTAAAGTGTGGATGAGTCGGAATGCACTCGAACGATTGACATCCAATTTCTCCGCAATCTCAGAAATCGTCATTTCCTGATGATGTTGATCAAACAATTTTAATATGGCTAAGCCACGTACCAAACCGGGTACTAAGTAGCGTTCATCGGTATTGGATTCAGCATTTTGCTCTAAAAGTACATCTGTCGTTGTTGAATTCATTGTTAAGTATGCCTGTATTCATCATAAGCTTCCCCTAAAGGGAACCCGTATATTTTAGTCATCAAATTTTTTATCTCAATGTTTATATATAAAAC
>NZ_JADVOP010000015.1 GCF_016508585.1 Acinetobacter baumannii
TACTTTAATTTATTGATATTATTAAACATTAAATAAAAAATCAAAAATAAATTATTTTTTAATCGTACATTATTTACTCTTTACAAGTTTTGATTTAAGATTAAATTCAATTTAAAAATGTATTTATTATTAAAATATACAATTATCAGGAGTATAGCATGGATGATGCGATTTCCTTATCAAAGCAATATGCACAAGGAATAACCGACCCACTCCAAGAATTGGAAAGAGCATGTGATGTCATACAACAGGTCAATGACAGCACTTTTATTTCCTTGAGCTTGGAACGTGCTTATCGAGAAGCACGCGCTTCTACAGCGCGTTGGAAAGCCCATGTACCGCTATCTTTGTTTGATGGTATTCCCATTACTTGGAAAGACCTTTTTGATGTGCAGGGAACGATAACTACTGCAGGTTCAAAAACGCGAGAGCATCATGCCATTGCTCAGCATGATGCAGATGTCGTCATGCAATTGACTCGTATGGGCATGATCAATCTTGGAAAAACCAATTTGACAGAGTTTGCTTACTCTGGTCTAGGTTTGAACCCACACTTTGGTACACCCAAGAATGTAGCCGATCCACTATGCATTCCTGGGGGGTCGTCATCAGGCGCCGCAACATCTGTAGGACAAAAAATTGTGCCTATTTCTATGGGAACGGATACTGCAGGTTCAATTCGGATTCCTGCATCCTTTAATGGCTTAGTGGGTTATCGGAGTAGTGGTTCACGTTATAGTAAAAAAGGAGTCTTTCCTCTTGCAGCAAGCTTGGATAGCTTAGGTCCAATCAGTCGCAGTGTTCGTGATTGTATGGTCCTGGATCAGTTATTACTCGAGCAATATCACGCAAATATTCCTTCTGTGCCTAAGTCAAAGAACATTCAAATCCATATTGATTTAAAACTGCTTGAGCATCCAAACATTCAAGACGCTGTGAAGCAAAATTTCATACAAACAATTGAAATACTTCAACAGGCTGAGATACAGGTTGTGCATCAACGCATAGATGCTTTTGATCAGGCACAAACCTTGATTGACTCAGGTCAATGGTTAGGTGCTGCTGAGGCATATACCTTACATGAAGCCCTGTTACAAAGTAATCAAGCAGAATTCATGGATCCACGGGTACGAAAACGTCTGCTTTCGGCAAAAAATACATTGGCTTCTAGTCAAATCCATCTTTATCAGATGGCACAGCACTTAAAAGCAAAGTTAAAAATGGAACTGGCTGAAGGATTTTTACTGACGCCGACAACTGCACATACCGCCCCAGAACTTGCATCTTTAGAGTCAGATGAAGCCTTATTTACCCAAATAAATCTCAAGACACTCAGATTAACCATGCCAGGCAGTTATTTAGATATGCCAAGCATCTCACTTCCGAATGGAACCGACTCAAATGGGCGTCCTACAGGAATTCTACTCTCAAGCTACAGTGGCAATGATCAAAGTCTTTTATCCGCTGCTCTAGCTATTGAACATATTCTTAACAACACTGATTAGCGCAATCATTTTAATTCAATCAAACACTTAACCGTTTTTTTATCGAGGATGACGACATGGCTAAAAAGGAAATCTTAGTTTCATTTGGAATTGACGTTGATGCAGTCGCGGGTTGGCTGGGGTCTTATGGCGGTGAAGACTCGCCTGATGACATCTCACGAGGCTTATTTGCTGGTGAAGTCGGGGCAATACGTTTACTGAATCTATTTAAAAAGTATGGTTTAAAAACCACCTGGTTTATTCCGGGGCACTCTGTAGAAACATTCCCGGAACAAATGAAAGCAGTTGTAGATGCTGGACATGAAATTGGTATGCATGGATATAGCCATGAAAATCCGATTGCCATGACGCCTGAACAGGAGGAAGCCGTACTGGATAAAGCCATTGCGCTCATTACTGAATTATCGGGAAAACGTCCAACAGGATATGTCGCACCCTGGTGGGAGTTCAGTAATGTCACCAATGAACTTTTGTTAAAAAAAGGCATCAAATATGACCACAGTTTGATGCATAACGATTTCACCCCCTATTACGTACGAGTCGGGGATTCGTGGACCAAAATCGATTATAGCCAACAACCCGAAACATGGATGAAACCATTGATTCGTGGTGAAGAAACAGCATTGATTGAGATTCCAGCCAATTGGTATCTCGATGATCTGCCCCCAATGATGTTTATTAAAAAATCTCCAAATAGCCATGGTTTTGTCAATCCTCGTGACATCGAGCAAATGTGGAAAGATCAATTCGATTGGGTCTATCGAGAAATGGATTATGCCGTTTTCCCAATCACACTGCATCCAGACGTATCCGGTCGACCACAAGTTTTATTGATGTTGGAACGTCTGATTGAACACTTCAAAGCCCACGATGGGGTGAAATTCGTCACCATGGATGAAATTGCAAACGACTTCGCACAGCGCTGTCCTCGCAAAGGTTAAAAATTCCATAGAAGGAAAAGGAATGATGAGCGAAAACATAGATGTTAAAGGCAGCATTGATGTGAATCAGGCTGCTTCGCCAGACAAAACCATCAACTGGCAGCCTGAACAAATTCAGCAAAAAGATATCACTTATGCATCTTGGATTGCTTTTTTTGCATGGGTATTTGCAGTTTATGACTTTATTTTATTTGGCACCTTGCTGCCTGTTATGGGAGGACATTTCAACTGGAATGAGGCAGAACAAGCCAGTCTGGTGACTTGGATTGCAATTGGTGGAGCAATTGTCGCGTTTGCAATTGGACCAATTGTAGATCGTATTGGTCGACGCAAAGGGATTATTTTCACCATGACGGGTACAGCAATCGCTACTGCGATGACTGCAATGGCAGGGGTTGGAAAAAGTTCACTGGTTGCCATTCGGTCGATTGCCGGACTGGGCTATGCAGAAGAAGGGGTAAATGCAACGTACCTCACTGAAATGTATGCCACTTCAAAAGATAAACAGTTTCAAAAACGTAAAGGCTTTATCTACTCTTTAGTGCAAAGTGGTTGGCCTGTGGGAGCATTACTTGCAGCAGCATTGACTGCAATTTTACTTCCTTATGTGGGTTGGCAGGGTTGTTTCATCTTTGCCGCTATTCCTGCATTTATCATTGCTTTTCTAGCCAGAAATTTAAAAGAAAGTCCCCAGTTTCAAGTCGTGCAAAAAATTAATCAACTTAAACAGTCTGGAGAAAATGAACAAGCAGATCAATTGGCACGTCAGTACCATTTAGACGATCCCGAACAACAGAAAGTGGGCGTGATGGCTGCTTTTAAAGGTGCGGCATTACGTCCAACATTGGTTCTCAGTTTAGCGATCTTGCTGAACTGGTCTGCCATTCAAGTCTTTAGCGTATTGGGAACATCTGTGTTGGTGAATGTTCACAATTTGTCTTTTCAGAACTCATTAATCATTTTAATTCTCTCAAATCTGATCGGTTTTGTGGGCTATTTGGTTCACGGTTGGCTGGGAGATCGCATTGGTCGTCGCAATACTGTTGCCATGGGCTGGATGTGTGGCGGTGTTGCATTCTATACCATGATCGTTGCCTCTCATGACCTTGTCACAGTGGTCGCCCTTTATAGTGTCGGTTTATTTTTCTTGACAGGTCCTTACTCTGCAATGTTGTTTTTTATGGGGGAATCCTTTCCAACACGCATACGTGCAACAGGTGGCGCGATTGTACATGCGATGGGACCGATCGGTGCAATTCTAGCTGGTGCGGGTATCACCAGTATTCTTACTGGTGGTGGAGCCTGGGCAAGTGCCGCAATTTGGTTTGGCGCCCTACCTTGCTTCTTGTCTGGTTTGGTGATGCTTATGGCGCGCCACGTTAAACCTGAAGATGTGAAATAAGGAGATGATCATGACTTTAAGCAATACTCCAGTAGCATTTATTACCGGAGCTGCCAGTGGAATTGGACAAGCTTTGGCTGTTGCCTATGCAAAAACGAATGTTCGAGTGGTTGGTGGTTATTTTGAGCAAGATCCACATGATCCAAACATCACCAAACAACTGGTCGAAGAGGCAGGCGGACAATGTGTCATGATTAACGTAGATGTTAGCGATACGGAGTCTATGCAAAGCGCAGTACAAAGCACGATAACGCATTTTGGACGCTTGGATTATGCGATTGCCAATGCAGGTTTGTTACGCCAAAGCACAATTACAGACATGACAGATGAAGCATGGAATGAAATGTTGAATGTTGATTTAACAGGTGTAATGCGTACCTTCCGTGCAGCAAGTCAGTATATGCAAAGTTCAGGTGTAATGGTTGCCATTTCCTCTATCGCAGGAGGGGTTTATGGTTGGCAAGCACACAGCCATTATGCTGCGGCCAAAGCAGGTATCCCTGGCTTGTGTAGATCTTTGGCTGTTGAGCTTGCACCTAGAGGAATTCGTTGTAACGCAGTTATTCCTGGTTTGATTGAAACACCACAATCCCTGGATGCTCAAAACTCCCTTGGTCCTGAAGGTTTGAAACGTGCAGGACAAAAAATTCCGTTAGGCCGTGTGGGACGCGCAGATGAGGTGGCCAAACTGATTCGCTTCTTAACCAGTGATGATGCAAGTTACATTACGGGACAGAGCATTACTGTTGATGGTGGTCTAACCATTCGCTGGCCAGATTAATCAATAATCCCCTACACATATGTTGGACAGGCTTGATTTTGAAAATTGTAAATGAGGTCAAGCTGCTCTTTTCTTAGGAAGAAAACATGAAATTATTAAATGAATGTCGGGTTGTCGTGACGGGAGCCGCCAGCGGTATTGGTGCTGCGATTGCACAAGCATTTGCTAAACAAAACAGTCGTTTGCTATTAAGTGATTTAAATGCTGATGGTCTGGAACAAATTGCCCAGCTCTGTCGCCAATTGGGTACGCAAGTGACCACTATCGTCGCTGATCTGGGCACTGAACAAGGTGCGCATCAAACTGTGGATTGCTGTGTTGAAACATATGGTGGAATAGATGTTTTAGTGAATAACGCAGGCATTTTAACCCAAGCCCCATGTACAGAACTCAGCAAGAAAATGTGGGATGACATGCTGCGTATTGACTTGACCAGTGTATTTTTAACCAGTCAACGGGCATTGCCTCATATGATCAACCAAAATTGGGGACGAATTATCAATATTTCTTCTCAACTTGGGATTAAAGGTGGGATTGAACTGGCACATTATTGTGCAGCCAAAGCCGGTGTACTTGGTTTTACCAAGTCTTTAGCCCAAGAAGTGGCTAAAGACAATGTGTTGGTCAATGCGATTGCGCCGGGTCCAATTGCAACACCACTGGTCGATGGGATTAGTCAAAGCTGGAAAGATGAAAAAGCCAAACAGTTGCCTTTGGGACGTTTTGGGACTGCTGAAGAAATTGCTCCGACTGTAATTTTATTGGCGTCGGATCCCGGTGGCAATTTATATGTGGGTCAGACACTCGGACCAAACAGTGGCGATGTGATGCCTTAATCAATGGAGCAATCGTGCAATGTGTGGATTATGTGGATTAATGGGTGAACAACAGGATTGGACAGACAGCCTAAGATCTGATCTGCCTAGACGGCGAGAACGTTTACGTAAAATTAAACTGCTTAATCAGCTTACTGCACCCTATCGCTTATCAATTGCTGACTTTCAGGGTGTGAACTATCTGATCCAGACACCTACCGGCAAACAAAGTATTGCCAATGGGCTTGATCAATTATGGAACGAAATCCAGTACTTAACGGGACAAAAAATAGATGTTCTTGATCCTCGACTGTTATCACATTTAGAGGCTTTATAAATATGACGATCCCCGTGCATATTGTGACTGGTTTTTTAGGCAGTGGAAAAACCACGTTGATAAAAAAACTACTGACACAAACACAAAATGACAGCACGATTGTTTTGATTAATGAATTGGGTGAAGTCGGCATCGATCATCTGTTGGTACAAACCGTTGCTGATAATACCTATTTACTGGCCAATGGCTGTATGTGTTGCAGCGTTTTAACCGACTTAAAAGACAGTTTATTGAAGTTATTACAACAACGTAAACAGGGAAACATTCCTGATTTTAAGCGCGTCATTATTGAAACGACAGGTTTAGCCAATCCAGCAGCAATTTTGAATACAATTCATCATGATACACATCTTAAAAATCAGTTTTATGTGCAGGGATTAAGTACGGTGGTGGATGCTGAGTTAGGTCATTTACAAGCTGACTTGCATCCTGAATGGTTAACTCAAGTTGTTGCTGCGCATCAGATCATTTTGAGTAAGACTGATCGGGTTGACCTTTCAACACAACAGCTTCTGTCTGAGAAAATACAACAGGTTCATCCTGAAGTGAATATTCTCTCCCTCGACCAAGTGGCTTCCATTGATGATCTCTTTTGCCGTGATCTAGCCCAACAGCAGCATATTTCACGTCCGCAATTTTTTCTAAGAACACAACAAAAAGAACATGCAATGACTCAAAGTTGTGTATTGGAATGCAGAGAAAAACTGGATTGGATGGTATTGGGGCTATGGCTCAATCTATTACTCAAGCAATATGGGGAAAATATTCTACGTGTAAAAGGAATTTTAAACTTAACTGAATTTGACCAGCCTGTTCTGATTCACGGCGTACAACACTGTTTATATCCTCCAGAACATTTAACCCAGTGGCCCTGGGAGGATCACTATTCACGTATTGTCATGATTGTGAGGCATGTTGATCTTGAGCAGATACAAAAATCATTTCAAATTTTTATGGAAAAGTTGAACTAAGTTAATCACGAAAGCCTTCAAACTTCGATGTTTTTAAAAAACATGGAATAGGATTTCTACGCCTTGATTTAACAACTAAAAATACTTTCTTGGCTCTCAACTTTTAAGTTTTCATAAGGAGTTATCACCGCCTGCAAAGATAAATACAGCAATAATCAAGGAGTCATCATGAACTAGAACAATTCCAAAAGTAGGGATACTGAGGTTTTAAATTTTATGTTTTTTTATAGAGAAAAGAACATGAATCATCAAAAATATGGAGTAAAAAATGAGAAAAATAGTATGCATGATTGCAATATCAGGGTTATCTTCAACATCATCAATTTATGCAAAAAATGCTTTTTCAAATGACAGCCTATGGATGTTGGGTGATGGACAGGGTCAACGCAGATCTTTGATTGAAAAGGGTTATGATTTTGGCATAAGTTATACTGGTCAAGGTGCAACTGTACTTGACACCCAAATTAGCAGTGAGAAAGATTCAGCCTATGCGGATCAATGGAGTTTTTTAGGAAATTTTGATTTAAATAAAATTTTGGATTGGAATGATAATGAAGCGTTGATCAATATTACTTATCGAACAGGTAATCAAGTTGAAAATAAGTCACAGGTGCTGTCTCCACATATCAGTCAAGTTCAAGAAGTGTATGGTCGAGGGCAGACTTGGCGTCTAACGGACTTATGGATTAAAAAGAAATTCTTCGATCAAAAGTTAGACGTAAAAATCGGACGATTGGGTATCGGTGAAGACTTTGCCAGTTTTGATTGCGAATTTCAAAATCTTGCCCTATGCGCAGGTCAAATTGGGCATTGGTCGGGAGATCAATGGTATAACGGTCCTGTGAGTCAGTGGGCAACTCGCGTTAAATGGAATATTTCTCCAAATTTATCGGCACAAGTAGGTGCATATGAATACAATCCTGAAAATCTAAAAAGAAGTAAAGGCTTTAACCTCAGTACAGATGGTTCCAAGGGTGCACTGATTCCGATAGAGCTGATCTGGAAGCCTCAAAATTTAATTCAAAACTTGGCTGGTGAATATCGTTTAGGTCATTATTACAGCACTGCGGATGCAACAAACGTCCAAATCAAAGACGATCGTAAAGAACATAAGAATGGGACTTGGATTTCAGCCAAACAGCAGATCACCACCCATTCAGGTGATGTAAATCGCGGTTTAACATTGATGGGACAATTTGCTCTTTATGACAATAAAACCAGTATTTTTAATGATGTAGAAACACTTGCTGTGACTTATAAAGGTCTATTTGATCAGCGAAAACAAGATGAAATTGGGCTTGGTATATCACGAATTGCTGTCGACAGCCGGCAAAATCCTCAGTTGAATAACGAGATCAATGCTGAACTGTATTATAGTTTGCTTGCAACACCGTGGCTTAAAGTTCGTCCCAATCTTCAATATATTGACCATATTGGCGCAAATGAAAATCAGGGTGATGCTTGGGTGGCTGGGCTAAAGTTTAACCTTAATTTTTAAAATGCCTTTGATCTTATATCCGATCAGTTAGAAACGTAGTAACTGCAATACGCTACGTTTCACTCAAACTAAAGTGAGTAGTCAAAAAATCATGACATTTACAAAATAAACAAATCAGCATATACAATACTCAAGTTAGATCATGATGATCAGTTCTAAGGGTTTGGATCATGATTTTAGTTTAGAGTCAGCGTCTGTAATAAACGATTGTTCCCTAAAAAAGCAGGATAATGCATACTTTGAAAACATCATCTAAACCGACTTTAAGGGTCTTAGGTACTTCAGTCACCTTAATTGAAGCGATACGACAACAAGCTGAAAAAGAGCTTGGTTTTGATATTGAATATCAAATTCATGACCCGCAAACCGCACAACGTATTGCCGTATTAAATCCAGATCAATATGACCTTTACGATCAATGGTTTCATAATATTGATTTTGTTTGGCCAGTGAGATCCATTCAACCGATTGAAATAAAAAAAATTCACCGATGGAATGAAATTAATGATTTAGCAAAAAAGGGAACCTTGGTTGCCGATCAAAAACTGGCGAAAGGTGGCGTTCCAAGTCAACGATTATATGTACAAAAAGATGGTACGCTCGGTCGTCAGGAATCTGAACATATCAGCATGCTTCCCCTGACCCACAATGTAGACAGTTTTATTTATTTTCCAGAATTTTTACCTAAAAGCCTACATGATCAAGCTGAAAGTTGGGCATGGCTGTTAGAGCCAAATTGGAATGGTTGTGTCACCGTACAAAACGATGCCGCCATTGGTGCACTCGATTTGGCAATGGCGGTACAAGGTTCGGGACAATTACAGTTTAAAGATATCGGGAATTTATCTTTATCTGAAATTGATCAATTAACTTCAATTTTGCTTGAACTTAAACAGCAACAGCATTTTAAAGATTTTTGGGCAGACGATGAGCATGCCTATAATTTAATTGTTGATCAAAACATTCATATCGGCAGTTTATGGTATCCAGCACTGATCAAATTATTAAAAGCAAAACGGGACTTTAAAATTGCCAAACCCGTAGAAGGCTACCGTGCCTGGTTTGGAGGATTGGCATTATCTCGAAATTTACAGGGGCAAATGAAAGAACAGGCTTATGCATATCTCAACTGGTGGCTTGATGGTTGGGCAGGTGCCATGATGGCAAGACAAGGCATGTATATTTCCAATCCACTGCGAGCACGAGAATATTTAAGCTCGGCTGAATGGGATTTTTGGTACATGGGTAAACCTGCTGCAGAAGCATTGATGGGAATTGATCAGCAACCTTTAATTAAAAAAGGGATGTCGCGCCAAGGTGGATCATACATGGAAAGAATGGGACATATCGGGGTTTGGAATTCAGTCATGGATGAACACAACTACTTGGTCAGAAAATGGAAAAACCTGATGCAGCACTAAGTTACGACCATTATTCCATTCAAATGATTAGGAAATTCTTTCAAGGTAAGGAGGAATATTCGGTTCAGGAATAATTGAAAAGACCTTTAAATATTCAATCGAACGCTTTTTGGCATTGATGAGATGCTTTTCTAAATACTCTACGCCTTGATCAATCGAACCACACAACAAAGCTTCTAAAATGGCGCTATGTTCTTCTAACATCAACTCATAATTACTCAAATGAATTGCCTCATGAATTACTCGACTAATCAGAATAGAGCTTTGAGCATTGTATAAAATATTTGCCATTTTCTGATTATGCCATTTGATATTGCATAACGTTTGATGCAAATCTGCCTCAATCTGTTGAATCAATGAGGCATTCACGTCCTGTTTATGGGTTTGTGCATGGATAATACGATTTAACATCTGCTGAATATCATCATAAGAAACATGATGAATATTGGCTTTTAACGCCAATGGTTCAAGAATTAAGCGCAGTTCATAGTTTTCGATTACACTTTGTGCGGTTAATGGACCTGCAAGCCAATCGCCGTACGCTTCTTTTTCTACTAAGCCCTGTAAATGCAGGCTTTTTAATGCTTCACGAACAACATTTCGTCCCACATTAAAATGCTCAGCAATCCGTTGTTCATCGAGTCGATAATGTCCATGTAAAACGATATGGGAAATACATTGATAAAGCTCATCATAGACTTTGTCGCTTAATAAACGGGTATCAATAATTTCTTCATCAGATGCCAATCCCAATAACTCTCGTGTAATCTCCAGTCTGATCGGTTCAATATCTTTTAATTGTTTTGGGTTAACCAAATAACCACGACCTTCAAAACGCGAAATTAACTGTTGATCAAATAAAAGTTGTAGTGCTTTACGCACAGGAACACGGCTGGTGTTAAAAATATTGGAAAGAGGTCCTTCCAGTAAGACAACGCCTGTGGACAGCGTATGGCTGCCGATCACATTTTGCAAAGTCTCAAAAATACTCTGATAACGTGAATTTGCTTGAGAAAATGTTTGAGCCGTCATAACAGGATATACATTTAGGAAAGGACTGGAATCAAGTAAATCATAATTTACACCAATATTGACCAAGCTAAGCGATCTGATCGAAATAAATTAAGAAAAATCAATAATACAGCTTGTATACTGTCCCTTAGCTTAACGTTAAAGTAAAAAAAAGATCAATATAATCAAATATAAAAATTCATACCGGGTAGAAAAAGAAAAAGTTGCCTATTGTAATCACAGTGCGAAAACACCATGATTCAAGGCAACTTTTCTTTTTCGTCAAACAATAAAGTTTTTTAAATACGCTGGATTTAGAAATTCATATTAAATTTCACACCGCCTACCCATGCATCGCCATAGGCTTTATTGGCGCCAATATTTTTGACATATTGAATATTTGGACGCACTGTTAACCAAGGAGCTGCTTTTAAGCCATAATAAATTTCTGCATCCAATTCATCATCAAACTTTTCATTGTTGACTTTTCCTTTAAACTTTATAGCATCTGTATTTACACCGATCCTCGCTAAACCGATTCCAATTTCATCGCTTGGACGAGCATCAAATAGTCCCATGTAGACCAGTGCAATATTTTGCGCATCACTATAGGCACTGGTTTTATCATCATAAAAAGTAGCCTGCCCCATTAGAGTCAATCCACGAAATTCATCGCCATGGTGACGAGTCAATTGCTGTTTTGCTGAAAGCCAAGCTGCCCATTTATGATGATCGGCATCAAACTTTTGGGAAATTCCCGGAACGGAATAATCCACTTGAACATTCTGAGTATCTACGGTGCTGGCGAAATACCCCAGTCGGTACTCCCCCGGTAAACTCAAACCTGCACTGGTTTTTTTCGGTTGCCAGACGATTTCCAATGGAATCACTGCACCATCTGAACCATCTGTACTTAAGTTAAAACCATCACTGGCAGTCGTTGCATTGGCGTTGACCGTATTGCGTTCATATATTCCCATTTGGACTGCCAATTCAGGATGAATATTGTATTTGACGCGACCTGCCCATTGGCTGACTGGTCCGTTGTACCATTGGTCTCCTGCCCAATTCGCCACCTGTCCACCACATAAGGCTAGGTTTTGAAATTCGCAATCAAAACCGGCAAAGTCTTCACCGATACCAAAACGTCCCAGTTTCACATCTAAACGCTGATCTAGAAATTTCTTTTTAATCCATAAGTCAGTTAACCGCCAAGTTTGTCCTCGCCCATATACTTCTTGCGTTTGGTTAAATTGAGGAGCCATAACACCTGCTTCAGTATTCAGTGCTTTTCCACCACGATGGGTAATCACAATTTTTGCTTCTGTATCGCGCCAGCCGAGTATTTTATTTAAATCAAAGTTTGCACCAAAAGCCCACTGATCAGCATAAGCATTGCCTTTACCATCCCGATCAGCATTAACCACACCTGCAAACTCCCCGGTGTAACCGATATTAAAGTCATACCCCTGATCTTTTAATTCGCTTCTTTTACCATTCCAATCTCCCAGCATCCATGGACTGTCTCCACGGAAAGCATCGGATGCCATTGCAGTATTCATTGTTAAGCCACTGGATAGCGCAATAATTGCGAGTTGTACCTTTCTACTGTTTCCATTTTGAATTTTCATAATATTGTCCTTAATCATTTGATCTTCGCCCTTATGACTACATGGCGGTTTTTTATGGGTTATCGCGCTCGCTGCGATAAAATATAGCTATTCATCGACCTGTGCCAAGGTGATTTTTTGATCGCTTTTCGCATAGAGAATCACGATCACAAAACAGATCAATGGCAGTACGTAGGCAATATGGGTCCCGTAGTGATCAGCCAATTTCCCCATGAAAAATGGCATGATGGCCCCGCCGACAATCGCCATGATCATAAATGAGCTGCCAATTTTTGTTTTAGACCCTAAATTTTTTACTCCCATCGCAAAAATGGTTGGGAACATAATCGACATAAAGAAGAAGATCCCAATCGCTGCAATCACTGAAATATATTGAGCACCAGTTAAAATCAGCAAACATAATGCACTGTTAATCACGGCATAAATCAACAACAAATGATTCGCAGAAATTTTCGACATGATGCCCGTACTGACAAATCGTCCGATGAGGAATGCAAGCATAGCGATCGACAAGAAATATGCACCTTGTTGGCTTGAACTCTGTGGCCAAGTCTCAACCACCAAGTTGATGAAAAATGCACCTACACCCACCTGCGCTGCGACATAGAAAAACAGTGTGATGACACCAAATTTAAATTCTGAGTGTGACCACATCGACGCATTGTTATTTTGAAGATTTGCAGCATCCAGTTTCGCCTCATTTTCACGCAGATCAGGCAGCTTGGCTTTAGCAAAAAATACAATCAAAACAATGACGATTGCAGCAATACCGACATAGGTATAGGTTACAGCATCAAAACTTGCAGCACTGTCACCTTCTACTGAGTTAAAGAAAAATAAGCCGCCGATTAATGGACCAAAGAATTGCCCCAGGCCATTAAACGATTGAGATAGATTGAGCCGTTGTTCAGCAGTCGAAGGATGTCCCAACGCTGATGAATAAGGATTGGCGGCCGTTTCCAAACAGCCTAGTCCCAAAGCAAGCACAAATAATGCAAATAAGAAAAAGCCAAATGTCATCATATTTGCAGCAGGGACAAAAAGGAGCGCCCCGATTGCATAAAGGGAAAGACCGAGAATAATCCCCGCTTTATAGCCTCTTTTTTCGATAAATAACCCTGCTGGTAAAGCAATCACAAAATAGGCGCCAAAATACGCAGCCTGAATCAACCCGGATTGGGCTTTAGAGATATGTAAAGCTTCCTGAAAATGTTTATTTAAAACATCGACCAAACCATACGACAATCCCCACATAAAAAAGAGTGTCGTAACCAATATCAACCCCATCCTAAATTGGGGTTCTGTAATTTTTGCTTTCATGATTGAATTCCTTATCTCATTCAGATTATTGTTTTAGATCAAATATTTTTTCCATTTCGATCCATTTTTCACCACGTTTTGCACTGCCTAACACTTGTTGGTATTGCGACATCAAATGTTCCCACTCAAGATTTTTGGGCTCTGAATCTGCAATACTTTTTGCATGGTTGGGGTCATAGTCGTCTGTGGTATCCATGATCATAAAAAGACGATTTTCGACTTGCCAAATCTGCATATCCAATACGCCCCGATTACGAATATTGGTGATAATTTCGGGCCATACTTGTTGATGATACTGCTGATATTGTTGAATCTTTTCAGCATCATCCACGAGGTCTAAAGCCAAACAATAGCGTTTCATCTTCCACTCCATTTTGTGGCATTTCGGTCTTAGTCTGGATCTAAAGCTCGATCTAAATGGGTATAACCGCCATCGACAAATAAAAGCTGTCCTGTAGTATGTGAAGAGCGATCAGACAGTAAAAATACCGTGGTATCTGCAATTTCATTGACCGTCGTCATACGATGACCAAACGGAATATTTCGGGTAATTTGTGCTAACTTTTGGTTTGGATTGTCAAAGCTATCCACCCAACGCTGATAAAGCGGTGTCATGACCTCAGCAGGTAAAACCGCATTGACCCTCACCCCGTCATCTTTAAATTGCGCAGCCCATTCTCGTGTTAAGGCCAGTCGCCCACCATTTGCTGCTGCATAACCACTGGTATGCCCTTGCCCTGTAACTGCGACTTTAGAGCCAATATTGACGATGCTGCCTCTGCTCTGTTTAAGATGCGGTATACAAAAGTGAGCCATGGTAAAATAATGAATCAGGTTTTTATCTAAAGACTGTTTAAACGCTTCAATACTGTCTTCAAGTCCAACATTGTCATTTATTCCAGCGTTGTTGACCAAGCCATCCAGATGCCCATATAAATCAATCACCTCCTGAATTTTTTCTTGACAGGCCTTTTCATCAGTCAAGTCCAGTTGATGAAAGGAATAGTTTGCTTGTATTTCCTGTAAAGAAGCTTCAAATGCAGCACTCAGTGCTGAACGACCAAAAATGGCAACGGTAGCCCCTTCTTGTGCAAGCAGGAGAGAAATCGCTCCTCCAATTCCAGCTCCCCCACCTGTAACAATAAAGACTTTATTTTTAAGGTGTAAATCCATCTTGCTGCTCTCCTATATTTAAAAATCTTTTAAATCTCATAGCTTATATAAGCGTTTAGGTGTATCCGTTTCGACTTGTTTACGTTCCGAGGCACTCCAGTTGCGTGTCCATTCATCCCAAAATGCCAACAATGTTTCATAACGATGTGTCGCCAGAGACACGGGCCAGTCCGCCCCCCAAAGTAAGCGTTCAGGACCAAAGAGCTCTAATGCAGTATCAAGATAAGCTTGGAAATCCTGTGCTTTGCAGTGTGCGCCCGCCTCTGTCACCAAACCTGAAATTTTGCAGTTTACATGCGCTAACCCTGCTAACTCTCTCATCCTCTTTTTCCACACATTAAAACCATCACTGGAATACATCTGGGGTTTGGCTAAATGATCAATCACAAGCGCATATTGATCATGTCGTTGGGAAAATTTTACGGCTGCATGCAAATCTTTCTGATGAATTAAAACCCCATAAAGCAACTCAGCTTGCTGAATTTTTTCTACACCGACATTAAATTGATGATTGTTCAACATATAGGCGGTTGGATCAGGCTCATCTTGAATCATGTGGCGAAAGCCTTTTATCCGCTTATTTTGTTTGAATTTTTCCAGCTGCATCTGTACATCTTTTTCAAAATCAAACCATGCCACAATGCCTTTGATGATAGAATGTTGTTCTGCAAGTCCATTCAGATATTCATTTTCTTGCCAAGACGGTCGTGCCTGAACAGCAATTAACCCCTCTATTTTGGCAGGTAATTGTGGCAACAGATCTTCAGGTGACATATCTTTGGCAATAACACTTAAATCACCCGTCATCCAAGGGAATTCAATTGAATTGTATTTCCAAAAATGAATATGGCTATCAATCACTTATATACTCCTTGTGGCTTTATGCACGTTCATTCTTTCCAGACTGGATGAACTTTAAAAATCATCCCTAAAAACTCATCCACGATAAAACCACAAATCATCTCTATTTACTTTGTGAATCATGCCTTGTCATACTAGAGTCTAAATATCGTCTATCAGGCTGATCTCACAGTATTTGCCATGCGATATCCCTTGAGCACGAATAACTTTTTTGATCAAAGAAATCAGCGAATCAACCCTTAAATCTATATTTCTCAATAGATGCTTGTTTCATTTCAATTGAAAAACCTGCGAGCTTTGGAGGCATATAGGCTGCATTTTGAATCACACAGGGGTCGATAAAGTGCTCATGCAAATGGTCCACATATTCAGTGACACGATCTTCTTTAGACGCTGAAAACCATAAGTAATCAATCATGGAAAGATGCTGCACATATTCACACAAACCGACCCCACCTGCATGTGGACAGACTTTGAGTTTGTATTTTGCGGCCATCAACAATACTGCAAGCACTTCATTGATTCCCCCCATGCGACAAGCATCAATCTGAACAATATCAATCGCTTCACGCATAATGAATTGTTTAAACATGATACGATTCTGGCACATTTCACCTGTCGCCACTTGAATCGGCTGAATCGCAAATCGGATTGCACGATGTGCTTCGACATCATCGGGAGATGTCGGTTCTTCAATAAACCATGGGTTTGAAAATGCCAGCTGTTTCACCCAGTCAATGGCTTGTTCACGTTCCCAAATCTGGTTGGCATCAATCATCAAATGACGATCAGGTCCAATGATTTCACGCGCAATCTTGACACGACGTTTATCTTCATCAACATCGCGACCCACTTTTAATTTGATATAGTTAAAGCCTTCATCTACCGCCTCTTGGCAAAGTCGCGCAAGCTTTTCATCACTATATCCCAACCATCCTGCTGAGGTGGTATAGCAAGGATAACCTTCTGCAAGTAAAGTTTTCTCACGTTGTGCTTTACCGATTTCATTCGACTTTAATAAGTCCAACGCTTCATCCGGCGTAATACAATCGGTTAAATAACGAAAATCAATACAGTTCACTAACTGTTCAGGGGTCATATCTGCAACCAGTTTCCACACTGGTTTAGCTTCACTTTTTGCCCACAAATCCCAAATTGCATTCACTACTGCGCCAGTCGCGAGATGCATCGCGCCTTTGTCTGGACCAATCCAACGCAGTTGACTATCTGAAGTTAAATGTCGCCACATTAGCGCAGGATTTTTCTTGATCTCATCAATATCCAAATCTACCACCAGATGGCGCATCGCTTCGATTGCTGCACAGCAAATTTCATTACCACGACCAATGGTAAATGTGAGACCATGTCCAGTCAGCGCAGGATGATCGGTTTTTAAGATGACATATGCAGCTGAATAATCTGGATCTGGATTCATCGCATCTGAACCATCCAATTGCTGCGAGGTAGGGAAACGAATATCCAGTACTTCTAAATCCGTTATCTTTAACATTCCTATTCCTTTTTAAATGCTGAGCTTTTTTTAAAGACAAGCCTTCCTAAGACATCGACGTTGAATGCCTTTTTGAGTTACTTAAAAATTAAATCTATCGAGATAAAGCTGGCTTATTCAGCATTCACAACTTTTTGTTGTTGCTCGCCCAAGCCCTCAATACCTAACCGCATCACTTGCCCTGCTTTTAAATACACAGGGGGTTTTTGCCCAAGTCCTACTCCTGGTGGCGTGCCTGTAGAAATCACATCACCAGCCTGTAAACTCATAAACTGACTTAAATAGCTCACAATAGTCGGTATATCAAAAATCATGGTATTGGTATTGCCATCCTGATAGCGGTGACCATCCACTTCCAACCAGATGTTTAAATGATGCGGATCTTCGATTTCATCCTTGGTGACGAGCCATGGACCTGTTGGACCAAAAGTGTCGCAACCTTTGCCTTTGTCCCAAGTCCCTGTGCCTTCAAGTTGGAATGTGCGTTCAGAAACATCATTGATCACACAGTATCCTGCAACATAATCCATTGCCTGCTCTTTAGTGATATAACGCCCATCTTTGCCAATCACGACCCCCAATTCAACTTCCCAGTCTGTCTTAGATGAATTTTTTGGAATTTCCACATCATCATTTGGTCCAACCACTGCACTGGTCCATTTATTGAAAACTACTGGTTCGGCAGGCACTTCAGCACCTGTTTCTGCGGCATGATCAGAATAATTCAAGCCGATACAGATAAATTTACCGATGTTACCCACACATGCGCCAAGACGGACACCCTCGGCAACCAGCGGCAAACTCGATACCTCCAGATTGCGAATTTTTTCCAATTCTGTTGCGATCACTTGCCCATTGATATCCTGCACCACTGAAGACAAATCACGAATTTGTCCATGTTGGTCCAATGTCCCTGGCTTTTCCTGCCCTTTAATGCCATATCTTAATAACTTCATTGTTCTGTCCTAGATCTTTTCAAATTTTAATTTGACCAACCACCATCGATCATGTTGATGGTCCCGGTAGTAAATGCAGATTCATCACTGGCGAGATAGAGAGCCAATGCTGCTATTTCTTCTGCTTTACCAACTCTTCCCATCGGTTGACGAGCAACGAACTGGGCATAAACTTCATCGATGGTTTTATTCTGTTCCTTTGCTTGAGTTTCAATACGATCATGTAAGGATGGAGAGTCTACAGTTCCCGGACAGATCGCATTGCAACGAATTCCCTGACCAATAAAATCTGCTGCAATAGATTTGGTCATACCAATGACAGCAGCTTTCGTCACGCTGTAAGAAAAACGGTTCGGCACACCTTTAATACTGGAAGCTGCTGATGACATATTGATAATCGAGGCATTCGCTCTTTTCAGCATTGTGGGTAAGAAAGCTTGAATCATGTGGTACATCGAATCAACATTCATCGTAAAAGCACGTTGCCACTGTATTTCATCGCATTCTAGGATTGAACCTGCTGGAACCCAGCCTGCACAATTAAACAGCACATCGACTTGCTGATATTTTTTAGAAAATTCAATAATTTGATGACGATTGGTGATATCTAGATATTCCACTTGAATATTGTCGGAATGACTCTTGAGTTCTTCAAGCAGTTCTAAATTAATATCCGTTGCAATGACCTTTGCACCTTCCTTGGCAAAGCTTAATGCAGTGGCTCTACCAATTCCCTGAGCAGCCGCTGTAATCACACACGTTTTATTTATCAATCTCATTCCTTCGTCCCTGCTTTTTACTTTATACTATGGTAAATGCTAAATTGACTAGACCAATTAATTGGTCTAGTCAATTTAATGGATCAAACATGTTTTGGCAAGACCAATTTTTGTAAAAGTTAAAATTTATGACTCAGACTCGTCTCTATCAAAATATCTTCAATAAAATTCAAGAGGATATAAAAAATGGAATTTATCAGGTAGGTTCCAAGTTACCGCCTGAACGAGACCTTGCGCAGCAGTTAGGGGTAAGTCGTACCTCAGTGCGTGAAGCAATCATTGCACTTGAAGTCAATGGAATTGTTGAAGTGAAACTTGGAAGCGGTGTCTACGTCATTAAGGATCAACAAGATCAGGGTTTAGAACAAACGGGGTTCAATACCAATATTCATCCTTTATTGATTCCTCATTTAAAAGAAGATTCAGCAGTTACACCCTTTGAAGTTTTAGAAGCACGTCTGCACATTGAACCCTATCTCGCAGAACTGGCAGCAAAGCATCGGACTGATGAGCAATTAGAAGAGATTAAAGAAGCATTTTTTATGAATGTTCGAGATAATTTAGAACATTCCAGCGAGCATATTGGTGATCGTTTATTCCATATTCGTATTGCTGAAGCGAGCCAGAACAGTGCTTTTTGTTTTTTTCTCAAATACTTGCTAGGAAAACAATATACCGAGCTGTTCAGTCGTATGCGAAGTCTATACACCCCTGAAGATATGCCTTTAAGATCTCAGCATGAACATCAGGAAATCATGGCCGCGATCCAGAGTCAAGATGGGGATGCGGCGTATAAAGCCATGCAGAAACATCTACAGAATGTGATCAATATCTTTTCAAGAAAGGTTTAATTCAAGCACTGATTATTTGTTCAGAAGCGTATTTGCGATGGCTAAATCGTTCTTTAAAACAGAAAACACTAGCGAAATATTGATTCATGATATTTGAAAAAACTGCATGGAATCAGTAAAAGTAAAGCAATCAAATATTTCGCTAACACATACGGAGGGACTGTTCACGATCAATAAACAGAGCCGTATGGATCAATGACTGTAGTTTTAGACCACTTCTGATACATGACTCCATTCAATTTAAGTTTTTTTTATGACCTTGAAAAGAATAACTGAAAATACATGATTTCCTCAAATCACTCTAAAATGCTGTAACGAATGCTTCCCATATAAGAATAATGATTATGTTGCAAACTCTTTGAAAAAAACTACGTTTAAATCAAATCCTGAATCAAGGTACTTTTTCTAAAAACCGTCATCCATGGCATACCCGAATCGAAAAAATTAAATGTGTCTAGCTAGTCCGCCATCCACCCGGATATTTTGCCCAGTGATATAGCCTGCATCCGTTGATGCTAAAAAAGCCACAACGGATGCAACTTCTTGAGTATATCCATAACGCTTCATTGGCACGCTCTCGAGTCTATCTGCGACTGTAGGTAAGCTGTCAATCCAGCCACACAAGATATTATTCATTCTAATATTACGGGAGGCATAAGTATCTGAAAAAATCTTGGTGTATGCTGCAAGTCCCGCCCTAAACACTGCTGATGCGGGAAAACCTTGATAAGGTTCTAATGCAGCTATAGAGGAAAAGTTGATGATTGAACCTGATTCCTGCATCTCCATTATCGGTACAACCAGTCTCGTAGCACGTATAACATTCATCAGATAAATGTCCATACCCGCATGCCAATCTTCGTTTGAGAGTTCTAATATCTGCCCTCTTGGTCCATGACCACCACTGTTTACAAGTACATCGATACGTCCCCAGGTCGAAGTGACCTGATCAACAAATTGTTTTAAATCTTGATCAGACTGATTAGACCCAGTAAATCCAATCCCACCCAACTCCATTGCAAGCTTTTCACCTTTGCCTGATGATGAAAGAATCGCGATATTATAGCCATCGTTCGCTAAACGTTTTGCAGCTGCGGCACCTAATCCACTTCCACCTGCTGTGATTATCGCTACTTTCTGTTCTGACATCATTGAACTCCTGATCATGGATGAGTATGGTTATATCTGTGGTTATACATTTAAGTTATAGACGTGGTTTAAAAATCGCGACTGTTTTTGCATGGCATCGAATTTATTCAAATGGTCTGTTCATTGAACAAATTCGAGTATATTGAAAAAATGAATAGAATAAGCATTTGCTATCCTCAGCTGATTTTTCTCAAATAATTCATTGATTAAATAATTTAAAGCTGCCTTTAACTTGGCGTTTTGTTCCTTTAAATCACACTTGCCTTAACTCCATAGAACTCAAAACATCCAACCCTTCATAAAAAAATATGAAAACACTATAAATAAAAATTAAACAATGTTGTGTTATAGAAATATTAACTTTCAGCTAAGTTATTGTTTAGTTAAAAAACATGTTAATCATCTATTTAAAATACGGACGTTCAAATGCAGGATTTGAACTTTGCACATAGATATGCTTATCTGCACATGAAGGATATCAACTCATTCTAATTTATAATTATGCATCAATCTTGTTTCTGCATCCTGGAAAATAATATTAAATAGTTATATATGAGTTTATCGTTTTAGAACAAACAAAAGCTGAGTTTTGCTGCGCTATCCACAAGTGCATCCCCCCCTCTAACTAAACTATATGCCGTCCTATCAATACCAGAGTCTCGTTTGAAATCTACTCCCCCGTTTATGATCAAAATATTTTTGAGGGGGATAGGGTTCAATAAACTTGTATCAAAAAATAAAAAAGTGTTTGAAATTTAACTATGATTGAGTATAAATATGTATATACAAGTAAATACATATTCATTTATGGACAGGCGTCTCTCAAAAATCTTGACTTACACAGTGTAAGCATGTGGTGCTCTCAGTAAGCACTCGAAGATTTAAAACACGGCGTCAGGCAGTAAATTCAAATAATGAAAAGCGATGGAAATGCTTTTCTTATGGAATTTCAAAAAGAAAATACATCAACGCTCATATGCAAAAAGCAACGTATCAGGATGAAACGATGAATATTCAATTAGGCGACAATATTGATATCAATACCTTTATTCAAATTGCACGCTTTAAGACCCCAATCGAATTCTCAGAGAACTATGTTGCAAGAGTAAAAAAATCACGTGCTGTCCTCGAAGATATGATGACACGTGACGAACCAATGTATGGGATCACAACAGGATTTGGTTCCCTATGTTCAGAAAAAATATCACAACAACAGACAGCAGAATTACAAGAAAATTTAATTTTATCTCATGCCGTTTCTGTGGGGGAGCCATTAAATGAAGAACAGGCTCGTGCCTGTATGCTGATGATTCTACAAAACTTAGGTCAGGGTTATAGTGGTGTACGTTTTGAAGTACTGGATCAAATTCGTCAATTTTTAAACTTAAATTTAATCCCATGGATGCCGAAAGAAGGCTCTGTTGGCTATTTGGCTCCTGAAGCACATTTGGCACTTACACTAACAGGACGAGGGCAGCTTTATAAAAATGGAGAATTGCGTTCGGCTCAAGAAGTTTTGGCTGAAGAAAATATCACTTCTGTTAAACTGCAAGCCAAAGAAGGCTTAGCATTAATTTCTGGCACAACTTCAACCACCGCACTTGCAGCATTAGCATTGTATGATCTGCAAAATGCAGCCAAATCTGCTGATATTATTGCAGCTTTAAGCCTGGAATCCCTTGAAGGAATTCTAATCGCCTTTGATGAGCGTGTGATGAATGTACGACCTCATCCTGAACAAGCAAAAACAGCATCTAATATTCGACGTTTGCTTAAAAATTCAGAACTAGCTCAATCAAGACATCCTACAAAATTACAAGATGCACTTTCACTCAGGTGCATACCGCAACTTCATGGCGCTGTAAAAAAAGTTTTGAATGATGCATTGCTGACCATCGAAATTGAAATGAACGCTTGTTGCGACAATCCTATTGTTTGGCATGATCACAACCACCAAGAAATCATTTCTGCCTGTAATCCAGACTCATCCTATGTTGGTTTAGCAATGGATACAGCCGCAATTGCCGCAACAAATTTAGCAAAAATGTCTGAGCGCAGAAATAACCGTTTAATTGATGGAAGTCTTTCGGGGTTTTCATATTTTCTGATTCAAAAACCTGGCTTAAACTCAGGATTAATGATTCCACAATATACACAGGCAGGGCTTTTAAATGACATGCGCATTTTATCCCACCCTGCAACAATTGATAATACACCGACATGTGGCAACCAAGAAGATTATGTCGCAATGGGCTACAATGCTGCCAAAAAAGCACTATCGGTTGCCGAAAAGTTAGAATATATTCTGGCCATTGAACTATTATCAGGTTATTACGCTGATCAGTTCTTACCCAAAAATAAAAAACGAAGTCCTGCCATGCAAGCCGTTATCTCTGGGTTAAAAAAGCGTATCAAAATCTCAGACCAAGATACTTACTTATATAGCTTTATCAATGAAATCAAAGGAATGATCCATGATGGCATACTTTTAAAAATGATCGAACATGAAATTGAAAAATTAGATTAAATAGCAATGACGTTTAAATTTTATAAATCTAAACGTCATTTTTATTCTGTTTTCAATCTGAAGTCTAGCATTACAACTCATTTCATTTGATCCATTTATTCATTAAATTTGGATACAAACCCATTCAATCACATTATTTTAATTCCATTAAAAAACATTGGGTTAATATGCAATTCATAGTTGTATATACATGCTAAAACAGGTAAGGTTTAATTCGAGCAAAAAACAATCGCCACATGGATGAACAAATGGCATGTGCTGCGCTTATTTCCACCACATACATAAGGATGAGTATATGGAAGGTGTTTCAAAAGAGGTAAAGACCGTACGTTTGGGGGTTTTCATTCCCTTATTCTTATTAATTTCTTCCGCAGTTGTTTTAGGCATTTCACATAGCAAATCTCTCATCGATCTAACCAAAGATTTCTTTAATTGGTCATTACAAAATTTTGGTTGGCTATATCAATGGATTTCAATGATTTCATTGATCTTGGTTGGCATCTTGTTGGTATCACGTTATGGACATATCCGTATCGGAGGAAAAGACGCCAAAGCAAGTACCAGTTTTGGAAGATGGTTTGCAATGGCACTGAGCAGTGGTGTTGCGACAGGATTAATTACTTATGGTGTTAATGAACCGATTATTTATTTTGGTAATATCTATGGAGAACTCAACCAGGTTGGTGTTGAACCACTTACACATGGTGCAGCGATTTGGAGTCTTGGTCGGGTATTCTACAATTGGGGTTTTATTCCTTATTCAATGTATACATTATCAGGTTTGATCGCTGCGTATATGTATTACAACAAGAAAAAGGGCTTATCTGTTGCAGCAACTCTGGAACCATTACTGGGAAAATACGCACAGAATCGGATTATTGCAGATTTCATTGATGTCCTCGCAACGATGGCGATTGTTTTAAGCCTGGCATCAGGCTTGGGTACAGGTTTAACTGTTGTTGTGACAGGGCTCAAAGTCGCTTATGGGTATCATGCCACCACGATTCTATGGGTATTCCTTGGTGCATTGACCACCTTTTTATTTACCTTTTCTTCTTATCTGGGTTTAGACAAAGGTTTTAAAATCTTAGCGAGCATTAAATCCAAAGTTTTATATTTCTTGCTGATTCTTTTATTCATTACAGGACCTACATTTTACATTCTTCGATCATCCACCGCAGGCATGGCAATTTGGTTAGACAACTTCTTTCTCTGGGGGCTTGATCCAATTGATATTGGCGGTCCTGCCTTAACACAATGGTGGACTTTATTCGATTGGGCAGTATGGGTTGCTTATGCGCCATTGATGGGAATGTTCCTCGCGCTGATTGCATATGGTCGTACTTTAAAAGAATTCATTATCGTCAACTGGATTCTACCTTCTTGCTTTGCCCTCATCTGGTTTTCAGTTTGGGGTGGCACATCACTTTACTTACAACAAAGTGGCGCATTAGATTTAGTTCAAATCATTAAAGACAATGGTGCAGTTTCTGGACTATGGGCTTTCTTACAACACCTTCCATTTAAATTAGGTATTGTCATTGTACCGCTGATCCTTGTTTTAACATTGTTTTCTTCAGCCGTGGCTGCAAACAGCATCACCACCACAATTGCAGGTATGTGCAGCAAGAATGTACCTATTGGTGAAGAAGCTCCATCGTATCAACGTATTATCTGGGGTGTACTGATTGGTTCAATTGCAATCATCATGAGTGCATTCGGCGGTGGTAGCCAAGGGATTGATGGCATTAAATATTTAGCGGTTTGTGGCGGCTTCTGTGTGCTGTTTATTTTTATGCTGCAACTGCTTGCAATTATTAAAACCTTTTTTTATGACAAACCTGTTGAGTAACAAGCGACTCCCCCTCCCGATTAAACTGGATTTAGTCGGGAAAATTGCACTGAAAATTAAAAATACAATTTAAAAAAACTCGATTTATTAAGTAGATATGTCTTGTCATTTAAAGGCATATCCAACATATTTAAGGACGAAATATGCCAACTTTATTCAATACATCAGCATGGATGAGCTGTGCTTTACCGACGCAAACATTTCAATTTAAAACTTTTTCTGCCCTATTCTTGCTTTGTACATGCACACTGATGAGTACGCCGAGTGATGCTGATGAAATAGCGGATAACACTCAAAGCGTCCAAAACCGTATAGAACTTGGCAGAGCTGTACGTATGCGCTTTGATTATGATCCAGATCGAGATATCCGGAAGTTAAGTTTTGATACTGCCATAGTCAACCTTGATTTTTAGGTGGCGCATATCCCTATGACTATACCCAGCATATTGGCGATATTAACTTCACTAAAAAAGCCTATCTTGAATATGCGGTAGATTCACGGCAATCCGTTCAAGTCGGTTTGAATCAAGTTCCTATTGGTCTTCAGCCCTATTACACCAGTACCATTATTGAGTCGCTGGCTTATATCGCAGGAATTGAAGATTTATATCGTGTCGGCGCCAAATATCATTATAAACAAGACCGTTACGAAATTTATGCGGCTTACTATGCAAGCAATCCCTGGAAAGGGAAAGGAACAAGTCAGGGTACCTACTATTCCAATCAAATCATTCCTGCCGATGAAAACCTAGACAATGGTACATCTTATAAAGAACAAGATGCTTTGGCTTTACAGCTTAACTATTCTCAACAGTATGAAAATTGGTCATCCAACTATGGGGTCTCTGGATACTATTCTCGGTTAAAGTCAAAACTGGCTGAAGATAAAGATGGGTATAGAGAAATCTACGCTTTGCACTATGGTATAAATAAAGATCGCCTAGGGCTGAAGTTCGTCAGCTTGTTCAATCATATTGATACTCCCTATGATCAGACTACTTTTGGCGCCTATGATGGAACCTTCAATGTCGCCAATAAAGGCATACTCTACAGTTTAGATTTAAACTACAAAATCCCCGCATTTAATATAAATGATGTTAATGATTTCAATGTATATATGCATTACAGCCTATATGACAAATCAAAAAAAGCATTTTTAGATTCCAGCCAATTGGTATTCGGTTCAGCATTTACCTATAAGAAAAATCTATATATTGCAGCCGAATGGTTATTTGGAAAAAATAGTCCGTATATCGGCGGAAGTAGTTATAGCCAGAGTCTTGCAGCAGGTGGAAGCAACCAGTGGGAAAATCAAGTCAATGTTAATATTGGTTATTATTTTTAAGTTTATATAATGAGAGAGTTATGGGGAAGAGACATGATACTCCATATGCAAGAATTGGAACCTAATAAAAAATCATCTTTTCTTCATAATTTTCAAAATCTTGAAAATATGCTGTGACAATCCGTATCTAAATACAGGCTTTAATTCTATATGGCGACTATTTGCTCATTGTTCTACTGTTAAATACTCCTCACTTTTTCTAAGACAAACAGCATTCGTTTTCTTCAGGCGATCTTCTTATTCAAGGTACCATTTTATTTTATCAGTTTGGTAAAACAGATAACTCTTTAATGAGTATAAATAAATCATTTTCTACTTCTCTAAAATATTCCCCAGCAACAAACTGTTAATTTATTTTACAAACGCTATCTTTGGGGATCACTATTGATTTTAAAATAAAGTACGTATAATCCATTCTTCGTTTTTTTATTTTTTTCAGGTTTACTTTATGTCTGAGCTCCAATCTCTAACGCCTCGTATTTCGGTTGCCCCGATGATGGATTGGACAACAAAATTATAAATAACAATAAAAATCAAAATATTAAGATTAAAAAAATTAATTTCGGTGTAAAATTGGTGTAGAGTTTTCTAATAGATAACTTTTAATCAATCGCTCTTTTGAATATAAAAAACACCTCTTCAGATGCTAACAACCTCATGAATTATCCACAATTATGTCCTAGCTTTCAAAAGTCCTTACTACTCTATATAAATCTTGATACAATTTAATTTCTATTTTTCCAACCAAAAACTATGATCATTTCTATTTTTTCAACCCCAAAATATGTATTATAAATAAACGATAATTTATTAGAGCTAACTTGATGCAACCATTATACTTAACAATTGATGATCCACTTCACGCCCAAAATAGATTAAAGGAAGTGTTTAACTGTGACTCGAAAGTGTTACTTGGAGTTATAGAAGATGGTTTTTCCGCTAGAAACGAAACAACGGGCAATCACCCTAAAATTTATGGCGGCTATAGACATTTTGCTGAAGGAACAGCTTTTCTAAGAGAGCGATTATTGTCTAAAGGTTATTCAAAATATACTCAAGGTAACTCTGAATGGGTCCGTAATGAAAAGTTAGGCATTTTAATTAGCTTTATGGCAGGAAATGCGTGTGTTGGATTGAAGGGACAAGTTCCATCTAATACAGACAGTTTAAAAATAGAAAAAGTTGCTAGGAACAGAAACCCTAAAGGAAGCATGTTTTCAAGAATTGCCAATGCCCAATTACATGGTGATATGTTAACTGTACATTCAGCTATAGATACGTGGTGTTGGGTTTTGATGTACTATATTGATTATAAAAATAAAATTATTAGAAGTGAGCTATCATGTCCATCAAAGCTTACTGATAACGGTAAATTCTTTGCCGAATATCATGAAAGAATTATTCTAAAAGAAATTAGTTTCGATCCTGAGTCTGAATTTGATAGTATTCGTTCCCCTGCACCAACTTCGCCGTCGATTGACTTTGAAATCAGACGCAAAAATGCTTAAGAGGCAACATTATGTTTAATATGGGTCGTTTCGATCTCGCTCGTCAACGTCGAGGTTTGACTAAGAGAGATTTGGCTCATCGTTTAAAAGTAACCGATAGAACTGTTTCAAACTGGTATAACAACCAAGAGATTGATGAAAAAACTTTAGAAAAAGCGGCTGAGATTCTTGATTTTCCCCTCAGCTTCTTTTATGGAAATGACGTAGAGAAGATTCAAGCAGAATCCGTAAGCTTTAGAGCTCTCAGTAAAATGACAGCTAAAAAAAGAGATATGGCAATCAGCCAAACTATTTTAGCTGAAATGATAAGTGATTGGATTGATCAAAATTTTGAGTTACCTCATCCGAATGTACCCGACTTGCATGAATTAAGAAGTGACTTTTCTATAGCCACTATTGAATCAATCGATGAAGCCAATGAAGGTGAAATCAATTTTTATCTTGAATATTCTTACCCTGAAGCATGTGCAGATACTGTAAGAAAAGCTTGGGGGTTAGGTGAACAACCAATTCCAAATTTGATTGCACTTTTGGAATCAAAAGGTATTCGGGTTTTTTCTCTTACAGACGAAGCACAAGACGTAGATGCATGTTGTAGATGGACAAGTGGTCGCCCATTTATCTTTCTCAATACATCAAGGACTGCCGAAAGATGTCGATTTGACTTAGCACATGAGCTAGGCCATTTAGTTATGCATAAGCACGGAATAATTGAGGGTATCCACGTAGAACAAGAAGCAAATGCTTTTGCTTCTGCATTTTTAATGCCACGTAGAAGCCTACTTGCAGATCCATTAAGAATCCCATCGTTAAAAAGTATTTTATCGAAAAAAGAGATTTGGCAAGTTTCTGCTGCTGCTTTAACTTATCGTTATAATAAGCTAGGAATTATTACAGATTGGAATGCCACAAGTATTTATAAACAATTAGCTCAAAGGGGGCGAAATAATGAGCCTAACCCGATTAGTCATGAATCCTCTCTTTTACTCGATAAGGTTTTTCAAGCATTAGCTCAAGAAAACTTTGATCTGTCTAAACTAACAAATGATCTATGTCTCAATCTAGTCGAGGTTAGCAACCTTACCTTTAATCTAGTATCTAAATATCAAAATTTAGAGGCTCTAAGGCGCCGAAGTCAATTGACAGTTTTGGACTAAAATTTATTTAAAAAGAGAACTTCTATAGTTCTCTTTTTTTATTACTACAAAATTATAGTCATTACAGAAAGCTTCAAACTAGAAATAAACATACTAAATTTTTCTGCTCCCTCAATTAATTAAACACTCTCGTTCATCTTAATATCTTTTCTAATATAAGAAATCGGTTCTTCATATTTGTATCCACCTTAAATAAATGTTACATATTCAACAAATAAGTTGAGTATACAACATGAAAATATCATTACTCATATCCTCTCTGCCTACACAGAACACATCTACACGTATGAGAGTATGGCGTTCTCTTAAAGCAAGTGGAGCCGCAATCCTTAGAGATGGTGTGTATTTGCTTCCTATTTCTCATAGCGAGAAATTTGATCCTATTGCAAGTGACGTTATTTCAGAGCAAGGCTCTGCGTATGTATTCCATGCGGAGCAACCTTTAAACCTTGAATTAGCTCCTTTCTTCAGTCGAAAAGAAGAATACGATGTCCTCTATAAACAACTCTCTGAGTTAAGAGATCGTGAGTCTAAAGATGAAAAGAAAGAGCTGCTCAAGCAAATCCGTAAATTAAGAAAAAGTATCGATGCACTCGTAGAAATTGACTATTACCCCGATGAGACTCAAGCACAGGTACTAAATGAACTTTCTGCTCTAGAGCTTTCAATAGCACGTCTTGGTGAAGTGAATGAGCCTCAAGCGATACAAGCACATATTCAACTTTTAGATATAAATAGTTATCAAAACAAAGTATGGGCAACTCGTAAAAGACCTTGGATTGATCGCCTAGCCTCTGCATGGCTAATCAAGACTTTTATTGATTCAACTCCTACATTTATTTGGTTAGAAACACCAAGTGAATGTCCAGAAGAAGCTTTAGGATTCGATTTCGATGGTGCAACTTTCAGTCACATCGATCACTGGGTGACCTTTGAGGTTCTTATACACAGTTTTAATTTAGAAACACCCGCGCTAAAGAAAATTGCTGAAATTGTTCATTACCTAGATGTAGGGGGAATTGAGCCTCCCGAAGCGGTAGGTATTGAAAAAGTCATTCAAGGTGTTCGCAGTCAGATAAGTGATGATGATCAACTATTTGCATTATCGAATCATATTTTCGATGGCTTATATGCCAACCTATCAAGAGAATAATCATGGAACAAGAACTCGTTGTACAACCAGAACAAGAGATACAACCGATTTCATTTTGGCAAGCATTTCTGTTTTGGCTAAAATTGGGGTTCATAAGTTTTGGCGGCCCAGCAGGACAAATTGCTGTTATGCACCAAGAACTCGTTGAACAAAAAAGTTGGATTTCTGAGAAGCGTTTTTTACACGCTTTGAACTATTGCATGTTGTTGCCAGGGCCTGAAGCACAACAATTAGCAACCTATATCGGTTGGTTAATGCATAGAACTATAGGTGGTATCGTCGCAGGTGTTTTATTTGTTCTACCTTCACTATTTATCCTTATTGGTCTTTCTTGGATCTATGTAAAGTTTGCTGATGTGCCTATCATTGCTGGACTCTTTTATGGAATCAAGCCTGCGGTAGTTGCTATCGTTTTTCACGCGACTTATCGGATAGGTAGTCGATCATTAAAGAATAAGTTCTTATGGGGGATTGCTGCACTTGCATTCATCGCAATCTTTGCATTTAACTTACCTTTTCCGCTGATCGTTTTCGCTGCTGCTGCCATTGGTTATTTTGCCAGTAAGAAATATCCAACCCTATTTGCAGGTGGTGGTTCACACCAACAAAGTAAAAAAGATTATGGCCCCGCTATCATCGATGATGATACACCTACACCAGCACATGCTGTTTTTAGCTGGAAACATCTTGGGAAAATAATTTTAATAGGTGCAGTTTTATGGTTTACCCCAATCCTAGGTCTAAGCCTAACTCTGGGATGGGATCATTCGTATACCCAAATGGCATGGTTCTTTACCAAAGCAGCACTCCTAACCTTTGGGGGAGCATATGCGGTATTGCCTTATGTATATCAAGGTGCAGTCAATTTTTATGGTTGGTTGAGCCCAACTCAGATGATTGATGGCCTCGCACTAGGTGAAAGTACCCCAGGTCCTCTGATTATGGTGGTTGCATTTGTTGGTTTCTTAGGTGGCTTTAATCATGCATTACTCGGAAATGAACATTTATTCTTGGCTGGGGCAATTGGTGCCATCATAGTTACTTGGTTTACATTCCTCTTTTCTTTCATTTTTATTCTTGCTGGCGCCCCGATTATCGAATCGACTCATAATGAATTAAAATTTACCGCCCCGTTAACAGCAATCACTGCCGCTGTTGTTGGCGTAATTTTAAATCTTGCACTTTTCTTTGGTTATCATGTCATGTGGCCACACGGATTCAGCCATCCTTTCAATTATGAAGCTGCTTTCATCGCAATTGCTGCATTTATTGCCTTATTTCATTTCGAGGTTAAAGTAATGTATGTCATTCTAGCTTCAGCACTATGCGGTTTAATTCTATATATTGGCGCATAACCCTAAGTGGAGCCTTAAACGGCTCCACTTGATTCACTAAATAAAATGTATTTCAACACTTGCATGCACAATTTCTTCATGGATAGAGAGTGCTTGTTTCACTACATCTGGTGTTAAATCTACACCTGTACTCTCTAAGGCCAAGATGCAAGAAAACTTGCCTCTACCAACTTTCCAAACATGTAAATCAGTAATATTAACTTGAGGAAACTCTTCAATAACCTCTTTGATTTCTTCAACCACAGGGTGAGACATTTCCGCATCGAGTAGTGTCTTCCCTGTCTCATTTAATAATCCCCATGACCATCTAGCGACAAGAATAGCTCCAACTACACCTAATAATGCATCTAAGAAACTCCAACCGAAATATTTCCCCGCAAACAATGCAACAATTGCCAATACAGAAGTCACAGCATCAGCTACTACATGCAGAAACGCCGCCTTTTGATTTAAGTCATGATGGTCGTGGTGATGGTCGTGTTCATGGTGATGATCATGCTCGTGGTGATGGTGGTGGCCTCCGTCATGTAATAACCATGCACAAACCAAGTTTACCAATAAACCAACAATTGCAATTGGTATTGCCTCATTGTAATGAATATTCACGGGATTCATTAATCGATCAATAGATTGAATACCCATTAAAAGTGCTACAACCATAAGTAAAATAGCACTACTGTACCCTGCTAGAATCTCAATTTTCCAAGTACCAAAACTAAATCGCTGATCATGAGCATAATGTCGAGCCATTCGATATGCGAAATAAGCTAAGCCGAGAGCAACCATATGTGAACTCATATGCCAGCCATCTGCGAGTAAGGCCATCGAATTAAAAATCCACCCCCCAAATATCTCTAGTACCATCATGATTGCTGTAAGAATTGTCGCAATCAGTATTTTCTTTTGTGCTAAAGGATTTCCTTCATCGAATTGATGAGAATGACGACGATCTAAGTTACTATGAAGTTGCATAAATTTTATCTTTCCAAGATACTCCCCCCAGTATATATTTTTTTTAGGAAAAATCATGTCTCATTTGCATCAAGATAAAAAAATACTTAATCGCATCAAGCGGATTCAAGGACAAGTTACTTCTGTAGAAAAGTCATTATTATTACCTGAAAGTTCTTGTCTTGAAGTATTACAACAAGTTGCAGCAATTAAAGGTGCTGTTAATGGGTTAATGCAGCAACTTCTTGAACAACATTTAAGAGAACATGTATTGAAAGGGGATCAAAATTTTGACGAAGAAGAAATGAAACAGTATTTATTATTATTAGATCGTTATTCAAAATGAGTAGAACAAAATGTTCTACTCATTTCTATCATTAGTGGCAGTGACGATCCCCTGTCTTGCTATTCGTGTGGCAGCCTGAAGAATCAGTACCACCTGAATGAGCAAAAGCATTTGTTACCGCAAGCCCCATTAAACATACCAAGATTAGTTTTTTCATGTTGTTCCCCTTTTTTATTGAATAATAAAACAAGATTAGAATTGTACAACAAATAAACGGAATCTTTCTAAGTCATTAGTCGAAAAAAGAATTATTTAGGCCACTTTTCATGATAGTCATCAATAACATATTCATGGACGTGTACTCCATTGATTCGATGCTGCTTCAAATGCTCATGATCTGGAGATAAATCATCATGACTGTGTGGTAAAAGAGCCTCATCCTGTGATGGCCACAAACGCATTGCAAGTAATAAAGAAATCGTTGCAATCACTGCCATCGGTATAAAAGTTTGTAATGTTCCTATGTTAGTACTGAGCCATCCAACCAAGGGATAAGTCACTAACCAGCAAGCATGTGAAAACGCAAATTGCGCTGCGAATAAAGAAGTCCTATTCTCACTCGATGCAGATTTTCGAATCAAACGGCCTGTAGGTGTTTGTGAAACAGAATATCCAATACCAAGCACAAACCAAAGTGCAAGCAAACCATTATAAGATGTAATGAAATAACCACTTAACAGCCCAATTACAAGAATTGTTGTTCCCGTCAACATCACTGATCGATCTGGGAACTTATCCAATATCTTAGGCAAAATGAAAGCCGAAAGCATTGAACCAAATCCAAATAAACCAAAAGCCCAAGTAGTCGCATTTTCAGTTAGCTTAAATGTCGATTGAACCAATACCACGGTATTTACAATCACTACAGCGCTTGCTGACGCAATTGCTAAATTGAGAGCAAGCAATGCTTTAAGTCTAGGCGTATTAAAATAAATTTTAGCTCCCTGCTTAATACGGCTATAAACACCTTTAAACGCAGGTACTTTTGCAACTGGTAATTTCGCACTTACCACAAACAAAGCCGAACCGATAAAACCTAATACTGTTCCTAAAAACAGATTATGGTAGCTCATGACAGTGAGTAAGAAACCTGCCAGCATTGGACTGATAATATTTTCCAAATCATAGGCTAAGCGAGACAATGACAAAGCATTGGTATAGTCTTTTTCTTCTGGAAGAACATCTGGAATCATTGCCTGAAATGTTGGTGTAAATGCAGCAGAAGCGGATTGCAAAATAAAAATGAGAATATAAATTTGCCAAATTTGCGTCACAAACGGTAGACACAATGCTGTTAATGCTCGAATAACATCTAGTCCAACCAATACTTGTTTTCTTGGTAATCTCTCAGCAAATGCAGATGCTATAGGTGCTACACCGATATAAGCAATCATCTTAATTGCCAATGCAATACCGAGAACTTGGGCTGCTTCTCCCTTTGCAATATCGTAGGCCTGTAAAGCTAGGGCGATTGTGATTAACCCCGTTCCGATTAGTGCTATTACTTGGGCCAAAAACAAATGCCGATATGTTGTGTTTTTTAGTACTTCTAGCATCTTATGGATTCCTTTTAGAACCTGACTTCTTTAGCAATTCAATCTCCTTGGAATAATATTCCAAGGAGATTGATCAAAACTTAAAAGACTTTCTTCATTTCACTAAACTGCCCTTCTACAAGTAGAGTTACAGTCACTGGATTTTCAGTACGGTTACGCCAGAACCAACCATGTTTGCCATCAAAAGCTGCCTTTAAGACGCCCTGCTGAGTTGTCTCATTCTTTCCTTTGCCATAGCCATGATAGAACCCTTTAGGAGCATTCACTGGATCACCATGAGTATCATAGTTAAGACCGCCTCCTACTGCTTTCCAATCAAAGTTGACACTTGCACTTTGTGGCATTGTCAGTTTCACTTCGGTTGCTTGGCCCGGTTTAAGCTCAATACTAATGCTCTCTTTATTAATAGCAGGCATAATCATTTGAGCATTATCAGCTGCCGTTTGAGTCGAAGTTTCTACTGATATTTGTTCAACACTATTCACTGCCTGTGCAGCATTGATACCATTTTCTGACTCTTCAGCTAGTGATTGTTTGATTTCTCCCATTTTCGTTAAACCAAGCACTTTACCCATACCTGTCGGATCAATTGCATACTCCGCAGGCATGACACAGGTAACTAGCACAACAACGGCACTTACGGCAGCAATTGCTGTTGATTTAATTAACTTTTTTGATGAAGGTAATTCGATATCTTTTGGAATTTCAGAGTTATACATAATTTAGATCCTTATTGAGTAATGAAGCCAGTAAGTTGATAGCCAACAAGCAAAAAACCGAGGAACATGAGGAAGACATTGCTTTGATAAGCTGTTTTAAAGAAATAAGGTGTCTTTCTCCAAAACGTCATTAATAACAAGATGATGCACAGAGCCATAAACTGACCTAATTCAACCCCAATATTGAATGAGATTAAATTTGCCAACAGTCCATCACTCGGAACTTCATATTCCTGAATTTTTACTGCGAGTCCAAAACCATGAATCAGACCAAAAATTAAAGTCGCGATTTTCGTGTTTGGTTGAAAACCAAACCAACGTTGATAAGCCCCCAAGTTATCAAGAGCCTTATAAACAATTGAAAAACCAATGATTGCATCAATGATGTAGGCGTTTATCGAGATGTTGTAATAAACACCTACCAGCATCGTAATCGAATGCCCAAGTGCAAATAGGCTGACGTATAAGCCGATATCTTTCATTCGATATAAAAAGAAGATAATGCCAACAAGAAATAATAGATGGTCATATCCAGTGACCATATGCTTCGCACCCAAATAGATGAATGGAATTACATGAACGCCATAAATTTCTTGAATATAGCCCTTATCACCTTCTGCTACTCCATGAGCAAAAAGTGTAGGACTTACCAATGTAATGAATAAAGCAAGTAATAGCTTTATGTAAGCACTTAATTTCACAATGTGTGAAGCAATAATTTGCATGTATATCAAACTCCAAAATTTAAAATGAATTGAAAATCCATTAACTTTTTGGGCGGTTTAAAAATACGACTCACCATCAGATAAACATATTCTTTTGACCAATCTAGAATCGATATCCCCTTTAAGAGATGGGCTAAAACGGTCGATTTAAGTGCGTCATAGCCAACAAAATGTTCATAGTAATTATCTTGGTGACTATGTGAATGTTGTTGGCTTATCTCATGGTGGTGAGAGTGAATTGCATCAATTGAAACGTGTCTCTGAAATTCATTTTCAGTTACATGCTCATTAAAGTGTAAACATAAAGCGAGACTGATCATGCAGACTAGCCACATCATCACAAGTTTGCTTTGTTTATCTCGCAATATATTTGTCATTAAAGATGTCCCTAAACTACCTGTTCAGTGGCATCGTTTGATTTTCTTGACCTACCTTGGTTAAACCACACATATAAGGTCGGCAAAATAATCAAAGTAAGTAAAGTCGATGAAATAATCCCACCGATAACAACAGTTGCAATCGGGCGCTGAACTTCAGAGCCAATGCCTACGTTTAAGGCCATCGGAATAAAACCTAATGAAGCGACCAAAGCTGTAATCAACACAGGACGGAGTCTTTCCATTGCACCGTGTTTCACTGCATCAATGACACTTTCACCTTGAATTCTAAGTCGTTGAATGGCTGAGACAAGAACCAAGCCATTCAGCACAGCAACACCCGATAAGGCAATAAAACCCACAGCCGCAGAAATTGAGAATGGAATATCACGTAGTGCTAAAGCAATCACACCACCTGTTAGTGCAAATGGCACACCTGTGAAAACCAAGATACTGTTTCTAATATTACCTAAAGCCATATAGATCATGGCAAAGATCAGAATTAAAGCAATCGGTACTACAACCATAAGACGATTTGAAGCAGATTCCATTTGCTCAAACGTACCGCCCCAAGTCAACCAATAACCATCTGGTAATTTAAAATCAGCATTCAGCTTAGATTGTGCTTCTGAAATGTAACTACCAATATCAGTTCCACGAACATTTGCTGTAATGACGATACGACGTTTACCATTTTCGCGAGAAATCTGGTTTGGTCCTTGAACATTTTTTAACTCGATCAATTCCGATAAAAGAATACTCGAACCATCAGCTAAACTCACAGGAATCTGATAAAGCTTCTCTAGGTCTGTTACCGAGTTTTGGTCCATGCGTACCACAATGTCGAACTTTCGATCTCCTTCAAACACCTTACCTGCTGTCTCGCCTGTAATTAGACTAGAAACCTGTTTTTGTACATCCTCTGCATCAAGCCCATAGTTGGCAATCATGTCTTTTTTCAGCTCAACAGAAACCATGGGTAAACCAGACATCTGTTCGACTTTAAGGTCAGCAGTACCATTGACTCCCTCTAAAATCTTAGCGGCAGCGTTTGCTGATTCAAGTAACTGTTCCAAATCATCACCATAAATTTTTACGGCAACATCTGTTCGGACACCTGAAATAAGTTCGTTAAAACGCATTTGAATTGGCTGTGTAAACTCATAATTGTTTCCATATACGCCCTTAGCTACACGTTCAATTTCAGCAACAACCGCAGACTTTTCCTTATCAGGATTAGGCCACTGACTACGAGGTTTCAGCATGACAAAGTTATCTGCAACGTTAGGTGGAACAGGATCAGTCGCAATTTCAGCAGTCCCCACTTTGGCAAAAATAGTCTGAACTTCTGGAATTTTCTTAATCTCTTTTTCTAACGCGTATTGCATTTCAATTGCTTGAGTCAACGATGTGCCAGGAATACGCAAGGCATGCAGTGCTACATCTCCCTCATCCAAGGAAGGTATAAACTCTGAGCCTAAACGAGTCGAAAGACTTGCACTAAAAACAAAGAAAATAGAGACAAAAGCAATTAGCAAATATCTGTGATTTAAAGACCAATCTAAAATTGGGTTATAAAATCTTTTGATGCCATGGACGATTTTTGACTCTTCTTCTTTAATTTCACCGGTAGTGACCAATGCCACCATTGCAGGGACAAATGTAATTGAAAGAATCATTGCTGCCACTAAAGCCATAACCACTGTTGCAGCCATTGGTGTAAACATCTTTCCTTCAACACCAGTCAGAGTCATTACAGGTAGATACACCAAGATAATGATCAATTGACCATAGAGAATCGCTTTGCGGGATTCTTTAGTCGCCTCAAACACAGTCGTAAAGCGTTCTTGCCTTGTTAAAACTCGCCCTAGCTCTTTTTGTTTAATTGCCAACTTTGCTAAGGAAGCCTCAACAATTACAACAGCACCATCTACAATAATCCCGAAGTCTAGTGCTCCAAGACTCATAAGGTTGGCACTAATTTCTTGGTTCACCATACCTGTGATTGTCATCAGCATGGATAATGGAATAACTAGAGCTGTAATCAGCGCAGCACGGAAATGACCAAGAAATACAAACAGAACAACGATTACCAGAATCGCACCTTCTAAAAGATTCTTTTTCACCGTCTGTATCGTTGCATCAACCAAAGTTGTACGGTTATAGACAGCTTTTGCTTCTACACCTTCTGGTAATGATTTTTGAACTTGCTGTAGCTTTTGATCTACCGCATGAGCAACATTTCGTGAGTTCTCACCGATAAGCATGAATGCTGTACCCAGTACAATTTCTTGCCCATCTTTAGTTGCGGCACCTGTACGTAATTCGTGACCAATAGATATTTTGGCAACATCTTTCAATCTGAGGATATAACCATTGCTCGTCGTAATCGGGATATTCTGGATTTGCTCAATCGAGTTAATTTGAGAATCAGAACGAATTAAATACTGTTCACCATTTTTCTCAATATACCCCGAGCCTTTATTCATGCTGTTCTTAGAGATAGCCTCTAAAATCACCTTCTGATCCAGCCCTATGCTACGTAAATAAGCATAATCAGGTTGAACTACAAATTGTTTGAGATAACCACCAATGGTATTGATTTCATTAACACCTTCTACATTTCGAAGCTGAGGTTTAATTACCCAGTCTTGTAAGGTACGTAATTCTGTTGGTGAAAGTGGATTAGGATTATTCTTGGCATTTTCAACGGTATACATGAAGATTTCGCCAAGTCCTGTAGAAACAGGCCCCATAGAAGTTGAAATTCCAACGGGAAGATTTGGTGTCACCCCTTGTAGCTTCTCATTCACTAATTGTCGGGCAAAATAAATATCCGTCCCTTCTTTGAAAATTGCCGTCACTTGTGACAGGCCATACCGAGAGACTGATCGGGTATAGTCTAAATTTGGAATACCAGCCAAAGCCGTTTCAATAGGATAAGTCACCTGAGACTCCATCTCCATTGGAGAGAGTCCTTGAGCTTCACTATTAATCTGAACTTGTACATTCGTAATATCTGGAACAGCATCAATTGGTAGCTTAAAATAGTTATAAGCCCCCAATGCACCAACAAATAGGAATACGATGAGTACAAGCCAACGATTCTTAATCGAGAGTTTAACAATCTGATCAAACATATTCGCTACCCCCCTTAATGGTCATGAGTAGCGCCAGATTTACCTAGCTCTGCTTTTAAAAGATATGAATTTCCTGCGGCATAAACCTGTCCTATTCGTAATCCAGATTTAACTTCCACATACCCATTGTATTTATCGCCAAGCTCCAAAGGTCGAGCTTCAAAATCGTTACCAACACGAATGAATACCACGTCCCAATCACGAAAATTCTGTAACGCATCTTCACGTACAACCATTGGCTTTTGACTTTGATTTTCAAAAATTTGAGCCGTGATTAACTGTCCAGAACGCCACTTAAACTGATTTGGTATCTCAATAAATACCTGCGCTGTACGTGTTTTAGTATCGATGACATCACTAATATATTTGATCTTGCCCAATGCCTCTTCTGTGCCTGTCGGACTTTGAGGTTTAACTTTGACTCTGTTTGTAGGGTTTATAGCATTAAGTTTGTCAGCAGGAACATTTACTACCGCCAAGAGTTGCGAAGTATTTGCGATTTTAAAAATAGGGGTTGAAGCGCTTACATTAGATCCAACAGCACCAAGGATTTCTAATATTGTTCCAGACATTGCTGCACGAACTTCAACTGTTCCATTACCTGAACCGCCATAAGAGCTTATTAAGTTATTCAACTCATTTGCACGAGTTTGAGCAGCATCAAAATCTCTCTTTGCAGAAATATAATCAATCTCAGGTGATACGCGCTTTTGCCATAATGCTCGTTCTTGTTCCATTTTTTGGCGAGCAAACTGTAGAGTATCCAAAGCAACTTTACGATCCGCATTCAAACGAATTAAATCTTGGCTTTGGACAACAGCAAGTAAGTCTCCTTGACTTACTTTATCCCCAATATTACGGTAGGTTTTTATCAGTGTTCCACTAGCTTTTGGTGCAACAAGGCTTTCAAAATTATCAGGAAACTTCAATTCACCTTTCAGTTCCAAAGCATTTTCAAACATCATTGGTTCAACTTTTAGGAGCTCTAAACCACTGCTCTTAATACTACTGTCTAACATGGTGACACGACCTTCTTTCGTATCCCACTTCCAAGTATGTTTTTTCCCTTGATAATCGACATTTACAACCATTAGAAACGAATGTGGCTCATAGACAATTTCATTTCCAATCAAGTAATCACTCTCTGGTTTAAATTGAATATTCTGCTCAGCATCTAAACGCTTAATGTATATATTCGCTTTTAAGTCTTCAGGTTTAAGCGGCTTGTCTTTCAAATACCCATAAACACGGAGGTGTGGTTCCACTCCTTCTTCAAATATCTTAACCTCAGCAGAGAAATCTCCATCTCGATACAAACGACCACCGTGAGGTCCTTTCTCATCTCCAGCTACAGCTACTTTTTCTTCGGCGACCTCACTATGTCCACTCACTTGTGTCTTATTACCAGTTTTATACCAAGCAATAGCACATAAGACGATAAGTAAGGCAACGACACCAGTTGCAATAAATGTATTGGTTTGTTTATTCATATTCTTGCCCTTATTCTTGATCTAAATGAGTAATGTAGTTGCGCTCGACTTCTGCAATTTCTGTCTGCAAAGCCAACCACAAATCGAATCGAGCAAGATGTTTGTCTAGCCAAATTTGCTTGATGTTATTGAACTCAAGTAAAGAGTTTTTCCCTGCTTGGTAACCCATCTCTGCAATTCGCAGACTTTCATTTGTTGCGGGCAAAACGGTTTGATCGTATTGCTTAATCGCATCAATTAAATTGGAAACCTCAATAGATTTGTTTTCCAATTCAATTTTAGAGTTACGACTCACAAGCACAGACTGTGTTTCTGCTTTCGTATGATCTGCTTGAGCAATCGCAATATTGCCCTTATTTCGATTAAAGATATTGAGAGGTATTGACGTCGAAACTTGGAAAACTTTGTCATTGGTTTCTTGGTAGTTCCTAACCCCGACTCCCAAAGTAATATCAGGTATTGCTTCTTTACGGACCAGTTCAAACTGAGTCTTTTTCAGTTTTGAACTCAGCGTTGCTTCTTGCTCAGACAAACTTATTTTGTTTGTGAAATTAAAGCTTAGCGGAACCTCCAATGCATTACTTGGCAGGTTGGAAGTGAACTTAGTGCATAGATTTTTCTGGAACTGAATCTTCTTCACTTCATTTTGATGGCGCAATTTCGATTCAGAAGAAAGTGCTATGCTTAGTTGAGCATCGGAAGGAATTACTCGCCCGTACTTAAGCCGTTCGGAAAGAACGTTAGCTTGTCTGGCATTCAATTTACTCTCAGAAGAATAAATTTCAGCACGCTGAGTAGCTACGTACCAGTTCGCCATACAGATTCTTAAATCTGCTTTGAGTTCAGCCTGACGCTTTGCTATTTCGAACTGATTACGATCACCTTGAAAACTCGCAATCTGTTTTCTCAAGGAAAGTTTATTACTAAGAGGAATCTCTTGTGACAGTCCCAATAAGGTTGTTGGGCCATCCAAATCCTTCAGTTTAGAATTACCGAGATTATCCAACTCCACATTGAAAGTTGGATTATTTAATCTACCAGCAAACTTTTGATTGATTTCATAAGCTTGCTCGGACTGCTGTAAGCTATTGAGTACAGCATCACTTGCGATTACCTGCTTTTGTAGTTCAGCATAATTCGTTTCTGCGAATACATTTGCTGCTGTTGCTACAAATCCACAGGTAAGAAATATCTGATATTTTTTAGACATGACTTTACCTATACAAAAAAATTAAAATTAATTTTTGTATAGAGAGATCAATTACGTAGGACTATTAAGTCTTTAGAGTAGGTATAAGAATTACTAAATATTAGAGGGGATCGCCGCTTTAAAAAGGCTCGATAAACAGGCTTTTCAAAAAGCTGGAAAAAGAATAAAACTAGTGGAAGTGCGAAACTCAGAATAAAGACTGGATCTATGCTTAGATCACTATCAGAAGAAATTGGTTTTACTGAGTGATGATAGATTGGCTCATCAAAATTCTTCCAAGTGTGTGTTTCTACATCATGATCAATAGTACTTGTAAAAGAATCACCTGAGTGCTGCAAAGACCAATTACTAGAGGCATCATCTTCCACAACAATGCTTAATTCATGTTGGTGTTCTATATTTTCAAGTAAGACAGGCGCCCACGCATGAATCCCCGTAATTGTTATCGTAAACAAAAACAGGACAAATGCGAGTATAAGCTTAGACAACCTACTTGAACGCATGGCGATGGACATACTACTGATTTGTTAACAAAATACTAAAAAGCTTTATTAAAGTAAATCCATCTCTTCAACATTCAAGAATGAATATGTTCGAATCTATTACCAAAACTGCAAAAAAAAAGAGTACGAATACTCTTTTCTAATTAAACTCATTTTAGTTGAGAGCTTGTACCGACTGCTGCAAACCTTTCTGAATATCCTGAACATGACTTTGTCCATTCTGCTCTGGTCTAGACTCATCTGCATAAAACTCCTCAACAATATCTAAGCCCTCTTCACCGTCCATCTCAAAACTAGTATTACCATAGCCCTGTCTTGCCACATGATCCAATGCTTCCTGATAAAACCCTGCCGCTTTACTTGTTTCATTAATCTGCTTGGCCGAAGTAATGGCTTCTTGTAGATTGATTCCATCACGTAAGGTTAAGTCCACGTAATAAATTGGAGTGCGATAGCTCTGCGTCGTGCTCTTACCCCTTAAAGTCAGTTGCAGAGGCAAACATGAGAGTAAGTCACCTGAAGCCGCATGGTAATAACGAAGCCGTGCAGCTAAGGTACGAATGCTATTGAAACCTGTAGTCCTAAAGATGAACGTCCCTAGCTCATCCGATTCATCCAAGTTTACATACAGCCTGCCGTAAGGTTTACACAGTCCACCCTGTGCCAACGGACATAAATCAGGTGATGGACATGGGTGTTGTTCAATGCCATTTTGTCCGAGTCGCTGACAGGTTTCGCCATTACCCGTACATATTGGTCGCCCTGTTTGACGATCAAACAAAGTGTATTCTGCTCTTAGGCTTAGTTCAGGATCATTAAAGATCATCCGTATTGGAATACTTCTAAGCTTTTGGTTTTGATTAGGTGCCTTAGCGCGTAACTGTTCATCCAATGGATGTTTCACCCAACCATCTTTGTTTTGGATTTGGCTGGTAATGGTAAATTGATCGTCCTTTTCAGGGACACGCTTGCCATTTTTCTCGACGATCTTACCAATACTGATACGACCTAATACGGGTGGCGTGATTGCTAAACCTTTAATCATGTTGTTTTCCTCTGCGGTAATTTTTGACGATTGCCCCTTTGATATGTGTAAGAAGCAAACATTTTTAAATGCATAAATTCTGCGCAGAACAGTCCATTTAGTCGTCAGTAAGTACTTCACGGTACTTGCTGGCGACGGGGGCTGTTTTGCGCTTTTTTGATGAAATGGGATTTGGGGAAGTGTTATAGAAATTCAGAAGGATTTGCTTAGGCTAATTCGGTTGGATTAATCAGCATCTTTATAAATCTGAAATCTACGTGTGCCCTGTTTGTTTTGTGGGAACTGTTGTAGAAACTCAGGATGCTGTTCCAGTAAAGCTTTACTGTCTAAGCGAACTGAATCTTTAGATTTCTTCCACGTAACTGAACCCGCCTTAAATATGGCTCGTTCTGAGTCCTGCATCTTGATTTGGATTTGATGCTTCAACTGATCAAAACTGATCTGGTGTTGTTCCAGCAAATGTCGTTGTTGCAGTAGTTGCTCAAAGCACTGATTGGCTGTGACATCCTCAGATAGATCCGTAGTGCTCAGTGGTATATGGGCTGGATATAAAAGTTGTAGCGCTTTAGCTGCTGATTCAGATGCATCGACATCAGGTGGTACATCATTTTCTACACATTCCCAGAAGTAACGCTCTGCATCCACAATGTATTTAATCACTGTTTCACTGCGTGTGACTTTAAAGATTCGGGTTTCATGTCCACAAATCAGAGCACAAATATGGGCTGCCTGTTTTCCTGTGACTGCCAGTTGATGTTGTACCTGGCATAAAACATAAAGCGGTACACCATCCCGCCATAGCTTTGAACCATATTCACCTACTGTTTTACACTCCAATATCTGGACTTCTTTATGACCCACCACGGCATAGTCCAAGTTAGCCAACATGAAGTGTTTGTCTTCGTCAGGGTGCTGTAGCACGGCATTAACCCGACGGACTTTATGATTGGTATGCATGCTGTAGTATTGCGCCACCAATGGTTCCAACTGCTTGCCCCAATATAAAGGTGCATAGCCTGCACTTTCGTCTTCAATGTTTTGCTGCATCCGACCTGTCTTGATCATCCACAGCTCCAACATCGACATATAGGGATTGAGTCCACAGGCCGTTGCCGCATCACTGCTGCCAATGCCCTGTTTTCTCACCTCCAGCCATTGTTGGTAGTTCAGTTTTTTGGTGTTGGCAAGACGTTTGGCTGCGGGTAGTTGACTGGTTTTCTTTGGCGTTTTCTTGGTTCGTGTGCCCACCTCAACTTTATGTTCAGTTTCAATCTTGATGGGATACGGTTGTAAAGGTGGATGATTTAAAGTGTTTTGAATATGAGTATGACTATTCATAATAAATATTCCTGTATCGGTAAAATCGTAAAAGCTGAATTTTGGGCATAAAAAAAGCCACGTCGGGGGTGACGTGGCGAAAAGGGTTTTGCTGCTTGATGTTTTACCTAAAAGTTAAATTAAAATAGAGAGCTTAAATAAAGCTGAAGAAATAATGGGTCTGTTTAAACCACCATTCTTAAAGCTTGTTCAAGACCTCGTTGTTTAATCGCTGCACCTGCCCCAAACCATGCAGAATCTAAACGATGATCCGTACTCATAGCTCGACGTTCATGATCACAGAACTCGGTAATTGCACACAGTAAACCATACGCTGTGTCTTTGGCTGAACTGAGTTCTGCCCCTCGTCCATGTCCGTTAAACATGGTCATGACTTTAGACATGGCTCGTCCATTCGGTTCGGTTTTATTGTCTGATCTGGATGGCTGTGTTTGCTTGGGCATCGCTGCATTTCGATAAAACTGAATGATGCTTTCATCCTGTTCTGCCATACTCAGACTGGTATTGTTAAATACTGCATCAAAGTAGGCCGCCGCTTCTTGTTGAGTCACCTTACGCTGACTCAGTTGTTTCATTTCATACATGTGTTCATCCCATGCACGGACTGAGATACCCAGTTGCTGCTTGACTTTCTCTGCATCAAATCGGGTACTATGCGGAACTTTGACTATGCCTGCACTCCCTTGCTGACCACGTAAAGCAATAGCTAAGGTGTTATTACACACCACTCGAATGCTGGTGAACTGTGCTGTCGTTGCCAATGTTCCATCGCAGGCAGTTGCCAATAAAATGTAGCCGTTGCTGACATCCTTGCCTTTTAAGGCTGAGGTCTGTCCAGTCTTCGCCAAGGCCCAGAATTTCTTGCCGCCTTTGAGTACGCCTGCGGTTTCCAGTTCAAAGCCTGATTGTTCTGTGAGGTCTCGATAGAACTCCAGAATTTCCGTCGGCTGGACTTCCTGAAAGCGCTGACTGACTACGGATAATGGTGCATGGGTATCTGAACGGTATAAAACGCGCTGTTCTTCAAAAGGCATAATGATGCTCTGCCCTCGATGGTTTTGTGCCATATAACTGACATCAGAAGATTCAATCTGCCAGTCCATCCCTGCCTGCTCTGCCCATACCTCTAGCGGTTGGTTTGGTGTCAGTTGATTGCCTAAACCATGCCAAGGGGTTTGTCCAGTGAATGCCATTGTTTCAACTAAATGTGCCATAAGATATGTCCTTTAATTCTGTTGTTAATTGCGTACTCAGTATTTAGCTGTGCTGATATTGGATCGGGTTTGATCTGCCAGCACTAAAATCACCCCACCTAATGCTGCGCCAGCAACACCACCAATCAGTGGTGAGAATCCCATCGACTTGGCTAAGCTCATACCTAGCACGGCCAAAGTCGTGGGGGCACTGGCAAGGCTCAGTTGCAAAGGTTGGGCTTCACGAAAGCGTGGGTTATAGATTTCTTCCTCGTTATCCAGATACGACATGGTGTTTCTCCAATGTTTGAAATGACTGTTTAAAACGCCGTTGCAGACCTCATTAGGACCCTGCTTGGCGTTACTTCATTTCAGTAATATGTATTTGAAATAATTTGGAATCGTATGCTTGTTCATTTTTTACTGAGTTGTACAAAACATCAGGGCAAATCGAATTGACCTATGAAATTGTTATGATTATGATGGGCTTGCTGACCTACATCGTCAGTCGGTTTTAGCAGACCGTTGATCCGGACAAAAAATAGTTTCGACTATTTTTTGGGAACTCTCTCGTCCCCCTTTTTTCTTTATGGTAGGACGGAAGGGGGACACCTCCGGGTGTGCTGGTTCCTTGGATCCCAGTCTGCTAACCCCTTTTCGTTCTGCCACCATTATTTAGCAGTGATGCGGTAGAACTTCTTAATTCCAAGGAGTCAATCATGACTGTTTCTTTTTTAGCATTTAGCTTTATTCCAATTCCATCTCGTCTATTCAGGTCGTACAGCATTCCTTTGCTTCGACTGTGAAGATTTTTGCACGTCTGATTTTAATTATTGGTGTCGTGATCTGGCTTGGCCCTGCTTTTCTGGGTTTTGTGGCCTTAGTGATCCTGTTCTATATATTGATGGCATTAGCGGGCTGGAATAAACAACCACCGCAATAAACCAAGCAATCCATAGTTACACCTATTTATAAGTCAGGCATCGATCATCCTCTTTAATGACGAGAATCATCATGTCTCTTTTTTATCGTCTACCCTTTATGGGTGCTGTACTGCTGACAGCTGTTGCTATGACAGGTTGTGAAAGCAAATCCAAACGTGACTTCAATGTTGGCTGTCAATCTGGTGGCACAGATCGTTCCACCTGTTCCTGTGTCTATGACAAGTTGGAAGCACATTATTCACCTGATGTGATGGAAAAGCTGGGGCAACAGAATGTGAGCCAACTCGATCTACCACGGGACTTTACCGAGCAAATGCTTCGTGCTGCTCAAGCCTGTCAGTCACGCTAGGAGTTCAGCATGCAAATCAAACATTATCTAATCGGGATTTATATTGTGATTGCCCTGCTGTTCTCAGCCTACTTAAAAGGTTGCAGTGCCACAGCAGATCGTAGCTATGCCTATAACTTGGGTAAAGCCATCGTCTGGCCGATCTCAATGTTTAACTAACCGTAATAAAGCAATAACCGATTCAACAACAATAATCAGGATTCTTTGTTTATGAACAGACATATCAATCGTTTTTTACAAGGTGGGACACTCATCATCGGACTACTCGGCGTAACCCTGAGTCATGCGGATGTGGGGAGTATGAGCAAAATCTACACTAACCCTCAATCAGCACCGCAGGTTAAACGCTGTAAGGGCAATACCCAATGTAATGCCTTCTATGCCCTGGCAAAGGATTGGCAATCTATCCCCAACAATTTCAAGATGGATGGAATCAATGTGAAAGCTTATGCCAAAGATGGGGATGGCTATGGGCTCTGGAAAGGTTTCACACTGAATTCTAATCGTGCCATTGCCTTAGCAAATGCAGGTGATGCCGTTTTTTTCAAAGGCGGTGATAGCTCTAAGGCAGATGAGCGCATCTATGCACAAGGCATGGCTGTTCTGCTCTACCTCGAGAATAAGTCAGCTCGATAAAGGTCAATCCCATTACGCTTAAACTTCTGCTCTTCGATCCAGCTTCTTGATCAGCGCAAAATATCAAAATTCCTTGGAATTAAAGAGCAGAAAACATTTTAGGAGGTTGTCATGCCGAACATGAAGCCCTTTCTACTTTCAGCTTTGTTAATGTCCTTGCTAGGTGGATGTAGCCCATCCCATAAAGCGGAACAAGCTAAATCAGCTCAACAAGAACAAACAGAAGTTGATCCAGAAACCAAACGTATCCTTGAGACTGATCTTAGTGAATTAGAGGTCAGTGTGCCTCAAGCAGAAACCAATGAACAGGAATATGCTAATCCCGCCCTTGAACCGATTACAGAGAATCGACCAGTACAGGAAGAATTCGACATTAAGGTTTATCGTGCTGAATCTCAAGGCTCAATGACTGGCTATATTGACAAAATTGACATCATCTCACTCAATGATGCGCCTACGACCATCACAGGCATTCAAGTCAATCGTGGTAATTGTGGGGTAACCAGAATGTATGACTATAGCAACATGCGTTATGGCTCAGTTGCGCTCGCTTACCCACGCTGTAAAGCTGAATATATTCGTGAGGTCAGTATCAGTACTGCCAATGGTACTTACGCATTCCAGATAGGTTAATTTCTACATACGATGTGTAATACTGTAAGGAATTACACATCACAAAGTAAGGTTTGAATAAGCATTTCCAAAGGGGTGCAGCAGTTGAAAATATAGCTCCGAAGCCTAGAACTGTATTACAGTTTCAACCTCTGGAACTCTTTTCTTTAGAAATTCACGTATTGTCTTTTTCAAACTACTGATGTTTAAATTTTTGGTCTGAGGTCTACTTTTTTTAGAAGATTTTAAAGAAGGTAAAATACTTTCTTTAAGTGTAATTTGAATATTCGATATCTTACGCTTACCTCTATTTGGAGGAGAGATCGATACTTGAAACTCTTCTAAATTTAGAAAAACCTTCTCTAACTTATTAATAAATGACTCATAGCTTTTACCAAAAGCTAGAGGTTCGCCATAAACGTACTCATTGTTCAAGTGGTCATCTTTCTGCCTCTTACCTGAGGTGTCATTGACCAAACTGACAGCATGTTCAAGGTCAATAAAAGTTAAGTCTTGATCTGCAAAAATAAGATTAAAATGATAGTTAATAAAATAAAGTGCAAGGATGGCATTTAGAACTGCATCATAACCGAGAGAATAAATTTCTTTGCGATTTCCAATTCGCTGATTTGAAAACTTATCTAAAATAGATAAAACCTCATTCGCTACATCAGTCAGCTTATTTATTTCATTGATATCAGCAGCATTATATTCATTGTTATTTCCATTTCTCATAAAGTCCAATCTTCTTGATTGATAATTGATTAAGAAATTTCTCAATATATAAGGCAAATTATCTGGCGCCTCATTCAAACTCATTTGAAGTACAAAGTGGGTCGATGTAAGTTCTTGATCAACTTTAGCGTTGTAATCCAGATATGATGAGGAATCAAAATACAATGGAGACGCATGAGAGAATAGGGGCTTCAGAATTTCGTAACTTTCTTTAGTGCTGGGTAGCCCAGTAGAACTCTGAGGATCCTTACTACTATTGAACTTACCGTAAGATAAGTGAATCGGTAGAAAGTTAAAAAAAAGATCTTCTAGACCAAGCTGAGGAAATAGATTCGGAAGATAAAAGCCATTTTCATTCAGATAAGATAAAATCTTTAGTCGCCCCAGAGCTCCAGAATCAGGGTAAAGAATCGTATCTACAGCATTCCAGAAGTCCATAGAAACTTCATAAAATAGCTGTCGTATTTCTTCAATAGTCATGATTTCATTTGAAACAAGAAAAATATCTGGTAATAAAAGCTTACCCGTTTGCAGGAAACCCATAGCATTGTCCAAGAGTCTTCTTTCTTCCAAAATAAATTCAACATTTTGTTCAAGCTCTTCGTCAGTAATCTCAGGATTATAAAGCTTATATTTCTCTTTCACCGACACAAACAACTGATTCTTAATTACAGTTTTTTTTTCAACCAAAAAGTCATAAAAAGCAGGAAATCTGATCCTAAATTTACAGGCATAAATTGCTTGTTCAATATGACTTTTTACCACTGGATCAGCAATAGAAAAAACAGCGTGTGTATAGGTTTTCTCAGTAGCCAAATTTTAACCCCTTATATATCAATAACTAAAACATAAAAATCTGGATGGATACATTTTTCACCCTCAGAACAACAAACTAGCTCATACCAACTAACCCACTTCTAGTTTTGAGGAACATTAAGATGTTTCAACTTAAAAAATTACCACATTGGTCGCTAGCCATAAGCCAAATTTTCGGCAATATCATTTCACTGATTTTTGGACACCATCTAGCCAGTTTCACCTGCATCTCTCCATATATCACTACTACAGGTGGTCTGAAATGGGACGTCTCCCATTGTGGTACCTATATGATTAATAAATATTAATCAATACTTTATAAGAACAACCATCAATTAACTATGAGTTATATCTAAATAATATTAGATATACAAGGAGACCCTACATGGGAGTATTAGCCCATCCAACTCATCACAGAGTAAGAAAACCAATTACTCCTTTGAAAAGACCCAATATTGTGTCTTTAGACGAAGACCTAGACATCTTTGAGGCTAATCATGGTAATGCCTCAAAGATCTTGGATAAGCATCACACCTTAACCTTAAAAGATAGCTTGTTCACACATAACCAGGAAAAAGGCTCTCCTCAGGTACTACCTGAGGATAAGCCTATGTACTTACATTTTGTTTGTTTATGGATCACACAAAGAATTAGCTCTAGAGATGAATGTTTTTTGTATTTCAAACACGAATCTCTGACATCATCACAAAGATTCTTTGTTACGGATTCAACGCTTTGTAATTACTACAAGCAAATCTTCATGTCTGAAGATATTAGTGAAGGCGACTATAAAAGCGAACATTACAATTGTGTTATAGATGCTGTGAGCAAGTTCTGGTCTTACCGATTTGATCTGATAAATTTATGGAATGCACCATCTGCAAAGATCACAATCCAAGACGAGAGCGGAAATTTCAAACAAGTTACTATTGCTGAAATCCTTAATCAAATGAATTTTGAAGTGTATAAGAATATCCATGGCTCTGTTTTCAAAGAAGCAATTCGAATACGGGTTAGGCGTGCCTCCAATCACTTTAAAAGCGCAGAAAAATATCTTTCTGAATTACGAAGTGATCATGGACGCTTAGTCGTTATCCGTTTGGATTTATGCCTTCCACCAGAACTCAAGAATATTGATGTTCCCGAGTTGAAGCATAACTTTGATCGTTTCACCCAGAAAATGAGAAGAAGTAGATTATTGAAACTCAATGGCTATATCTGGAAGCTTGAATATGGTTTTGCAAAATCATTCCACTACCATTTGATCATATTTCTATGTGGTAGAAAACACAGTCATGACATCAAGCTTGCTCAAATGATCGGTGAAATGTGGGATAAAACGATTGGAGGTAAAAACTGCTACTTCAATTGTCATTCTACAAAGTATCTGAAGCATTACAAAGACATTGTGGTTGGTCGGTTAGAACGGAATGACCATATTAAATTTGATCGCTTGTTGAATGTAGTTATTAGATATTTCTGTAAGAAAGATCAGTTCATTGTGCACAAGAGTATTGTGAACAAAAAAACTTTTGATACTGGCCGTACACGTAGTACGCGCAAAAACCTTGGACGTCCAGCAAAAATTTAAACTTCACGAATACTTTAGGAATACACAATGAATCAAGCTATTACTCTTTTAACTAATAATTGGTCCAACATGCCACAGTTGAAACTAAGCCCTTTTTATCACTCAGTTGATCAGAACGAAGTTGAAGTTTTAACCTCTGTGCAGAAAGCTCTTATCCGCATGGAACAAGACTCTTTTAAGACATTTACGGATAAGAAACAAACGAAACTAAGCTCAGAATGTATAGCATTTTTCAATTTACTACCTTCCATCGCTCAGCTGCGCCTAAGTATCGATCAGTCTTTGGAGCTCAATCATTATATTCAAGTAATTTTTGAAGAAGTATCCAATCCTGTGCATGAACAATTTCTCTGTGGAAATCACATGTTTTTAGGTCCAGAATATTTCCTGAACACTGTTACTCGCATTAAATTTGCCCTTACGTACAACAAATGTGCTCTAAGACTAGTTAAAAGAGTGACCCCAATCAGAGAACAAACCAACCGACAGAAAAAGTATTTCAGCCAATTATTGAACAAGAATCAAGAACTGGCTTGCTATCAGCTTGAGCTACCGCTTTGGACCTACCCTACTTTACTCAGTACGGAGCCTGTAAGTTCTAATGAGAAAAATGCTATTAAGGCTCTAAAAGCATATCTAAAAAATATCCATGCAGCTCCTGTCTTCCATCAAAAGCTGTGTGATATACAGTGGCGTGTAATAAAAAGCATTCACGGAAATATAATTGGCCAAATTCTGGTTTATTTGGTTGAAACTGAAGAAGACTATCAACCTTATTTAAAAACACTTTGGGTCGATATGGTCAAAGCTGAACTTTTAAATTCTAGCTTTTATCTAGAACCAAGTATCACATCGCTAAACTGTTATATGGGTAATGGCTTAGCTCTGAAAGAATGGAAAAAGAAGCTCGATTTACTGCACACTCACTTGGAGTTTTACAGCTATAAAGCAAATGGCATATGTTTCGAATGGAAGAGTTACACAGGCAACTTCTACCAATTAAAGCTAAAGGAATAGTAAATATGGGAGCTGCAATTAAGCTAGAAACAGTTGATTACTTATTCATGAAATATCGCTCTATGGCAGTTGACTTGATGACAATAGTCAGTGACTATTATCCTCATTTAAGTAAAGCTGAAGCATTGAGAAAGGCAAATAATTGCGAGTTTCCTTTCTCAGTGTTCAAAATAGATAAAAGCAAGCGTGCACCCTTTCTGGTGCATCTTAATGATCTTGCTGATGTTTTAGATAAACAATATTCAGAAGCCTCAAAAGACTTTGCTACGTTTCATCAATGAGGCGTAGCACCTCTTCCAACTGCATAACATCTCTTCTGGCTTTGACAGAAACATAACGCTGCAAACTGCTCCAAGAATCATGCAAACTTACTTTTTGAATTTCAGGAATAGTAAAGCTTTGCTCTGCAAGTCTAGTACATCCTTCATGCCTTAAATCGTGAAAACGCAAGTCTTCAATTCCCAACATCTTACAAGCCTCACGAAACTCTTTGCCTAAACTCTTCGGATTCAAAGGTAAAAGTAGATTTTCATTGTGGCCTAACTTAAGCATTCTGCTACGAACCTCATGATCCATTAAAAGTTCAATCATCGTTTTGCAGGGTTCTAAGACATCAAATGTCTTGTGGTTTCCTTTCGAGCCATTAGGATTTTTCAAATCATGAACTTTCCAAGATGAATGATGCTGATCATAATCATCTAAACTTAAACGGGTTAATTCTGCTTCACGTCTACAAGAAAAGATGGCAAACCAGATAACTAAATGCATCGGGTACTTCGTTCCATACCTATTCATTTTCCAGCGCTCGACAAAATACTTTGTTAAAGCTATTAATTCCGCATTGGTTGGCAATCTATCCCTCTTCTTACTAGAAGAGATTTGGCGGGTTTTTCTCAGTTGTGCGGTAGCTTTATCAAAACTATTTAAATCAATATCTATATCCCACATCACGGCGGCATGAGCCAAGACACCACGAATATGAAGCAGCTCATGTTGCTGTGTACTTGTTGCAATTGGATCTAAATCCATGTGAGGAATCCCAGCTTTTCTCAATGCAACATGATCAGCCAAATGTACTGATTTTATTTTTGTGATAATATTGCGCGCTATCGGAAATTTCTTAATTAAGAGTAGAGAATAGCGTTTCGTCCTTCCGTACTCGCTCCCAACTTCTTCCAAATATTTATCAATGGCATCTGCCAAAGTTAGGTCTATAAGTTGCTCTTTGCCTAACAAAATGTCTGGATTTTCTTGAATCTCAACTTCTCTTTTCTTAAGCCAGTTTTCCGCCATTTTCTTTGAATGGAACGTTTTGCTTTCAGAGTAGACAGGATATCCCTTTCGATTGATACGGATAGCAGCACGGTAACTCACACTACCATCTGCACCTTTTCTAGCTGTAACAGACCCCATAATTTACACCATGAACTATTTTTTCCATTATGGTGTAAGATTCGGTGTAAATGCAAACAGCAAAACCTACATTCACAAGTGTTACCATGCGTTTACGCAGATTCAAATACTAGATTTAAAGGTATGATTTTAAATGACTATTAACAAAAACCTTGAAGCCATTAGTAATCCAAGAATCAGCGTAGCACCGATGATGGATTGGACAACTCGCGACTATCGTTTTTTTGCCCGTTTATTTAATCCCAATATCATTCTATACACAGAAATGGTCACAACAGGGGCTATTATCCATGGTGGGGCAAATCGCCATTTGGATTACAACCATGAAGAGCATCCGATTGTATTACAACTTGGCGGATCAAACCCAAAAGAACTCGCAACTTGTACCAAGATGGCGCAAGACTGGGGCTATGATGAAGTCAACTTAAATGTGGGCTGCCCAAGTGACCGTGTGCAAAATAATAAAATTGGTGCATGTTTGATGGCTGAACCGGATTTGGTTGCTGAATGCATAGCTGAAATGCGTCACGCAGTTGATATTCCAGTCACCGTAAAACATCGAATCGGCATTGACGACATGCAATCCTATGAAGAAATGCTGCATTTTGTCGATACTGTTGCAAAAACTGGATGCAATAATTTTATCGTTCATGCCCGCATTGCTCTGCTACAAGGTTTATCTCCAAAAGAAAACCGAGATATTCCTCCACTGCGTTATGAAGATGTCTATCGCTTAAAGCAAGATCGCCCTGAGTTGCTGATCGAAATCAATGGTGGGGTTAAAACCTTTGCTGAAACTCAAGCACATTTAAAACATGTCGATGGCGTCATGATCGGTCGTGAGGCTTATCATAATCCTTATCTATTAGCGGAACTGGGACAGCTTTGGAATTTAGATCTGCCTGATCGTTTTGAGATTATCGACCAAATGTTGCCTTATATTGCTCAACGGATGCAGGAGGGTGCACCACTGTCGATTATTACTCGTCACATTCTTGGATTATTTCAAAACCTGCCAGGTGCACGTAAATGGCGTCAAGCTTTAAGTGGTGGCAATGCCAAAACTTTTGCCGATGTCGAAACTGCTATTGTGAATATTAAAGAAGCAATGAAACGAACTGAAGATTATATTCGAGAACAGTCTGTTTAAATTCACTGATCTCAATAGCCAACAGACTCAGTCAAAAAAAAACGATATGCATTTACAGCCTATCGTTTTTTATCGAGGTTCAATGTTGAAAGCATATCGCTAATTCTTTTGCGCATTTCACTACTGCATCATCCGCATGACTGTTCCATGCCATAAAGACATCAGAGCGTGCATGCTCAACATCCAAAGCAATCAATCTAACCTGCTCTGGTAATATATTTTTGAATTCGGCAGGAACGATACAGATACCTATGTTTGCTGCAACCAATTGCAGTTGCGACACTTTTCGAGATTGAATTCTGGCTTTCCGAGGTGCAAAACCTGCACTCAGGCAAATATTAGCAACCAGATAACTCAGCCCACCTCGTTCTGCATGAGGCGTTGATACAAAGGTTTCATGTCTTAATTGCTGAATTTTAACTGTGCTTTTTTCCGCTACAGGGTGGTGTTGATGGACAGCAACATATAAGGGTTCATCATATAATTGAGTGACGATTAAGCCATCCAAACTATTTAAAATAGGGGGACGAAAAAATCCAATATCAATGTTACCTTTTATCAATTCAAGCACTTGATCTTCAGAAGACATATTATTGATTTCAAAATTAATATTGTGATGTCTGGCGACATGATCAAACAACTGTATTTTTTCCAAACTCATCGTAATGGTACTTGAATGCGCAATCTTAATTAGGCGGTGTTGCCCTTTAGCAATATCTTTAGCGTTTTCAATAATATGATTTAAGTTGAGTAGGTTATTTTTAACTTGGGAATAAAAGAACTGCCCTGCTTTGGTCAGCTTTATTTTCTTATCACCACGATCTAAAATTTCGAAACCAACTTCTTCTTCCAAAAGCTTCATTTGCCGACTTAACGCAGATTGGGCAATAAACAACTTTTCTGCAGCAGCAATAAATCCACCTTCTTCAACAATTTTAATCAGATAATGGAATTGTTTGAGTGTTGCCATATTCATCTCAATATTAGATCAATCATTCTTTTTTCTATATTAGATTAGATCAACAAACTTCACTAGACTGAATTTAAAAGTAAGCGTCCAGGAAGAAAGGCAATGAGTATCTCTAAACAAATCTTGATTTTTATCAGTATCATTGGTGCGTTTCTTTTATTGAGTTGCTATGACCGTTTCATCACTCAGCAAACAGGAAAAGAGATTAAACAATCAACGTTTATTGAGTCGCAGGATTGAACAGATCTGGCACATTGAACGAGTAACAACAAGGGCTGGTTTTTTTAACCACAATCATGTATTAAAAATAAACCCGCTATAGGCTGAACAGCATTCCGAACTGATCTCATTCAACTTAGAGGGATAAACCACATTGATGGCTATTCAGGTAGTTTCGTATTAGGAATGCTGCTTTATAAACGGGTACGGAATTTTACGAGAGAATATTTTTCTATATTGGTCAAACATTCGGTTTTATTTTTTTTAGGTCATATTGATAGGCAATATATCTGCCAGCAAGATCATCACTGACAGAATGATTATGTTTAAAATAGACTTTGATCATACATGTCTGTAAGTCATTTAGTGCAAAGACTTTAATACGTTCAAGATATTGTGTCTGCTGTTGAATACTCACCTTCCAGTCGAATAATTGGTTTATTTTTTGAAACTCGGCTTGTGCACTGGCTTGCTGTATATTCTTAAAGTTACATGTCTTTATCGCATTATGAGGATATTGGGTACTTGACCAAATCAGCACGGTTCTTATATCACTCAAGGCTTTTCGTGCTTCATTCAATTGATTGACTGCTTGAACGTGGCGAACCGTTGAATAACAACCGTAACCCACTCCAACTACAATCAAAATGAACAATATGAGCGGGCTAAGATTAAAGTGTAAACGATTCCCCATAGAAACATGTTTATTCAATATCCATATATCAATTGAAGCTAAATCTACTGTGATTCGAATGGCATCAGATAAGTTCCGAATCTATCGACCAAATTTATTTAGGCAGCGCCAATATTTATCCTTAAAGATACTGACCTCAATTTCAAAATCGTTGCTATATTTTTCAATAATTTGATCAATTACTTTGGACGGTTTTCGAAAATCCTTAGCGGCAAAATACATGGTTCTTAAATGATTTCCAGTTTCACGACCAATATTTAAATAACCATCAACGTCTTTTAGCTCAGCCAATAATGCTTGTTCTATATGTTCAAGTTGTTCATATTGTTTTGAAGGCGGCATACCGCTCGAGTTTTGACCATCATAGGTGATTTCAATAATCATCATCCATGGATGCGACGCTTTTTGATCCCAATCCAGCAAAGTACTGTTTAAAACTGCAATCAGGGGTAAGCCCTCATTCGTTTCCCCTTGCAGGCTGATATATTCATCTTCATCTGTATTCGTTCGGATAACTTTGTCTAAACGAGAAATTTCACTCGTTTTTAAAATTAAAATATTTTTTAAACTCTCCATCGGCATCAATTCTTTTTCAGCATCCTGTCGACAGCGTATTGAAACCTGATCCAATTTAGTGATTGAATCGTATTCGCCTAAATAATTGTCTAAAAAAATATAAACTGCTTGTAAAAACTCGGCTTTTTGCTCTTCATTATATTGATCATGCACGACAACGAGGTCAATTTCATCAGGGTATCCATCATGATCTCTCAGATAAAAAGATAAAGTTTCTTGACTAAATTCATGACCGTGCATAGCAATACTGGTCTGGTGAATATCGCTGGCAGGTTTCAGTGCGGTAAATTTCCAACCTGCAATTTCAGGGGCAGCAGCCACCAACAAAGATAATATTGGAAATCACACCATCTGGCGTCAAGATCAGCTCAGCAGTCTCTTGATCGAACATTCCTGTTAGGAAAAAAATCCCAGCATGAACCTTTTCCAATTCAGGAGACAATTGATCAAAGAAATCTTTTTGAATGGTGTCTTGATTCATTTCATCAACCACTCGATGAAAATGCTGTTGATGCTGCTGAAACCATTGCCAAAATTCAGCATAACGGTTTTGATTGTTTTGTATCTGTTGTTGTTGTTTTCCAAACAATTTCTTAAAAAAACTCATTTTGATTATTCTCTTTTATTGCTGATGAATCAGGTTAATTTAACCGAATTCATCTGTTTTTTAAATGTACTGAAGCAACAATTAAGACAGCTTAAGCATTACTTTTCAGGTTGTAGACGGTCCAATTTTTTTAATACTTCTGCAACCGCAACCATTGCAAAACTGGATGTCACGACAACAGCTGATCCATAACCGCCACAGCGCAGACCTGCACTGGCACATACGTCTGCGCTAGAAAATGGATTATCTATTGAATAAATACAGGTAATACCAAATTTTTCTTTGGGTTTCTTACAAATACCTTTGGCACGTAACTGGCTACGTAGTTTTGCCAGCATCGGGTCTTGCTCTGTCTTAGACAAATCAGCTACACGAATCTTTAAAGGGTCCAGTTTTCCACCCGCTCCACCGGAAACAATCAACGGGATTTTATTAAAACGGCAATGTAACATCAGTACAAACTTTGCTTTAACATCGTCGATACAATCTAAAATAATATCAGGTGTCTTTTCTAAGATTTCCTTGATATTTTCAGGACTTAGATAATCATCTATCAAATTGATCTTGATCCGTGGATTGATTGAACGGCAGCGTTCAGCCATGACTTCAATCTTTTCCATCCCTAGAGTTGAACTCATCGCGGGCAATTGACGGTTGATATTTGAAGCGGCAACAGCATCCATATCAACAAGGGTGAGTTCACCCACCCCCGTTCTGGCTAAGGCTTCCACAGCCCATGAACCCACTCCACCGATCCCAATCACCATCACATGACTTTTTTCATAATGACTAAACGCATCGTCTCCATAAATCTTGGCAACACCGGCAAAACGGCGTTCATATTCATCATCAGTAGAATGGTCAGTCATGTTTGGCATCAACTCTAAAATACCGCACTATTTTACTCATTTATCAGCAATGTGTCTTGCATGGACGCAATAAAAAAAGCCCTGTACTGTATACAGGGCTTGGAGAACCGATATAAAACCTGAGGAATAGCTTAACTAAGATGCGATTAAATTACGCAGTACATAATGCAAGATCCCGCCTGCTTTAAAGTATTCCACTTCATTCAATGTATCAATACGGCATAACACTTTGAAACGATCTTGTGATCCATCTGCACGTTTAACCTCAACCTCTAAAGTTTGATGAGGTTGTATATCATCAGATAAACCATAAATAGACAGCTGTTCATGTCCGGTTAAATTTAATGATTGGCGGGTCTGTCCATCGACAAACTGCAAGGGCAGTACCCCCATTCCTACTAGATTTGAACGATGAATTCGCTCAAAACTTTCGGTAATGACCGCCTTTACTCCCAAAAGATTGGTGCCTTTCGCCGCCCAGTCTCGTGAAGAACCCGTACCGTACTCTTTACCGGCAATGATCACCAGTGGGGTGGCTTCTTGCTGATACTTCATAGCAGCATCATAGATCGCCAGTTTTTCACCGGTTGGGATATACAGCGTGTTGCCGCCTTCTTCACCATTCAACATTTCATTTTTGATACGAATATTGGCGAATGTGCCTCGCATCATCACTTCATGATTCCCGCGGCGTGAGCCATATGAGTTGAAGTCTTTTTGATCCACGCCCTGCGCTTGTAAATAACGCCCCGCTGGACTGTCCTTTTTAATATTCCCTGCCGGTGAGATATGGTCTGTGGTGACTGAGTCGCCTAAAACAGCCAAGATATTAGCATTGAGAATGTCTTGAATCGGTTTTGGCGGCTGATCAATTCCTTCAAAGAACGGTGGATGACGGATATAAGTCGATCGTTCATCCCATTCATAAGTTTCAGAGTCAGGAATCTGAATCGCCTGCCATTTCTTATCGCCATCAAATACCGCAGCATATTCTTTATGGAACATCTGTGTATTCACTTTTTGGAGTACAGCATCAATCTCTGTCTGTGTCGGCCAAATATCTTTTAGATAGACTGACTGCCCCTGTGAATCAACGCCCAGTGCTGTAGTGGTAATATCATGACGTATGTTACCGAATAATCCGAAGGCAACCACCAACGGTGGAGAAGCCAACCAATTGGTTTTTACCAGAGGATGTACACGGCCTTCAAAATTTCGGTTTCCTGAAAGTACCGATGCGACATTCAGGTCATAGCACTGAATCGCATCTTCTATAGGCTGAGGCAATGGTCCAGAGTTACCAATGCAGGTGGTACAGCCATAACCCACAAGGTTATAGCCCAATTGATCCAGATAAGACAGTAATCCTGCTGCTTCTAAATAATCCGTAACGACTTTGGAACCCGGTGCTAAAGAACTTTTGACCCACGGCTTACGCTGTAAGCCTTTTTCTATGGCTTTTTTTGCCAATAAGCCCGCTGCCAGCATTACACTTGGATTCGATGTATTGGTACATGAAGTAATTGCAGAAATAACCACATCACCATCGGTCAATGGATACCGTTGACCATCAATGACACAATGCGGTTCTTCATTTTGTAATGCAGACTGTTTAGAATCGATGGCTGCGCCAGCCCCCCCTTCATTCACCAAGCGTTCTTTCTCAATTTTGGCGGGTTTAAGATCTAATTCCATCAGTGCACTAAAGGTCTTTGGAATATCAGCCAATACCACACGGTCTTGTGGGCGCTTTGGTCCTGCAACACTGGCTTCAACCGTATTCATATCCAATGCCAAAGTATCGGTAAATACAGGCTCATCTCCTGCATTGCGCCATAACCCTTGTTCTTTACAGTAGGCTTCAACCAGTGCAATACGATCATCTTGACGACCCGTCAAGCGTAAATAGCCAAGCGTGATTTCATCGATAGGGAAAAAGCCACAAGTTGCCCCATATTCAGGCGCCATATTGGCAATGGTTGCGCGGTCTGCCAATGGTAAATCTGCAAGCCCATCACCATAAAATTCAACAAATTTCCCGACTACACCTTTTTTACGCAGCATTTGAGTGATGGTCAGTACTAGGTCAGTTGCTGTGATTCCCTCACGTAATTTGCCTGTTAATTTAAAACCAATCACTTCAGGAATCAGCATCGAAATCGGTTGACCCAACATTGCGGCTTCGGCTTCAATACCTCCAACGCCCCAACCCAGAACACCTAAACCATTGATCATGGTGGTATGTGAGTCAGTCCCCACCAAGGTGTCCGGAAAAGCATACTGTTCTCCGTCACTTTCACCTAACCATACAGCCTGTGCCAGATACTCTAGATTAACCTGATGACAGATCCCCGTACCCGGTGGGACAACGCTAAAATTATCAAAGGATGATTGCCCCCAACGCAAAAATTGATAACGTTCACCATTACGCTGCATTTCAATTTCAACATTTTCTTCAAAGGCTTGGTCTGTCCCAAAATGATCTACCATGACCGAATGGTCAATCACCAAATCAACAGGTGATAAAGGATTAATTAAATTGGGATCTTTATGGGCAGCCTGAACAGCAGCACGCATCGCAGCCAAGTCAACAACTGCTGGAACTCCGGTAAAGTCCTGCATCAAGACCCGTGCTGGTCGATACTGGATTTCTTGATCTGAAGTTTTATCTTTCTGCCAATCGACAATAGCCTGAATGTCACTTCGCTTTACCGTGAGATCATCTTCAAATCTCAGTAAATTTTCCAACAGTACTTTGAGTGATTTCGGCAGTTTTGAAATATCACCTAATTCAGATTGGGCTTGTTTCAAACTAAAAATTTTATATGTTGCATTCCCAACATTTAAGTTGTGTAGAGAATTCAAACTATTTATACGACCATACTTTGCCATTGAGTTAACCTCCAGCTTGGCGTTAATTTCTTATTGAGCTACTTGGAGTACTTCTTTCAATCTAAGACAAATATTTATTTTAGGTGTTGTGAATTGGTTATTTTTATTCAATTGAGTGAGATGCTAGGCTACGTCCAGTGACGTATGGTGATCCATTTACTCAAGATATTTTCAGCAAACATATGCCAAGTCATTGCGGACTTAAGTCCTTATCAAACCTCATTCATCCTCAAACATGTCATGGAGTTGTTCCATAGAATATCTGCCAATAACGAAAGTTCCATGTTTAAGCTTTCTGCCAAACCTTGCAGAACATAGGGTAAATTGACAGGCGTATTACGTGTTCGGTGTTGTGTAGATGTCTGACAGCACAAAGGCGTCATGTCTGGACAGTCTGTTTCTAGAACGAGATGTTCTGCTCCCACTGCCTGTACCACAGCATGGAGTTTTTTGGCATTTGGCTGAGTAATCTGTCCTGTGATCCCAATTTTAAATCCCAACTTGATCAATGCTTTGGCTTCTTCTACACCACCACTGAAAGCATGTGCAATTCCCCCATTTCGAAACTGATGTTGTTTCAACATCGTCAGAACATCGGCATGAGATTTACGGATATGCAAAAGAATCGGCAGATCAAACTGTTGAGCAAGTTCAATCTGCGCTGAAAAGAATGCCTTTTGCTTTGCCAAAATTTCAGGCTGTTTATGTTGTCTCAAAAAAGTATCTAAACCGATTTCTCCAACAGCGATACACTGTTCTGTTTGGAGAATCTGTTCGAGTGCATCGAGATGTGCTGAATCATGCTGCTCAATATAGAAAGGATGCAAACCCGGTGCCAAATGGCTGCGCGGTGCCTGTTCTAACTGGTTCAGTATGTAATGAGTATGAATCAATTCTTGAAAACGTGATTTTAAAAACCCGATTAAAACCAGATGTTCAACCCCAGCCAATTTTGCTTGATATGCCAACGTCTCCCGGTCCTGATCAAAATCCGGAACATCGAAATGCGTATGGGTATCAAACAGTCTCAATGACATTATGATTTCGCTTTGCTGTCAGCCGCCGGCGCAGAACTATTCGGTTGATCTACCTGCATTTGTGCCGGGAAATATTGCGGTTTTAATATCCCGTTTAATTGATCATAAGGAATGGTTAAACGAGGTAAACCCACCACATATGGACCAATATCATATTCACCATACTGCAAAATCAAACCTTGTTTGCCCAGATAAAAATTATTGGATAATTGAAATTTCCAAACTTGCTCATACTCGCTCACATTATCCGCAAGTTTTGAATCAACAACCCAAGCTTTGAACGCATCATGTGCCAATTGTTCAAATTTAGCTTTTTGCTTTGTTTCAATAATTTGATCCAGTTGAACCTGTTTCTTGGTCAGCAAATCAAAATTAAAATAAGTTTGTGCAGATGATCCATGTGCTCCCCCCAAGTAGCTACTGCTATTTAATACAACCGTTGCTAAAGGCTTGTCCGAATTCAATATTTTAGGACTTAAACTAATCGTGATCTGACCACTTGCACCCAATGTCTTAAGTTCTTTATCCAGTGCCAAGAATGAGTTTGCATACGGTTGAACACGATCTTGCAATTGCTGAGTCGCTGTTTTATCTACATTTACTTCACTGGCTGAAGCTTGTGAACTGGCTTGCTGTTGATCGGCAACTTTTTTACTCAACTGTGCAATATCCAACATTTTATCGAGATTATCCAAAATTGCTTGGTCAATCACTCGATCTACAAAAGGCTGGTTACTTTGCAGTCTTTCAATTGAAAATTCAGGACATGTTTTTCCATCACACTCAGGTAAACTCAGTTTTAATTTCTCTCTATCGCCTTGTAACAGCAGTGAAGTATCTGCGACTTGTGATGCAGCAGCTTCATCTACTGTTGGCTCTACTTTTTTAGAGTCTGGTTTTTGACACGCTGCTAATCCCAAGGTGATTAACAAAATTGAAAGTGCTAAGGTATTTTTTTGATTCAACATTTCACAAACCTATCCAACAATCCAAGCTCAGATTTTTTCAATATCTCTAAGGGATAGCCTATTCTTCTCTGTATCAATCCTCAATCAAAATTTGTATGAAAATTGAAGCGTTATTATCATTATCAATGTGCTGATTTAATGTTCAAACCCGGTCATCAATGCTGTATACAAACTCAAAGGAAAGTTCGCCTCATCGACAATTCAACATCATGGAATAGTCGATAAAATTTAGTTTTACTGATCAGCTTTGCAGGCATCAAGATTAGAACATATGTTGAAATACTTCTGCTTTAAGTATTTTTTGCGTTTGTTCTTTACTTAAATAAATATCCAGCTGAGTTGCATCTTCTACAATTTCATTGGCGCGATAGTGTAAACCTACACCTTCTCCATCAAAAAACCAATCTGCTTGTCCCCAATAGAGTTTTTTAGGTGCATGTTTTTTTACATCGGAATTTTGTTTTTCCAACCATGCTGCATATTTTTCTTGTACCCAAGCATTCAACTGATTTTGTTGATTGGATTGAATCACATCCAAAATGCTCAAACTTTTTTTCAATTTACGATCTGCGACGAAAAAGTATTGACGTTCCTGAATACTGACATCCGCTTGCAATGAGTTGACCGAGACTTGAAGTAAAACATATTGATTACGTTGTGATGCCATTCGGGTTTGCATATGTAATTCAAATGCTTTGTTTTTTGGAAATTCTTCTTGCCACGCATCTGACTTTTTGACAAAAGCATTAATTGCTTGCTGTAAAGTCATGCTCTGCTTTAAATCAATTTGCGCTTGAATCACATTCGCCTGATTATTACTGATCCATTGGTTGAGCCAAGCATCTTGAGTTTTAATGGTTTGGATGTCGATTTCAATGCAGTTCTTTTTCTCGCAAAATGGCAATGCATAATCCGCTTTGCTTTCTTGAATATTTAAATAAGGTAAAACTTCTGCGGCTTGTTGTTTGGGTTGTAATACTGAACCATCTTTATCTTGATCTTTTTTTGAATCACATGCCACCAAAACCAAAGTACTCAAACAAAACACCGTGATTATTTTTTTTGAATATTGCACCGTATAAATCCCTTTGGACAAAAAGCACTGTATTTTGATACAAAAACAGCTTCACTAGGAAGCTGTTTTTACATTTTGCAATAAGTTAGCAAAACTTAATGTTCACGCGTCGCACGGAACTGAATATCAGGATAACGCTCTTGCATCAGCTGTAAATTCACTCGGCTCGGTGCAAGATAAGTTAAATGACCACCACCATCGACTGAAAGCTGGTCATGCGCTTTTTTCTTGAATTCATTGAATTTCTTTTCATCATCACAAGATACCCAGCGCACAGTATTGATATTCACAGGCTCATAAATACAATCCACTTTGTATTCTTCTTTCAAGCGGTATGCAACCACATCAAATTGAAGCACCCCTACTGCGCCTACAATTAAATCATTGTTAATTTGGGGCATGAATACCTGTGTCGCACCTTCTTCAGAAAGCTCTTTCAAACCTTTTTGCAGCTGTTTAGATTTCAAAGGATCTTTGAGACGTACACGGCGGAACATTTCTGGTGCAAAGTGCGGAATACCTGTGAAATGAAGATTTTCACCTGAGGTAAAGGTATCTCCAATTTGAATCGTACCGTGGTTATGCAGACCAATAATATCACCCGGCCACGCTTCTTCCAGTTGCTCTCGTTCGCCGGCAAGAAAAGTTAATGCATCACTGATACGTACATCTTTACCAATACGTACATGATTCATTTTCAAACCTTTTTCATACTTGCCTGAACAGATTCGCATAAAGGCAATACGGTCACGATGCTTCGGATCCATATTGGCTTGAATTTTGAAAACAAAGCCACTGAAGCCTTCTTCAGTGGCTTCAACAGTACGTTCATGTGTTGGATGTGCTTTCGGTTCCGGTGCCCATTGGATAAATGCATCAAGCACATGATCAACGGCAAAGTTTCCTAAAGCTGTACCAAACAATACCGGTGTTTGTCGTCCTGCCAAGAATTCTGCCGGATCAAGCGGATCATTGGCCATTTTGACCAGTTCCAATGATTCTTCAAAAGACGCAAATGCCAAGTCACCCACTTTGTCACGGATATCTGGATAGTCATAACCATCACGCACTTCAATATCTGTAATGGTTGAACCAAAGCCTGCCTTGTAAAGATAAAGCTTATCTTCAAGAATGTTATATACACCTGCAAAATCACGCCCCATACCCAGTGGCCAAGTGATTGGTACACAACGGATTTTAAGCACATTTTCAATTTCATCAAGCAACTCTAATGGCTCACGAATTTCACGGTCCATTTTGTTGACGAATGAAATAATCGGGGTGTCGCGCATACGACACACTTCCATCAATTTAATGGTACGTTCTTCGACACCCTTTGCCCCATCAATCACCATCAACGCCGAGTCAACCGCAGTTAAAGTACGGTATGTATCTTCCGAGAAGTCTTCATGTCCTGGCGTATCGAGCAAATTAATGACATGTTTTTTATAGGGAAACTGCATTACAGACGTAGTGATCGAAATCCCACGTTCTTTTTCCATTTCCATCCAGTCAGATGTCGCGGCACGATCTGATTTACGACTTTTTACCATTCCCGCAACCTGAATTGCTTTACCCCATAGCAACAGTTTTTCTGTCATTGTGGTTTTACCAGCATCGGGGTGGGAAATAATCGCGAAAGTCCTACGCGCTGCTACTTCTGTAGCTAACTGATCTTTAAACATAAAAAATCTACAATATGTGCACAGTTATGTACACATTGATAAATATGTACTTGAACTGAAAAAGTTGGAATTTGAAATTGTGTGGATTGTAGCAGATTTCATCTCTATTTTAACGCTTGTTGATCAGTCTTAATCATCTGTAGTCTGTTCTTGAAGAAGTCATACATGGAAAATGAAATTCGACAATGGACTCGCCATCTCATAAAGATCCTTGCTTGGTACAACTTATCTCGTCCTAAACAAGATAGCTAAAGCCTGCATCCATCTCCTTCATGGAAAGAAAAATAGAACGAACAATACTGAAATATAAATTTTTTTTGATTGGATTCACATTGAAAATCAGTATTTATTAATCAATCCTATGATTCCATTTGCAATCATGTCAATCGCAATGGTTCCAATTAAAAGCGCCGATAAACGCCCAACAATATCAAAATAGCGGTCAATATATTTGGCATGACTGTAACGTAAATGATCATGACCGAATTTCATGATCATTAAAATCCCGCAACTGATAAATAAAGTGAATGCAATCAAGAGTGCCGACTCGAGGAAAGACATACTGACACCCGTTACAACAGCCGCACTAATTGTGCCTGGACCAATCATAAACGGCATCGCCATGGTACTGGCCAAGTGTGCGGGTGTTCCTCTCATCTCGCCAATTGTATCAGCACCTTGAAAGACAAAACGATAGCCAATCACCAAGAAAATAAGTCCACCAAAAATTTGAAATGACTCGAAACGGACATTTAAATACGTACTAAAGATGGCTTCTCCACCCCATGCGAAAAGCAAAAATACGACATAAGCAATCAGTGCACCCTGAGCTAAACTCTTGTTGAAAATTTTAGTTTCAGTATGACGAATCATCCCAATCATATAAATGCTCATTAAAAATGGATTGAGCAGAGAAAAAAATAAAGCAAAAGAATGGATATAGTTTGAAAACATAGGAACTTTCCATTAATCAATTAAAAAATATAGGGATGAATAAAGTGTAATGTCAGTTCTTCACTCATTTTGTCGAACTCGTTATTTAGAATTGTAAAATTGTTGGATATAAATAACTTTACTGGATATAAAATCATAAAATATGTAACTATATGGCTACTCATTTAGGTCAATCAAAGTCTGTAAACTTGAAGTAAACAATTAAATCTTATCAAATGATCTTCAATTTTCAGACTGAATGTACTAAAAATAAAAATTATGCAGGATAAACATCTAAGGGAGAAAAGTCTGTCCATATTTATATCATGAAATGTTGTTATACCTGAACATGGATCAACATTTATAACCGATTTTTAGCCCATACACCATCGCGGTATTGCCTTTAAAATCAACTTGTTCTGCGATTTGTGAGATCCCTTCCATAGGGAGAAAGTATCTGCCATCTTGTGCGACAGCATCACCAAACCCTATATATCGAAGACCTGCAGAAAGAAAATATTTGTTCGGTTGAAAACCAATGATTGTCGTAATGTTTTTGGGTTTCAACGTTCGCTTTGGTCCCAACAAAGGTATATTGAGTAGCCAAAAAAGTATTATTCACTTTCACAGGATATTCTGTATTCGCACCAAAAGGCTGGTCATAAAGAAGACCAAATGGGACCTTAGGTGAAAGCTGAAACTTCAAGGCAGCACTGTAATATTGAATATCTTTTATCATGTCGCCCGTATCTAGATCAGAACTTCCTGATGCGACTAAATTAGGTCTATTTCTAATTTTTCCCGAGATATCTGGAGAGACAGCTGTAATACTTGCCTCTGCATAATGCCCATCTTCTAAAAATGCTAAAATAGATTGACCAGACTAATTCATACTCGCTGCATAAATTTGTGTAGATGAATCGATACTCAACAAGCAGAAGATGAGTGGGTAATTTTCATAATTAACCATCCTTGATTAAAGACAATAGCTTATGATGATAACGCAAGTGCTGTTCTTGTTTAATTGCACTTGCGTCTGGTTGTATTTTATTTATCGAGTGAAGCAGCTATCGCACTAAAAGCCGCAAGCGTATAGGCTTCAATATCATGATCCTCAGGTAAATCCAGGCTCGATTGCTTCACTATCACGACATTGTGTTTAGGGTCGACATAAATCCATTGTCCATTTATTCCCCATGCGCTAAATGACTTTTCAGGATTATTGAAAAACCAAAATTGATCCACATAACTAGATCCTTTCGGTGTTACGGCTTCTTTTGCATACATACTGTTTGCATAGGCTTTTGCATCTCCACCTTGAGCAATTCGCTCAACGACTTCAGTAGGTAAAATTTGCTGACCATTGAATTGACCTTTTTGTAAGATCATTTGCCCAAAACGAGCCATATCCCGAGTTGTTGCATTTACCCCACCACCACAACTGGCTATTCCTTGTGGATCAACGAGAACATAAGCATCACGCTCCATCCCCATTTTTTGCCAAATGCTTTTTTCAAGCAATTCTGTTGGTGTCATACCTGACGCACGTTCAGCTAACCAGCACATGACATCACTAATCGGAGTAACATAATGAAATGTAGTACCATGCTCTTTTTCTTTTTTAAGGGTAGGTAAAAAATTTCGTATGCCTAATTTACTGTTATATACATCATGTTCTGGCATTAACCCCAGGTTTTTAATGTATTGAGCAATTTCTGAATGAGGAGATAAATAATCCTCTGAATATTTTACCCCAACCGTCATATTCATCACTTGATCAACACTTGCATCACCAAATGCCGAATCTTTCAGTTCTGGAATATATTCAGCTACTTTTGCATTTCTTTTTAATTTTCCCTCTGCAATCAACATTGCGGTCAAAGAACCAAAAATAGACTTACTGACAGACATCATTTGGTGGCGTGTAGATGCATCTTGACCATTTAGATATCTTTCAACAACAATTTTTCCATTTTTTAAGACAACAAAACCATCCGTATTGGTATCAACCAACATCTTTTCCAGATTGGTTTCCACAGACTGTTTTGTAGACGGTTTTATAAAGCGAAATGGGATATTGTTTAATTGCTGTGAAGCATATTTAAATTCCGAGATCGATTTATTTCCCGTCCATATTGTACTTGTCGGTAAGAATTCCTGCATATGTAAAAATGAATAGCGATTTTTTTCAGGTGCAAATACATTGTTCAAATTTACATCGAGTTTCTGTCGAGGGCTTTCCAACTTATCATTCTGATGAATCTCCGAAAATGCCGAACCATTAAAAAGACACAGGCACACTAGCCCCAATAAGGTTTTTTTTACATGACAAGTCAGCATATCATTCCCTAATACGCAGTTAATTATGTGAATATTGGATGATATTTTTATTTATGTGTACACTCATTTATTCTCATGGTTATTATTGATATTTATAAATGCATTTTCCAAGTCGTTTTTCTTGAAATATTATTTACCCAAACTGATAATTTCATACCAAGCTTAATGGTCTGACTGCAAAGAGTCTAAAAAATAGCTAACTTCAATCAAAACTTTAAACTTTTTCTAAAAATATCTATATTTTTTGATGAATAGTCGATACTGCCGAATTAATAGTATTACTTTGATCGGTACTCTGCTAAATGAACAAATATTTATTGAAATGATATCTTTTTTTATTCTCTCAGGTCGTTTTAAATTATTGTTTAAACTGGGTGATAATTTGCTTCTAAACGATCGACGGGCAATGGCATGCCTAATAGATAGCCTTGTAACTGTTGACAACCTAAGCGTTTAAGAATTTGCGCTTGCTGCTCTGTTTCAACACCTTCTGCGGTAACAACCAAGCCTAAACGGATTGCCAGATGAATGATACTTTCTAAAATAATCTGTTCTTTTGAACCTTCGCACAGATTTCGAATGAACTTACGATCTATTTTTAATTCATCTACAGGCAAGTCTTTTAAATATAAAAAGCTGGAATGCCCTGTTCCAAAGTCATCAATGGCCAGTTTAATTCCTAAATTTCTGAGTTTTTCAAAAGTTTGAATACTATCATCGATATGATGCATCGCCGTAGACTCAGTAATTTCAATAATTAAATTTCCATGTTTGACCTGATATTTCTGGATTAACTTTTCCAGGTTGCCAATCAGATGCTTATGTTCAAATTGCACTGCAGACAGATTAACGGCAACAGGGCAAAAGGCATAATTCTTTTGTTCCCATTGTTGAATTTGCATACATGCTTGCTCTAAAGCCCAATAGCCCATACGAATAATTAGGCCAGTCTGCTCAGCGCCACCTATAAACATACTGGGTGCCAGTAATCCCAAACTTGGATGTTTCCAACGAATCAGGGCTTCAACACCACAAATACGATAGTCAGCAGTAAACTTAGGTTGATAAAACAGGATAAACTGCTGTTCTTCAACAGCTTTGTATAAGTCATTAATCAATTTAGACTGACTTCGATTGTGATGCTGCTGGTCCAGGGAACAGCTATATACACTATAGGTATTTCGCCCCTGTTCTTTGGACTGCATCATTGCCGAATCTGCATTAATTAATAAATCTTGTAAGTTTTGTCCATGATCTGGAAAAAATACGATTCCGATACTTGCTGAAATATTGATTTCTTTACCCGAAATTTGAAAGCTATCCTGAATTTTTTGTAAGAATAGTTCTGCAATCTGCTCTGCTTGAATACGGCTTGAATCTTCAAGAATCAGAATAAATTCATCACCACCAATACGAATCAGCTTTTGCCCTTCTGTCAGTAAAGGATATAAACGTTGGGCAAACTTCACCAGAAGTTCATCGCCGATATGATGACCAAAAGCATCATTAACCGACTTAAAACGATCAAGATCAATATAAACCAAGGCTATTTTTGTTGCAGCCTCTTTATAGTCCAAAAATAGTGCATCCGTATATTCAACTAAAAAAAGGCGATTAGGCAACTTAGTCAGATTATCTTGAAGTGCCAATCCTTCAAGCTCTTTATTGGCTTGTATTAATTGTAAACTGCGTTCTTCTAATCTTCGTTCTAAAATTGCCACACAAAAGGCAGAAACAAGAATCAAACTTGCCACAAAAATAATAGTGAACAACAAAACACCTTGCCCTTCGTTCAACTGATTTTCAAAATGATTGACATGCGTTGACGAAAACGTTACCGCTGCCATACCAGTATAGTGCATCCCTACAATGCTCAGTGCAATCATGATGGATACGGCAGCTTTATACAACAGCTTATGACTAAAGGTATTTTTATACTTAAATGCCAGCCAAAACGATAATCCCGAACCGCTGATTGCAATCGTCACAGAGAGTATGACTAAAATTGGATGATAATAAATTTGCTGATTTGGAATTTCCAATCCCATCATGCCCACATAGTGCATGCCGGCAATACCTAATCCCATAAGTAAAGCGCCCAAAATTAAACGCGGAAGGGGTAAGGTATCCTGAGTTGTTAACCAAACTGCAAATATCGAAGCCAATGTTGCAATAATATAAGAGATTACAGTGAGTGCCAGATCAAAAGTGTGATTTTCTGGTAAATGGCAAGCCAACATTCCGACAAAATGCATCGCCCAAATGGCAAATCCCAGTGCCATACCACTTAAACAGATAATAATTTTTTGGAGATGGGCAGCGCGAGGCGTAAAAATGAGTTGTTCTAATGAAATAGCAATGTAACAGATAATCACTGCAATGCACGCAGAACCTATTACGAGACTACCATCATAACTCATATAACTCATAAATTTTTTCTTCCAGTAGTCAACCTATTATTGTTATAAGGAATCCCAATGTTTTTACGACGTATAATGGCAAAAAGGTTCACTTTTTAAGAACTCTAATATTTCTTAAAATATCACTATCCTATTGAAGGTCAAGTTATTTTTCTTAAAATTATCAGCCCCATTTTGAAATAAGTTAATCATGCGAGGGCTTATTTTGCAGAATTGAAAAAAGATCGAAGAATTAAAACAGTTTAGTGTGATTAGCATCTCATTTTTACCTGCATAAATTAGTTTTCATCATTTCGATAAAAACACAATCTCTGGTGTGCAGCTCTATCAAGAAAGAGAAAACCGAGCGATATCTATCGCTCGGTTTTAACTGAAATCGCGTTCTTTTTAACATGCAATGTCTAAGTAAATTGCTAATCTTTTCTTAGTCCAATCTCAAGCTGAATTTGATCTAAGTCTGGAACATGGTAGCGAACATTACCTATTTTTACATATTGAAAAATTGTTTTATCTTCAATAGCATCTTCAACATCCACCACTTCAGAGATACGTAAACGAATAGAGTTCGGCATTTCATTACACATTAAAGCAAAACGGTCATCCGCCTCTTCACCTTCAATAATCAAGGCAACTCCCAAAGCCTTTCGGGGATCGCTGACACTAAAGGTGGGTAATTTCTTTTCATGCCATTCCACTATAGGAACATGAATTGGGCTGTTCTGCGCAGACAGCACCACATTCTGCGGTAACAACATTGGGTCTTTACCATAACAATTAATAATATAAGCATCAATAAACCCAGTAGACACCGTAATCAGGTGTTGCAGTTCCTGTGTACTGATTTTATCAAGCGCAGATTTTTCGATATTTCCCGCCATGAGTGCTCCTATTCAACCGTCAACAAAGCATCAATATTGGCTAATAAATCAGCCTCTTGGAATGGTTTACCCATATAGTTTGTCACCCCCAAGCTAAATGCACGTTCCCGATGTTTTTCACCTGTTCTTGAAGTAATCATAATAATTGGCAAGTCACGATGAATTTCATGATGGCGAACCAGATTGGTCACCTCGAATCCATCCATGCGTGGCATTTCAATATCTAACAGCATCAGATCTGGTTTGACATTTTCAAGTTGCTCAATCGCATCCACACCATCTTTGGCTGTAATCACATCAAAACCTTGACGTTCTAATAAACGTGACGTTACCTTACGAACGGTCACTGAATCGTCCACAATCATAATCAAGCGACGTTGATCACGATGACGTTGTTTATCCTGTTGTAGATATTCAGCACCACCTCGGCTTGAACCTTGAACTTGTCTAGCAATATTTTGCCCATCGAGAATCAAACAAACTTGACCGTCACCGAGAATCGTGGCACCTGCAATCGCATTAATTGCCGCAAATTGCTTCCCGATCGGTTTAACTACAATTTGAGAACGTGAGCCAATTAACTGATCGACCAGAATTGCAACAGATTGACCTAAACTGCCTTTAATCAATAACACTGGCAATGAATGTGCAAAACCATGCAAACGTGGTGTCACCTGATTGACTGTAAATTCACCAAGATAACGCAATTTATAACTTTGGTAATCTATATCGAAATAGTCATTTTGAGTCTCGAAATACTCTTCCAAAGCGGCTGGAGAAATTCGTACAATCCGATCAATTTGCGACAATGGAACAGCAAACTGTTGATCACCGACTTTCACCATCAATGCATCACTAACAGCAACCGTTGTAGGTACGCGGATGGTAAAAGTGGAGCCATGCCCCAATTCAGAACTTACACTGACCTGCCCACCCAACGACTTAATTTCACTTTGAACCACATCTAGTCCAACACCGCGTCCAGAAATCTGGGTAACTTGTTGCGCTGTACTAAAACCGGGATGGAAAATAAATTGTAAAATTTCCTCTGGTTCCAGATGCTGATCTGATTTAATCAAACCTTTTTCGATGGCTTTATCACGAATAATTGCAGGATCGATTCCTTTGCCATCATCCTTAAAGGAAACCAAAACGTCTGTGCCTTGACGACTAATATTCAAGTCAATTCGACCAGTCAACGACTTGCCTGCTTTTTGTCGCTGCTCTGTATCTTCAATCCCGTGGTCAATTGCATTACGCAACATATGTTCCAAAGGAGATACTAATTTTTCCAGAATATTACGATCCAATTCACCTTCGGTGTTGTTTACCAAAAGCTCAGTAGGCTTATTGACCGTCGAGGCGGTTTGACGTACCAAACGCTGTAACCGTGGCAATAAACGAGAGAAAGGAACAAGACGGGTGCGCATCAGACTTTCTTGAATTTCAGCTTGAATCCGTGATTGCTGCAATAATAAACCTTCAGTATCACGAATTTTCTCAGCCAAGGTGGTTTTAAAGTCCACCAAGTCGGATGCAGATTCAGCCAGCGATTTAGACAATTGATTCAAAGATGAATATTGGTCCATTTCCAATGGGTCAAAGTCTGCATAGCGCGCACTTAAATCACCATGCTTAGCAATAATTTGACTTTCCAGCTCACCTTCCATTCGACGAAGCTGATCTGCCAGACGTTGAATCGCTAACTCCATATCGGTCAACGTATTTCCCAATTGCCCCAAATCCATTTCAATACGCGAACGGTTAATGGCATTTTCACCAGAAAGATCGATCATCTTCTCAACCAAATCCGCAGAGATACGAATCATCTCATTGTTGGTTTCAGTTTTTTCAGAAAGATCCCATTCACCCAACATGGAAGGTGGTTCAGAACCATCGCCTTGAACAAACTCATTATTGGTCTGTTCAAAAATCAAATTGGTTCGAGATAATTTTTCTGGAAGCTGAGCAGAAACATCAACATATTGAATACGGTTTAAATTTGACTTTAAACCATCAAAATTATCGTAGCTCTTTTTAAAGATTGCTGCATCTAACCAGTGAAAAGCACTTTCCAATAAACCGTCATACACATTCGAATTAAAGTTGTGCTGACCAAATTGTTCAAAAGCATTTTCAAGCTCATAGGCAATATCCGCAACACCTTCTAATTTGACCATTTTTGCACCGCCTTTTAAGCTGTGCGCAATACGTTGCAATTGAAGCAGTAAACTACGGTTACTTCTTTGATCAAACCATTGACTTAAGATATTTAATCCATCATCAATCAACTCACGTGCTTCCTCAATAAAGGTTTCTTGAGCAACACGTTCCGCGTCGTCTAAACCATCTAATTGAATCTGTTCAACCGCAGGCTCAGCATGTTCAAGCGTAGATCGCGGTTGCTGATCAACAGCAACAACATTCAAATCTGGGGCAATAGAATCGTCGACTAAAACGATCTCATTTGCAACTTTGTCAGCTTTCTCAATCTTCGTATCATACGAGAATTGCTGTTGATCAATGTGCTGTAAAACGTCAAGAATATGTGTTGCTGGATAATCAATAGATTTTTCACGAATCAACTGAATACGATCTGCAACATCATCTTGAATTAAACGAATAGATTGAATAACGTGTGGTCCAGCTTTGAGCTGACCTTTAATCACACGCTCGTAAATTGTTTCGAGTTCATGGGCAATTAAACCAATATGCGTTGCTTGAACCATGTTTGCACCACCTTTTAAAGTGTGCAAATAACGCATTAAATTATTTAATGCAGTGGTGTCATCTGGATGACTTGACCATGTATTGAGATCATGATCCATGCCTACCAGCAGTTCATCCGCTTCCTCAATGAAAATATCAAGAACGTCGGCATCAAATTCACGCTGACTTTGCGTAGAATCAATATTTTGCTTATCTAGATTAATCTGGGTTAAGACATGATGATTGGCTGTTTCAACAGAGTTGATCTCGGATACAGTTGCTGCCACATGTTCAACTGCTGGTTCAGCACCTTGAACCTGGTCCACCTCAATGTCTTGATGTACATAATCATGAAGCTCATCCAAAATCGCCTGAGTTGCATCACTCAAACTGACACGTTGGCCAGATGCCAATGTATCAAATAAATGAATAAATTCCTGATGGGCTTTAGAGAATATTTCAAACGCATAATCTGTGTTCAGCAAATCAGACTTGGCAATAATCTGGGCATATCCATCTTTGAGTGCAAGACTGAAATCATGAATGCCTTGTGAAGCACGATTGTCAGTATGGTCGACCAGGATCTGAGCTTGTTGAATCAGTTGTTGGAAATATTCTGGATATTCAACTTGAGCGCGTTTATCAAACTCAAATTCAGCATCCAGCAACAGATCGATCTCCAAATCCACCAGTTGGGTCACTAGACCCACTTGTGGCTGATGATCTTGTTGATATTGATGTTGGAAATCATAACGTTCCCAAGCATCATTAAATTTTTGGTAAATCTGTGCTAATTGCGTATCCTGATCACCGGTTTGCTTGAGCACATGCAGATAATCACTGACGAATTCAGCATAATAGGTCAATAAAGCATTTTCATTTTTAGAAGATTCTGTATCTTCTTGAACCAGCACTTTAAACAAATGCTCAACTTTACCACTTGCTTCAAATACATCCTGAATATGCGCCATTGAAGAACTTCCACGCAAAGTGTGTAAAGCGCGAATCAAGCGATTATATTGTTCAGGGGTATGTTGTTCTAAATGCAAAAAGTCTTTGATTGTTGCCAGATGTTCTTCCGATTCTTCAACAAAAATCGTCAATGTTTCAGAGATTAGACTTTCATCGGAAGTTGATGCTGCCTCTAAAGCAGACTGTTCGGTTTGAATCAGGTCTGGTATCTCATGCCCTTCCACAGTTTCGCGGCTGGCAATTGATTCAGCTGTTTCAGCATGTTCTACAGCCGCGTCATCTCCTGCAAGCTCTAAACCTGTCACCACACTTTCATCATTGAGGGTCTGCGCAAGTGACAGTAGATCTGCCAATGCAGGTTCTAAACTATGCTTTTGCTGTAATTGCTGCCCCAAATACACCAGTGGTGCCAAATCAAGTTGATGTGGTTGTTTGTTTAAAAACTCAGCATACAATTTGAACTTATACACATTAAATACAGCACTGACATATTGTTGAATTTCAGTACTTAATTCCAAGTTTTTTGCAATTACACGATTTAATGTATCTTCAACAGTCCAAGCCAACTCCCCTGAACGCTTTGCCCCCACCATACGTCCAGAGCCTTTAAGGGTATGGAAATAGCGACGCACATTCACCAATTCCTTGTCTTTGGAATCATCACTTAGCCATTGATCAAGAGAAGCTTGCAACTGTTCAAAAATTTCTTCAAGTTCTTCTACAAAAATTTCTAAAATCTCATCGTCCTGATCAATATAGGCATCTTCAGGTAAAGTGACGTGTTCAACTAAATGTTTTAATATTTCTTTCATAGCTCAGGCTTCTATGTTAGTTCCCGATTTTGGGACTAAAACCTTTCAAAAATACAGTCAAGCTGAATGGCTTTAGAAGGCTTTTTCACTGTGCGCAATTCCTACAGTTTTATTGTAGAAATTGCGCATATCAAGTCTCAATGGTTTTAGTCTGGTAATTTAAAGTCAGAAACTGATTGACGCAATGAATCCGCCATAGTTGCCAATTCAGATACCGAACGTGCTGTATCAAACGTTGCGCCTGTCGTTTGCGAAGTAATTTCCTGTACAACATTCATCGTATTGGCGATATGACCTGCTGATGCAGACTGCAATTTCGCTGATTCAGAAATACTTTCAATCAAACCTGCCAAGTTACTCGATACCGTTTGAATTTCACCCAAGGCAACCCCTGCATCTTTTGCAAGGTTTGCACCACGTACAACCTCAGAAGTGGTTTGTTCCATTGAAATAACAGCTTCGTTGGTATCGGTCTGAATGGTTTTTACCAGTGTCTCAATCTGCTTTGTCGCAGATGCTGAACGTTCTGCAAGACGTTGTACCTCATCCGCAACCACGGCGAAACCACGACCTGCTTCACCAGCCATAGATGCTTGAATTGCAGCGTTTAATGCCAAGATGTTGGTTTGGTCGGCAATATCGTTAATCAGCGAGACAATGTTACCAATCTCTTGAGAAGACTCACCCAAACGTTTGATACGTTTTGATGTTTCTTGAATCTGTTCACGAATCGTGTCCATACCCTCAATTGAACGGTTTACAACATCTGCACCATTTGATGCAATCTGTACTGAACGTTGTGCTACTTCTGCGGATTCGGCAGCATTTGCCGATACGTGGTCAATCGATTGCGCAATTTCATTAATCGCTGTAGATGCACCAGCAATCTCTTGTGCCTGATGCTCAGATGCTTCAGCCAACTGATTGGTAATTTGTTGTGTATTCTGGGTATATTGTGCAACTTCCTGAGAAGTCTCATTGATTCGTGATACAAGGTCACGTAATTGGTCAATCGCGAAGTTGATCGAGTCGGCAATTGCACCAGTAAAGTCCTCAGATACCGTTGCATATGAACTCAAGTCACCATCAGCCAAATCGGCAATTTCATCCAATAAACGTAAAATCGCATTTTGGTTACGGTCATATTCGTCTTGTAAGCGCATTACACGTACTTTATCCGACTCACTACGTAAACCAATCAATTTAAATACAGCAAATAAGAATGCGCCTAAAGCAAACAATAGGATCAAGGCAGGTAAAATGGTGCCTACCCCGGTATTCACCGAAAGTCGATCTAAGCCTTTTAATAAATTATCCGATTCAGCAAAGATATTTGATGATGCCTGACGAACTTTAAAAATTTGATCAGAGTTCTTTAATACTGAAGTCGATGCCAATTGCACAATTTCATTGTAATCTGATTTGATGCTTTCTAAAGATTCACGCAACTCAGGCTTGTCAATACGCGTTACACCCAAGTCAGCATTACCGTTTAACTGTGCATTCAGGTATGTTCCAAAAGTTTCAGTATCGGCATTGAAGTCTTCTGCAGAAGCACGTGTATTATCTGAACCCCCTAGTACTGAACCAATAGAACGTAAGATACGTTCTGCAAGGAATACTTGGTTTTTCGCGATTACAACCTGTGTACTCGGCATGTTATCACGTGCCATTTGGTCAACCATCAAGTTATATTCAGCCTGCATGCCTGGAATCACATCTGCAACGGCGATATTGGTGTCATATAACTGGTTAATGATTTTTTGGTGGGTTGCAATCATGTCGATATCAGCAGAAACTTGATTCCAGGTTTTTTCGACCCCTTCTACTGCTTTTGATGATGCATGAATATCTTTAACAATATCCAAGTTTTCTTTAAATTTCTTTTGCGACGCCACTAAAGCATTGATCGATTCTTTTGAGCCTGAAGCTGTTGCTTCAGTTGCTTGGCGCGATAATGTTTGAGATAAAAGCTTTAATTCACCCAAACTACGAGTTAAGTCGTTATTTCGAGGAACTGTATAGAATAAAACCAAAAGTAAAATAATCGCGACGATGATGCTGACAATCGCCATTTGAATAAATGGTTTTGATTTGTCGCTTTCCCCAAATAACTTTGCAAACTCATCAATTTTCGATTTGGTTTTTGTTAATACGCCTGGACTACTTTTTTGAGCAGTATCCCCTGTATTTTTCTTTTTTAGTTTAAAGCCCATTCAGCTTCTCCCGATTCGCTTAACTCTAATTAGGCGTCAAAGCTAGTTTATAAATTTTTCTGATGCATTCATGTATTGAGGATCATTCAACAAACGACTGAATAAGAATATATTCCAAGCTTGGTTATGCTGTTGGAAATATCCTTGACAATAGGTTTGAAGCTTTTCTTCCAGTTGATTATTTTTAGAAAAAAAGCTTTTTTTATTAAAATGTTGAATCCCCAAAACCTGATCTACGACCAGACCAACATAATGGTCATTATGACTAATACATAAGACTTTTTGAGTAGGTAGAAATTGGCTTCTTTGCCCCGTTAAATAAAAAGCCAAATCGGAAACCGACAATAACCGTCCGCGAATATTCGCTAAACCTTTTACCCAGCCCTGAACATTGGGAACTGGTGTATATTTTGGCGGATAAATGACTTCCGAAACTTCCCCCAATGGAGCAACAAAATATTGCCCCATCATTTCAAATGCAATGCCTGACCATCGGTTTACTTCGCTATCATTGTCAGCGTAATTTTTATTTCCTCGCTTAGACAATCGAAGTAATTCGATAAATCCATTCGCTGCCATACATTATCCTGCTTGCAGATGCTGCTTGATTGTGCTGATCAGCTGATTTTCATCAATAGGTTTTGTTAGATAATCACAAGCGCCCTGACGTTTGCCCCACACACGGTCAGTTTCTTGATCTTTGGTACTTACAATCACAATTGGAATATGCTTCGTTGTTGCGCCACGCGCAATCTGACGAGTTGCCTGAAAGCCGTTGACTCCAGGCATTACCACATCCATTAATACAAGATCTGGTAGCTCTGCTTGTGCAATAGTAATCCCATCTGCACCATTGGTTGCTTCAATCACCTCAAATCCATGTTTAGCCAAGATTTCTTTAAATCTAAACATTTCAGTTGGTGAATCATCAACGATTAAAATTTTTGTCATTGTTTCCCCCAATTAACCGTTATGCACTCACATGGTTGCGAATTGCATTTAATAATTCATCTTTACTAAATGGTTTTGTTAAATATTCATCAGAGCCGACAACACGACCCTTTGCTTGATCAAATAAGCCATCTTTGCTTGATAGCATAATGACTGGAATGTTTTGATAATTTTGAGAATTTTTAATCAATGCACATGTTTGATAACCATCCAAACGAGGCATCATAATATCAACAAAAACAATATCTGGATTAGCTTCAGCAATCTTAGACAAAGCTTCAAAACCATCTACAGCAGTGACTACTTCACAACCTTCTCTTTGTAATAACGTTTCAGCAGTACGACGAATGGTTTTAGAATCATCGATCACCATGACTTTAAGATTTTGAAATTTTTCGTCCATTTAATGCCCCTTTCCGTAAGCTTGGAATGAATTGTGCTGTACAGATTTATTTTTACAATTAATCATGGTTTTTTAACATATATTAACTCACTTTATCAATGAACATTTCTTGTCATAAATCTCACTTCAAATAGAAAAACACAGTAAAGCTCACATAAAAAAAAATATTCTGTATTTTTTTAGAACTTAATTGTTTATTAAAATTTTGTAACCACATAAAATGATCAAAGATCGTTTTTAAAATCATATAACTGACTTTATTTTTTGGGGATGGCAAACTTCGAATGGATAGAATAATCTATTACCAAAATACTGGCTTAAAAACAAAAAAAATACGCTGTTTCACCTTAGCAATCTGTTTGATCACATGCAGTGCTGTGGCATATGCAGATGTATCGCAACCTAGAGCCGCTTGGTATCGATATTATGATAAAAACGGCGTCGCCAATATTAGTACTTCAGTCACGCCTGCACACATCAAAAATGGCTATGAAGCACTCGATCGCAATATGCAGGTGATTAAACGCAACCCCGCCTATAATGTCGAAAAAGATCTCCAACAGTCCACCTCACGCGCATCTGAAGTTCGCAAACTAGAACAAGATGCCCGTCTCAAACGTGCTTATGGAAACTCGTCCGTTGCCGCCAGCAAACGTAATGAGCTTCTCAACAACTTAAAACAGCAAATAGCACTACAAAATCAAAACCTTAAGCAATTACAAAGCGATCGAATTATATTAAAAAGACAGGAAATGGAATATTATAGAAAAGGCAATACCGTACCGTCTACGCTTAAAGATCGAATCAAGTACAATGCAGAAAATATAGATAAAACAAAAGGCTATATTGAAAATTTACAAAATAGCTATCGCACCACACAAAGCAAGTATGACGATATTATTAATCGACTAAAAAAACTTGAATAATCAACTTTTAAATCAAAAAATCCGTGCTCATTATTGAAAAAATCTTAACAAAAACCAAAGCGATCTAAATTTTCATTCAACTTTTTAAATTTAAAGCTCATGAAATACCCTTTTATGAGAAATCACGCATCAGCTGATCTTTGTATTTCAAACCAATCAGACATTAAAAATCTTCAGCTAATTTTTTATCGTATTATTTTATCGTATAATCTTCGCTTTAAATCTAAAAATTTTAGGACAGTTTCCATGCGCGCGAGTCGCTTTTTGTTTGCTACGTTGAGAGAAACCCCAAACGATGCTGAGGTCATTTCACATCAGTTGATGTTACGTGCCGGGATGATTCGTAAATTGGCTTCAGGTTTATATACTTGGCTGCCGATGGGTGTACGAGTACTCAATAAAGTTGAAGCAATTGTGCGTGAGGAAATGAATCGCGCAGGTTCATTGGAAACTTTAATGCCTGTAACACAGCCTGCTTCACTGTGGGAAGAATCAGGTCGGTATGTGCAATATGGTCCTGAACTTTTACGTTTTAAAGACCGTCACAGCAACGATTTTGTTCTAGGTCCAACACATGAAGAAGTGATTACAGATTTAGCACGCAACGAGCTAAAAAGTTATAAACAGCTTCCGATGAATTTCTACCAAATTCAAACCAAATTCCGTGATGAAATTCGCCCTAGATTTGGTGTAATGCGTTCACGTGAATTTATTATGAAAGATGCATACTCTTTCCATGTAGATCAAGCATCGCTACAAGAAACTTATGATGTCATGTATAACACATACTGTCGGATTTTCACCCGCTTAGGCTTAAATTTCCGTCCTGTTCAAGCTGATACCGGCTCGATTGGAGGCTCTGGCTCACATGAGTTTCATGTACTTGCTTCAAGTGGCGAAGATGATATCGCATTCTCTACCGAATCAGATTTCGCAGCCAATGTTGAAATGGCTGAAGCAATCTTGGTGGGTGAACGTGCAGCACCAAAACAAGCGTTTTCAATTGTCGATACACCCAATCAAAAAACCATTGCAGATGTTTCTGCCTTTCTAAATACTGATCCTGCCCATTCTGTTAAAGCATTATTGGTACAAGGCGTTGCTGACGAAAGTGGTCGCGTTCCTGTGGTTGCATTGTTCTTACGTGGTGATCATGAACTCAATGAAATCAAAGCGGAAAAGCACCCATTGATTGCAGCACCATTGACTTTTGCGACTGATGAACAATTGAAAGCATTAGATTTAACAGCTGGATTCTGCGGTCCTCAAGGACTCGTGGAAAAAGGCATAACAGTCATTGCAGATCGTGCTGCATCGGTACTTTCTGACTTTGTTGCCGGCGCAAATGAAGTAGATAAACATGCTATTGGTGTAAACTGGGAACGTGATGCTCAATTTACTGAAGTGTTTGATTTGCGTAATGTTGTAGAAGGCGATCCGTCTCCAGATGGTCAGGGCACCATCATGATCAAACGTGGTATTGAAGTGGGTCATATTTTCCAACTCGGGAAAAAATATTCTGAGGCGCTGGGCTGTAAAGTACTCGGTGATGATGGCAAACCATTAGTCGTGACCATGGGATGTTATGGTATTGGCGTAACGCGTGTAGTTGCCTCTGCAATTGAACAAAACTTTGATGACAAAGGGATTATTTGGCCTATGGCGATTGCACCTTTTGAAGTTGCCATTGTTCCGATGAATGCACAAAAATCACCACGTACACTTGAAGCTGCTGAAGCGTTATATAACGAATTACAAGCTGCAGGTTATGATGTTTTACTAGATGATCGTAATGAGCGACCAGGAGTTAAATTCTCAGATTTAGAACTCACCGGTATTCCTCATCGTATCGTGATTGGTGAGAAAGGCTTGGATGCAGGTACTTTTGAATATAAAGGTCGTAAAGATACTGATTCTGTTAATTTAAGCAAAGCAGATCTATTGGCTAAATTGGCGAAGTAATTTTACTCAACCATAAAAAACCCGCAATTTTTTGCGGGTTTTTTCATTTAAACCAATTAAAAATTAAAATTTATAAACCATTAATTTTGACTTTTAAATCAGTAACTGAGGTCCCAATTGCACCAAAATTTCCCATCGAACCATTCTGAAGACCGTTAAACACAGTAGATGTACTGGTACCACTGTTTCCCATAATCATCTGATTGATCCCTACATCAAATTTACTGGACTCGCCGGTATTACCAAAAACAAAACCACTTGATTCAACGCCTGCGTAAAAACCATTTAAAGAGAAACCATTGGTTTTATCTGTACCCGTGAGTTGAAAATTGAAGTTTGCACCAATATCACTATCGTCTGACAGCAGGGCTATAGCACAGCCCGTTCCAGCGCCACAAATGGATTGAATTGCTCCGCCAAAGGCAAGCATACGACCTTGAGGGGCATTGCCGAGTTGTAAATTCATTGTAGGTTTAATTGCAGCAAAATTGATGTCAAAACCATTGTCCATTTTCAGTATTTTAATCACATCTGATTTTTCACTGGTTCCGGTGAAAATAGATTGATACCCTGCTGGACCGGAAGATGAACTTGCACCCGCCAAATAAAGTGCAAAAGGCGAAACTTTGATACCCGTAATATTACTGCCGAAACTTAAACCAATATTCGCAAATGGTTTGCCTGCAGTACCTCCATCTGCATCCAACATTACCTTCATCGTCGGTGTGGTTGAAGCGCCCAAGAAGGTCACATTTAAACTTTGGTCTGCAAGTGTAGCTGCAGTTTTGCCAGCAACAACAAGCGATGCTTTATTTGCATCATTCACGCTTGTACCTAATCCGTCACGATCAATAACAGACAGTTGATTGATTTGAACTTTGCTAATATTTATACCGACATCAATCCCTGCCTGACCCGTTGTTTGGGAAAGACCTTGATCATCCAGGGGTTGCATCGCCATTGCAACTGGACTCAATATCAATAGTGATATACACCCTAGCTTGTTATTTTTCTTCATTATCCTAATCCTTAGGAAACTTTATATACTGCCTATCACATCACAGTCTAATCAGAAATGAACTACGATAAAAGCATAACCCGACCAATAACGCATCAATTCCGCGGAATAATATTAAACTCACTGCTTAGTCGACCACCCGTCAACGCAATTTCACCTAAACGTGCACCAGATACCAATGCGCCTGAAGCAGCTGGAGGATAAAAGTTTAAGTCTCTCGCTCTAAACACACCATCCACTGATTGTGTCGGATTAAATTGGAAGCTTGCATTAAATCCAACCTGTCCTGTACCTGAAGTTGGATTTTTACTGATGACAATCGCATTATTAAATCGAATATCACCTGTCAAGTTATCCAGACCAAGTGATGAACCATTGACAGGGTCACTGATTTGAATCGTATTATTGTTTGGAGCCAACTTCAAATCACCCACAACAGTTAAACGATTTCCTGTTCCATCATTTCTAATTTCACTATCTGGAATCAGTGATAAATCCATATCACCTCCAAAACGAAGCTTTAAGCCAAACAGTACATCATCATTTTTTGCAAAATTATTGGGGTCCGAGACACTTTTATTACCACAAGCAACGGATGCTGTCGTTACCCCAAGGGCACACGACTTGTAAGTGGTTCCAGGTAAATAGCCTGCAGCGACTTCAGCTGCCATCACCACCAACATATTTTTTAAGCTTAAATTTAAACTTCCATTTTCAACACCAACGCTACCATTTCCCTTGAGTAACATGTCGATATTTCTAAGCCCCATATAATAATCTGTAGGCTGACCATTTCGTAACCCACCATCAATCACCATAATCGATGTTGTGTTGTTACCTAGCTTAGTGGTGCCATTTTTATCAACACCTTCAGTCGTGAGTCCCAATGAAAAACCAAGCCGAGCCGTTTGACCTGAACTCGCTACACTACTTTTTGCCCCGTTTGCTGTATAAGAATAAGCTGTTGCTGCATCAACTGTCGTTCCATACATCGCTAAGTTTGCATTCAGGTTATAAAATGGTAGCGCCAAGCCCCATTGGTTATTCACACCACTATCTGTAAAAAGATTATTTGTTGCTACACCCGCACTTGTTGTAAACCGACCTCTTCGAGAAATTGCTTGGAATGCCGCCGCTCGAATAGAAGATACAACACTATAAGGCCGATTTCCCGATGTCAAAGTGCTATAAATATCCTGTTTATAGTCATTTACATTTGTTAATGACTGACCATTGGCAAAACTTGAAGTTTGGAATGTATTATTGACAGGTAAAGTCACTTGCTTTGAGTCTGTTAGGTTTAAAAATACACTGCCGGTATCAAAAGATGCACGCGTATCTTTTTGTAATCCTGTTAAATTGCCAAATTCAAACCCATAGCTATTTAAACCCGCACCGCCTATTTCTAAGGTGGTTGCATCACCACTGCCAGCAAGCATTGTATCGCTATCTTTGGTAAAGTCTGTTTTCATTCTAAATGCAATTCCAGAACTACCGACAATATCTTTACCGGTATCAGTACCTGTCGCATTCACAGCAGAACCAATAAGATTGCTTGCATTTTGTACACCGCGGAATTGCAGTGAACTGTTCACCATACGACCACTTGCACCGACACGAATCAAGCCTTTCGCGCCTGTTGGCGTATTATAGCTATCTACATCATATAAGGATGCCGCTGTAGGATTAGTGCCTTTATTATTCACCATAATTTCAAGATTTAGACCAGCATTGGAAGTTGTGGTTCCATTGCCATAAGTCCCACTATTGATAAAGCCTGCTTTTGTAGAGGCTGGATCAACAACACGGGCTAAATCAACATAACCATAAGTTGTATTTGGTGTTGCAGAATTTCCTGCAGTATTAGCACCCAAGTTTGTTTGCAACTTAAAGCCTTCAACTGCATCTACAAATGCAAATCCTTTACCTTTAAAATTGAAGTTGAAATTCTTTAAAATCAACTGATTTAATTGATTTGCAGCACTGGTTTGTCCAAGGTAAATATTGGCATTCTGCAGTCCTAAAGTCATATCCAGTTGATTCGTTTTGCTCAAAAGTCCATTGACTGTTTTTAACCCGATTATTGTATTCGATGAAGTTTGTATTGCTAAATTTCCAATTTTTGCACTACAGCGAGCGCCACTTGGATCACTGTCACAGACCCGAAATGAATCTACTGTCATGAGTACAGGAGAGAGTGATAAATCCAGATTGACTCCAGCCTGCCCGCTTGTACTCCCCATGTTCAGTTTTAAATTCGCTGTTAATGGATCTGATGGCGATGCAACGCTATTTTTTTGAATCTTGACTGTATCTGCTGTTGCCGTAAGCGCTTGACTCGTTGCATCCGCTTCTGCACGACCCGTTTGATCTGTCCAATACAATGTTTTAATATTGGCTTCCTTTAATGTCGCTTCTATATTGACACCGTCTTGACCATTTACATTTCTGAGATCTCCATCATCCAGAGCCTGAAGTGCGTAAGCAGGCACATGCATCACCCATAAGCTGAATGCCAATGTATTTAAAATAAATCTTTTTCCATGCCGTTGTTTTTGTATTTTCATCCTTAAGCCCTCAGATTTATTTTATTTAGCAGCGCTTGTTACTTGCAGAATCACAACTGAACATCATTAACTTGCCCTGAAGCGCCAGATTGCCATTCATTTGCATGCCCATAAATCCAGTTTCACGACCTGTATCGTAATTGTTTGCGGTAGAACCATTGATACCCGTTGTTTGAGGTTTTGCAGCATATGTACTGGCCTTAAAATAACCATATTGCGCTTGTGTTGCACCAGAAGAATTTTCAGTGACCGTTCCATCCGCATTGGTTTTACTGGTGAATTCATCTTTTTCAATAGAAAGCGAGTTAAAGCCAAAGTTACGGATCTGTATCGGCTTATCTGCATCAAAAGATAACTGAACAGCTGGTTTAATCATCTGTAAATCATTGGTATTTTTATAAACTAAATCAGCACCATCCAAACCCAATTTCTGAATATTAATAGTTCCCTGAATTCCTTTAAATACCACCCAGAGTTTTTTTCCTTGAGTACTGCTCGCAACACCATTCGCATCTACATAACGATTGTTTACCGATAATGCTAAGTGGCAAAATTGAAATTTCTCACAAACTCCACCAACACCATTATCAAACTTATAAGCATTATTGGTTGTGTAAAATGAATCATTGGCATTAATTTGATTCAGTACCAATTTTAAAGATAAATCTGCACCTGCCTGCCCTTCGACTTGCTGTAGATCTTGATCGGATAACGCTTCCAGAGCAACTGCATGGGCGCTCAATAAGCCAGTGAGAATAAGGAGTACTGCTTTTTTCATCATAATTCTTCCTATCCTATAAGCCTTTAGTCGTTATTTTCATATGTTGGATCAACATGCCATCAATGACCGCGGAACCCAAATTATTCTGTGCATTTGAAGTTGCTGCATTGCTTAATTGATTAAATGAAATTCCAACAGCACCCGCACTCTTATCAGCAAGTAAAGTTTTACCGGCATCAGGACTATAAACGGTTCCTATGCTAATACTACTGTGCGTCGCTGTACTCCCTTGGTAACCTGAAATTGAACTTGTACCGCAATTATAAACATTACAAGTCGATCCTTTATAGCTCGTATCCGCGCCTGTATAATCCGTATATATCTGTTTATAAATTGATTCTTTATTCGGAATTCGAGCAAGTTCCAAACTAAAATTTGTTCCATCAGAACCCAGAATAAGTGGCTGATATAATGAACCCAATACTAAATTTGTATTCAGGTTATAAATATAAATACCTTCTTTATCTGAAAAAGTGGGTGCTAAACCGCCATTGATTGCAGGAGTAGATAATATGTCTTGCGCTGTACCTGTTGTACAGCCATTCAAGTTTCCTACCCCACATTCTTGGGTACTTAAACGCAACACATGATTCATCAAGTTTACAGGCATAGTCCACGAATTTGATGTAGATGTTCCCAATAATTTAGAACCATCACCACTATTCAACCGTATAACGCCAGCGAGTCCTAAAGTATTATTATAGAAAGCACTCATCCCACCTGTATTGGTCGCACCGCCTAGTGTCTGGAACAGTTGAATTTTACTGCCATTCAGTCCAAAACCATTAAAAATACCCTGTAAACGAATACGGTTTGCACGTCCTGTTGCGGTTGTACTAAATCCCTCACCTAAATTAAATTGGTTTGAGTCCTTATCTGGTTTACTTTGATCACGTACGAAACCATCTGCCCATAGCGCTAGTTTAAGGTTATATGCATCCTCACCGCCTGCATCATTGACAAATGCATTTGTAGTCACGGTCCTTTTATCAGCCGCAAATGTATAGATATTTTCATATAATGGTGCTTCAAAATTTAAATAGGTTACCGAATTACTCCCTGTACCAAAATCTGGAATATTTTGATCCGTTTTTACATTAAATATCCAAGGATTTGTTGCAGTTCCCCAACTTTTAATTGCAGCATTTGCTACACCACTCGTTTGTCCTGAATCCAACCGTAGATTTGCATTATTGGTTGCATTTTTAGACAAAGCTAAACCGTATAAATATAAATCTGCCTTACCCACTGAGTGATCACTGCTATTCACAACGCCATCTTTATTGGTATCTTGTACGATTGATGACAACGGCCCTACAGGCACATAATAAATATATCCGGTATCTAAACTACGATCGGTCAGTATTGTATTTTGCGACTGGTTTACGCCGGCACCTTGAAACACCATATAGGCATCTTTAGGTAATAAGGCGATACCTTCACCTGTGGTATCACTTAGTTTTTCATCAGACATGACTTCCAATGCGAAGCACGATTGGGCAATGGCTAAGCCAACAAAACCAGCCAAAACTGTTTTATGAAATTTTGCCGTATAATTGAGTGTAGTCATCTATGACCTTCCTGTGTTATACGATGCTCCGCACCATATTTTATTTTATTTCTTAATCTCTACATCACTGTACATTATGGTCTTTCCCTACCCATACAGTTGTGTTATCTATATCACACTTTATCTTATGCAATATTTTTCATTATGCCAAAGTCTTTTATGTAAAATACACGATTTTCCGATAAACGTAATTTTAAAAAATAGAAAAAAAGCAATAGAACATTTGCTTCTATTGCTTTTTAAATTTGATGATCATGTTTAACAGAATTTTAAAGTACCATAACAGTTTGGGGTAAAATTTTGATTTTTTAATGATAAATTTTTCATTGCCATATCAACTGCATTGGCATTATTTGGTAAATTTGCTGTTCCCAAAGGAATATTCCCAGCAAGACAGCTTAATGCAAAAGTACCACAATACACCCAATTATCAGCCAAAAAGTTATTTACTTCTAACAAAGCATCTTTAACAGTTGGCATAGCAATATCAATATTTTTATTGGGTGTAATATCACCAATATCAATTGGATTAGAAATTTCAAGCCACCATCCTTTACGAGCTATAGATTCAGCTCCTGGCCACCTAATATCTTGAGATTGCATAGACAACAAAACAGGAGTTCCATTTAATGTTGCTTTATGAAACAATCCTAAACTTTCATCAATAGTAGCATTTACCTTAAGATTATTTAAAACTCCGCTCGTATCTCCCGAAATTTTAATTCCTAAAAGAGTGGTGTCAGCTGCCAACTGACCAGAAAGTTTAATATCATTAACAGTAGTCGATGCATTCAAAATTGCAGAACTCATACGTTTACCTTCAATTGGCTGTTGAGGTAAACTAAGAATCGCTTGTTGAGACGGGGTTAATGTAATATCATAACTTGTTGTTTTATAAGTTGTTCTAACAACTCCACAACCACCAAATATTGACGTACTACATGCTTTACCCGCAAGAACTATACCTGTAGGATTCATCGCTCCGTTTTGTGTAATTGTCAATGGGTTTATAGTCGCCTTTCCAGTTTGAGGTGCGATCATCATATACCCACTTAGGCTATTAATCCCATTAGGGATACCATTATTAGAACTATCAACTAAATTTTCAGTTCCAAACGTCATAAGACCTGTAGCTTTCTCAGAACTTAAATTAATTCCTATAACTTCGCGCGTCGAAGCACTATTTGGGTTTTTAATTGCAAACTGTATAAAAGGATTGGTCAACACGGCACTTGAGCCCACACGTGCCGCTCGGTCACTCGTACTATTTGTATTTGAGGTTGCAGAATTCCCTAAGCCACTTAGACTTAAATTATCAATATCTATATCGCAGTTTCCTGCACCATTAACACCACCACACCCCAACTGTAGCTTTTTTATATTGGCATTTAATTCTAATTCTGCTTCCAAGCCTAATTTATAAAAACCAACATTCTTTTCACTGCCCAAACGCTTAGCTTCAAGATTAGTCGCATCTGTCGGTGCAATATAAGACAAACTCATCAGTGCTTGACCTGTCGTATCAGAAAGTTGCTCATCGGACATACTTTGCAAAGTCGTTGAATTTGCGTAGGCAACAGACACACTTAGAGAAATAAGTGCTATACAAAAAGGTTTTATTTTAAGCATGAACATCTCCTTATCCTTAGACTATGTTCAAAATTGTCACACTCTATTTCTTTTAGTAGCAAAAGTTAGTTTTAAAAAAAACTTCATAAAACTTCAAACTTTAACAGTAAAAATGTATTTTAATTTTCAATAGAGCAATATAATATGAGCAAATTATCACACTTTTTTTGATTTTTGATGTATTTCCGATAAAATGAAAAATTAAATAAAACCCATTATTTATCAAGCACTTAAAAAATATAATTATAAAATTCATCAACTTCAGTCTATAACTTCCTCCGCCAAGACACTGTATTTTATCATTTTTTAAATACATGTCTTTATCTAAAGTCATCTATCAGATTTTTATTTCGTACTATTTTTTTAAAATTAAACTTCACAATAAGAATTAAATATTAGAATGCAAAGGATAATCACCTATTTTAATTGATTTAATAAGTAGAAACTCTGAATCCATATCACTGTTTAAATTTAGGTGGCTTACCATCAATAGACCACTAGAGTTATCCATTATTATAAAAATTTGCTATACACTTCTATAACCTTCAATATCTCAAAATAAGTGCTCGTTGGGTTACTAGAGAAAATCAACCAACACATGCAGTAATTTACAGTTATTATCATCAATAACAATGTGAATTTGATAACTGTGACTTTGATTAAATTGGTCATGTATAAAGTACGTTGACCACGATTGATTTACTGCTTATGGATCTTTAAGTGAGGATTATCCTAAAGTCTTCAACAAGATTTTTCAAAGATAGAAAAAGAGAACAATAACTTATTATAAAATGAAAGTGGCTGGCTTTATCAGCGAGCCTAACTCTCAAAAGCATCGTATATAGTTAATGTAAAGGATTTTATTCTTATGACTTTTGCTTAAAAATTTAATACAGTACATTCTCAAGATACATCTAGAAGAACTTGTAATTAACAAAACTTTAATGTTCCATAACAATTTGGTGTAAAAGATTGGTTAACTAATTTCAAGTCACTTAATGCCATAGGAACAGCAGCATTAGCTCCCAGAGCCATAGTCTTTGTATCAATCGTTCCGCTGAATACGCATCCCAACACAGTAAGCCCACAATTGATAGGATGAGCAGTTAAATAATCACTTACCTTTCCTAGCGTAGCGCTCAACGTATTTGTTGCGATTGTTACTGGACCATCTGGAGTAACATCACCGATATCTATTGGATTCGAAAACTCCAACCACCACCCTCTTTGAGCAACAGAGACCCCACTTGTCCACTGAATATCTTGTGACTGCAAGGATAAGGAAGCAGGCGTTCCATTTAGACTTGCTTTATGGAAATATCCTAAATTCTCATCAATCGAAACATTAACCACTAAGTTATCTAGAACTCCTACAATATTTTTGTCGCCTAATTCTATATTTCCCAAACCTGTTAATCTTGGATTAAGTGTTCCTGATAATTGAATTCCATTTACAATTGCTGTGCCATATAAACTCGCTGATGAAATTCGTTTTCCAGTAATAGGTTGAACAGGTAAATCCAAAGCACCTTTATTGGGAACATTGATACTCAAATTATATTTTTGAGAAGCTATACCAATATCACAGCATAATGTTCCTGTCGCTTTTCCAGTAATGTCTACACCTGTTCCCACTGTACATCCGCTAGCGCTAGTATTATAACAAATTCCAGACATTGAATTAACACTAACTGAACCACCAGCTCTAGCAATTTGCATATAACCACTTAAAGAATTAATACCATTTTTAGTAGTGGTATTCTCTTGCCCAAAAGTTAACAAACCAATTGCTTTTTCTGAACTCAAATTAATTCCTACGATTTCACGAGTAGACGCACTATTTGGGTTTTTTATAGCGAATTGAATAAAAGGATTGGTTAAAACAGCACTTGAGCCTACACGTGCAGCTCGATCAGAAGAACTATCTGTATTTGATGTTGCTGAATTTCCTAAACCACTCAAACTTAGATTATCAATATCAATATCACACCCGCCTGCTCCATTTACTCCACCACAGCCTAATTGTAATTTCTTGATATTTGCATTAAGTTCAAGGTCAGCTTCTAAACCCAGTTTATAAAACCCAATATTTTTTACCCCACCATCACGTTTAGATTCTAAGTTATTTGAATCAGTTGGCGATGTATAGGTCAGACTCATCAACGCCTGTCCTGTCGTTTCTGACAATTGCTGATCTGTGAGTGGCTGCAGCGTAGCTGCATGGCTTGAGCCTATGACAAAGCCACTGAATGCAACCAATGCGAGACTTAAATATTTGAACTGGGACATAATATGCTTCCATCCTGAGCAAAGCTTGACCTTATTTTTATCTTTATGCTAAATGTTCATTCAATCCCAATCTGAATAACACAATATAAATCACATTATATTTAGCATATATTTAATGATTTTATTTGTAGCATAGATTAAAGTTTACACCGAGAAAATATTTGTATATTCC
>NZ_JADVOP010000016.1 GCF_016508585.1 Acinetobacter baumannii
TGACGATCCAATATAAGTCAAAAAACACTTAAATGATTAGGTATAAAAAATTAAGGACACTAAAATTTAAAAAATGTTATAATTATATTATGTCAAAATGCAACAAATGTACTATTAATATTAACAATAAGTAGTTATTCTACTCCATTTTTTCACCAAAATCAAGTTGGTCATTTTTAACTCAATTTTTACCCCATTTAATTACAAAAACATTCGGACTTATTTTAATTAATGCCTTTTAAAATAAGCCCCTCATACGATTTAATGTAAAAATTAACGGCGCACAAACTGATCAAATTTGTAATTACCTAAATTGGTCTTAACCTCAACCTCCTTAATGTAATTAACATCACAACCTGTCGAAAATTTTGCATAACGCCCAAACTTTAAGTTAGCAGGTAAATATTTCTCACGCATATAATCATTTATGTTGCAGTTATTACCACGATTGATAATGATCTCATTGACCACAATGTTATCCACTTTAGACTGGATGGCAATATCGTAAACTAAATGTCCATGTATTTGGGATACCTCTAGATTCGGCGGAAAAGTGACATCAATAGGCACACCCTCTATTAATTGTTCAATTGGGTTTACATCTCCTGCATCTTCGTAATTATTGTTAACTTCCTCATCCACATCTGCTGATGGTTCAGCCTCGGACGCCGCTGTCATTGCTTCTTCAACCTCAGCTTGTGCCGTTTCTGCACCTACGGCTTGCTCATTTTTAAATTCGCTACAGCCCGACACAACGTATAAGGATGTCGCCATCAAGCCCCAACACAACGATTTTTTAAACATATTTGCCCCTTTATAAAGTCACAGTCTTTACTTAAAAAACTTGACTAAAAGTCTACTCAAAAACATGACAAAAATCAAAGTCTATTGACTATCTATAAAGTCACTTAACTAAAAGTCAATTTTTTTATTATCCAAAAATGAACAATGAAAAAGCTCTTTTTGCACAACGTCTCATTACAGCAATGCAGGCCAAAGGTTACGACGCTAAACCGTCTATTTTAGAGCGGGAATTTAACCTGCGTCATAATGGCAAACCTGTAACGCTTTATGGTGTTAGAAAGTGGCTATTAGGGATGTCTATGCCATCAAGTGATAAGTTACTTACACTTGCTAAATGGTTAGATGTACCGCCTGAAGAATTGGCTTTTGAAAAGGATATTAAAAAAGCGATTGCCCAACGTGAAGCTCGTTGGCAACAAGATATTGGTTATAAAGATAAGGACATTGTAGATGCTTTTTTAGCACTACCTCCGTCCCATAAAAAAGTGATTCGGGATATGATTGTTGCGTTGTCCAATAATTCACATAAAAATTAAGTTATTTATTACCATCGACCCAATTTTGCAAAGCCTTACAAATGACGGGTGCAAATGGTTGTAATTTACCATCGGATACTTCCTGCAAGTTATCAATCAATAAAGTTAATAACTCATCATCCACGACATCAACTGGATCATTTGGGTTTATACTTTGACTAAGTAAATAATTAGTAATCGCCTGTCTACGCATATCGACCAACTTTTGATTTTGCTGCAAGCTATCACCCAGTTTTAGTACATCTATGGTCTGTTTTGCACTATCAGTTAAGCCTGTAACCGTACCACTGATATAAAGTTAAACTCAGTTTCACAACATGCGGATAATGGACTAATTGCTATTTCTTGATTTTCTTTTGCATCATCACAACAACCTTTAGTCGTACAACTTGCCACAATATTATTAAAATCAAAGCTAAATTGTGGATGATGATATCGTGGCAAGATATGCTCATTCATACAATCGTGGTCTTTTACCCCAACTTGCCGACAGCAATAAGCACATAAATAAGCTTGCTCATCCAAACATGCCTGCCTAATTGCTAATCGTATTTGTTCAGGATCATCCCCTAAATCATCATATCTATGCGTTGGGTTTTTACGTTTATATTCAGCTAATTTAGTCGGTTCAGACCCTTTATTAATCTGTTGCAACTTACTTCCCCTGCTTGGCTAGGGTTCTTTTTTTCAACATAGCCACAAGTCGCATTACATCTAGCTGATCACTACCAAGTTCAGCTTTCAAGGTTTCAACTAATTGATTTGCTTGTTCCAATTGGTTGTTTTGGATCGCATCCATTGCTTGGCTAATTTGTTCAGCAACTTTAGGATTACGATAGTTAGTATCCATATATTGCAATAATACTGTATTGGCATCTTGTCCATACAATGATGGTAACGCCGTAATTTCTTGCCCATCCAAATCATACACCAAAATGTCTTGGCTATCGGATATGACCAATGGTGAATGTGTGGTTAAGATAAATTGGCAATTGGGGAAAGTTGTTTGTAGGCGTTGTATAATTGATCGTTGCCATTGTGGGTGCAAGTGCATATCAATTTCGTCAATCAAAATGATGCCTTTGCCTAGTAATGGGTTATCCAATTTTGGATTCATCATAGCTAAACGGCGTGCAATATCCCCCACCAAAGCCATTAAAGATTTTTCACCTTGTGATAATTGATTAACGTTTAAAGTCTCGTCATTTTTATCAATAATCATTGCCAAACGTGGCTTACGGCTAACCTGTAAGTTTTTAAAATCAGGCATAAAAGCATAGATGGCTTGCCTCACCGCCTCAAGTTGACTATCTTTTTCGTACTCTATTAGGTGGTTACTTAATGCCTCAGCCCAACCACTTTCTTTATTAAAAAGATTATTTTTATTTATTAATTGTATAAAGTCTTTCCAATGCTCATTTTCAACATCTTCCCGATCTCTAAACCATTCAAAAAAACGTCTAAAATCCACGGCGTTATTTAACGCATTGTCATAACCATCTATTTGTAAAAATTGATGCTTTTCTTTTATTTTTAAAGGGATGTCAATCACACTACGTTCTACGGGATAAAACGCAATTAAAGGTAAACTACTTTGCTCATTTTCACTAAGCCAATATTTATAATGGTCAGTTAACTGATTTAACTCCGTTAAATGTGTCGTAAATTCAGCTTTTCTCGCCGTACGGTTTTTGGTAATACGCCATGTATAGGCTTGGCTTTGTTGTTGTAGGTTTTGATCATTAACAATGATTTCGACTGCTGCTGCATTCGCCGTATTTAAAATCACGCTTTCAGGGATCGGTGTACCATTAGACTTGTCATGTTTTAAACGGGCTACAAACCAAGTCAATGCTGTTGCTACCGACTTTAATAGTGATGTCTTACCACTACCATTATTACCAATAAAAACCGTGATGTTGGATGGATAGTCTTGTGTAGGTGCTAAAGACACGCTTAGGTCTTGGAATTGCCCAATATTTTTTAGACTAAAGCTTTGTATTTGCATACTTACCTACGATTCCTTAGATGTTTCCAATCCATCATACTATATCAATTTCTTTGCTTTTAAGGGTTTAGTATTGTGATTACTTTAATATTTTTACATTAAGCAATCACTATTTCTTATCCCCTACAAACTTGCGTGATACACCAACTTTTGTACTTCAGTTTGATACTCATCCCAATCAAATACAACTTGTCCATATTGGCTAAAGGCATCATGTTCGGGGCTATTCTCATCCAATAAAATGATTTTGGGGTATCTTTGCTGTAATTGGCTTATATCCAATTGATCTAATTTAGGGTAAACCAAGCCATAGCCCAACCAATGTTGCACAGCAAGGGCTAAAACTTGACTATTTTCATACTCAGTTTCAGCCATAATGACATCGGGATCAAACTCTAATATTTGATGTTGATCATCATCTGTCATTTGTAATGATCTAAAGCCTAAAATTGTCGATTTAGGGTTGTCATAAGCTGATAATAATTGCATCAAGGTCTCCTTATTCTTTTACTAAATTATCAATATAGTCTGCCCACCATTGCATCATCCCAACCCGTTCTTCAAGGTGTGACCCTTTGTCATACGCACCTTTTACACCTTTTTTCATATGGGCTAAACATGCTTCAACCACTTGCTCTTTATCACTAAATTGATTGTTCAAGGCGGTACTTGCAATATGTCTAAAGCCATGTGGGTTTTGTCGCCCCTTATAACCCATACGATTTAATGCCATATTAAAGGTATTATCCGATATAGGCTGACTTAGGCTATTACGACCTGCAAACAATAAATCAGATTCCGTTCGATATTGCTCTAACTCTTTTAACAAGGTAATAGCTTGTTTAGGCAAAGGTACAGCATGGGCAATGCCTTTTTTCATAATTTCAGCAGGCTTAACCCACATTGCTTTTTCAAAATTAAATTGATCCCAAGTCGCAAAACGTAACTCTACAGGGCGTGGGAATAATAAAGCCATTAACTCTAAACCTATCGCCAATTTACGTTGATGATGATTACGTATGTCGGTAATTAATTGGGGCAATTCATCTATTTCTACAAACTTCATATTACCACCATCATTTTTATCTAAATGCTTGGTCATCCCATCAATTGGGTTAAAGTTGATCTTTGCTTGGAATTTCGCCCAGTCATAAGCATTACGGCAATAAGATGTTAATTTTTCAACTTGGGTGTGGATGTTTAATTCACGTTGCAAACCTTGAAAGAAGTCAAACCATTCTTTAGGGGTAATTTCCGTAAAATCACGCTCACCAAATTTAGGGATAATATGACGGTTAATAGATTTTTGCGCTTTATCAAAAGTTGTTGCACCCCATGCGGATTTTCTAGTATCCAACCATTCCTCCATTAAGATACTAAACTTTTGCCCCTCGATCTGTTGTTGCTGTTGTTTAATGTGCTTCTTTGTTTCTAACACTTCCCCATTGGCTAATTTTTCAGATAACTCATTTGCCTTACGTCTTGCTGCTGCACCACTGACACTTGGGTATCCACCAATCCCTTTCCATGACCAAGTCCCTTTTTCATTTTTATAACGTAGTTGCCAAGACTTTTTTCCTGTCTTTTGCACCACAAAATACAATCCACCTGTATCACGTTCACGATAATCTTTGTCTTCGGGTTCTAAACTTGCCAAAGTCGTGTCAGATAAAGGTCTTTTTTTAATGGCATCTCGTTTCATTCGATTCTTGTATCATGAGTTAAGTTTAAATCAATGATACACCATATGATACAAGACGGACAGTGGTATGTATCTTTATATAACGGTATATAAAACAATAAAAAAGCCCTAAATACATGATATTTAGGGCTTTTTAACTTATATATCGTGATACACAGACATACAAATTTAATATATTGGTAGGTATATCCAGACTCGAACTGGAGACCTCTACGATGTCAACGTAGCGCTCTAACCAACTGAGCTATACACCTGAAGTGCTGAGAATATTATTCATTTTTCAGCAATATGACAAGACTTATTTTCCCGCTTTTAACGCATTCGAACACTCTTTAAGCAATTTCTTAATTTCCTGAATATCTTGTTGATTTTCATTATCTAAATAAGTAATTTTTTGGAAAACTTTATTCGCCTGTTCAAATGATTTTTTTTCTTCAACCCGACTGGCCAAACGAGACATCCATTGTTGAAAAGTTTCAGACTCTACTTTTTGATCATCTTTTGACAACTGGCGATTAAACTTAAAAATCAATCGCTCAAGCTCAGACATCTGTTTTACCCGAAAAAGTTTTGTCACTCCCCAGTAAACCATTAATAATCCAATGATTCCTAAAATTAAGACCAATCCATAACTATACACTGAAGTCAGTCCCAGTTTTTTCATCCACCCACTTTGCTTTTCAGCATCATAGCCCACGACTTTGCTTTGCCATTGAAAACTTGCATAGTCACTCCAGACTCTTAATGTTCTCAATATGGATGAATGCTGAAAGCGTATATTTGAATAAGCGCCATCACCAAAAATTGCCGCATTACCCTCTATGGTCGTTTGCATTCCCTGATCGATTCGCATTGGCGCAATGATGGCTGTAGGATCAATTCGATGCCATTGTCCCTGTTGGTACACTTCCGCCCATGCATGGGCATCTAATTGACGGACTTCCCAACTTTTCCCATCTGGCGCCAGTTCACCACCTTGATAACCTGTGACGACACGAGCAGGTATTCCGACATAACGCATCAGTAAAACAAAGCTTGAGGCATAGTGTTCGCAGAACCCCTGTCTTGATTGAAATAAAAATTCATCTATTCGATGATTCCCCAATTTCCCAGGTGCGAGTGTATAAACAAAATTTTCTTTTTTATACCAATTTAGAATATTTTTGATATAGGTATCAGGATTTTCTTGGCTTTGATGAAACATAGCCAATGCAAACTTCTGCGCTTGTAGATCACGGTTTTTAGGATATTTTAGATTATTTTTAAGCATCCATTGTTCAAATGCTGGTACTTGAACATCCTGAACACGCGAGCCAATCCATTGCAATTCGACGGGTTGTACCCGTTGTACAAGTTGTTTGGGTGTAATAGACCAGTCTTGATGTAATTCTAAACGTTGTTCTATTGGAATTGACTTTTCCAAACCTGTGATCCACTGCTGAGCAGGATCACCGGCTAGATACTGATAATGAAAACCATCCTGTTGACCTGTGATTTTTGAATAGGATTTGCTCTGTTTGTTACTAAATTCACTTGTCCAAATTGTACCATCATAATGATCTAATACCATTGCTCGCCAATACAATTCATTGCGGTTCGGGAACTGCTTCATGTCTCCAATAATTCGAAAAGCCAAGGCGCTTGATTGCGACAAAGATGCAATATCCCCTGGTGACATGCGATCACTCAATCCTGTTACTGCTTGATGGTTAGGAATCGGAATTTGCCAAAGTGGAGGCAAACGTGGAAAAAACAAAAACAGCAAAATAAAAAAAGGCAAAGCCAGACCAATAAATTTAAGAATATGGAGCGAGTCGTTTTTAAGTGATTGTAAGACAGGCTGTGCAATTTCAAAATTGGCGGTCTGTACTCGATATAATCCAACCAAGCAGCTGATTAGGCAACACAATACTAAAACAGCCATTGCAAAAGATTGGCTATGTAAAAATAAACTCGCACTCACAAACAAAGCAAAATTAAACAGTATGATAAAGTCACGTTTAGACTTGGTTTCAAGTGCTTTGGCAAATAAAAAAGTAGAAAGCACAGCAGTACCGGCCTCTATACCTAAAAATGTTTGGGTATCGATATAGATAATCAGCAATGCAAAAAATGCAAATAACAGCTTTGGTGCTTGAAATAAAACTCGAGGGAAATTGAATGTTTGATGAGCATTGATTTTTTGATAATACCACCCTAAACCAAGGAGATTGACCAGAAACAATATCGATAAGGCAATCGGCATATAGGCAAGCTGGGCCAACCAAATCAAACTTAAGGCAACTAAAATTGAAATTTGGATTGATTTGTTCATGTCCAATCCTCAAGCTTGTGCCAACAAGGTTTTGATATGAATATAATGCTGTTCCCCTACACCATTTTCTGTCTGAGCATGGGGTAAAATAATACAATATGGAGATTGCAGTTGTTCGCAACGATCAACCAATTCCATCATTAGACTTAGTTTTTCTTCATGCGCTGCACTGGGCATTTTGGCATATTCAATTTGCATGGCATGGGTGTCCAGTAAATCCTCAAACTGCTTGACAAATAGCCCTTGTCCTCGAGCTGCCTGCTTCCATGAAATACTCTGTAATGAATCACCTATTTTAAAATTTCTCAATTCTTTAAACTCATCCAGATCAGGCTCACCCGTATTCGCCTGAATATGTGAATATTGCAGACCAGACTTTGCTTCAGGAGCAATCCAGTAATCATTGGTCAGATAAATGTATGTCCATGCTCGGACTAAACCTAATGGATAAGTTGAATAAATCTGAATTGGAGGAATTGAAAATTTACCACGTTTTTGCGGTATAAAATTTAACTCAAAGCTTTGCTGCTTATCCTCAAATAAAAAAGGCAGTAACTGATCATCGAATTTAAAATTTAGAAACTTCAGGCTTGCTCGGTGTTGTTGCAAAATCACGGTGACTTTAAAAGCCTCGTTCACCTTACCGACTTCATCAGCAATGACTTCAATGGTCACACCGTGCAATTGCTTAAAACTCAAATAAAAACTAATACACAAAATGGCACTTATTAAAAAGCAAAAACCTAGAATCAAGTTATTTGCATAGTTAATTCCCGCAATAAATGTGATTAAAATAAGTACAAGATACAGAAAGCCTTGTTGGTAGATAAATACTAAGACTTCATTTTGCTTGAGCGTCCGTATACCTGTGTAACGAAATCTTTGGTGCAACCACTGTACGAATCTTTTAGCAAACATGCTTAAATCCTAATTAACCTTGAACAGGAACTTTTTGCATCAAGGCTAAAGTTTCAGACTCACCCAATCCTATACGATGCGAAGTGACCGCAACGAACACAGCTTGCACATCATCTGCAATTACAAAAGCTCTTTTTTCAATCAATGCATGCGCTTGAGCAGCCTTTTTCAACGCCAAAACGCCACGGGTAGATAGCCCATGACGCCCTTTTCTCGTTTCTTCTGCTAAATCAAGTATATAGTCAAATATTAAATCATTTATTGCAATGCCATTGACCACACATTGTAATTTCAATATATCTTCTTGTTTAAAAATGGACTGCAAATTTTCAATTAAGTCATGGCGAGAATGCTGCTGTAAAAGTAATTTTTCTGCTGAACGTGATGGATAACCCAATGATAGCCGCATCAAAAAGCGGTCTAACTGGGATTCAGGTAGGCTATATGTACCACTTTGAAAAAGTGGATTTTGTGTTGCAATCACCCAAAATGGCTGCGGCAATGCATAACGAATGCCATCTACGGTGACATTGCCCTCTTCCATCGCTTCCAACAATGCGCTCTGGGTTTTTGGACTACAGCGATTGATTTCGTCAGCAAGTAGTATTTGGGTAAAAATGGGACCGTACTTAAATTCAAATTGATGTTCTTTTTGATTAAACATATTAATCCCAATGACATCACTGGCCAACATATCATTGGTGAATTGAATCCGTTGAAAATCAAGCCCCGCTAAACGGGACAAACTGCTGGCTAAAGTTGTTTTACCTAAGCCGGGTAAGTCTTCAAAGAGTAAATGCCCACCTGCCAATAAGCTACACAAGGCAAGCTTGGTTTGTTGCTGTTTGTCTAAAATGATGAGGTTAATTTGTCTTAAGAATTCATCAACCTTCGAATAATAATGTGACAGATCTAAATCAATCAGTTCGGAATTCTTTTGTATTGCATTTTCCTGTCTTGCTCCCCAAATCACCTTTTTTCCCCAATCATAATTTTTTAAGTAATTTGATTAACATACACGTTTTTGAAAGATACTCAAAGTGCAACAATTCATGAACCCAGAAACATGATGGTACTTTGAATAAAAAATTATCCATATGATTTTGAGTATCTCGATTTAGGTCTTGATCAATGATTTAGGTCACTATTTTTTCACGCTATTCAGTCTGGCTTTTAACTCATCTGCACCAATTGAAAATTCAATATCCGAAATCTCTGCTTGCTTAATCAATCGAATCAATAACTGGTTTATGGGTACCTGAGTATTGAGTTGATGCGCTAATCTCACCACCTCCCCATTGATCCAATCAACTTCTGTAGGTCGACCCGCAATTAAATCATCTTGCATAGATGAACGAGCCAATGGGTCAATTTTTAACATTTTACGACTCAATATTTTAAATAAAACATTGGGCAGACTGATGATTTTGGGAAGAAAATGCGCAGAAACCACAGTCAAATTTGCTGGTTTGATCTGTGCCAGATCCAATAAATCAAGGGTTTCCTGTTGTGCCATCGCAAGACATTGACGATATTGATAATTCAACAATTGTGCTTTTAAAGGTAACTTCGATAAGGCATTAATTGAATTATTTAAGTTAAGTAAAACTTTGGCCCATTGTACAGCAAGCATGTCCTGATCAAATACAATATCTAGCTGAGCTCTTTGAAAAAGTTGGGCTAAATCTTGTTGATGTAAAAATTTTTTAACATGTATCTCACCTGATGTACCTTGATGAAAATACCCTGTTCCCAAGGCAACCACATTAAAAGGAATCATCCCCTCTAGAATTCTCAAATCTGGTAAAAACCGTTTAAGCAACGCCACATTACTCAATCCATTTTGGAAACTAATGATATAAGGGGTATACTTTAGTTTGGAGTTACTGTCAGCAAGTATGTTCTGAAGCGTTTCAGCAACTTGCTCAGTTGCTGTTGACTTAACACAGACAAAAACAATATCAACATCTAAAATCACATTTGGATCAAGTGATAGTTTTAATTCATGTGCAGGTATAGATAAGTTATTTCCTAAATAATCCGTAAGTTTCAAACCAGATTTGGATAATTCACGATATGTGTCTGGACGGGTTACAAATGTTACATCTGCGCCTGAAGCAGCCAATCGTCCCCCAATATAACACCCAATACTTCCAGCACCATAGATACAGATTTTCATCTTAACGTCCCTTTAGCAAATCTAATTCTGTTATTTTATCTGCTTCAGTAGCTTATCTGAGACAAGTGAAATGACTTGTCAGCTATCCGACAATTCATCATATTTATTTCGTGGCAACTTGTAATAATGCCATGCGGTCATGAGCTGGCTTAAAATCATCCAATAAAAAACACTGCCCAATAAAAAGCGGTACCGCAGTACCGCTTTTTATTGCATTTCTCAAATCAACATGGACACTTTTTCAGGGTCCCGCCAGCAGTTGGATAACGAGCATCAACACAGTAACGATGAAAAGTTTTCTCATCCATTGCATCCATGTCAGGATGATGCTTTTTCATATGTTCCAGATAGTTTTGATAATCAGGTACACCGACCATCAAGCGAAAACTCTGCTGTAAGCGTGTCCACAATGTTGCAATTCTTGACCAATTCTTAGGATTAAAAATTAGATCCTTTTGCGACATGATGGTCATTTTGATGATTTTATAAATCACCGTCTTACCACCTTTGGCGAATTTAAGATTCATCTTACTCACCTCACTTATAAGTCAATTAATGCTTTGCAGACGATACGACAGTTTCTTCAGGGTCTGCATATACTGCCGGTGCTTCATTCACTGTTGGTGTATGACTTGCCAATGCACGGCGAATCACCCCGATAGCAGCCACCAACATGACCACTGCAACGATCATAAAGAATGCACACAATGCCGCATTGATCTGATTCGATAGCACAATGGTTTGCATCTCTTCAAGCGTTTTCGCTGGTTTTAAAATCTCACCTTGAGCAATCGCTGCGGAGAACTTATCAGCTTGTGCCAAAAAACCGATCTTAGGATTGGAATGGAAGATTTTTTGCCAACCCGCTGTCATACAGGTAATGAATAAGAAAATCGTAGGCACAATCGTAACCCATACATACTTTTCTTTCTTCATTTTAAACAGAATCACTGTTCCTAAAATAAGTGCCATAGCAGCAAGCATTTGGTTACCAATACCAAATAAAGGCCATAAACTATTAATACCACCGAGAGGATCAACAACACCTTGATAAACAAAGAAGCCCCAGCCTGCAACCGCCACAGCTGTACCAATCATGTTTCCAATGAAGTTGTGTGAATTTTTAAGTGCGGGAACCACGATCCCTACAGTATCCTGAACCATAAAACGGCATGCACGTGTACCGGCATCAACCGCAGTCAAAATAAACAATGCTTCAAATAAAATCGCAAAGTGATACCAAAACGCCATCATCGAACGATTATTAAAAATATCAGTGATGATATGTGCCATACCGATTGCAAATGTTGGTGCGCCACCTGTACGTGAAAGAATGGTACTTTCCCCCACTTCTTTTGCAAGCAAGCTCAATGTCTCAGGTGTGACTACAAAACCCAGATTACGTACCGCTTCAGCAGCACTCTCTACGGTGGTGCCTAAAACTGCTGCTGGTGCATTAATTGCAAAATAAACACCTGGCTCAAGCACAGTCGCACAAATCATTGCCATAATCGCGACAAATGATTCCATTAACATACCACCATAACCGATTACACGAATATTGACTTCGTTATCCACCAGTTTTGGTGTAGTCCCGGAAGACACTAAGGCATGGAAGCCTGAAATCGCACCGCAAGCAATGGTAATAAATAAGAATGGAAACATTGACCCAGCAAAAACAGGACCGGTACCATCAACAAAATGCGTCACAGAAGGCATTTTTAGCATTGGCATGGCAACGATGATACCCACAGCCAAACCTGCAATTACGCCGATTTTTAAAAATGTTGACAAGTAATCACGCGGCGCCAACAGCAACCAAACAGGCAAGACAGAAGCTACAAATCCGTAGATGATCAGTGCCCAAGTCAGTTGAGTCCCTGTTAAAGTAAAGAAAGGTCCCCAATAGGGATCAGCAGCAACATTGCCACCATACACGATTGCAGCCATCATCAAAACAAAACCAATGATTGACACTTCTGCAATTCGTCCAGGGCGGATATAACGCATATACACCCCCATGAACAAAGCAATCGGTATGGTTGCTGCAATACTGAATACGCCCCACGGACTATGTGCAAGGGCTTTAACCACCACCAACGCCAGTACGGCAAGGATAATGATCATCACACCCAATGCGCCAAGCATCACCACTACACCAGCGAATGAGCCGAGTTCTTGTTTTGCCATTTCCCCCAATGAACGTCCATCGCGACGTGTGGAGATAAAGAGCACCAAGAAATCCTGAACAGCACCCGCCAAGACCACTCCGACCAAAAGCCAAATTGTTCCCGGTAGATAACCCATTTGAGCTGCAAGAATAGGTCCAACCAACGGACCTGCACCTGCAATTGCCGCAAAGTGATGACCAAAAAGCACATATTTATTGGTTGGCACATAATCCAGACCATCAGCTAAACGATGTGCAGGTGTTAAACGTCTTGGATTGAGCTCAAAAACTTTATTGGCGATAAATAAACTATAAAAACGATATGCAATGCTATATACACACACCGCAGCAAGCACTAACCAAACGGCATTGACATGCTCACCTTTACTGACTGCAAGTATTCCAAAAGATACTGCACCAATTATGGCGACAATCACCCAGACCAATTTTGATAAGGGTGATGACTTTGTCTGAATATTTTCCATTAAAACCTCACATCTTGATTACAAAAAGCAGTTCCATTGTTTTTATAAAGCGTAATGCATTTCCGTGTGACTCTTTCCCTGGTGACTCTACTCCTCATTTTTTTGTTTTCATCTAAGACTTTGGATGTAAAACTGGTTTGAATATGTACTATTAGCATGACATCACAATGACTTAAACCATTACAATGTTATTTTTATCATTCTTGTCATATTCCGACGATTTAACTCTACTATTAATTATCCACTGTCGTTCTACGACTTTAGTCGAAAATCCATCCATGGGTTTCAACTGCCAGCACCCTTAACTCCATTCAAATTTAAAACAAAAAAAGGGATGATTTTCATCATCCCTCGCATCATCATTATTCAAAAATGATCAAGCACGTTCTAAGTAATCACCAGTACGGGTATCTACACGAACGCTTTCCTCTTGCTGTACGAATAATGGCACACGTACTACAGCACCAGTTTCAAGCTTCGCTGGTTTACCGCCACCGCCAGAAGTGTCACCACGTACACCTGGATCAGTTTCAACGATTTTTAACACCACAAAGTTAGGTGGGCTGACTGTTAATGGCACACCATTAAACAGCATAATCGTACATTTTTCATTTGAATCGTCTTTTAACCATTTCGCAGCATCGCCCATCGCAACTTTATCAGCAGCAATTTGCTCGAAAGATACAGGATCCATGAAGTTCCACATTTCACCATCGTTGTAAAGGTAATCCATTTCAACTTCAACAATGTCGGCTGCTTCTAATGAATCACCTGATTTGAAAGTTTTTTCTAATACTTTACCAGATTTAAGGTTACGTAATTTTACACGGTTGAACGCTTGACCTTTACCTGGTTTTACATATTCGTTTTCCATGATAGAACATGGGTTACCATCAAGCATAACCTTTAGGCCAGCTTTGAAATCATTTGTAGAATAATAGGCCATGAAAGGCACACTCCAAACTTACTAATTTAAATCTCTAATGTAATGCGATCAACAAATCACCTGATTTGTAATCGGGTCTATTTACGCTTCAAAGTCGCTGAATTGCCAACAAACCCAGAATGATCATTCTCAACAATAAAGAATGTATTATACATTTTTCGTATTCTAAATGAGCAATACATCGTGAAGCAATGAAAAATTACCCATGTTCTGTCAGATTGAGGTTAAAATCTCCGTTTGATTGATTTTTTGTACTGATTGAATCTCCTTTCAGTGCATTGTAATGAATCGGCTGTATGGATTTGACTATAGTTCTCCGTGTTTCAATGTCCCATCAGACAGATTTAAGCTGAACAGGCATTTAAACCATTCTCTCCCCATTGACTATTTATCGCACGTGGCATGTTAAATTATTTATATCAAGAGCAAAATTGGCAATCTCAACTTAGTGATTTAGTGACTGATCCACTAGAATTACTCGAACTTCTCAGTTTGTCGAAACAACAATTATTGTCTGGTGCAATTCTTGCGACTGCTCAATTTAAATTGCGTGTTCCACGAGCATTTGTTGCCAAAATGGAAAAAGGCAATCCACTAGATCCCCTTCTTTTACAGGTCCTCCCCCATCATCTAGAACTTGAAGAACATGAAGGTTTTGTGACGGACCCATTGGGCGAGGAACAGGCCAATCAAATTCCAGGGGTTTTGCATAAATATAAATCACGCTTTTTATTAACATTGACAGGTGCTTGTGCTGTTCACTGCCGTTATTGCTTCCGTAGACATTTTCCATATCAAGAAAATCTACCTAAAAATGAAGATTGGCTGAATATTAAAAGCTATTTGGAGCAGCATCCTGAAATCAATGAAGTGATTCTAAGTGGAGGAGATCCACTTACGTTATCAAATCGTAAACTGGCGATATGGTTAGAACGTCTAGCATCTCTCAGTCAAATTAAAATCCTGAGAATTCATTCACGAGTTCCTATTGTTATTCCTGAAAGAATCGATGAAGAACTGGTTTCTTTATTGAAAAACAGTAGGCTACGTGTGATTCTAGTGGTACACTCAAATCATCCAGCTGAACTCGATAATTTGACCTGTTCAAAACTCGCTCACTTGGCAAAACAAAATATTCTTGTGTTGAATCAAGCCGTTTTACTCAAAGGTGTGAATGATTCTGCACAAACACTGGTTGATTTAAGTCAACGACTTTTTGAAGCACAAGTTTTACCTTACTATCTACACGTTCTGGATAAGGTAAAAGGTGCGTATCATTTTGATTTAGGGGCAGAAAAAATTGATCAAATCTACAAGGATGTATTAGCCAGCTTACCTGGATACCTAGTCCCAAAACTGGTTCGAGAAGTTGCGGGAGAAAATAATAAAACACCGCTGTTTGGAGTCACAACCTTTTAAGAGTTGAAACGCTCATGATAAATAAAGAAATTTCTGAAATTTTTCAAAATATCACGGTTCTACAACGAGAAAGTTTAAGTTTTGCAGATCCTTCTGTAGAGTCTGTGGGTGCATGGGTTGCTACGCTCTCAATCATGCAATTGGGTGACACTTCCGAGTCTGTTTTAAACGCTATTTGTGAAATTGCAGAGCTAAACTGTAGTGAAATGCTGCGTTTTGACCTTATTCAGGTGTTACACCCGATTACGGAAAGTATTTTATCCAGTCTAGAAAAAAGCATTTTGAATCAAGGGCTGTCTCAAACAGATCGAATAGAGCATATCATTGATTTATCTTCTAGAATTCGTACCTATTTTGCGAATGTTTACATCAATATTGTACAAAGAAGCCATCAAACATTAACTTCAAGTAAATTCTCATTTTTCAATTTTAAACAAAAGAGAAATTTGCAGACCGCTCGAACGCTGGCAACTTTTTATGCCTTAGAACAATTGGGTTTGTTGCTTGTTCAGCAACAAATGATCTATAGCGGTCCTTTGACCCATCAATGGCTTACTACACACCATTTATATGAGCTTGCTGTAAAAAACCAAGAATTCAACATAAATATCAATCAGCTACAAGGTACGCATTTTACTATTCATAATATCCAGCAAGCCTATGCACAAGTTTTATTATTGGATATTTTCAATACGCATCAAATTCGCCCATCTGAAACACAGGCTTTGTACCAATGTACTTTTGACTGGGTAAAATTGGTTCAAATCTTACCGAGAGAAACCAGTCTTTCGCGCTATATTGTCGATGGTTCTAAAGATATACCGCCAATCTATAACCGCAAGCAACATGCAAACTTTCATACATCATTATATATTTCCACTCAAAATTTACTTGAACATATCAATTTAACCATTCACAAAGAAACTGAATATTTATCAAAAAATGAGCAAATTTATTTATCTGCTGCATTAAAGTTTCATGTACAGAATGTATTGGGAACCACCATTGAACGTCGCCATGAACGTTATGAATATTCGGCACAACTACAAATCTGTTTTAGTTTACAAACAGCACATTTTTATCTCTCTAAAGCTAAAAATTTCTATGAAACCCTCAACCTCAACAGTAATTATGCTTTTCAATCAGAATCAAATATTCACTCTTCTATTTCAACGGGTTCCAACACAGCATCTAATTTAAGCCAGATCAAAAGCTTGGACCGTGAAGCCAAACAGATTTATCAAGCACAAGTACTCGATATTAGTGTCAACGGTTATCGTATTCGTTGGTCAAATGAAGCGCCTCGAAATCTAAGAACCGGGGAATTTATCTTGATCAATGAAAGCCTGAACAATAAATGGAAAGGTGCAATCATTCGCTGGATTAAGCAATCGATCCAGAAAACCTATGAAGTCGGTTTAGAGGTCTTAGCACAGGACATCTACCCTTGTGCAGTCAAGGTTCCTGCTGATCGTTCAACGATTAACTATCACCCATGTCTCATGGTGCAGGTACCAAACCTAAATGAATCAAATACTTCAATTATTTTGCCAAACTTGCCTTTTTTTAAAGAACAGCAAGCAATTTATCTTCGTTTAGATACTGACGAAATTAAGGTGTATTTAACTAAAACGTTGTTAATTACTCAAAGTTTTGTCCAGTTTGAATTTGAGTTGATCAATGATGAAGAAAATCATCGCATTGAACAATTCATTCAACTCCAATCAACCAATTTGAATAATCAAGATGTATGGGAAGCTTTAAAGTGAGAAATTTATTATTATCGAAAAAATTAAAACTCTCGGAAACTCGATTACTTATTATTGATGACAATCAAATTCGCTATAATGAAATTATCAGTCTTTTTCAAAGCAAAAATCATCAAGTACAGGCGATTTTACTTGATGAGTTAAAAACTTTTGAAAAACAGCTCAATACATCGTGGGATTTAATTATTTTTGGGCGCGCTTATGATATTAAGATTGAGCAAGCTGTCACTCTCATTCAAGCTTCAGCTGAAATTGACATCCCTGTCCTGTTACTAAAACCAGAAGATTACCAATATAGCCAATATCAATCCTATATACAAAAAGGCATCTATGATGTTGTAAACCTCGAATATACTGAACGTTTTTATATCAGTTTAATTAGAGCCCTCTCTTATAGTCGCACTTTGCAAAGCAAGCAACATTTATTAACAGAGCTTGAAAGTGCAAAAAATCAGGCACAAGCTCTGGTCGAAGAACAACACAAAGCTGTTGCTTTGATTCAAGAAGGTATTCACACTCAAGCCAATGATGAATATCTAAAATTATTTGGTCTAAAAGATGAGAATGAAATTATTGGTTTACCTTTACTGGATATTTTACAACCTAAAAATATCAATGACTTCAAACAACGTTTTAAAAAGATTTCCCAAGGTCAATTTGATTTAGCCCGTTTTGAGATCGATACACTCAACAAAAATGCCAAATCCGAAAATCCTTTAAAAATTGAATTTCTTCCTTCCAATGAAGAAGATTGTATTCAAATTACCATTGAAACCCATTCCGTCTCACAAAAAGCATCTTCTCACTCCACCGAATCAGGCAAGAAAACTGTTAGCCCTGTAGTCAGCAGCTTGCAACAGATCCAATATGCCCTGATTAATCAACCCGCCAACGCTAACGCTCTCGTATTATTCAGTTTTGCAGCTTGTCCAGATAATATTTTACTATCCAACTGGAAAACTGCGATTCAGTATTTAGATGGCTTTAAGAGTTTTATCAAAGAACAGACCAATACCACAGTCTATCAAATTGATAAGTTATTATATGCAGTGATTTTACAAGCAGAATCAGATGCCATTTTAGAGTCCCGGATCCATGGTTTACAAGCTTTAGAAAAACCGCAATTGCTTGAAATCGATGGAACAACCTATCCATTAAGTGTGAAGATCGGTTATACCGACATTCAGCAAAACAGCTTTAATGAAAGCAATTTTAATCATGTTTTAGAACAAGCCTATGATCATCGCCTAAGCAAAAAAGACTCTGTTTCTGAGCAACAATTAACAGCAACATTACAAGATACTAAAATTGAATTGTCTTTGGTTGAACCTGCTTCAAATTCTGCAAAGCCACTTCAATTTGAACGCAATTCACTTCAATTAGAGCCAAAATCACAGCCAGATCCTGAACCAACACCTCATGAATCTGCTGCACAAGATATACAAGCCAAACCAATTTTCAAAAATGCACCGATCCTAGAACAGATCATGCAATCTCTGGAGAAAGGTGAAATTCAGCTCAAGTATCAGCAGCTTTATGACAAACATGACAGCAGTCTAAATACTTATGAAGTCACCAGTGGTTTTATTTTTGAAAATCAATGGAAAAAAGTCAGCAATTTAATTGAACTCGATGATGATATTGAACTGTCAATTAAACTTGATCGCTGGATTTTAGTTGAAGCATGCAAACAACTTCATAACTTTATTACACAATATCCACAAGCAAAATTAATTGTTAATTTGAATCGACATGTTTTATTCCACGATAAGCAATTTCCAGAACTCATTTCTAAACTTCTGACTATTGTCGGCAGCCGTCAATCGCATCCACTGATTCTACAGTTTGATGAAGAAGATATCGCCAAAAGCATTCTCGAAACACAAAAGCAATTTGCAATTCTACGTGACCACGGTGCTGAGATTTCAATTCGCCGCTTTGGCTCAAGCATTTCTAGCGAAACGATATTGAAACAGCTGGATGTCAGTTTATTAACACTTGACGAAAAATTTACACAGAAGCTGAATAGTGATGCAACCATGAGCCAATTCCAACAGACTCTTGAAAAGTATCAAACCATCAAACCTGTTGAAATGCTGCTTAAAAATCTCAATGATATGAGCTTATTTGCAAATGCATGGAATGTAGATGTTCGGTTCTTACAGGGTGAATATTTCCAGAAGAAACTGGACCATTTAACTGATGTTCAAGATCAATAAATAACGCTTATTTAAGATTGAGTATGGGGGTCAAATACTCAATCTTTTATAAATCAATCTTTCATTGATCACAGATACAAAAAAACGGGCAAAAGCCCGTTTTTTATGTTTTGTCGTATTAACGCTTAACAGAACGTGACATACCAGCAAAACGTTGTTTGAACTTATCGATACGACCGCCAGTATCCACATTCTTTTGTTTACCAGTATAGAATGGGTGGCAAGCTGAACATACGTCTAGGTAAATCGTTTCTTTACCTAAAGCAGAACGAGTTTCGATAACGTTACCACATGAACAAGTAGCAACTAATTTTTCATATTTTGGGTGAATATCGGCACGCATGGTCGATTCTCCTAAGTTAAGAAAGGTTTAGCTGTCGTCGCAATTAACCACTCTCAAACATCTCATCAGAAACTTTGAGGAAGGCTGAATATCTTCAGCAGGTTAACACCACAACAGACCATTTCTTTTGGCCCACCGAGACTATAAGTGTCAGAGCTAAGCACAACAAGTGGGCAAGATTATACGCGATAAATATTTTGATTGCGATCTATTTTCAACAAATTGATCAAATTTACTCACTTGAATGCTGTTGTTTAGACCAATAATTTGCAATGACCCCACACACCATTAACTGAATCTGATGGAAGATCATGATCGGCAATACAATCATACCTAAGGGTTGCCCAATAAATAAAATTTGTGCCATAGGCACACCACTGGCGAGTGTCTTCTTTGAACCACAGAAGAAAATGGAAATTTGATCTGCCTGACTAAAGCCCAGCCATTTGGGAATATATAAAGCCAACAGCATAATCGCAGTCAGTAAAACCGAGCAAGCCAATACCAAATAGATTAATGTGGTTAAACTCACCTGATGCCACAGTCCCGCAACCACTGCCCCACTAAATGCGCCATATACCACCATTAAAATAGAACCTTGGTCAAAAACTTTGACGATTTTTGGCATTTTTTGCATTAAAGGAAATACATAAGGGCGCAAAACCTGTCCAAGAATAAAAGGCACCAACAGCAATAAGGTAATTTCAATGATCGATGAAGTTGGATCGTAATTGTGCTTCGATTGTCCAAATATAAACAAGCTGACTAAAATTGGAGTAATAAACATCCCGATTAAATTGGAAAATGATGCACTGCATACGGCTGCCGCCACATTACCTTTCGCCACTGAAGTAAATGCAATGGATGATTGCACCGTTGATGGTAAAAAGCACATGAACAGAAAGCCCCAATACAATTGTTGACCCAATAAAGGCTCAAGCACGGGTTTAGCCATCAATCCCAATACAGGAAATACAATAAAGGTGATCGCAAAGACCAATGCATGTAATTTCCAGTGCAGAATACCTTCGATCACAGCTTCTCGCGAGAGTTTTGCCCCATGTAAAAAAAATAAAATGGCTATCGCGATTGTGGTAATTTTACCAAAAATAGCAGCTGCTTGACCTGAAATGGGTAAAAAGGAAGCTAAAACCACCATCGCGATTAACAATATCGTAAATCGATCCAATGCCAATAATTTCAACATTTTCATAAGCAACTTCCTGTATTTTAAATATGAAAAAGCCCAGTAGTTTAATTTTACCTATGGGTAAAATTCAATCTTACTGAGCTCTGTAAATAATGCTACTAATTTGACGAAATGTTCACTATTTATTTACGACACATATCAACTTAATTTAAGTTACTCTTAAGTGATTAGTTATTTCTTGCATCTTGATCTTGCTGGATTAATTCTATTTTGTAGCCGTCTGGATCTTCAACAAAGGCAATTACAGTTACTCCACCTTTCATTGGTCCTGCCTCACGTACTACATTACCGCCACGGGCTTTGATCTCTTCACAAGCTTTATAAGCATCCTCTACACCAATCGCAATATGTCCATAAGCATTCCCCAACTCATAACTTGCCGTATCCCAGTTATGGGTGAGTTCTAATACAGTGTTATGCTCTTCATCACCATACCCCACAAAAGCAAGAGTAAAGCGCCCTTCCTCATAGTCTCGTTTACGAAGTAAGGTCATACCGAGAACTTCAGTATAGAACGCCAAAGACTGTTCTAGATTGCCTACACGTAACATGGTATGTAGCATGCGCATGATTGATTGTCCTGTTAAATCAGATATTGTCTGTCAATATAGGCAATACTGTTCAATATTTCAATTTTTCCCTATTTGGCAGGATTGAAGCACCTATCAGATGAATGAAGTTTGATCACAAACTGAGGTTTTCTTACTGCTGTCTCAAATGAAGTGCTATAAAGTTGATCCCTATTGCTACGCTTAACTTCAAATTAGCTTTCATCTTTGACCGGGAATTCAAAAAAAACCTATTCTATCTTCACGATAAAATAGGTCTGTCTCAAAAACCATTCATAAAATTAAAAAATGAAAAATAAATGGTTCTAAACTTGCGTCTCTCTTAATTGATGTTCACGTAATAACTTCGCCACCCACAACACTAAAAATAGAATTGGGATACCAATTAACGTGGTCATTAAGAAAAATTTTGGATAGCCAATATTGGTCACAATGGTGCCTGAATATCCGCCGAGTATTTTGGGGGTTAAGGTCATTAACGAACTAAAAATTGCATATTGAACAGCAGTGAATGATACACTCGTCAAACTCGACAGGAATGCAATAAAGGCAGCACCCGCCAGTCCTGAAGCTAAATTGTCCACCACAATCGCAAAATACAACCATCCAGAGCTATATTGCTCAATTACTTTACCTTTAATTTCAACAGAGCTATTGGTATCCGCTTTCACCACGGGTACTGGTTGAATATCTACATCAATATCTGCTTTTTTCTCAGCCAACTGATAGTGTTGATCAGTGTAAAGAGATATTTTTGGATTTTTATAATTGACTACTGCAATGATCGTTTTAGATGCTGATGCTTGTAAATCTTTTCCATCGACCGTCCCACTGAACAGACCATCTTTGTCTAATTTGGCTGGATAGCTTTTAGCATCAAGTTTCAAAGTAATCGGTTTATCCTCTTGAAGATCAGCAAGTTTTACCCCTATCGTCTGACCTTTGATCACGATACTCTGCTTGGATTCTGCTACAGTTAAACTGTTATCACTGGTGACCGGAAATAATTTGATTTGGGCAGTGCCGTTGTCAATTAAATAAGGCACGGTATATTGTTGAGCTACTGCTTGATCTACCAGAGCCGCATCAATACGTAATGTTTTGGCTTGTACCAAATCTTGACTAGGTATCGCGACTTTCCAGTACCCTACCTCATCAGGCATGGCTTGAAAGGTTTTGTCTGCTACATGGATTTGAACTGGCTGCATCGGTGCTCCAGACTTCACCAAACCAATAAAAATCAAGTTGGTTGAACTCGCTAAAACTGCTCCAACAAACATTAATTTCATAATGTTCATGCGTTGGGCAAGCAAGCCCCCTAGAAAACCACCCAACAAACTAAAAATCACACCATATATTTTAACGGCTTCAGCAATTTGTTCTTTGGTAAAATTAAGATCCTGATAAAAAACATTCGAAATAACCCCCGCAATGATGTCTGAGATTCGATAAAAACCAATAAGCAGCAGTAAAACCAATGCCAGTTTTAAACCGTAACGTTTAAAAAAATCTGCAATCGGATTCACCCATGTTTCATAAGCCATCTGCTGATTGACGACACCCAATCGAATCAATACAGAAGCAACAAATACTGCCCCTGCACCCGATCCCAAAAATCGCACAGCTTCCATTAGAAATTTAAGAAAACTATCTTCTACTTTCCAAGTCGTTTGCAGATATTGAATCAAGTCATCTGAATAAATATAAAAACATACAAAGCTGGCTACAGCCAAAACAAATACAAGAACCAGACGATAGTAATCAATATTTTTATAGTGTTTATCGACACGGTTAACTTGTGGTTCACGGATCAAAAGCGTTGTAATTAACCCCACAACCATCACAACAGCCATGGTTAAATATGTGTATTTCCATGCCTCATAAATATAATTGCCTTTTGCCGTTCCTAAAGATGCAGCTAAAAACAATGCACCGGCACCTGCAACAATCATCCCCAAACGATAACCAGCGTTATAGGTTGACGCCAGTACCGTCTGCATTTCAGTTTCAGCCAACTCGATTCGATAGGCATCAATAACAATATCTTGCGTGGCAGCTGAAAACCCAAGCAAAACCGCACCCACTGCCATTTGGTAGATATAACTTTGACCCAATGCTGGATCTGAAAATGCCATGATACAAATTGCACAAATAATCAGGATTTGAGCGATCAACAACCAAGCCCGTCGTCGACCTAATTTTTTTGTTAAAACAGGTACTGGCAATTCATCAATCAATGGCGCCCACACAAATTTAAAAGAATAGCCCAAAGCTGCCCAACTGAAGAAAGTGACAGCACTTTTTTCAATTCCAGCCTCACCCAGCCATAGAGATAAACTCGAAAAAATCAATAGAATCGGAATACCTGCTGAAAAGCCAAGAAATAGCATGATTGCAGCACGGCGGTCTAAAAATGCAGCAAAAGCAGATTTCCATCCATTTTTCACGGTTGAATTCTGCTCAGACGATTGCTGAGATAGTTGCGTTGTCATTGCGTTGTTATTTTCTGAAAAATGAAATAATGCTATTCAACCTTTTAATGCTTAGAGTTTCAATCACTTTTATGCAACTAAGATCGTCTTTTACAGATATTTCCGCTATAGATGCTTGATCTTTACCCCCAATCCTGTATACCTTTAAGCTTTCAACCCATATAAGTTTTGGATTTCACCTGTGACCCAAAGACACGATCAATTAAGCTCTACCGCTGTTTCAAATACTCACACCGCAAACTTAATACAAAAAACTGAAACCCATTTTCCATCTGCTTTTGATCAAACGGAAATTCAAAATACCTTGACACTCACAGCTCTAAAACCAGAACAACTGACACATATTCCAGATCTCTCCAAGATTCCTTCGTCAACCAGAAGAATCAAACCCTTGAACAATTTTCTGGGTCAAGATCGTGCGAAAGCATCCGTTGAGGCTGGTATAGCCTTGCCTTATTCCGGCTATAATATTTTTGCTGTAGGTACCGCGGGGCTAGGCAAACGCACCATGATTAAACGTTTGCTTCAGCAACATGCCAAAGCAATGCAAACCCCAGATGACTGGGTATATGTTTATAACTTTAAAAATGCACGGCAACCGATTGCTTTACGCTTCCAAGCAGGACAAGCCAACAAATTCCAAGCACTGCTGCATCAAACTTGGCAAACCATACTCAAGCAGCTTGAACGTCGTTTTAGTGCAGAAACCTATCACAACCGTATTGAACGCATTCGCCAGATTACTGGCAATGAACAACAGCTTGCACTGGTTGAACTGACCAAAGAAGGTGAAGATCTTGACTTAAAGCTGGTCAATCGAAACGATGAACACATTTTTGTACCCATCCATGTCAAAGATGACAAAGTATTGGAAATGTCACAGGAAGACCTTAATGCACTGGATAGCAAACAGCGTGCAGAAATTAACTCCAATATGCGTTATATGGATAAAAAGCTGGAACGCCTGGGTCTTCAATTAGGTGACCTTGAAGATGACGCTCGTGATCAAGTTTCTGAGCTTAATCGCGACATTGCCAAACAAGTGGTTATCCCTCGTATTGAGCAGATTCTCAACAAATTCAAAACCGTACATGGCTTAGAACAATATTTAAAGCTTTTTGCAGCAGATATTATTGATAATGTTGAAACAATTTTAGACCAAGAAGGTGAAGAGTTCTCTCCTTCTCTCTTTAATCGCGTACCTTCCAGATATCAAGCCAATGTTGTAGTGAGCAACAAACCGAATACTGGTGCACCTGTAATTTTTGAAGACTTCCCAACGCATTACAATTTACTTGGACATGTTGAGCAACTCACCCAAAACGGAACCATTACCACAGATTTCACGCTGATTCGCCCGGGTTCATTACATCAGGCCAATGGTGGTTTCCTGATTTTGGAAGCTGAACAACTCCTGGAGCAGCCATATGCATGGCAAGGCTTAAAACGTGCTTTAAAATCAGGGCAGCTTAAACTGTCTTCTTTAGAACATATGCTGACTTTGACAGGAAGTATTTCTATTGAACCCGCTTCAATCCCCCTCAACCTTAAAGTTGTTTTACTCGCTGAGCCAGAGATATATTATGAAATTCTAGAAGTAGAACCAGAGTTGGGCAGTGTCTTCAAGATCCGCGCAGATTTTACCGATACCTTGCAGCGTAATGATGACAATGAGCAAGCCTATATGCAATTGATTGCAGACTATGTTCAGCAAGACAAGTTATTACCTTTTGATCGCTCAGCTTTGGCTGCTTTACTCACAGACTCTAGCCGCCAAGCTGAAGATCAAAGTTCTCTGTCACTCCATGCGCTAACCTTAGGTGATTTAATTCGTGAGTCACATCATCATGCCGCACAATCTGATGAAAAGTTGGTTACCTCCCATCACATCAATACAGCCCTCAAACATCGTCAGTATCGCTTAGGCTATTTAAGAGAACTTTATTGGCAAGACCTCTCGCGTGGCACGCAATTAATTGAAACCCGTGGGCATCGTTTAGGTCAGATTAATGCGTTATCTGTGATCCAATATGCCGATGTTGAATTTGGACTACCATCACGTTTAACTGCGTCCGTGTATCAAGGTGGCGGTGATATTCTAGATATTGAACGCAGTGTCGAATTAGGTGGCTCTTTACATGCAAAAGGCGTTTTGCTCATGTCCAGCTTCCTAAAAGCACATTTTGGACGTGAACAGATTCTGCACTTCTCTGCCGCACTTGCCTTTGAACAAAGTTATGGTCAAGTTGACGGTGACAGTGCAACGGTTGCTGAGTTATCAGCGTTAATCTCTGCAATTTGCCAATTGCCAATTGATCAATCCTGGGCAATTACAGGTTCAATGAACCAGTTGGGGCAAGTACAACCTATTGGCGGTGTGAATGCAAAAATCGAAGGCTTCTTTGATGCATGCAAACTGCAAGGTTTGACTGGCAAACAAGGTGTGATTATTCCACGTCAAAATATGCAACATTTAATGCTACGCCAGGACGTTATAGATGCAGTAAATCAAAATCAATTCCACATCCATGCCATAGACACGATTGATCAGGCATTAGAAATCTTAATGGCTCGCCCAGTCGGTAGTTTGGATAAAAAAGGACGTTATACCAAAGGCTCTATCTATGCTGCTGTAATGGCCCAACTCGAATATTGGCAAGCACTTGAGGATGGTGTTGAAATAGAGCAAAAACCAAAGAAAAAGAAAAAGAAGAAGGATAAAAAAGACAAGAAAGTTGAAATTGAACCGGCTTCATTCACTGAAGAAGTGCAGTCTGATGGAGTGACCAAGCAGAACAAGCGCAAGTAAAATTTACCCAAGCTTATCTTGATGGAGCCTCTAATTTGAGGCTTCATCTATTTTGATTAACATTAGGCAGTAAAAAAGCACCTTACGGTGCTTTCTGTGCATCAGTGGCTTATTTTGCTTCTGGTGCTGGGCTATATTGTTCAATCAATGGTTTTAATTCACCATTTTGGAACATTTCTAGCATGATATCGCTACCGCCAATCAACTCGCCATTGATCCACAATTGTGGGAATGTAGGCCAATTTGCAATTTGTGGCAAAGTTGCACGAATATCTGGATTTTCCAAGATATTAACATAAGCAAATGGACGACCAATTTGGCTAAGCGCTTCAACTGCACGAGCAGAAAAACCACATTGTGGGAATTGTGGTGTACCTTTCATATAAAGAAGTACAGCATGTTTAGCAATTTGGTCGCGAATTAACGCTTCTGTATCACGCGCTTGTTCAGTCATTGATTAAATCCTCAACTCATCTGCCTGCATTATACCTAAATCCACAATAAAGAGTATGTCTAGACGATTATTTCCAATTTTATTTACATTTAGGCTTTAAATCTTCCGCATATTTTGGTTAGATAATCCTTTCTTTTCCCTCCTAACAGATAAGAGTTAGTCATGAACAACATTACCCTTGCTCCGGTACAAACTGATCAACCTTCACATTTGATGCCTGTATTCAGCCGTCAACCGATCAGCTTTGTTCGAGGACGAGGTTCTTATCTTTACACAGAAGATGGTACTGAATATCTTGATGCATTAACCGGTATCGCTGTCTGTGGTCTAGGTCACGCACATCCTGTATTGGCTGAGGCAATTGCCGAACAGGCTGCAACACTCATTCATACCAGTAATATTTATGAAGTGCCTTGGCAAACGGCAGCAGCACAAAAGCTGGCTGAAGTTTCAGGTATGGAAGAAATCTTTTTCTCAAACAGTGGTGCTGAATCCAATGAAGGTGCAATTAAAATCGCACGCAAATTTGGTAATTTGCAAGGAATTGCCAATCCTAAAATTATCGTAGCAGATCATTCATTCCATGGTCGTACTCTTGCCACACTTTCTGCAACAGGCAATAAAAAAGTACAAGAAGGTTTTGCGCCATTAGTTGATGGTTTCATTCGCGTACCTTTTGGTGATGTAGAAGCGATTGAAGAAGCAGCAATTAATCATCCGGATATTGTGGCAATTTTGGTTGAGCCGATTCAAGGTGAAGGCGGTGTAAATACTGCTCCTCAAGGCTTTAGCTATCTTGAGGATATTCGCCGTATGTGCAACCAGCACAATTGGTTGATGATGTTAGATGAAGTTCAAACCGGTAACGGTCGTACAGGCAAATATTTTGCTTATCAACACACCAATATTATTCCTGATGTTTTAACTACCGCAAAAGGTTTAGGCAATGGTTTTCCGATTGGTGCTGTCATGACTCAAGGTCGTGGTGTAGGTGTTTTGACTGCTGGAAATCATGGTTCAACTTATAGCGGTACGCATTTGGGTTCACGTATCGTATATACCGTGATTGATTTAATTCAAAAAGAAAACATCATGTCCAATGTGACTGAGATTGGTACTTATTTGGTGGATCAGTTCCGCAGCCAACTTGCAGCACAAAATGTGATTGTCCGCGGTTTTGGCATGATGATCGGGATTGAACTGCCAAAAGACTGCGGTGAACTGGTTAACATTGCTCGTGATGAGCATCATTTAATTATTAATGTAACTTCTGGAAATGTCGTGCGTCTATTACCTGCATTGAATATGAATCGTCAACAAGCAGATGACCTGCTTCAACGCCTAGTTCCTGCCATTCAAAAATTCCTTGGATAATACCATTGTAAAATATCATTCAGGGAGACTAAATTTATAATCTCCCTGAGTCTAAATTTCAAATATAGAAAAGCCGCTTTAAAGCGGCTTTTTTATTCAAACTTATTAGAACTTGGGCTTTAAGAAGCTTCTTGGAAAATTCTGCCACCAGGTAACTGGCTAAAATATTGTTTTAAAGCATCCAAACAGCGATGAATTTTCATCGGTTGCTGTTCACGTTTCAAGGTAACCGCACTTAGCGTGAAAGTTGGTAGTTTCCATTCAGGAAGCACTTCAACCAAAGTACCGTTCATCAATTCTTTTTGTACATCTAAATAAAGAATACGTGCAATCCCATGTCCATGTTGGCACAGTGATTTTGCAACAAATACGTTATTTGTTTGAAGACGATGCTTCATTTCTAAATTTACAACTTCACCTGTTGCACTATGCTGAAATGAAAAATGCTGATAATTTTTCATAATATTTACAGGAATCAAATCATGATTCTGTAAATCTTCAGGTCGTGAAATGGGTACAGTCTGATTTAAGTAGCTTGGCGATGCGACTAAGATTTGATCTACTCTCGCAAGTGGCATACAACTTAAATTATTCGCATCTTCCATTTTAGAAGACATACGAATGGCAATGTCTATGCGTTCCTCGATTAAATCGATATATTGGTTATCCGCTTCAAAATGAACCATCAAACCACGATGCGCAGACATCCAATGTGATAATGCAGGCACAACATGTGTAGCACCTATTTCTGGGGTGGTCGCTATGCGCAAATCACCGACTAAATCGTCTCGCAACTCATTAATACGGATTTTTCCACGCTCAGCCGCAGCGAGCATTTCTTGACAGCTGTGGAAAAAAGCTTGACCAGCTTCAGTTAGACTCAGCTTTCGTGTAGAACGATGTAGAAGTGTAACTTCCATCTCTTGTTCTAAAGATCTAATTTGCTGACTAACCGCACTAGTTGTAATGCCAAGATCACGCGCGGCACCACTAAAAGAGCTTTTTTCAACAACACAAGCAAAGACACCCATTGCTCGAAGTTGATCTAACATAAATTTCCCTCTGAAATTATGAGCTGCTTCACATTTTTTATTTAAAGCAACTCATTGTATTATACGAAGAAAATTACATTTTGCATTAAAATATTTAATTTATTGGTAAAATATTTGCAGGATTGATAGGTTTTCCGTCCAAACGTACTTGGAATTCCAACATAGTGCTCGTCGCACCTGAAGATCCCATCTCAGCAATCTTCTGTCCTGCAGTCACTGTTTGACCACTTTTCACCAACATTTTACTATTATGTGCATATGCAGTAATGTAACCATCAATATGTTTCACCAAGACAAGGTTACCATATTCTTTCAATCCATCTGCAGCATAAACCACTTGTCCATCTGCAGCAGCAAAGATTGGATCTCCCTGATTTCCACCAAAACGCAATCCTTTAATATTATTTGCAAGATTATAGCTTGCGATCACTGGTCCTGTAGACGGTTTAACCCATCTTAAACGCGTGGATTGTACAGTCGTTGTTGTTTGGGCCGGTACTGTTGTGACAGGAGGCACCCTTGTTGTTACAGACGGTGATGTAGTCGTTTGCTGCGTTGGCAACTTAATGGTTTGGCGCTGAATTTGTGGCTCATTGTTAGTCAAAGCCTTGGTTGTTGAACGGTTAACATTCGCCCCGCCTTTTTTCAGACGCAATGACTGTCCAACATAAATCCGATATGGTGCAGCAATATCATTCATTTCAGCGACACTTAAATAACTCAAACCGTAACGCATAGCGATAGCGCTAAGCGTATCACCCGAACGTACAGTATAGTACTCAGGTGCAACTGCATAACGAGTTGGATTATTAATCTGTGGCTTCGATGCACAGCCAGTAACAAGTATTGTAGAAGTAATGACAACTGAGGATAAAATTATTTTTACCCATCGCTTAGGCATTTGAATATAAAGCTTTGATCGAGCCAAAAGCATTGATTTCCCTCTCTACAATCTTCAATTTAAAAATATTTGCTTAAGATTAGCAAAAAACACACTTATTTCACTGTTTCGCAGTGCTTTTTCACAAACTTATAACACTCATACATCAAAATGACTATGTGAGAGCTGCGATTGTAAAGTTTCTAAGATCCCATAGTTGGTAGCATCCATTTGGATCGGTGTAATACTGACAAACCCATTGGCGATTGCAAAAAAATCCGACTGAATATGCTGTAAGTTTTTTTTAGGGTCTGTAACAGCCTCGCCTGCCAACCCAATCCAATACACTTGACGACCACGCGGATCAACCTGACTGGTGATTGGTTTTGATTGTATGCGTCGCCCTTGATAGGTAATCTGAGCGCCCTGAATTTCAGCGACATCCGGAATATTAATATTTAAAATGTGTCGGGGCGGAAGTTGTGGCAGTCCTTGCGAAATAAATGTATAGACCCATTGAGCAGCCTGTGCATAATCATCTGGACTTTCATAAGCTCGAACATTGCTCCCGGCCAATGAAACTGCGATTGCAGGCAAGGTCATCAAACGTCCTTCAAATGCAGCACCTACAGTTCCAGAATAAAGTACATCATCTCCTAGATTCGCTCCGCTGTTGATACCGCTGACCACCAGATCAAATTCAAAATCAAATAAACCATTCATTGATAAATAAACACAATCAGCAGGAGTGCCATTGACTGCCCACATATCTGGAGCAACTTGAATCGGACGTAATGGTCGATCTAAAGTTAAGGCGCTAGAAAAACCGCTACGTTCACTTTCAGGTGCAACAATTACAACACGTCCTAACGGTCTCAATGCTTTTGCTAAAGCTTGGATACCCGGTGCAAATACACCATCGTCATTGGCAATTAAAATATTCACTCAAAAACTTCTCTTAATAACAGTATCGATTCATGATCTATTTATATAGCAGTGTTTCAATACATTTTAAACCATGCACAGAATTGTATAACATTCTATGTTTATCACTTAAAGTCTGGGTTCCAGCGAATCTGTTGTTAAAAAGAAACTTATTGATCAAGTCATTTGAACTCTCACCTAGCTAAATTAATTGCTCGATCAACTCTATATGGCAATATTAAGTCTCAGCACGTTCATGTCATCCACTTATCCAACCAAATCTTCTCAAGGTTATCTTAATATCACTGAACGAATTACCACCCAATTTCACATAAATTATGTCATGACTGTTGAGTAATTTAATACAAATTTATTCAATAATTATATATAGTTACTTACTCAACTTTAAATTAAATTTGTGACTAAAAAGATGATTACACGTTCTCTTACCCGTACAATTTCTATTGCATTCATCACACTTTGTACACATACTGCATTTGCAGAAGGCATAACCACTCAAGAAGCGGATCTCTTGGCTAAAGAAGATATTGCTGCGACACAGGTACTTGCTGAAGTCTGTCCTTCACTTATTGGCAATAATCCAGCATTTCAAAACAAGATCAATGCTTTGACCCAGACATTATTAAAAGATTTATCCAAAACAACGACTTTAGACCAACTTAAACAAGATGCTGAATATCAATCCGTTTTTAAAGAAGCACAAGCAAATGCCAAAGAAGTTGATCAAGTAGAACACCAAGCCGTCTGTAATGATGTACTTGAACTTAAACACTAAAAATAAATATAAGCACAAGAAGAGATGTCAAAAGACTTTTTGACATCTCCGTAAAAATATTATTGAGCTAAAAGTTCAAATAAATCTACAACATCAATACATTTTATCTATATTTTTGACTATTTTTACGTTTACTCTATGCCTCTTGTTAAGAGAAATAATTGATTAGGTCCATCATGCGTATGACTTTAAAAATGCTTACATTAAGCCTTGTTTCAGCCAGTGGTTTATTCATGACCCATGCTTTTGCGGCAACTAAAGACGCAGCTTCGCATGAACAGAATATTGAAGTCACACAACAACAGGTCTCCAAAGAAGAACTTGCTGCGATCTATGTACTGTCTGATATCTGTCCGAATTTGATTAAAACAGATGCTACATTTGATAAAGGTTTCAATCATTTATTGAAAGACTACATGCCAAATGAAAAAAACCCGAAAGATGCCTTAAAAACATTAGCCAAACAAAAGGATTTTCAACGTGCTTTAAAAGAAGCCAAAGCTGATGCCAAGAAAGCCGGAGACGCCGAAAATACAGCAATTTGTAATGATATTAGTCACTACCGTTCACAAACGTAATGCAATTTATTAAACAAATAATGAAATAGTTACAATAAGTAAGAAATAAGCCGACTTTCTGTATAGAAGTCGGCTTTGCTTTGTCCTAAAATGCTAGCCTGTTTGTGCTCTTATAACGATTGGAACGACCTAGAATGACCCCAAAAAGCGCCATTGCTGCATTATTACTTTTACCTTCATTTTCTTATGCAGCAACCGTCTTAACTACTCCGCCAGAATTAAATAATAAATCTTACGTCTTAATGGACTACGAGACAGGTCAAATTCTTGCTTCGAAGAATGAAAATGAAAAACTAGCACCTGCTTCAATGACCAAAATGATGACCAGTTACATCATTGAGCAAAAACTTCTCAAAGGCGAACTGACTGAAAATGAAAAGGTTCGCATGAATGAGTCAGCGTGGTGTCGAGGTAGTAGCACTGAATCTTGTATGTATGTCCCGCTCAATGGTACGGCAACAGTTTTAGAAATGTTGCGTGGCATTATTATCCAATCGGGTAACGATGCTTCTAAAGCGATGGCTGAACACATTTCTGGCAACGAAGGTTCATTTGCTTATGTCATGAATCAAGAAGCTAAACGTGTTGGAATGACCAATACGCACTTCATCAATGCGACAGGCATGCCTGCGGATGGTCATTACTCTACTGCAAAAGATATGGCTGTTTTAGCAAAACATATCATTCACGACAGCTCAAAATACTACCCAATTTATTCTGAAAAAGAATTTACCTTTAATGGAATCAAACAAGGTAACCGTAATGCATTACTTTATACCGATCCAAGTGTTGATGGTTTAAAAACCGGTCATACCAATGAAGCAGGTTTCTGTTTAACGACCTCTTCTAAGCGTGGTCCAATGCGTTTGATTTCTGTGATTTTTGGTGCTCCATCTATGAATGAGCGTGCCAATCAGACACGTTCACTCCTTTCTTGGGGTTATTCAAACTTTGAAACTGTAAGTGTTCACCCTGCAAACCAAGTTCTTGCCAAAGCTAAAGTTTATTTTGGTAAAGAAAATGATGTTCAAATCGGTTTAGCTGAAAACTTCAACGTGACCATGCCGAAGGGTCAGGCAAATGCCATCAAGACACAAGTCACCGTTCAGCCAAACTTGAATGCACCATTAAAACAAGGTCAGGTTGTTGGTAAACTTACAGCAACACTGGATGGTAAAGTCATTGCTGAAAAACCTTTGGTAGCATTAAAAGCAGTTGAAGAAGCAGGTTTCTTCTCTCGCATGATCGATCACATCAAAATGTTCTTTAGCAATTTATTTTGATTTATTGATGAAAGTCTAATTTGATTGCATTGGTTAGACTAAAGCACAGGCATCCTGATCAAAGATTGGGATGCCTTTTTATTTTATACTGTGACCACGATTTTTTGAATTTTGAGCTTTGATCAGGACGCCAACATGAAAAAGAATATTCGTACATATTTACAGCATCATCCTAAAATTGACTCAACGTGCTATATCGATGATTTATCTATTGTGATCGGTGAGGTTACTTTAGCGGAAAATGTTTCAGTATGGCCTTTTGCTGTGATTCGTGCTGATGTCAATAGCATTAAAATTGGTCGAAATTCCAATGTTCAAGATCACTGTATGCTTCATGTCAGCCACAAAAATGATGCAAAACCCAATGGTTCACCATTGATCATTGGTGAAGATGTAACCATTGGTCATCATGTTACCTTACATGGTTGCCAGATTGGCAACCGAGTGTTGATCGGTATTAATAGTATTGTGTTGGATGATGTAATCGTCGAAGATGATGTAATGATTGGTGCAGGCTCATTGGTTCCCCCCCGTAAGCGCTTGGAGAGCGGCTATTTATATGTGGGCAGTCCAGTGCAAAAAGTCCGCCCTTTAACCGACAAAGAAAAAGAATTTTTACCTTATTCTGCAAGACATTATGTGAAAGTGGCAAACAATTATATTGATGAATCTAATTAAAACTTGATCAAAACTTTTGCTTTATCAAAATAATGAGATTTTTGATAAAGCAAAACTCACGATGCAATTGAGTGTCTATGATTTCTCTGGATGTCTAATTTAGAGCATATCCATCAAAATAAAAAATATATTCTTAATTGATGAATGATCACAGTGATGCCAAGCTGAATATACATAATCTCGAGTTTCTGAACTGTTCTTTAAGTGTTTGAGAGCACTTGGCTAAAGCGCCCATCCAGAATCTCAATTGCCGGTCAAAAATCATTTAAAGACTGAGAATTAAAAAATCACTAAGATAGAAGTGTTTTTTGAAACAGAATCATATTGCTCAGCCGTGACTTCAATTTGTTCAAGAAAGAAATCATCCCATATCTGATTTTCAGATAAATGAATGCCTACATCTTTAAAAATTTCGTCCATATCCCTTAAAGCGCTTGGTTTTATAAAAAGTGGGTTCTTTAAAAAGCTGGTCATGGCTTGGGTTTGTACCTATAGAATACCTTCTTTTTTGCTCTAGCTATGACTTCCACTTGAGCTGAAAATACTTCAACCTCCAACTGAACAAGCCAATAGCTGAGATATTTCGTTTATTCGAAAACAGGAAATTATTGTATATGAGTATGATAAAAAAAATTACAACTCATTTATAACAATCTAATTTTCAATATTATTTTAGCTTAAAACAGCAAGAAAATTTATGAATACCATGATAAATAGGCTTTAATTTCACCATCAACAAGTGAAATTAAAGCCCCATTTAATCGATATAAAGTGCTTATTCATTCACTTTGTAGTATTTGCTTAACTCTTCAAACACAGGTGCTTTGACATTATCTTTAACGATATAACGTTTAATTACCCCCTGATCTGTATGAATTTCCATAAAGACATTTTCAGAGCCTCTAAAATCAACCATCATATTCACAGGAACTAAAACACTGTTCCTTGAACGATTTGCCTTAAATGCGAAATCTATCTCTGTTGGTCCAATGACATTAAATGAATGACTTTTCATCCCATCACTAAATACAACTTTTTCGATATTATATTTAGTATATGCACTGTTTAGACTCAGTTTGACTTTTAGAATGTCTTTATGTGCTTCGTTCCATGCCACTGTCACAATCGGGCAAATTTCACTTGGCTGGCAGATTAATAAGCCTTGAGTACCCACATTTGAATTCGCATTATTAGGATTTGAAGCACATCCTGCGATAAGCAATGCACTCAAAGGAATGTACCAAAGTTTCTTCATCATGTTTTTATATCCTATTGGATGCCCAGAAATTGGAATGGTTGAGCGACCTTAAAAGAAGAATTAGCCTTACCTGCATACACTTTCGCTTGGTCAGCACCCAAGTCAAGCTTTCTGGTTTGACCATCTTTAAAATCAATCTCCTTTAAGTCTACCCAAAAAACATTCGGTGATACAGCAGATTCAAAGAAATATAGTCCTCGTTTATGATCAAAAACGGTTCGCCATCGTGTCGATGAAATATTCGGTTCCTCCTCAGTATTGAGTCCGAAAGGTACTGATGTATTACGTATCACACTAAATACGCTGGCGAGTGAATGTTCAGGTGAGGCATTTTTAGGAATTGCATTGATATAAAACGATGCTCTCGCAAAACGATCTGCGGCACGATTTGTTCCGGGCAACATCGTAGTTCCACCAATCTGTTTCCAGTAAGTATTCAAAGCAAGCTGTTGATCAAAGGTTGGAGAGTTTGTCATCACTTGATATTTTTGACCATGATGAATGATTTGCTTACCGCCAATATACTCAATAATGGCACTGTCTCCTGTCGAATCAGAAATAGATAAATGCAGGGTTGCCAAACGTTTCTCTCCCGGCACTTGATCTGTGACAATCATGAATGGTTCTTTTTCCAAAGCTTGTATAGCTTCATTAACTGTTGCGTAGTTATCCAAGACATACTGCGCCCAAAGCGAAATACTGAGTGGTGGTTTTTTACTGTTTTTTACATCTGGATATTCAGACTCCACCAACCACAGTAAATTTGCCATCAAGCCTTTTTCATTGACTCCATCAGTCGTAGAAATATCATAGCCGGTCGCCACAACACTGCCATATTTCGATGTCCACTGAATAGACTTTGGTCCTGCCATGCCTGTACGTTTAACATTATTCGGTAAAATCCATAGATTGGTTCCAACGTCAGTTTTCCAATCCATCGAACGTGCTGTCATTACGTCATTATTACCAAGATATACAACACGCGTACAGGCAGTTGCTATCTCCGCAGCGACTAGAAGTCCTGCTGCAAACAATACTTTTTTCATTGCCTTATTCATGATTAAACCCTCTTAGAAAATTGGTAGATTGATCCCTATCACAGGACCTTGCTGACGAACATCCCAGTGAAAATTATTCGATTTATGATCTTGTTCGAAGTAACGATAGCCTACACGCAGATTGAGCTTTCGATGAAAGGCAGGAATTCGATAACCCAGATATGCATGTGCAACAGTGGTATTTTCAGTACCAAATGTAAATTCTGCTGCAAGATTCCAAGGTGAATCAAAATTATATTTAAAGCGTGATCCCCAAAAAAATTCAGTCCACTTTGCATCTGCTGCCAATGTCTGGTTAAACACCCCCAGAGTTGCTTTTGCTTGAGTTCGATGTAAGCCAACGGTAGGTTCCACAATAAACTTTGTTTGTTGCTGCAAGGTTATTTCTGGTGAAACATAAGCTTGGTAATAAACCCCATAACTGCTTTGATTGAGCTTGGTACTCAATGCGACAGGTATATTGATTGCAGTTTTTTCTTGAGATGTTTTGACATACTGGTGATCTGCATAAAGCCCCCATTTTCCTTTACTCAAATCCACATGACCCATAAAGGATTGATCAAGCGCCTTGACAGTTTCTTTAAATGGCTGATCGATATCGTATTTCACCTTGCCCTTTTGAATACCCCCATCTACATCCGCAGCAAATACATAGAGATTAAGATTAAGTTTTGCAGGTCCTTGAAAGGTATCTGAGAAAGCCTCTGCGAATGTTGCTTGATTTAAAAGCAAACTGATGAGAAAAAATAAAGATTTGTTTGTTTTCATCAAGACCCTCTTTATCGCTATTTTTTATCATGTGTTTTAATAAGGATTGCGCTTAAATATGGACCTTAATCACATAAAAAATCAAGGGGATTAAGCATTAAAAAGTAAATAACCAAACAAAATGAATTGACTTCTGATGCCAAAAAAAATTAAATCTATTTATAAATCAATTCATTACTTTGAGTAAATATTATAAAAAATATTTTTATTGCTGAAATTTTAAAAAATAAAATAACTTTTTTATTAATTTTTAAAGTGAATTTTAAAGCAAACAGCGCTTTTGACGATATGCGATCTACAGTGATCTCACGGCTTATATTGAAATTAGCCATACATTGTAAATCAGCTTGAATGATGCATTTTATATCCTTGTTTAAAGAAAAAGCCTTGAACATAGCCACCAAGCTCAAAATTTTGTAGAATAATGCTTTATCTCCCATGGTGCTGATTATGAGCTCTTGGTCTCCACATGTGACTGTTGCAACTGTTGTTGAAAAAGATGGAAAATTTCTGTTTGTAGAAGAACAGACCGAAGGGGTCAGCCATACTGTTTTCAATCAGCCTGCTGGACATGTTGAGTGCAATGAAACCATTATTCAAGCTGCCATACGCGAAACAATGGAAGAAACAGGATATGCGATTGAAGTTGATTACCTACTTGGAATCTATACCTATACTCCGCCCATGTTTCCAGATCGTACTTATTTTAGATTTTGCTTCTTAGCCCATGTCACCGAATACTTTCCTGATGCTGAACTCGATACAGGAATTATTGGTCCACAATGGATGACCCTTGAAGAATTACTTGATTCTGCACGTGCAAGAAGCCCGCTTGTGATTAAAGCTGTACAAGACGCGCTATCTGGGCAAAAATATCCGCTTTCGCTCATCTATGAGCACCAAAACTCTCCTTTAATTTCAAATTTGGATGCCTAATCCTATGCAACAACGTGTCATCGTCGGTATGTCTGGTGGTGTAGATTCATCTGTGTCTGCTGCACTTTTACTTCAACAAGGATATCAAGTTGAAGGTCTTTTCATGAAAAACTGGGAAGAAGATGATGGTACGGAATACTGCACAGCCATGGAAGATCTTGCTGATGCACAAGCAGTTTGTGACAAAATTGGAATCAAATTACATACTGCCAACTTTGCCATGGAATATTGGGATCGTGTTTTTGAGCACTTCCTAGCAGAATATGCTGCTGGTCGTACACCCAACCCAGATATTTTGTGTAATAAAGAAATTAAATTTCGTGCTTTTTTGGACCATGCCATCAGTTTAGGTGCTGATTTCATTGCAACTGGACATTATTGCCGTCGGGGTGCAACTGCAACCAACACTAAAGGTGATCAATATGCACCTTTGTTGCGTGGTCTAGACAACAACAAGGATCAAACCTATTTCTTGCATGCTGTTCATGGACGTGAAATCAATAAAACATTGTTTCCTGTGGGTGAGATTGAAAAACCTCAGGTCCGTAAAATTGCAGAAGAACTCGGTTTAGCAACTGCAAAGAAAAAGGATTCAACCGGTATTTGTTTCATTGGTGAACGACGTTTTAATGACTTTCTAAAACAATATTTGCCTGCACAACCCGGAAAAATTGTCTTAGATTCAGGAAAAGAGGTTGGTGATCATCACGGCTTAATGTACTATACGCTCGGTCAACGTGGTGGTATTGGTCTTGGTGGACTTAAAGGTGCTGAAGAAGGCGCTTGGTTTGTTCTGCATAAAGACCTCGAAGGCAATCGTTTGGTGGTTGGTCAAGGCCATGAGCATCCATTGATGCAAAGCACCGTTCTATGGTCTGAGACGATTGACTGGGTTACAGGCGAGCAAGATATTCCTGAATCAGGTTTCCGATGCACGGCTAAAACTCGTTACCGCCAACCTGATCAAGCATGTACAATCTATAAAGACAGCAATACATCGCATGGTGTACGTGTCGAATTTGATGAACCACAACGTGCCGTTACACCGGGACAAAGTGTTGTTTTTTATGTAGATGAAGTGTGTTTGGGCGGTGGGGTGATTCATCATACCAATGCACCTAAACCCAGCTTTATTCAGTCATGATTAAACATTATTTAAAGGAATTTAGGCATGGTTGAGTTGCCCTTTCAACAGCCTCAGACTTTGAATCAACGCCAAAATCGCGCTTTGGCGTTAGCAGCTGTGTTTCAAGCAACGCAGCTGACCCATATGACGGCTATGACGGGTCGTCAAAGCATCGGGGAAAGTGGCAATTTTTATTTTGAACAATTGATTAAAGCCAGTCTCAATATACGTCCTTCCGATAATCAGTCTGGTCAAACCCTGGACTTTTTTAATCAATTGGCTGATATCTCTCTAGGATTAAAGGCGCTGGAAAGTAGCATCACCCAACCCTTTTCCACCTCCCCCAAATCCAGAATTCCCAAGCTAGCCAATGCAAAACTTCCAATGTCATATGCAATGTCATTGTTAGCATTAGAAAAAAAAGTCTACAGTAATCCAAAATTTGTTGAAATTATTCATCAATCACAGCAAAAAATTTTAAAGCAGTTGTCTTTCTTCGACAATAACTACTTACATCCGAGTATTCTTGCCAACTTAGCCCAAGCATATGTTGACACTGCTGGTCAAATTAATCCGAGAATTCTAGTGCGTGGCAATGCAGAAGCATTTAAAGATACTGCACATACCAATCGTATCCGCGCGAGCTTATTTACAGGTCTACAGATGGCTCACCTATGGCGTCAATTAGGTGGCAGCTCATGGAACATGATCTTTAGCAAACGTAAACTTCTTCAGGATATTCAGGATCTTGCTCGATTACAATATCAGGTTGTGTAATTTGATATTGATTGAGTTTCAGTTTTACACAAGGTCATGTTGATATTTTACAGATGGTTTTAACATTGAGTATTTGTGAAATATCAACATGACCTATATTCCAAAGCTTAAGGAATCTTTATGAACGCTTTAACCGCACTTTCTCCATTAGATGGACGCTATACAAGTAAATGTGATGCTTTGCGCCCTTACCTCTCTGAGTTTGGTTTAATCCATGCGCGTGTGACTGTTGAAGTGCGTTGGTTACAAGCGCTTGCAAACCGCCCTGAAATCACTGAAGTGCCTGCTTTCTCAACTGAAACAAACCATGCTTTAGACGCAATTGTGGCTCAGTTTTCTGAACAAGATGCAAACCGCATTAAAGAAATCGAACGCACCACCAACCATGATGTAAAAGCTGTTGAATACTTCCTGAAAGAAAAAATTGCACATATTGACGAACTTAAAAATGCGGGCGAGTTCATTCATTTTGCCTGCACATCAGAAGACATCAATAACCTTTCTCATGCGTTAATGCTAAAAAATGGTCGTGATGTTTTAGTGGCTTCAATGCAGCAAATTGTTGATTCAATCGTAGATTTAGCTGAGAAACACGCTGAACAACCAATGTTATCACGTACACATGGTCAAACAGCCAGCCCAACAACACTGGGTAAAGAAATGGCGAATGTGGCATATCGTTTAGCACGTCAAATCAAACAATTTAATCAAGTTGAATTGCTCGGTAAAATTAACGGTGCGGTGGGTAACTATAATGCACATTACTCCGCTTACCCAGAAATCAACTGGCCTGCACATGCGCAAGCTTTTGTTGAATCTTTAGGCTTGACATTCAACCCATACACAACCCAAATCGAACCTCACGATTATATTGCTGAATTATTTGATGCCTTACGCCGCTTCAACACAATCTTGATCGACTTTAACCGTGACGTATGGGGTTATATTTCACTCGGTTTCTTCAAACAACGTTTGAAAGAAGGTGAAGTTGGCTCTTCAACAATGCCTCATAAAGTCAATCCAATTGATTTTGAAAACTCTGAAGGTAACTTAGGGATTGCAAATGCAGTCTTGGCACATTTAGGTGAAAAACTACCTATTTCGCGTTGGCAACGTGACCTTACTGACTCTACAGTACTGCGTAACATGGGGGTTGGTTTGGCACAAAGCTTAATTGCATATGAAGCTTGTTTAAAAGGTATCGGTAAACTCGAACTAAATGCTGCACGTTTGCTTGAAGATCTTGATCATGCCCAAGAAGTTTTAGCTGAACCAATTCAAACGGTAATGCGTCGATATGCAGTTGAAAAACCTTATGAAAAACTCAAAGCATTGACTCGTGGTCAAGCAATGACGCGTGATATGATGGTCAACTTTGTCAATGGAACTGAGCTTGAAGCTGTACCCGCAGCTGACCGTGCACGCTTGGCTGAAATGACACCAGCAAGCTATACAGGGAATGCTGCTGATCAGGCCAAACAAATTAAAGAACTCATTGAAAAAATCTAAGATTTATAATCGTTTTCAGTGATAAAAATGCGAAGCCAATGCTTCGCATTTTTTTGCATTTTGATTACAATGCGCAGTAATAATTTATAGAAAACAGCATAATGATTTATCATCAATTCACAAAAAAACATTGGCTTGTACTTGCCGTTCTAGCCATAGCGATTATTTTAGCAAGTATCAATCCTTTGGAATATCCGTCCTATATGCTGCATCAGATTGGTACGGTGCTGATGTTGGTTGTTTTATTCTTCTGCCTAAAGAAAATCGGACTGAGTTTTTCATCATTTCTACTGTATATTCTATTCCTGATCATCCATGTTATAGCAGCACATTACCTGTACTCGTATGTACCGTATAATGATTGGTCAATCAAATATTTACATTTTGATCTCAATCAAGTCATGGGATGGTCACGCAATATGTTTGATCGTTTTGTACATTTTTTTTATGGCTTGTTTCTCTATCCATTTTTCTATCGACTTTTCCAAGTTTGGCTACCGAGTTTAAAACCAAAAATTTTATTTATACTGGTGATCCAGTTTGTCATGGCGACCAGTTTATTCTACGAGTGGATTGAATGGTGGCTGGCAATTGGTTTATCCCCGGAAGAAGCTGAAAACTATAATGGGCAGCAAGGAGACGTATGGGATGCACATAAAGACATGTTTTTAGCGACAATCGGTGCAATGATTACTGGATTGCTAAGTCTAAAGACCAACAGGTAAAATAACATCACTTCTAAGACTGCATATATTCACCAAATAAAAACAGTTTGGTGAATATCAGTTCATTTAAGATTTATTCAAATTTTCTTTATTTGCCAAAATATCTGGCAGGCTTCTCTCGATCCAACCAATCACATAACTTATTTTTTCGGCAGCTTGCGCACCTAAAATCGTCAATTGATACTCAACCTTTGGCGGAACTTCAGGATAGACCGTACGTAAAATAAATCCATCTTGCTCCAATACCCGTAAGGTTTGTGCCAGCATTTTTTCGCTGATGCCTTCAATACGGTTGCGTAATTCACTAAATCGCTGCACACCGTCACTCAAACACCGTAAGACTAACACAGACCACTTACTGGTTAAATGTTCCAATATTTCTCTAGATGGACATTCACTGGATAAAACTTGACCCATTAAATGACTCGAAGCATAAATGCTCATAAATTTTCTCCATACAGTAATTAGCTTACTTTTCGGTACGTACTTACATTTGGTAAGTTTAATATCTATGATAATAGCATCAAGTTTAAAAAACATCCAATCCAAATCAATCAAAAGGTGAACTTTATGAAAATTGCAATTACTGGCGCGACTGGTCAACTTGGGCAATTGGTCATCCAAAGCTTAGTAAAACTCATCCCAGCAGAAAATATTGTGGCTTTAGTCCGAAACTTGGATAAAGCACAATCACTTCAGCAACACGATATAGAACTTCGCCAATTTGACTATGACCAACCACAAACATTGGTCCCCGCTTTACAGGGTATTGATAAATTATTACTTATTTCAGCCAATGAAATTGGACGCCGTACCCCACAGCATAAAGCTGTAATCGATGCAGCAGTGACTGCCAATGTTCCTTATATTGCCTATACCAGTTTACTCAATGCAACACATAACCCATTGGGTTTAGCACAGGAACACCGAGAAACTGAAGCGCTCATTTTAGCAAGTGGCTTGAGTTATACGCTGCTACGAAATAATTGGTATAACGAAAACTACCTAGCAAATGTGCAACATAGCGCGGAAACAGGCATACTTTATGGAAGCGCTCAAAATGGCAAGATCAGTTCAGCGTCTCGACTAGATTATGCCGAAGCAGCAGCCATAGTGCTGAGTTCATCAGGTCATGAAAACAAAATCTATGAACTGGCTGGCTCAACCAGTTTTACACTTGCAGACTTGGCATCTTATATTGGCGAAGCGTCGGGTAAATCTGTCCAATACCAAAATATCAGTGCCGATGACTATACCCATGCACTGACTACGGCTGGCTTAGCAAGTGAATTAGTCAGTGTGATTGTCGATGCTGATGTCCAGACTGCACGTGGTGCTATGTTCAGCGATCGTCCAGATTTAGAACAACTGATTGGTCATAAAACGACTGATATCCAGACTCAAATAAATGCATTGTTTTAAAACTAAGCTGTTGAGTTTAAATCGGCATCAATTTAAATTGATGCCGATTTATTTTAGGGATGAATATTGCGTATAGGTAAATCAATATTCATCTCAAGATCCGCTAGAGACTGTCTTTCGGTGTTGTACATGGTTGCATCAAATGTGGCAATTTTTCGCATCGTCATTGGATCATTAATATTGAGCGTAGGTTTTAAGCGATGTTTCACATAGAGATGAATCATCTCATTAAACGCCAAGTAAACAGGACCATCAAATATAATTTTGATTGGCACCTGATAGTGGCGCTTGATGTTAAAAGGCACCGAAAGCTTAATCGGAATATCCAGCTTTAAAGGCAACTGCGGTAAAAGTTTATTCTGATATACCAAATCAGTGGTTGTTTCTAAGGGCATCAATGTTTCGATTTGGATTTGGGTCGAGTAGTCCAGATCAACCTCGATCGGTGTGGTAACCTCAAAACTTAAATTGGCTAAATATTTGCCATTTAAAGGTAAAGTCAACTCCCGATCGACATCCAAGGTTGTATCTAAAGCCCCTTTTGCATGGGTTTCCAAATAGTTACCGACATGAATTTTGGTTGGCAATGATTCAGACAATTGGATTTGTGCCTTTTGGGCAGAAACTTGCATAGAAGTTTGAATATTTAAATATAACCAAACACAAACTGCGATAGCGAAGACAACCATAAAAAAACTGAATACTACTGTTTTAAATGATCTAAATATCCACATACTGATTATCAACCTAATTCAATGCGTCAGATGGTGTAACTTGTGATGATGTTTGCCCTGACTCACGACGTGACAACTTAATGCTATCTAAAGGTATTTTTAACTGCCCTTTTTCAATTTTCACAGGTAAAGTATTTTGAACATCAACCGTTGCTTGCAATGCTGATTTGATCGGTACATTGAGATGACCTTGTATCGGAATATTGGTTTTGAGCGTTGCGTCTAATGGAATATGCAAGTTTTCTTTAAGTAAAACTTTGACAGGCGCATCAAATTTCAAATGAATGTTTTGTTTCAAAGGAACATGTAAATTAATCGGTACATCCATCTTAACGGGGATGGTTCCTTTTAAGGGTAAGCTGATATCTTTACCTAGAACAGTGACCTTAACTTTAGTATCAATCGGCATTTCTTGATTGATTTTTATCACTTCATTGACAGGAATGTTGGTTTCGATCGGGACCTGATTATCAAAATAAACATGCGGCGTTAAAGTCTGAGCAATGGGCAGATTTAATTTTTCATGGATTGGAATCTGAGCATTCACCTTTCCCTTTACATCAACATTTAAAGCATCATGAATTTGTACTTTGGCCTGTAGCGGTTCTTTTAAGTCGATACGGACGGCTTGATTTTCAAGTGGAATATAAATACTAAAATGTTTAAATACCCAAACAGCAATCATGACTCCACACAGTGTGGCGACACAGATAAAGGCGATTCCTGCCATAATTTGCTTCAACTGCAAAATCCATTCCTTAATTTTTTATCTAATAATTAGGAGTTATTTTAAATATTTATGTGAATAAATATGCTTTTTTATGTATAAAAGTCGAAGAATTTTGTTTAATTAATAAACAAATGATATTTCATTGCTCCATTATTTCTAAAAATCACTTAACCAATAACACTGCACAATTGCCGTATGATTTTTATAATCAACACTTACATCAGCTTTTTGATGATTTTGTTTAAATTGGAGTGTTTTAAATTTCTTTTTAGCCCACTCTGAACTGAGATCAAAATATAAATATTCATTGTATTGTTGTGCTGGACGTCCAAAACTGAATTCAATTTTTAAAATCGGAATATTGGCATAAGTGACTTTTTTGAGTTTATATGTGGTTGATTCATAAGCCGGCTTCTCCACATATTGGGTATCGATGGCATAGTCTTGAAGTGGCGCAATCAGTTCTGTGTTCTCATCATGAAAATCATACTGCTGCCGGATTGCGCAATTTTTCTCAAAGCGATCTTTCAATATAGGACGCAATTCCAGGGATTTGGCACTTATGCCACCTGATAGCAATAACATTATGCCCAAGAATAGCTTTTTTTTCATGTTCTTTTTCCATCCGCAAACGAGTTAATGTTTATAAAATAGATAAACTATTACTCATTTAACCTTTCTTAATTTTCTTAATTAACCATTTTAGTTAAGTTGTAATATTCACTTGAATTTAATCATATATCAACATTTTCGAGAATAAAAAAAGGAGCTTCACCAGAAGCTCCTTTTTACTGAATATTACAAATTATGCATTTGTTTCAGCAGGTGCTTTTGGATAGCTTACACCACACATTTGTTCCGCAATACGTAATACTTGGCAGCTATAACCCACTTCGTTATCATACCAAACATATGCTGTTAAACGGTTACCTGATGTAATTGTCGCTTGGGCATCAAATACACCCGCTGTACGAGAACCGATAAAGTCAGAAGATACAACTTCAGTTGAATTCGTATAACCAATTTGACCTTGAAGGCTTGAATTGATCGAGATCTGACGAATATATTCGTTTACTTCTTCACGATCTACTTCTTTCTCAAGTGTTAAGTTAAGAATAGCAAGAGAAACGTTTGGTGTAGGTACACGAACTGAATTTCCTGTCAATTTGCCTTGTAACTGAGGTAAAGCTTTCGCAACAGCTTTCGCAGCACCAGTTTCAGTAATAACCATGTTCAAAGTTGCAGCACGACCACGACGATCTGCTTTATGGTAGTTATCAATCAAGTTCTGGTCATTTGTAAATGAGTGAACTGTTTCAACATGACCGTTGATCACTTTGTATTTGTCTTCCAAAACTTTCAAGACAGGTGTAATTGCATTGGTTGTACAGCTTGCTGCTGAAATGATTTTATCTGAATCGATAATGTCATTTTGGTTCACACCAAATACAACGTTTTTCATATCACCTTTACCCGGAGCAGTAAGTACAACACGACCTACGCCCGGGCATTTAAGATGCTGCGATAAACCATCGATATCACGCCATTTACCTGTGTTGTCAATCACAAGTGCATTATCAATGCCATAAGCTGTGTAATCTACTTCAGCTGGGCTAGAAGCATAGATCACTTTAATGAAATTACCATTGGCAATAATTGCTTCATTTTCTTCATCTACAGAAATTGTTCCTGCAAATGGACCATGAATTGAGTCACGGCGTAACAATGAAGCACGCTTTTCTAAATCACCATCAGATGATTTGCGTACGACGATTGCTTTCAGGCTTAAACCACGACCAAGACCAGACTGGCTGATGATCAAACGCGCTAAAATACGACCAATACGACCAAAACCGTAAAGCACAACATCTTTGGGTTCCACTTGTGCTGGACGACCTTCTAAAGAGCGAACAGCCTGAGCAACAAATGCATCAACATCGCCACTCTTCTCTTTGTATTCAACAGCAAGTTTGCCTAAATCAACTTCAGCTGAACCAATATTATCTAATTTTGCTAAAGCTTCTAAAATAGGAAAGGTATGTACAACTGAAAGTTCAACATCCATCATACGAGTACGACGGTGAGCTTTAAGAATTTGAATTACAGAACGGTTCACTAAAGAACGACCGTAAACAGAAGTCACAATATTTTTTTCACGGTATAATTGACCGATTAATGCAATCATACGTTCCGCGATTTCTTCACGGTTTTTCCAGCGACCTTGGTGCTCTGCATGTAGGGCGATGATAGTGTCTTTGCTCACAGATACGTCCTCTATTTATGTATATCTAGACATGGATTTTTAAACCCCACAATTGTAATGGAATTCTCATTTAGTTGAAATCAATTCATGGTAGATTTTTATAATATTTTGTCATGTTAGATATTTTTATAAAAATTAAATACTGATATTTAAACCATAATTCAGCTTTCTTTATTTATAGGTCTATAACACAGTGTAACATGCATTTCATGACACGAATAAAAAACACCCAGCCCCTGCCTTTTAAACACGGTTCAACTCAGTTTTAATTGTATTTATCATTGAGCCCTGACGGGTCAAAAACCTATCTTCACCTCGATATGATGTTTTGATAAGCACTGTTCAATATAAGATTAATCCAGGTAAATGGAGGCATGAAAAGCTTCAAAATCAAAATCTGCTAGATTCTCAGGAATTTTCATTAAAAAAGGGAAACGAATAATCCCATTGTCCCCTGAAGGAAAAGCATAATGTCGTTCAAGTTCACTTAAGGAAGTTATACTTTCAAACTCAATAAAAACACTGTATTTCGATAAGCCTTTTGGAACACTCAACACATCTAAATATGTCTGTTTTTTAATTATCATTGCGGCATGTTTAGCTTGTTGAATATCTTTTTCAACTTTTCCACCTTTGACAATTTTCTTCAGCAAAGAGCCTTTCACTTGGTTCTGTTCATGTTTCAACTGTTGGGTATAGAGTTTTAATTCGTTATAGTCTTTGACTTGATCCGACATAATCTCTTGAAGCTTTTTTAAAGGTTGTTGTGATCGTTCATGCATGACTTGCCATTCCTGTTTACTCATAGGAACAAAGATTTCGTCCTTGCGCTTCTCCAAAAGTTTTAAATATGCCAGTAAACGGTATTCAAATATCTGTACATGCGCATTAAAAAATAATGCAGGTTGCTCTTTAAAATCACGATAATGCGATAAAATCTCTGAGAAAATACGATGAACACTCATAAATAAATATTCAAACTCTTCAAGATGAGATAAATCATTTTTTACGGCATTTCTTAATGGCATCAACAGATTTGCAATCAACATTTGCTCGATTGTTTTTACATGATTCTGGGCAACAAAATCACTGTTTTTACCTCCCATCCCAAGCGGCTGCATTAGGAATGGCAATAGCTTGGTTTCAGTAAAACTTTCAAATTCTTGTACAATCTCTATCACATCGCGATGAACTTGATGTTGGATTGTAACCATTTTTTGTACCAATTGATCTGTTTGCAAGCGATATGCATTTTCGCCAATCTGTTTTGGATCAATCACCAACCCTGTTAGATAAATTTGATTGTTATATTCAATATGTTCTTCAAATAAAAATCGACGTATAGAATAGGGGTTTTGCTCAAAGTGTTGTATTGGCGCAATCAAATAAATAAATTCTGAAGTTTTCACAATATCGAATTTACGAATTTTCTGCTCACTAACAATAAAATATTTAAAAAAAGGATGATTAAATAGAGTTGATGATTTCGTCAGTAAAGGTTTAAACCAGTATCCCAATAATTGTTGCTTGATAAACACTTCAACAATAAAACATTTGATTTGATTGAGGGTTAAATCACGTACATTTGGACAAATTTGAATATTGAGAAGCCGAACCAACTTCGCCGCATCTTGCAAAAAAACTCGACGTATCAACAACTTTTCACGTTGTAAGCCAAGATGGTCATCTACTGGAATTAAATCAATTTGATGTAAAGTATTTTCAAGGTAATCTGCAATTTGTATACAATCGCTAATTTGCTCCAAGCAAAGCAGCGAAGTACTCAACTTACTGGCAATAGAACGCATTCGTGCATTGTCTAAACGATGCTTTAACGATTCCAATGAGCTTGTAATTTTAAATTCAAAGGTATTTTCAGTTCGATTCCATTGTATCTCTTTAGGTTTCAAGATTTGACGATCAATTTCCTCACGTACTTCCATATTCGCTTCATCAAAAATTTGGTATAAAACCCTTTCCCAGTTCAAGTCAGTACTCGGTTCAAGTTGCAAAAGGGTCGCCCGTATTTGATAGGGAATCATTGTTATATTCATAATCGATCAATATTCTTTTCTTTTTAAGCATGCTTAAAAGCACTAATATTGAGATATATTTAACATTTATTTTAATTTAAGTTCAATAATTATCGTTTTTATATTTAAATAATGCCTATTAATGCTTTCTTTTATCAAATTTCCTAATATTAAGTTCCAAATTCTTCCGCTTGTTTCTTTGTTGATAAATATGCCAACTGCCTTCTAGAACTAAAACACCTACAGCACACCAAATCGGAATATAAGTCAACCATTCATCTGCTGAAATAGATTCACCTAAAGCCAATGAAGCTAAAGCCAATAAAACGGGCTCTAAATAACTCAGTAAACCAAACAGTACCATAGGCAAATAACGACTGGCTAAAATATAACTACCGAGACCAATCGCACTGAATGCGCCTAGCCCAGCAACCACCAAAAATAAATCGGGGGTTTCAATAAACTGTCCATATGCATTTACCCCCATTTGGGTAAAATAGATGGCAACAGGTATGCAAATCAGAATGTCCCACCAAAATCCGCCAAGATTATCCGTTTTGATTGCTTTTCGAATCAGAAAATAGAGTGAATACCCCAAGGCAACACAGATGGTTTCCCATGCAATACTGCCTAAACGCCATAACTCATGCCCCACACCAATAACAGCAAAAGCCACGGCGACCATTTGGAATTTTGATAGTTTTTCTTTGTAAAAAATACTTCCAGCGAGAACCAAGACCAAAGGCAAAAGAAAATATCCCAATGAAACTTGTAATCCTCGCCCATTCATTGGACCCCATAAAAACAACCAAAGTTGAAAACAGGTCAGCGCAGAAGTGATGATCAGTAAGATGAATAATGAAGGTTGCTTCATCATTCGCTGGTAAATATTTTTCACGTAGGCAAAATCACCACTGAAAAACATAAATACAGTCAGGAAAGGTAAAGTTGCAATGATTCTCCAACCAAATGTTTGCTGGCTATCTAAATCGCCCAATAATTTGGTATAAAAATACAATACGCCAAAAGTGACAGATGCCAATATAGACAATACTACGCCCTTAAACATCTATCGCCTCTCATAAAATCTCAAATAAATAGTTCAATAGTATAACTTTTTTATTTCAAAATTATTGTGAATATTACAATATTTTCTCAATACAGGATTTAAACAAGCATATATCAACTATCAACCGACAGGTTGTCTGCTTATGGAATTATTGTGAAGCATTCTGCTTGGTTCGAATAATATCTTTTAAATTAAAGCCAACCGTCTGTGCATAGCGCAGAAATTCAGTTACTTTGGTTTCATCAGGGTGTGGATCACGTGACAATAACCATAAATATTTACGTTTAGGCTCACCCACCAAAGCCATTTGATATTCTGGGTCTATTTTGAGCACCCAATAGTCCCCTCTTCCCACAGGCATCCAGCGAATTGCCTCGGGAATAAAGCTGACTTTAAACTTGGAGTTAAATGGCTCATTACTGATGAAAGCTTCTCCGAGTGCGCGCAATTCTTCGCCATTCTCATCAATACAGCGATTATCCACTGCAACATTGCCATATTCATTGACCGTATAACGTGCCGTGACATCAGACTTACAGGCTTTCTGAAAATACATAGGCTTACGTGCAATTTCATACCACAACCCAAGATACTGACCCAGCTCTAATTTCGGAACAGCTGCCAATGTCGAATAATCGGCATACACCTTAGGGCACAAAAAACTAGCAGAAATAATACTGAACCCAATGATAGTTTTTTTTAGCGCATATGATTTGGGTAATATTTTGAATAATTGCACTTTATACCCTCGATCGTGGATTTTTACTATTTATTATAAAATAATCAGAAATGTAAACTTAGATTGTAGCTTTATGTATCCTTTGCTCATGTTAAAGCAACAATCTAAGTTAAATACAGCCATCACTTAACAGACGAAATCACTTTAACATTCGCGCTTTTAAACGCACAATTTCATCTCTTAACCGTGCTGCTTGCTCAAATTGCAACTCTTTAGAAGCTTTTAACATCTCTTTCTCAAGTTTAGTGAGGTGCTTTGTGAACAGTTTAGGATCAGACAGAATATGACGTTCATCCGCAGTTAAAGCATGTTGTTGCTCAACAATTGCATCATCAATTTGATCATCAGTTAGCGCCTCGCCTGTATCGATTTCTTTGATTGCTTGACGAACTGCACTACGTGGAATAATGCCATGTTCCTGATTGAACTGAATTTGTTTAGCTCTACGACGCTCAGTTTCATCTATGGCTTTCTGCATAGAGTCTGTCACACGATCTGCGTATAAGATTGCTTTGCCTTTAACATGTCGTGCCGCACGTCCAATGGTTTGAATCAATGAACGTTCAGAGCGTAAAAAGCCTTCCTTATCTGCATCTAAAATCGCCACCAAAGAAACCTCAGGCATATCCAAACCTTCGCGCAGCAAGTTAATTCCCACGATCACGTCATGTACGCCTGTACGTAATTCATGGATAATTTTCACTCGCTCAACCGTATCGATATCAGAATGCAAATAAGCTACTTTTACACCATATTCTTTTAAATACGAGGTTAAATCTTCAGCCATCCGTTTGGTGAGTGTTGTCACCAATACACGCTCATTCAGTTCCTTCCGAATATTGATTTCGGAAAGTACATCATCCACCTGGGTCAGAACTGGACGTATCTCAATTTCTGGATCAACCAAACCTGTTGGACGTACTACCTGCTCTGCCACTTGGACGGATTTTTCCAGCTCATATTTTGCAGGTGTCGCACTGACATAAATGGTAGTCGGCACAATACGCTCCCATTCTTCAAACTTCATTGGACGATTGTCCAATGCGCTAGGTAAACGAAAGCCATAATTAACCAAGTTTTCTTTTCGAGAACGGTCACCTTTGTACATTGCACCAATCTGTGGAACAGTCACATGTGACTCATCGATAATCAGTAAAGCATCATCAGGAATATAATCAAACAATGTTGGCGGTGCTTCACCCGCTGGTCGACCAGACAAATGTCTAGAATAGTTTTCAATCCCGTTGGTATAGCCGAGTTGCTGCATCATTTCCAGGTCATATCGCGTACGCTGTTCAATCCGTTGAGCTTCTAACAACTTTTCATGTTCTTTAAAGAAAACCAAACGTTCCGAGAGCTCATCACGAATGGTTCCAATTGCCCGCTCAAGATTATCTTTTGGTGTGACATAGTGGCTTTTTGGATAAATCGTCACACGAGGAACTTTACGCACTAATTTCCCCGTAATCGGATCAAACCAACGAATTGAATCAACTTCATCATCAAACAGTTCAACACGGATGGCATGTTGATCCGATTCAGCAGGAAAAATATCAATCACTTCACCGCGAATACGATAAGTACCCCGTAAAAATTCAAGCTCATTACGTGTATATTGCATTTCGACCAGACGGCGAATAATGTCATCACGACTTACTCTATCTCCTTGTACAATATGCAACAGCATACTCATATAGGCATTCGGATCACCTAAGCCATAGATGGCTGAAACTGACGCCACAATAATGGCATCCCGACGTTCTAACAGTGCACGGGTTGCTGAAAGGCGCATTTGATCAATATGATCATTGATGGCTGAATCTTTTTCGATAAAAGTATCGGAAGAAGGCACATAAGCTTCAGGTTGATAATAATCATAGTAACTGACGAAATATTCAACAGCATTGTTGGGGAAAAATGCTTTAAATTCACCATAAAGCTGAGCTGCAAGCGTCTTATTGTGCGCCATGATAATGGTGGGTCTTTGCGTCTGTGCAATCACATTCGCCATGGTATAGGTTTTACCGGAACCTGTTACACCCAATAAAAGCTGATCATGAAAACCTTTATTTATCCCTGCAACTAATTTTTCGATCGCCTGTGGTTGATCACCAGCAGGTTGGTAGTTTGTAACAAGTTCAAAAGGTTGATGATCATTCACAATAATTCACTCTTTTAACCAAGGAGAAAGAAGCTCGAGTAGTTTAACAGAAACCGACTCAACCAAAAGAAGTAGCTTAAGCTTAATGGGGTTTTTTACACAATATTCAACAAATACCTTGACCCTTTTTTATTTCGATAGCAACATGGAATTAAGCCGATTAAAGGATTGAAAAACATGACATATCACTACCATGATGAAAGCATAATCAAAACTTTACCTGAAGACACTGTTTTTGTTTTTGGCAGTAATTTGGCAGGTACACATCAAGGTGGTGCTGCAAAAACAGCGCATTTATATTTCGGTGCAACCAAAGGAGTGGGGCGTGGTTGGGCAGGTCAGAGTTTTGCGATTCCAACCATGAATGAACATTTACAACAAATGCCTCTTTCACAAATTCAGCACTATATTGATGATTTTAAAATATATGCAAAGAATCATCCAAAAATGAAATACTTCATTACGTCAATTGGATGTGGAGTCGCAGGCTATAAAGTTGAAGAAATCGCCCCCATGTTCAAGGGAATCGCACGTAATGTGATCTTTCCGGCTTCATTCCGCCCTTTCGTTGAAAAGACACTGCCTAAACTCACGCAAAAATTGTTGCATAGTTTCATAACAGATCAGGTGATTTTCTGTACTGATCCTGAGCAAGCAATACAGGATTTAGATTTAACAGACGCAGAAAAAAGTCTAGCCACCATTATTTTAAATACACCTATGTATCCAAATGACAGTAATGGACGTGATCGGATTTTTGAGATACAAGATATTCTACACAATCTGCATGGTAAAATAATTGAATTCCAACCTAACTCTGAAGGTTCAATGATTATCGGGGGTGCAATTCTGGCATTGTTGGAACTTTATCATTTAAATGAAACAGATTTTATTGATGTTTGGACAGGTCAACGCGTGATTGCAGCACCCAAAGCAGAACATCATGCCAAGAAGTGAGGCATTTCTAGTGCCTTAAATCACTTTTTCTCAACATCGCGATGTATTTAGGTATTGCCATTTTACCGTGTTATATTTAAGCTAAATTTACAAATAATAAAATGGAATAAGAATGGAGCAAATCGATTTAACGATTTTTAATTTGTCTCCCATTGCGATGTGGCTACAGGATTTCAGTGGCATCAAAAAAATTTTTGATGCATGGGCTGCTGAAGGTATATCTGATATCCAGCATTATTTAATCGAAGATCCTCAACGCTTAGTCCCCTGTCTGGCTGCAATTAAAACAATTGATGTCAATCAAAGTACACTGACCTTATATGAAGCACATAATTTAGAGGAAATTATAAAAAAATTCCCAGAAATGCATACTCAGGACACTGAGATGATGCATATCGAATTTTTTTCAGCGTTATGGAATAAGCAAATGAATTGTTCTGTTCCAGTCATCAACTATACATGTCAGGGCAAAAGAATCGATGTGCAGTTGAGAGCCAATATTCTGTCTGATGACAAAGAGAGTTGGGATCGAGTACTTTTAACCACAGAGGATATTTCGCAATCACAAAATGCCCGACGCTTTGCTGAATCATTATTTTTATATTCCCCTACTGCACTTTGTGTCAAAGACTATAGCAAAATCAAGACAATATTTGATCAGCTCAAAGCCAATCATCTGACAGATCTAAAAAACTATATCGAAAAGAATCCTGATTTTTTATTTTTTTGTTTTAAAAACATTCAAACTGTAGGTATTAATCAAGCTTTGCTCGATCTCTTCTGTACCTATAATAAACAACAGTTTTGTCTGCATCTACATCGTATTTTTAAACATCATCTTGAAAATTTTTCTCAACAATTATTATATTTATGGAATGGACAACATCAAATTAAACAAGAGTGTGAATATCAGTCGGTGCATGGAGATTTAATTCATGTCCAAGAACATCTCGTAATTTTCCCTGACTCTCAACATAATTGGGATACTGTGCAAATTGCATTTACAGATTTAACTGAACGAAAAAAATTAGAAGATTACTTACACTACTCCAATCAACATGATCAGCTTACCCAATTATATAACCGCACATTTTTTAGTGAAGAAATCCAGCGTTTACAATCTACACCATTTCATTCTCTTTCCTGTATTTATTTGGACATTAATGGATTAAAGAAAATCAACGATGTTCAGGGTCATCACATTGGAGACTTATTAATTCAACGTTTTGCAGAACTTTTAAGAGCATCCACCATAAAAACCAATTATTCAGTATCTCGCATAGGCGGGGATGAATTTGTGATTTTAATGCCTGAAGCGAAACAGCGAGATATTGATATTCTCTTAGCCATCATTCAACAAAAAATATTGGCTGATCAATTAGAGTTTCCACACGATCCAATCCATGTCGCATTCGGTTATGCCAGCATAAATCAGCAAGGTGATATCGCAGATTTATTAAAAAAAGCGGATCAAATGATGTATAAAGATAAACAATACTATTATCTGCATCATGGCAGCCTTCAGCATGATTTTAAATATTAAAGTATACTTTTACACTAATTGTCATTAAATAGACAAAGTGAGTCAGTTATCACTATTTTTTAGAGATAATAAATAATTTACATTTTATCTTTGCTTGTTATTTTACATCCGCAAATTTTAGGATATATTCCAGAGCAATTAAATGACTTTTATAGCAAACGAGAATCTTGTAATGGAATTTTCCGATTCTTCTATTTTTGATATATCCCCCACACCGATGTGGCTAGAAGATTATAGTGCGATAAAAGAACAATTCAACCAATGGAAAAGTCAAGGGATTACTGATCTTCAAAGCTTTTTAGAGGCGCATCCAGAACAGGTTACTCAATGCGCACATAAAATTAAAATTATTAAAGTAAATCAAAAAACTTTACAGCTTTTTCAAGCAAAGAATCAAAAACATCTCTGTCAAAATTTAGATGTTATTTTCCAAAAAGAAATGTTTGATTCACATATCAAAGAGTTGGTCGCACTTTGGGAGGGGCAAACAGAATTTTCCAGTACCACTGTAAATTATACGATTTCCGGAAAAAAGCTGGACATAAAACTACGTGGCGCGGTGATGCCAGGTTCAGAACATAATTTAAAGCAAGTTCTTATTACAACAGAAGATATTACAGATTATCAAAATGCCCGTCGTCTGGAAGAAAAAAATCGACAACTTGCAGAATCTCGCTTTATCTACTCCCCTGCTTCATTGTGGGTAGAAGATTTTAGTCGGGTCAAAACGCGGTTAGATCAGTTACGTCAAATTGGAATTGATGACTTTAGAACCTTTTTGGATGTGCATACAGACTTTGTGAATCAATGTATAGAAGACATAATTTTATTGGATGTAAATCAAGCCACGTTGGACTTGTTTAAAGCTCAAGATAAGGAAACCCTGTTTAAGAACTTAAACAAAGTATTTGCAAAAGAAATTTATCAAACATTCCGAGAGCAGTTGATTGAATTATGGAATGGTAAGATTCACCACCAACGTGAAGCGATCAATTATGCCCTAGATGGCTCAGTGCGGAATGTATTATTGCAATTTACTGTTTTTCCGGGTTATGAAGAGGACTGGAGTTTAGTTCAAGTTGCACTCACCGATATCACAGCACGTAAAAAAGCCGAAAGTTATTTGGAATACTTGGGTAAACACGATGTATTGACCAAATTGTTTAACCGTTCATTCTATACAGAAGAAATTAATCGTTTGGAACGCAATGTATTGCGTCCAACTTCAGCAATCTTCATCGATATGAATGGATTAAAAGCCATTAATGACCAATTTGGCCATGATATTGGAGATGGTTTGTTGCGTCGAATGGGCAATATTCTCAGTCGTACGATCGCCAATACCGGGTATACTGCATCGCGGATTGGTGGAGATGAGTTTGTACTGCTTATGCCTGCGGCAAATGAGCAGACCGTTGAATCAATCATTATGACCATAGAAGAATTACTGAATATTGACAATCAGTATTATTCTTCACAGCCGATCAGCATTGCAATTGGTTATGCCACAACCCAAGATGATGAAAGTATTGATAACATGTTAAAACGTGCAGATCTATTGATGTATCAAAAAAAGAAAAACTATTATGAATATGTCACTGAAATGCTCAATGAACAAAATTAAACAGATAAGAGTAATACTTTCCCTAAATCATCAAGACCCGCTTGATACATTAAAGATATGTTAAAAAAGAATGCATAAAAATAGGTGCTCAATGCACCTATTTTTTATATTCAAACTTTAACGTTTACCCATTGAACGGCGTGTACCACGTGGAGGCATCCATGTACGGTCTGCATATTGCTCGGGTTTTGGGCGCACTTGATTGTGGGCAACATCATCTATATTTTCAATAGCTGAGGGCATTGGAAAAGGTAAATTCACCAATGGCTTTTTTTTGGGAGTATTTTGGGTGCTCATGTGATTCACTCAATTTTAACTGGCTATATTGTACGTAAATTTTAGCCCTGATGCGAGTGATCTCGATTGCTGCTGTTTATTTGTATTCTCTTGATACATTAATTTTTTGTTTTTCGTGAATATTAGGTCAATTTGCATAAATATTAAACGACCAAGCCTTTAAATTTAAGCTATGATAATGTGCTTTTTATTTTTTAATCCCTATAAGAAGGAATAATGCCGTGGACGTACGTCTCTCTGATCGTGTAAATGCCATCAAACCGTCTCCAACGCTTGCTGTTACCAACAAAGCTGCTGAACTCAAGGCTGCTGGTAAAAATGTAATCGGATTGGGCGCAGGCGAACCAGATTTTGACACCCCACAACACATCAAAGATGCTGCTATTGCAGCAATTAACAACGGTTTTACCAAATATACCGCTGTTGATGGTACCCCTGGCCTTAAAAAAGCGATTATTGCTAAATTAAAACGTGATAATAATCTTGATTATGCAGCAAACCAAATTTTGGTTTCTTGTGGTGGTAAACAGTCTTTCTTTAACTTGGCACTGGCTTTGTTAAATAAAGGTGATGAAGTGATCATCCCTGCGCCATATTGGGTCAGCTATCCTGACATGGTGATTATTGCAGAAGGTGTTCCTGTTATCGTGAAATGTGGTGAAGAACAGCGTTTCAAAATCACAGCTGCTCAATTAGAAGCTGCGATTACGGACAAAACACGTTTGGTTGTTTTAAATAGCCCTTCTAACCCTACAGGCATGATCTACACTAAAGCTGAACTGGAAGCTTTGGCAGAAGTGTTACGTAAATATCCTGAAGTTTATGTTGCTTCTGATGATATGTATGAACCAATCCGTTGGGATGATGAGTTCTACAACATTGCAACTGTTGCTCCAGATCTTTACGATCGTGTGATCGTATTGAACGGTGTATCTAAAGCTTATGCAATGACTGGATGGCGTATTGGTTATGCGGCAGGACCTGCAAAATTGATCGGTGCAATGAAAAAGATCCAATCACAATCAACATCAAATCCGACATCTATTTCACAAGTGGCTGCTGAGGCTGCACTGAATGGTCCTCAAGATGTTCTTGAGCCAATGATTGAAGCATTTAAACGTCGCCATGACCTTGTTGTCAAAGGTCTTAATGATATTCATGGAATTACTTGCTTACCTGCAGATGGTGCGTTCTATGCTTATGCAAACATTCGCCCGTTGATTCGCGCCAAAGGTCTAAAATCCTGCACAGAGTTTTCTGAATGGTTACTTGAAGAAACAGGTGTTGCCGTTGTTCCTGGTGATGCTTTCGGTTTAGGTGGTTATATGCGTATTTCATATGCAACTGCTGATGAAGTTCTGGTTGATGCACTTGCACGTATTAAAAAAGCTGCTGAGTCAATTGAAGGGATAGACGCTGCAATTGCTTCTATTGAAGCCGAAAAAGCAGCACAATAAGCTGAGATTTTCAGGTAAACGATTTATTAAAATGGGTGTTGATTACACCCATTTTTTTGTCTATAGAAATATCCTGTTGATGCTTCGACTCAAATAAAAACTACTCTTTAAGCAGTAATCCTGTCGTATTGTCACCATCATTGCCTGTACCATAATGCTCGATGCGTCTTGGATCAGGTTGTGGTGCATAAGGATTAGCTGAAGCATATACTTTTTCATGGTCAATCAATAATAAACCTGAACTATTGTCGCCATCGTTACCTGTACCATAATGTTCAATACGTGGTTCTTTCATTGGTTTTTGCTTTGACGCAGGGATGAGTTTCATCGGCTGTTTCAATAAAAGACCTGAGCTATTATCACCATCATTACCTGTACCAAAGTGATCAATTTTTATGGTTTGATCATGATGTTGTGATGCAAAACTAGAACCTGCAACACCACATAGACCAATAAAAACAAATTTGATCAAAGCTTTCATGTACTTCTCCTGTGATAATCCAATTTTTATTGTAAAGACTGAAGTTATACAAAGCATGGTCATGAAAATTACATTTGAGACAGAAAGCACTGATTCTCGATGTTTTTTTGTATGAATAGACTTGTTTTTGAGTATAGCGTGTACTCTAAGGTGAATGTCTTCCCTGTACATAAAGACTTGGTGCTGCACCGAGCGAACGTTTAAAAGCTGCGGTAAATGCGCTGCTACTGCTGTATCCTAATTCTATAGCAACATGGGTGATAGATTGACCAAGCTCCATACGCATTAAGGCATTGAGTAAACATGCCTGTTGCCGCCAATGACTAAAACTCATGCCGGTTTGAAGTCTAAAGATTCTGGTAAAATTACGACGACTCATTCCCACTTGTTTTGCGATTTCATCCAAGTCCCTATCCAATGTGGGTGCTTTTAAAATCTCTAAGCACAGTGCAGCCAAACGAGGCTCCTGCGGAAGCGGTGCATTTAAAGGCAACTCAGGCATCATGGCAATTTCTTTAATCATCAGCCGCATCAAGTAATCATCTCTCCCCTCCAATTCATACTCCACGGGGATATCAACTGCAACAGATAAAAGCTCATGTAGTAATGGTGAGACATTAATCACCGTACAATAGTCCCATAATCCTGCCGCCTTCGCTGCTTCAGGAATGATATACGCACTGCGTGTTTTGGTCACTCCACGCATATGGACTTCATGGTGCACACCGTTGGGTATCCATAATGCACGACGAGGAGGAACAACCCAACTTCCAAGATCGGTATTCACAGTCAATACACCTGTAATCGCGTATAAACATTGTCCTCTTTTATGGCTATGGCTGGGCAATATTGAACCATCTGCATAATCATTGCCAGTCGCCATAACAAGTTGTGGAGCATCTTCATATTCATTGACTCGAATGTTACGCATTATCCCTCCATTTGAATTGGCCTGAATTCGATACTATATGTCCCAAATATGATTGTGGGCCGGCAGATGTTCAGTTTAGGATAAAAATATCCAGACACAAAGTCTTTACTCAATGATGCAGGCTGAAACAGCTTGTTGGAGAAATCATGCCGAGCAATAGCAATACTCTTGACGCCTCGCTTGTTCAAGAGAAATTTCCATCTGATGAACAACCCCAGAAATTTGTATTGCGTATTGTCGGTGCGATCGCAATTGCTCATTTGCTGAATGATTCTATCCAAGCAGTCGTCACCGCAAGTTATCCGATGTTGAAAGCCGAATTTTCTCTAAGCTTTGCTGAAATCGGTTGGATCGCTTTGGTTTATCAAATTACCGCCTCATTATTACAACCCTGGATTGGACTCTATACCGACAAATATCCAAAACCCTATTTATTACCTGCTGGCATGGGAGCAACATTACTTGGAATTGGATTAATGGCGATTGCCAGCAGTTTCCATGGCTTATTATTTGCTGCTGCGTTAATTGGTGTGGGTTCATCGACCTTTCATCCTGAAGCATCACGTATCGCAAGAACAGCTTCTGGCGGACGTTTTGGTACAGCACAGTCGATGTTTCAAGTTGGTGGCAATACTGGATCCGCGCTGGGACCATTAATGGCTGCCGCTGTAATTATTCCCAATGGTCAAGGGGCAATTGGGTTATTTGTTTTGGTTGCGGCTTTGGCCATCTTTGTCTTGTTAAGGGTCACCAAATGGCTCGTAGCACAAGCTCCTGTTCAGCTGAAAGCAGCTCAACATAAAATGACCACGCTGACACGCCAACAAGTTATTCAAGCTATGGCTGTGATTTGTATTTTAATGTTTGCAAAGTTTATTTACATTGCAGCGATCACCAATTATTTTACCTTCTATCTGATTGAACGATTTAATGTTTCCATTCAAACCTCTCAACTGTATTTATTTATCTTTTTGGGTGCTGTTGCGCTTGGAACATTTGTTGGTGGTCCTGTAGGTGATCGAATTGGACGTAAAGCTGTGGTTTGGGTGTCATTTCTTGGTGTTGCACCTTTCGCACTCATGCTCCCCTATGTTGGCTTAACAGGAACCGCTGTCCTCACAATTATTATTGGCTTGGTTATGTCATCTGCTTTTTCAGCTTTAGTCGTCTATGCACAAGAAGCCGTGCCAGGTCGCGTAGGCATGATTGCAGGCTTGATGTTCGGTTTGATGTTTGGTATTGGTGGAATCGGTGCTGCCGGGCTCGGACATTTGGCAGACATCCATGGGATTATTTGGGTATATAAATTATGTTCTTTTCTTCCATTGTTGGGATTTATGACGGTCTTTCTCCCAAATACTGTACAGAAATAGAATCAATTCAAAGATCAGCAAGGAATCCTTTTGCTGGTCTGTTTACCCTCGGATGTCAGTTTATTTATGCAGATGACATCGAAAAATGCTCAATTAAAAAGTCCATAAAAACTCGTGTCTTAGCCGGTAAAGAATGGGTATTTGAATAGAGCAATTGAATATTTTGCACAGGTAAATCAAATTCGGGCAATAAACGAATCAATCGTTTTTGCTGTAAATCATCTTCAACCAACCATGCCGGACAAATTGCTACGCCCATAGACGCCAAGACCATCTGATGAATCGCTTCAGCTGAATTGGACTCATATTGATTTCGAACTAAAGGCAGTGTGTATTTCTCACCACGGCGATTTTGCAAAGTGTATTGAGCATCCTGCCAATTCAATAAACTGTGTCCAATCCACGGCACATCAGCCAAATCTGAAATCTTATTGACTGTATGGCAGGCTAAAAATTCAGTTGTGGCAACTAAATAAATCGGGTATTCACCGATTTTCCGTGTTTTTAACGATGAATCTTTTAAGTTTCCAAGACGAATGACTAAATCCAATTTTTCAGTCACTAAATCATCCAGTGATGAGTTAAACGTATATTGCAGTTGCAGCTTGGGATAGTGTCGGCAAAATTTTCCCAATAACGGCAAAATATATTTTTGCCCAAACTCATTGGTTGAAGAAAATCGTAGAACACCTGTCACATTGGTTGCCAAGTTTTGGCTGCGTTCAAATGCCTCATTAATCTGTAACTGAATTTGCTTGAAATCATCGTAAAAATTTTTACCGATTTCAGTCAACGCAATATTGCGCGTATTTCGAATCAACAAACTAGCATCTAACGACTGCTCCAATTGTTTGATATCGATACTGACCATTGAACGGCTCAGCCCCAAAATTTCAGCAGCTTTGGTAAAAGATCCAGAATCAACCACCTGTAAAAAAGTGGCAATCTGTTTGAAATTTTTCTGCATGAAATCACTCATTGTTTGAGATTATTAAACAATGATTTTACTGCGCATGCATCGACAATAAAAGCACAGCAACGTACGCTCCATGACCTTGGAGGTTACAATGTCTTATCGTTATAAAATAGCAACCATGTTTTTACTTGGGTTCTTTATTGACTGCATCAATATATTTATGTCAGCGATCGCCCTACCGAATATAGCAATAATATTTTCAGTTTCTCCTTCCATGACTGCATGGGTGAGCAATGCCTATATTCTCGGTTTGGTCTTGATCATGCCGATCAGTTTATGGCTCTCAAGCCTAATGGGATACAGAAAGCTACTCTGTTTTTCAATGTTACTGTTTTCAATCAGTATCTGTTTTATTGGGTTGAGCACATCCATTTATAGTTTAATTTTTTGGCGCTTCGTTCAAGGTTTGGCAGGCGGATTATTAATTCCTGTTGGACAGGCGTTGGTATTTGGTCTATTTCCACATCATGAACGACAGCGGATCTCCACCTTGATTATGGCAATCGCCTTAATTGCTCCTGCATTTTCCCCAACATTGGGAGGAATCATAGTGGATACCCTTTCATGGCGCTGGGTTTTTTTTTCAAATCTTCCATTTTCGTTACTGACTGCATGCCTAGCGTGGTGTTGGGTCAGAGATGCGCCACGTCAGTCCGATCCACAACCTGATTTTAAAGGCATGATTCTCATCAATATCGGGCTGTTATGTCTATTGCTGTCATTTTCATTCTATACAGATCTGCATCATATTTTCTTTGCGATCACAAGCTTCTCAATTTCAGTCTTGATGCTTGTTGTTTATTTACGCCATTCAGCGCACTCTCATGCTCCCATTCTCAATCTGCAATTATTAAAGAATTCTAATTTACGGACGGCATTTATTGTTTATTATGCAGTACCTGGCATTTTTACAGGCGTGAATTTACTCAATATTTTTAATTTACAACTCAATCTTGGATTTAATGCCAAACAAACAGGGTTGTTTATGGTGCTCTATGCAGCAGGGGCATTGATCTGCATGACAAGTGGCGGGCTTCTCTACCACCGCTTTGGTAAAAAGGTATTGTTTGTGATCGGAATCACCCTGCATAGCTTAGGCATAGGGCTGTTATTTTGGGTAAGCCATGCAGATGATCTAATTCCATTATTTCTTGCATATTTGCTGATGGGCATGGGAGGCGGTCTAAGCGCCAATATCGCACAAATCAGTTCACTTGAAGGTTTTACTGGTCAAGATTTATTACAAGGAAGTGTGCTGTGGAACATCAATCGCCAAGTGGCTTTTAGCGTTGGTACGGTAGTTCTTCTTTCTATCTTTAGTGCCTTGCCCATCTCAAATCGCTTACTGCATTACCAATATACTTTTCTCATCGCAGCACTTTTGTGCGCAATCGCTTTAATTTTTGTTTGGAAGGAAAAGCCGCATGAACCACCCAATCAATGAAGCTTTAAAAAATATTGTAGACCTACATATTTGGATTGAAGATGTATTTACCAATCCCAATGCACAAGACAGCTTAAAAAAGCTTTTATCGAGTTTTGATCAAAATTTTAAAATGATCACAGTTCAGGGGCATTGTATTTCTTTGGCAGAAGTCAGCACTTTATTTCGTGAAAATATCGGCAAAAAATCTGCGTTAAACATTACTATTTCAAATGCTACTCCCTTATTTGAAGCTGAAAACCAGTATTGGATTCAATATCATGAGCATCAGCAGACTCCAGATCATACACAGTTAAGAATTTCAACTGCCTGTATCAGAGTTGAATCTGGAAAATGTTATTGGCAATATCTACATGAAACTTTGGTTCAATAAATGTGACACAATGCTTGAGCGCCATAGCGACTGGCTTTAAGTGGTGAAACAACAGACGCAATTACTGTCGTTTCACCGCAATACCAGGCAACTGCTTTGATCTAAGAATTGTTCTGACACCAGCAGAATCATGACAGCTCAAACAAATCCGTCATCACAGATGTGTGGAAACGATCAAATTAACCCGCAGCCACTTCTTCAGTGATCCATTGTTGTAATTTGCGCGGGAGGTTTTTGGTGTTTTCATCAAAACCAAAATATTCTACACCATCATAAGAACTCATTAATGCCATAATTTTACCTGTTTTGGTATTCACAGCGATTACTGCTTTACTTGCACCGGCACCTTTAGGGTCATAACCGCTTCCAACCAACCAGTCACCCTCACGTTGCATTGGACTAGATACCACGAGTGATTGTTTTACATGAGTGTATTGTTTACCGGTGATCTGTTGAAACTTTTTTTTCCAAGGTTCTGCTTGAATCACATCATAAGGCAATTTTCCATCTGGTTTTACCATACCCGCAGTAGCTACTGGACGTGTTCCACAGTGTTTTTTGATTTCAGCTTCATAACCGATATTGCCCACCTCTTGCACATTGACACTGCGACCAGCTTTATCGGCACATTGCTCCCATTGCTGCAAGGTTTTTGCCTGTGCAAGCACTGGAATACTCAACAGAGCAGCCAGTAAAAAAGTGATTTTTTTCATCCTTATTTATCCTTGTCTTCACTATGTAATTTAATAACCAGATTTCTTCACCAATCTGGGTGCTTCAGCTTTTTTAACAGAAATTAATTTTGCAGTATCAAAACCTTCACTCTCGCCCTTATACACTGCATAATCACCGACAGTCACAGTGGCATGACCTGTATAACCCTCATACCCCTCTTTAGGCTTTTTATTGATTTTAAAAGCCTTGATTGCTTGATTGGTCTGATTAAAACAGAACCAGCGTGAACGTTGATCATGGGCACTACGCGGAATTAATTGATCTGATGGCATATAAGGGTGAAAGCAGACGACATCACCTAAAACCTCATCCTCAAAATAATATGAATACTCCCCGCTGAGTGTGATTTGACCTGTATATTGATCAAATTCACCTTGACTGCTTTTTAACTTTAACCCTTCTGCATCTGCAAGCAATGGCAAGCTCAACAGTGCAGTGAGTAGAACAATTTTGATTTTCATTCTATTAATCCTTGAACTCGTTATATGTTGAAGAGAAACACTCGATCTTTAATACAGGATGACCGAATAATCTTTGATTGTGCACTGGATGCAATGCACTTGTAAGTCATTTAAGTCTGAACGCTGCACCTCACTTCAACTAACAATAGTTGATCTGTAAAGCAAAAACCTTCAGATACTCTGTAAAACACTTCAACATAAAACTTTAAAAATTAAATGCTTTTTATATAAAAAACACTCCTATACAGCCAACACAGCTTGCTTTTTATGCTGAAAGAGATATGTATATTTTATTCAAAGTTCAAACTTAGAACAAAACTTCTGCTTATTTTTCAGCAAGTCACTTTCTATTCATATCCTTTTTTTGTAAATCTTATTCAGACTTAGGTCAAAATACACAATATAGATTAACATCAATAGAATTTAATCATATGAAAAATCATTTCAAAAAATATAATGAATGATCAAAAACTTTATTTACTTATTTATTGAAATATTGTGCAATTACGTTCAGTATCAGTTCAATAATATGCACATGCTTCAATATTATTTTTGGCCAATCCTGCTGAAATAAAAACAACATTCTTATTCAATCAAAATATACGAGGTTGAAAAATTCATGCAATGGAATAAATTATCCATAAAACCAATTTTCGGCTTAGCAGTCTTGCCGTTGCTTCTATCAGCCTGCCAATCAAACAATGTAAATAAAGTGGTTAGAGATTTATCTTCACCAGAAGGTCGTTATCATGTTCAGGTACTTCAATGTCGTGAAAACGATGTGATGTTTGGTGGCGCAACTCAGGTCCAGGTGTCCGTACTTAAAAAAGGCGAAACTGAAAAATGCCGAGCTGCTTTAAATGCAATCAATCAATTTTCAGTCAATACCATCGACTTTGGCAATCAAAATAATGCCTTAGAATTGGAATGGTTGTCTGAGAATAAGCTAAGAGCATGGCATCGAAGCTTCGCAAAAAATCCAAATAAAAACTTTATTGGACCCTATTCATCGTTAAATCGTAATGATTCACCCGTACATGTTATTTTCTCACCTGTGTCTGATCAATAGCTTCGTCATTTTGAACGTCAACCTATTGCGCTATAGATAAAAACCAGCTACGACTTTTAAGCTACACAAAATGCAGGGATTGCTGCTCTAAATTTCAGATTTAAAACGCGATTTACTAAAAGTTTATCTTTGTACCCAGAGCAAAAACCCAAGCATTGTCTGTATTCTTTGTCGCACCAGGATGAACAATATATTGTAAGCTAGGACGTAACATCAGCCACTTTGCAGGATTGTAACTATAATTTAATTCAATATTGTATTCCGCATCAGCATTAAATTGTGCCTTACCTTCAGTAAAACGGTCATTGAGATGAATTCGGTTGAGACCAAAACCTAGATTATCTTCAGGGTGACTGATGAAAACTCCATAGTATTTGAGACCGATCTGCTGAGAATGATCAACCTTGTTGGTATTGCGGTTATGAAAAGTAAAATTTGCAAAGCTGTGCAAACCCTGTTTTCCAGAACCCATCGACGTGAGTTGCTGATCAAAGTTGAACCACGCGCCATACGTATGATTTTCACCCTGCCCCGTTCGAATGTTTTTTTGATTTTTAAGGTCATCCGCACTGTTGTACATTGCACCTATGCGATATGTTCCTGCCAATCCATTGATGAAAGATCTGGGTTGCCAGATCACTTCTATCGGAATCGTCACACCATCCGCTTGATCTGTATTGAGGTTCCAACCATGCCGCTCTAAAGCATTTTGTGAGTTGTATTCGTATACACCGATTTGGGCAGAAAGTTCTGGCTGAAGTTGGTATTTAATACGGCCACCCCATTGAGAAATCGGTGAATTGTACCAAATACCACTCTGCCACTTGCCCATCTGTGCGGCACAAAATGAATTATTTTGAAACTCACATGACATCACATTAAAATCAGTCCCTATTCCCAAACGTCCCAATTTGATGCTGAGTCCATAATCTTTGAAGTTCTTTTCTAGAGAAAACTCCGTCAGACGACTTTTACTGTTACCACGACCATAATTTGCTTGTACATTGGCAATTTGCGGTGCAGTTGGATCAGAAATATCTTCCGAGGACAAGCTTTGTCCTTGCCGAGCAGTGATTGTTGCTCGCAGACTTAACCCAGTCAAATTTGCCAATTTCTCCAGATCTAAAGTTGAACCGATCAAGAGTTGACTCGCATACTTTGGGGAATGCCCCGAATCGTACCCCCCATCAGCCAAATAAGCCGTATCAATCATCAGATTGGAATCAAATTTAATACCTTGATTTAAAAGCTCAGTCCGTTTCCCTTGCCAGTCACCCAATAAATATGGACTATTTTTATTAAGCATAAGCCCAGCAGCATGTAATTGTGTGATAAGCAAAGAAAACAAAGGGATAGAAGTTTTAAGTAAATTTGACATTGCTTTACCTTAAATTTTGTTATTTCGTTATAAAACAGATTGTTAATGATCACCTTGGTGATCTTTAAAATACTGTTCAATTTGTCGCTTGGATAAAAACCATAAAACCGCAATCATGCCAAGTATCAACAATGTGAGTTTGCTATCGATAAAACTCAGAAAAATGGATATCCCATATAGAATGGATGAGATCCATAATTTACGACCTGTACCCAATCATTGAGCTATCCTTGAATGTTGGTCTTATTGCTCAAACAATGTGGTTTCCAACACGCAATAAGCCACTGAATACATAAACAAAAACCGTAAGTGGAGGTCAATAAGCTGCATAATCGATATATGCAGACCAAGCTGTTGGCAGTGGAATCATGGTTGACCAGAAGATGCCAATACTGATTGTGTCCGAGCAAAACTTATCCATGACCTCCCTCCTTAGTTCGGTTGAACAAATCTCTGTTTCGCAGCAAGGTAAGACAAATACAGAACAGGTGCGACAAAGAAAGCGACACTCCAAAAATCTAAATACACGTATAAAAATGCCCCCAAAAATGCGCCGATGACAAAACCCATTACAATACTGAAACTATGTTGTAGCTTCTGCATATTGCTATCACTGCGATCTCTAAAATAGTTGGAAATATCGATACCCAACTGAGTGGTATTCCCAGTCATCATGGTGCTTGGACTGATATGTTTAATTAAGGTTTTACTCGAAGTATTTCGGATTGCCAAAGCAATCAACCCCAAGCCCCCCGTGATAGCCACAGTGACATTATTGGCATCTTTAAAGGGCTCAAAATATAGTCCCGCCAACATAAAACCTGTTAAGAAAATGGCTTCACCCAAAAACAAATAACTCAAGGTCGTATGTTTTTGTACACTCCGATCAATCCAATATTTCGTTATGGCAACAGTTAAAATAAATAAGGGAATTGCACCTAATTTAATCCAAATTCCCGGTCCACCTTTTACCCAAGCGGCTCCAGCCAATACCAAGTTGCCTGTCACATGAGCTGTAAAAAAACCAAAAAGTGCAATAAACCCAATGGTATCGACTGCACCACCGACAATCGTCAATAACAGAGGATCTCTACAGCTTTTCCAGAATCCTGGAGCTGCCGGGTTGTGTATATTTTCCATGTTCTACTCGTCATTGAATAAATAATAGGGTGAGTGTTGGCTCACAGTGCTAGGCTTTTTTATAATTTTCCCGGTTGAAATAAATGACTATCAACAACAATGGAGGAAAGACAAATAACCACAGCAATGCAAATTTATACAGGATTGCAGCCACTGCACATCCAAAAGCAAAGCTCAACATTGTTGGAAGAATCGGATCAATACGTTGCCGAATCTGATATTTTTCTTCCTCAGAGCGTTTGGAAAACAGTTCAGCAATATTTAACATTAATTGTGTGGTAGACCCCGTCATGACCGTGGTTGGAGATTCTTTAGCCCAATGGATACGATGCATAGCATTTTGAATTGCCATCGCCGCGACCAATAGCATACCAACCGTAAAGCTCATAGCCGTATCGTACTTTGGAAAAGGCAGATAAAAATAAGTGCATACTGCGACAATGCTAAAAAGTAACAACATCGTTTTAAGAAAAAAACGATAAGAACTGTTTTGGCGTGACACAAACCTTTGATCAATCACTTTGACCAGTAAAACGGTGATGCAGAACATCGGCAATGCAGCCAGTTTCGCCCATGCACCCGTTTGACTTTCGGAAACCAAAGCCGCCCCCAAAGTAACAAAGTTACCTGTAACATGTGCAGAAAACAGCCCATGCAAAGCAAGGAAGCTTGCTGTATCGACATAACCTGCATTGAAACTTAACAACTTACTGAGCTTAAATTGCATTGTTTATCATCGTCCATGGTTAGGATAATAAATTTTTAATCATCGGCATAAGCTGCTCACCAATGACCATTCCCAACAAACCACATAATGCAACGAATGGTGGCGCCGGCGATTTTACATTCAACAGGTAATACAATACGCCCACCAACAAGCCAACAGCTAAAGAGATGAAATAAATTTTCATAGCATTCTCCCCAATAAAACGCCATCTCATTTCAGTGAGATGGCGTTTTTTAGGTGGGTGTTAAAAAGCAAAACAGGAGCAGCCGAGTGCGCCCCAAAATGATTTTTTGTCTTGATCATTGATTGGAATATCAATCATCCATGCATGCGAGTGACCATGCATACCACAATTGTTGGTACATCCACACATTGCTGAATTGTTTTGCAGTGGTTGCAAAGAAGGCGCATTGCGGTTTTCAGACAGACGCCACTGCCCTCCAAAGCGTTTTACTGGCGACCATTCAGGTGATGCAGGTGGAATTGGAGGATCTTCCTGTTTAAACTCTGCTGCTGCATAAACCACCCGTCCATTCATCACCGTCATGACAGATTCAATAGATTGAATACACTCTCCCTCCACAGAGAAATAGTCATCAGACAGTACAACAAGATCTGCATGTTCACCTGTGACCAAAGCACCTTTCTGAGTCTGCTCTCCTGAAAACCAAGCCGAACCTTTGGTCCAGAGTTTCAAGGCGGTTTGACGGTCAATTAAATCTTTTTCATCATAAAGTGCAAAGCCGCCTACTGTTTTACCAGTAGTTAACCATGCCAGACATACCCATGGATTGTATGATGCCACACGCGTTGCATCTGTTCCTGCACCGACAGGAACGCCAAGTTCAAGCATTTTCTTTACCGGTGGTGTTGTTTTGGCAGCTTCGGCGCCATAACGTTTGACAAAAATTTCACCTTGATAAGCCATTCGATGTTGAATCGCAATTCCACCACCCAATGCGCCAATCCGCTCAATGTTTTGTTCTGACACCGTTTCTGCATGATCAATAATAAAACGCGTTGCAAAAGCTTGCTTGCCATTGACCCGTTCAAATACATTGAGCAAACGGCTGATACTTTCATCATAAGTGGCATGAATTCGGAATGGCCATTTTTTCTCAGATAGATGTTCAACGATTGCTTCGAGTTCAGCTTCCATTTTTTCGGGCAAATCTGGGCGCGGCTCATAGAAATCTTCAAAATCACCTGCTGACCAAGTCAGGTTTTCACCTGCACCATTCATTTGTAATAGTGCATCACCTTCGCCTGGAAAAGTCATTTCTGTCCAACGCTGATAATCTTGCAGTTCTTCACCTGCTTTCTGTGCAAAGAGGTTATAGGCAATTCTTACCGTCATCTGGTCTTTTTCATGCAACTGTTTAATCACGGCATAGTCATCAGGATAATTTTGCCCACCCCCCCCTGCATCGATCGCCGATGTCACCCCTAGACGATTTAACTCGCGCATAAAATGTCGGGTCGAATTGACTTGATCTTCAACAGGCAGTTTTGGCGCCTTACCCAATGTTGAATAGAGAATCGCGGCTGATGGTGTAGCCAGAAGCAAGCCAGTTGGTTCCCCTTTTTCATTGCGTTCTATGCGACCACCAGGTGGATCCGGCGTATCTTTATTAAATCCCAGTACATCTAAAGCTGCTCGATTGAGCATAGCACTGGCATATAGATGCAAAATAAATACCGGAGTATCTGGTGCAGCTTTATTGATTTCCGCCAAGGTAGGCAATCTTCTTTCTGCAAATTGGAATTCAGTCCAACCGCCGACGACACGTACCCACTGTGGTGCAGGTGTATTTTCAGCCTGTTCTTTCAACAGCCTCAGCGCATCAGCAATGGTGGGAACCCCTTCCCAACGCAATTCCATGTTATAATTCAGTCCACCACGAATAATGTGTAGATGGCTATCATTTAATCCAGGGATCACACGACGCCCATTTAAATCAATCACTTTGGTGGTGTCTTTTGCCAACTTCATGATCTGACTTTCATCACCTGTGGCAATCACTTTTCCATCGGCAATGGCAATCGCCGTTACTTCCGGTTGTCTAGCATCCAGCGTGGTAATTTTTCCATTCTTAAGGATCAGCGCTACATCTGTCATGATCATCTCCATATCAATGAATATGTATGTCCATAGGGCTTATCTTGCAGGTACCGCTGCAATCACTTCATGCTGAGTCGTGGTTCTCTCTGGAGCTTTATGGACCATGGTATATGCATAATCGACCCCCATACCATATGCACCTGAGTGTTCTCGAACAATATCCATCACCGCATCATAGGTTTCTCGATGTGCCCAATCCCGTTGCCATTCAAGCAAAACCTGTTGCCACGTTACTGGAACAACACCCGCTTGGATCATTCGTTGCATTGCATAGTCATGGGCTTCTTTTGATGTCCCTCCCGACGCATCTGCAACCATATAAATTTCATAGTCACCTTCCAGCATCGCACCAAATGAGAAAGTGATATTACAAACTTCAGTCCATAAACCAGATACGATGATTTTTTTTCGGTGATTTGCAGCCAATGCATCACGCACTTTTTGATCATCCCATGAATTCATTGAGGTTCTTTCAAGTAAAGGAGCATCAGGAAAAACATCTAATAATTCTGGAAAAGTGTGTCCTGAGAAACTTTCAGTTTCTACTGTTGTTATGGTGGTTGGAATATTAAAAACTTTTGCTGCTTTTGCCAGCCCTACAACATTATTCTTTAACGTTTGGCGATCTATGGACTGAACACCAAATGCCATTTGTGGTTGTTGATCGATGAAGATGATTTGACAATTTTGTGGGCTAAGTTGTTCTAAAAATGCTTTATTCATTCTGATTGGCAACATATTTATAAAGGAGTTTATATCAAAGCAAAAATACACGTAAACCATTAGATAGCAATTTAAATACAAACTGTATCCTGAAAAGATACAATGATTGCTAAGCTTCGAACGATGCGATACTTTAATGATTAAGTTGACAATTACATTAAAATTGAATGGATAAATTAGACTGTATCAACACTTTTATCAGTGTTGTTGAACATGGCAATTTTAGTAGTGCATCACGCCACTTGGGGATTACACGAGATCAAGTAGCGAAAAGGATTTGTCATTTAGAAACAATCTTTAATACAGCTTTATTCATTCGAAATACACGAAAAATGGACTTGACCCATTCAGGTGAAAAATTTTACCAGCACTCAAAAGTGATTATGAGTGAATTTGAATGGGCAACCAGTGATTTTGTACATGACCAAAAATACCCTGAAGGTAAGCTCAGAATTAATGCGCCGCATTCATTTAGACAAGCCAATCTTACCGAGATCATCTCTAAATTCATGCTGCAATACCCCAATATCAAAATAGATTTATTTCTTTCAGATAAGTTCTTAAATATCAACGAGGATAAATACGATATTGTGTTGAGAATCAGCCCAGAGATTGATGAACGCAACACACATTTGCTGAGCACTTATCATCGACATTTTTATGCAACTGGCAGTTATTTTGAAAAATACGGCAAACCCAATAGCATTGATGAATTAAAAAAGCACAGCCTGTTGTTATATTCACAAGCAGATTCCAGCGCTAAAATTGTGCTGAGCAAAAATAAAAAAGAAGAAAGCATCTACTGCACCCCCAAATTAACCTGCAATAGCGGTGATTTTCTTCTGGACTTTTGTAAACAGGATCAGGGAATTATATTTTTACCTGATTTTTTAGCTCAAAAAGATCAAGATGCAGGCAGCATCGTTCGCTGTTTGGAAGACTATGATTCAGCACAACTTTACTTTTATGCCATCACCTCTTCAACAGATAAAATGCCTAAAAAAGTCCGACTTTTTTTAGACGAACTCAAGGCATATTTTCCAAATAGCAAAAAAATGGCTTCACACTAAAACACTATTCAATCACTCAAGTGATAATAAAATCAGCACTTCACTTATAACAGCTTGATCAAGCTATCTTTTCTGTATAATGATGTGCTGATTGTATTCAACTGACATGCAATGCCTCAAAATGAGATCAAAGCATATGATTGAACACCTTTTTTGTTCAAGATTAAAAACTATAGCCAATGTTTAAATTGATCCGGTATAGCCATTGATCACTATAGGGTGAGACTGTCGAGGTAAAACCAGTGGCATTTGATGCACCGCCAATAATATTGGCATTTTTGCCCCATGTATAATCCGCCCAAACCATAAATGGTGATGCGATGAATAACATCCCTGTGGTATTCATTTGTGAATCAGACCAGTCATCACGTTTCTTGTCCATATAACTATAATCATTATAAAAGCGAATTGCCTTGAGTTTTCCCATATCCTGCACAGGCAAAGTATAGGCCAGATTTAAACTGGCAACTGTCGCTTCGGATGCAATGAAATAAGCAGGCGTAAAACCGTTATTGCCCATCAGGGTCATGTCATTGTTCACTCCCTCAGGGTTCTTTGCATCATATTGATAATGAATCACTGAGCTTTGTAAATTAAAGCGTTTGTAATTATTATCGGTGTGTACACCTAAAGCATAATATTGACCATTTTTGTCCGTGGTTTGATTGTGCAATTGAGCGATTGCACCTGATAGACCCAACTCTTGTTTACCAAACTCAGTTTCAAGCTTACGTACAATGCGTGTATTGAATTGATGTCGCTTTTCATTTTGATAGGCTTTTTGGGTGGGAAAAGCATTTTCAGCCAAATCATCATAGGTGGCACTTTCAGGAGAATAACGCAGGTTAGTCGCTAACATTTGCGGATAATACCCCAGTTTGATGTCCCAATCCTTATTGTGGAAATTCCAATTCAAACCAGGGGCAATATTGTTGCCATATCCTAGAAAGAACGGAATATGATAGGTCCAACCGTTTTGTGGATAAGGATAAATCGTAAAGGGTTTGTAGACAAAACCAGCCTCCAGGCTGTTATTTTCATCTAGGTTATAGCCCACATAAGCCTTTTCAATCGCACGTTTCTCTTGATCTTGAAATAAATAACTTGCATTGATATAGGCATTATCAAATTTACCCTTGAGATCCACCCTGAAAATATCGAAGTAAAGTTTTCCATTGTCATTGTTTGGACCCTCCCAACCTTCATAACGATAGTTTGTCCGAATCACACCACCTAAGCTTAAAGTGTCTGTTCCATCTTCGCTTTTCCATTCGAGTGCTGGGCTTTTTGCAAAAGTGTTGGATGTCATACCCAAATAAAATGCAGCAAGCATCACGACCATCGATGTCTTTTTCATACCTAGTTCCTTTATCTTTGTCCCAACGATCCTGTTGGTCTTGTTTTTGTTTTACCTGTAAAACATAGTTTTTATCATTTTACAGGCAAAAAAATTTGCCTGTAAATGTTTTAAGATCTGCGCTATTTATCCATATATGGATTAGTACAGCTTTTTCTGTGGTGGACCCGCGAAGTTAAGCGGACCGATCGCGTGCATATCCAGTTCAATGACACTTGGACCTTGAAACTTAACTGCTTCTTGAATCACTGTGTTAAATTCTTCAGCGCTCCCCACTTTCCAGCTTTTCACACCCATTGCATCACCCAGTACCTTATAGTCTGGAGTATGCAATTCATTAAAATACTGACGACCACCAAAGTAGCTATTTTGGATTCCTCGCATTACGCCATAACCACCATCATTCATGATCATCAACACCATATTGGTATTTTCCTGTGCCATGGTTGCGATTTCGCCGATTCCTAGCATCAGTCCGCCATCACCAACCAAAGCAATCACTTTTTTATCAGGATTGGCAATTGAAGCGCCTATCGCAGTTGCTAGACCAAGACCAATCGCTCCTGCCAAAGAATGAATGTTGAGATTGGGCGCCTGAACTGGAAATAAGCGGCTGCCCCAAGTACTGCCAGACATGGTGATGTCACGGACAAAAATACCATCTTGTGGTAATGCAGCACGCAAGTGATCACAAATTAGCGCATATTGATCCAGCTGAGTCCTTAAAGCATCAATCGCTGCCTGCTTCGCCTGAACAACGGCTTGATCGTAATCTGCATCGATTTTTGATATGCCTTGTAAGCCAGTCAGTACACGCTGCAATACATCTTTAGCATCGCCACAGATGAAATTTCGTACTTTATAATTACGTTGCTGTGCTACGGGATTGGCATCAATCTGGATAATATTGTCAGGGAACTGTACTGAATAGGTTTTGGTTTCATTACTGCGCAAACGAGAACCAACAACAACCAATAGATCAGCACCTTTGAGCAGTTGTTCCACTCCCGCAGAGTTATGGAATGCGCCTAAACTACGTGGATGATCATCTGCCAATACACCACGTGCATGTGTGGATGAAACCACTGGAATCCCAAGATCAGCAATGGCTTTCACTTCCGCAACACTATTGAGCGTCCCTCCGCCAATCCAAAATACAGGGCGTTTGGCTTTTTTTATTGCATTGACAATCAAATCGATTTCGACCTGTTCAGCTTGAGGAAGTTCAAGCGCTTTCACTGGTCCCAGGTTCAGGGGCAAATCAATTTCCGCTGCTTGAACGTCGATCGGCAATTCAACACTCACAGGTCCCATCGGTACAGTGGTTGCCACACGAATCGCTTCACGAATCACACCTACAGCATTGTCAGGGCTGGTAATTCTGAATGCAGCTTTGCTTGATGCCCGTAAAAAAGTCAGCTGATCTTTGGTTTCATGAATAAAACTGGCATCACGATCCAAATATTCACGTTCGACCTGTCCTGTTAAATGTAAAACGGGACTGCCTGCATTCATCGCTTCAATCAATGAACCCACCGCATTACCTGCCCCTGCACCCGTACTGGTTAAAGCGACACCTAACCCTTTAAAACGAGAATGCCCATCCGCCATAGTGACCGCACCTGCTTCGCCACGTGCAGCAACAAAACGGATTTTTTCACGGCGACCGACTGCATCAGCAATCGGTAAGTTATGAATCGAAATAACACCGTAAATACTGTCCACTTGATGTGCTTCTAGAACACGGGCAATTGCTTCACCTACATTTACACGTTCCGTCATTTTTTCTTCCTCAAAAATTATTCATTCCATGAATTTATGAATTCGCCCAAGGATTTGGCTGTTCGCTTAATCCCATATAGATGCTTTTTTGTTGCATATAAGACAAAATACCTAGACGTCCTTTTTCACGTCCGATACCACTGTCCTTAAAGCCGCCAAATGGTGCCGAAATAGAGAATTTTTTATAGGTATTGATCCACACTGTACCCACCTCCAGTGCGCGAGCAATTTGCCATGCTTTTCGATAGTTTTCAGTCCAGATGCCTGCGGCAAGACCAAAACAACTGTCATTGGCTTCTACAATCAAATCGTCGTCATCGTCATAACGCATCACCACTAAAACAGGTCCAAAAATTTCTTCCTGACATGTTTGTGCTGAATTTTTCAATCCCGTGATGATCGTAGGTAAGTAATAACTGCCTTTTGCAAATTCGCCATCTGTCAATGCTTGACCACCAATCACGACCTGTCCCCCCTCTTGCCTTGCCAGCTGGACATAAGCATCGACCGAAGCCAGATGCTTTGGATTTATCAAAGAGCCAAGGTGTACACCTGCGGTTTCAGGATGTCCAACACGCAAACCTTTGGTAATCTCAACTAGACGATTTAAGAATTGATCATAGATACTGCTGTGTACAAATAGACGTGAACCCGCAATACATGCTTGTCCAGCCGAACTGAAAATACCGTAAGCCACGCCTTTTGCTGCCAGTTCAATATCTGCATCTGGCAATACGATCGTTGGTGATTTGCCCCCTAACTCCAATGAGGTTGTAATTAATTTCTCAGCAGCAAGATGTGCAAGATGGCGACCTGTGGTGGTCCCCCCCGTAAATGAGATCTTACGGACTAGAGGATGCTTTACAATTGCATCGCCAATCACTGAACCACGCCCGACCAGTACACTTAATAAACCTTTAGGTAAGCCAGCTTCTTCAAAGATTTTAGCCAGTTCCAATGCTATTAAAGAAGTGACTTCCGCAGGTTTTAAAATAACTGCATTCCCACCCGCAAGCGCAGGTGCCAATTTTTGTACTTCACTGGCAATTGGTGAGTTCCATGGGGTAATTGCAGCCACTACACCTACAGGTTCATGTACACTCATGGTCATGAAATCTGATGCACGTTGCGTGGTGAGTTCATCATTCAATGTTTCACAGGCTGCTGCCACATAACGAGCTGTTGCAGCCGCACTCATGGTTAAAGCCCGTGTTTCAGCCAAGGGCTTTCCATTATCACGCGTTTGTAATTGAGAAAGCTCATCCACACGCGCTTCAATAATGTCTGCCACTTTGTATAAGATACGGGCACGTTCATGTGGCAGGCTGTTACGCCACTCAGACTTACGCCATGCTAAATCTGCTTTTTCAACGGCTTCATTGACATCATCTAAACTCGCTGTAGAAATTTCAGCATTCACAGATTGATCTGCCGGGAATAAACTTTGAATCGTACCGCCTTTACCTAATCGCCATTCACCTGCGATATAAATTTCCTTGATCATGCTCAAATCCTTTTAAATCTGAATTGCTTCGACGCTGTTACGACACGCACGAATCACGCTCAGTGCCGCTAGAGTTGAAGTTTTTGGGTTACTCGCCAAAGGTACGCCAATCAATTCAATGGTCATTTCACCGAAAACACCCTCTGCCACAATGGTGTGCTTGTTTTTGTTAATACTTGGATCAACGGTCAACTCCACCATGGTTTCGTCCATACCAAGACCTGCCAGTGCAATTGTTGCTGCGACATTGGCATTTGCCGGAAACTTCAAGGCTGCTTCTCTGGCTGTGCCGCGGAAAAAAACTGTTGCTTTAAGCACTTGATCTAAATCAATCAATTGTTCTGCATAGCTCCCACGCCAGCTGTTTGGACTTTTGCACCCCTTATAGGTGACCTTTTCCAGCCCCCCTTCTTTGGCTGCAGCAATGCCATCAATGCCCGCAATTGCACCTGCGAGTAGATGTAGATGCGCATCATGTTGTTCAGCTGTGGTTTTGAGTTGAACTAAAAATTCATTGTCTGCCAAAGTCCCTACTGATATCAGACCAATCGTCCAGCCTTTTTCCAAGACTTTTTGTGCATGTTCTTTCACCGCAGCCTGACCCGCCACTTCAATGACATAATCAGGTGTACCCTGACACTGTTCAATTGAACTGATGACCTGCACTTCCTCAGCAACCTGTGCCTTGACTTTTTCTATACTGCGTGCGGGCACCACAATCCATTTAAGCTGCAGGTCTTGGGGCATGTGGGCATAGACTTCTGCTGCCATCGCGCCAAAACCAATCATCATCAACTGCTTCATGTAAACACCTTATAAATGTTTATTAAATCCACCAGATACATCCAGGGTTGAACCAGTGGTATACGAGGCCAGAGGTGATGCCAAAAATACCAAGGCACGGGCTGGCTCCTCTGGCTTGCCCAGTCGCTGCATCGGAATGCCGCGTTTTTCTGCAATACTGCCTGTCCACTGTTCCCAGGAAGCACTTGTGTCCGAGCGGGCTTCAAAACGACGCTTCCATTGCGCAGATTCCACCATTCCCAACAAAATCGAATTGACCCGAATTCCGTATTGACTGAATTCATGGGCTAAAGAATGAGTCAGATTCAACAAGGCAGCACGTGCAGCTGAGGTTGCAATCATATGTGGCTCAGGTTGCAGTGCTAACAATGAGTTAACATTGGTGATCGAACCACATGGAGATTTTTTTAAATCGTTTAAAAATGCTCGAACTGGATGCAATACACTGAAATACTTCAATTCAATTTCTTTCATCCAATCTTCATCTTGGGTGTCTTCAAAATTTGACACACGCCCTTGACCTGCGTTATTGATCAACATATCGACATTTCCGAGCTGCCGGTTGACTTGCTGCGCAAAGCGTTTTACATCTTCTTTATCCAATACATTGCAACGACAGGTGAAAATATGGGCGTCTGGATATTTTTCCAAAATATAGGTTTTTGATGCGATTAAGCGCTGTTCATCTCGACCACACCATGCGACCTTGGCACCTTCTGACACCAAAATTTCCACCACTGACAAACCAATGCCTGACGAGCCGCCTGTGACAACTGCTAGTTTTCCTTCAACTTGGAAGCTCATATCCATATCTCTCGTTGATGTTTTAATTGATCGATAAAACAATGTCGTTAAACTGTTGAGGTTGATCGACATAACTCAGATGACCTGCATCTGCAATGAGATGACATCTGCTCAAATGCATTTCTACCGCAAGTTCTTTAATTGCTTTTACAGGTGTGATTTGATCCTTATCACCTGCAATCACGACACATGGAACTGTGATTTCTGTTAAATAATTTCGAATTTCGTCGTAAGCTAACAAATACGATGCACGGGTAAAGCCATTTAAAGTCAGATGGCTCATGACCTCATTGACCAAAGCCAAAGCCTGCTGCTCCTGTTTATAAATCAAATGTGGTCCACGACATGCGGCCATTCCCACATTACCTAAGCTTTTCAGCATACTTGGGCGTTTATGGTAAACCTGTGTCTTGGTTTCTTCATCTGCGCGTTGATAGCCCTGTGCTGGATTCGCCAGAATCAAGGCTACAACCCGCTCAGGATAAAGATGAGTAAAGGCACTGGCCTGTAAAGCGCCAAGGGAATGACCAATCAAAATAACCTTGGAAATATTTAAGGCCTCCATCAAACCCAATATGCGTTGTGCATAATCCGTTGCATTGGGTTGATCTGTATCTAAGTCATCGGATAGGCCATAACCTGGTGCATCCCAGGCGATGACATGAAAATGCTGATGGAGTACATCCAATTGATTGATCCAAGACCCTGAACCTGAACTAATTCCATGCAGCAAAATCAAGGCTTGACCTTGTCCTGCCTCACGATAGGCTTGTATATGACCATTCACAGTAATGGTTTTTACTGGGTATTTGGCTAAATTATCAATCAGTGTCATCAAGTCTTCCCTTTAACATTTATGAGTTCAATCGAATCAACGTTTGATTTGAGACAAAGGATGCTCAGGTGGATAATTCGGAATCGTAGGTTTACCTGCACCTAACATGACGCACATCAAGGCATCTTCCTGACCGGGATTGAACAGTCCGCGATAAATCCCCGGTGGAATTGAAATCAAATCGCGCTCTTTCAATTTGGTCTGGAATTTCTCACCGTTATGCTCAATGAATAGATCAATTTCTCCTCGCAGCATAAAAAACACTTCTTCAACATCATGATGGATATGCAAAGGTCCTTCACACTGTGCTGGGAGTACCATCGTTGAAAAAGTAAAATTTTCAGCGGGAACTGTGTTGCCATCATTTACCACGCCCGTGGCTCCTGTTCCCATATAGCGCATCTGTGCGCGGCGATATTTTGGGTCATAATCCGCTTGAAACTTCAAAGCATCAAAATCATATTTACGTGTCTCAAATCGTGCGATACGCGTATTTAACCAATCTTGTAAACTTGTGCCTTCTGGTTGTTTCCATGATTCGAATTGTTGAGTAGTCATGTTTTTAACTCCTAGATCTGTTTGATTAATAACGTTTCAATAAAGGAAGCAAGAAGAACGATCCAATCACGGCAACTGCTGCCAAGAAGGTAATTCCTAAATTAAAACTGTGTGTTTGCATGACGATGTAACCGATCAGAACAGGTGCAATTGCACTGGCAAAATTTCCCATGCCATTAAAAATTCCACCCGCAGTTGCACCGACATCGGCTGTGGTTACACGGGCAAGTAAAGCGAATACCGCTGCGACACCAAAACCCCAGGCCATTGCGCTTAAAGACATTGCTGCGATCACCAAAATCGGATCCGTCATAATAACCATGACATACATAAATATGCCTGCCACCAGTAAGCCGCTAAACACCTGAATGGCACGGCGACCCAGCTGATCAGATAGAAATGCACCCACGACTTCGCCAATTAACATGGCAATAAATGGAAAACTTGAATAAATGCCAAACTCTTTGAGATTGAAGCCTTTGTCTTGAATGAGATATGATGGCACCCAGCTATTTAAGCCCCACAAATAAGTCATCAGTGCAATATTGAAAATACACACCAACCAAAATGAACTGTTCTGCAACAACGACTTGGTATTTTGAATATGTCCCTTAAAGTTGATGCGTTTACTGGTGGATTCCAGTTCGATAGTTTTCTTCAGTTGTAAATTGCGTAAACCGAATGCAATTGCGATTAATGCAATCACGGTCAGACCCGCCATCACAAAAAAAGTGGTATGCCAGTCATGCTTTGCCAATACGGCTGCTGTAATTGGAAAACCTAAAAATGCACCTATTGGTGTGCCCAATAAAAACATGGTTGAAGCACGCGCCTGCTGGTGGTCGGTATAAGTTTGCTTCACAATGGCATAAGCCAGGGCAAATAAAGGGCCTTCTGCCAAACCCAGTAAAATTCGCAAGACCAACATACCGGTATAGTTGGTAGTAAACCCCATGCAAAACATGAGCAATCCCCATGATGCAACGCTCCAGAACAACATTTTCTTCGGATTGAATATATCTCCCAAAAAACTTAAGAACATCGACGAGAAACCGTAGGCCAATAAAAAACTGGTCATTAGCCATCCAAGCTTTGCTTTATCTTGTGCAATCCCCATCGCACCTTGAAAGTGTGGGTCAGCGAATAATACGGCGATACTGATTTTGTCGAAGAATGCCAAAACGACACATACCATCAGGACAAAAGCAGGAACCCAATGCTTTAATCCTTTCTTTTCTTCATTACTCATATTTCATTCCTTCGATTGAGTTCGAGACCTTATTTAATTTTTTATGGTTTTAATTTCATGAGATTAAATTCAGGGTCTGCTAATAATTTGGGGTCTAACACTGTATTGGACTGCATCCAACGCTTTGCCAGCTTGATCAGTTTTGAATCATTCACGGCAATCATGTTCAGCAAATGCTGTTGGTCATCCAAATACAAATAACTGCATTGGTCATCCGCACTTTTGCGGATCACGATCTGCCCGGTTCTTTCAGGTTGATAGATCCCTAGGATTTGAATATTGAAGTGATACTGATCCGACCATAACCAGGGAATATCGACATATTCCGTGGCAATTCCCAGCATTGATTTTGCTGCGGCAATCGCCTGATTTTGCGCATTCGCCCAAGACTGAATGCAATACCCCAAGCTTGGGTGAATCGCAACATCTCCAGCAGCATAAATATGCTGATCTGAAGTTTGACCGAAACCGTTCACGACAATGCCATCCTTGACCTCCAAACCTGCTTGGACACCAAGTTCCTTTGCGATCTCCGCGCCTGCACCCACTACTACACAGTCAAACAACCCAGTACCATGTGGATGATTCAACACTTCGACTTTGTTTTGCCCGGCTTCAACCAAATGGAGACTTTTACTCTCCAAATGAATTTCAGTGCCCTGTTGCTGATGTATGGTTTTCAGAAATTGCGACACTTCTGGACTTACACTACGTGCGCATAGGCGATCACCATATTCAAAAATATGCACCTCTTTTCCTTGTTGACGAGCGGTCGCTGCGATCTCTAGCCCAATCCAGCCACCTCCGATCACTGCGAGTTTTTGTGTGTGCTCTAAAATGTCTATCAAGCGCTCACAATCCTGCACATTGCGTAAAGTCACCACATTGGGAATAAATTGCCATGCATGCACAGGAACACGAGCTCGACTTCCTGTCGCAATCAATAATTTGTCATAGGGTAGAACTTCACCACTATTTAAAACCACGTTTTTCTGAAGGCGATCCACTTGTGTCGCCATCGCAGGTTTATGCCATTGAATGTCAAAATCCTGAATCTGTTCATGAGAAAATAGATGCAGGCTTTCATAACTGGCTTGTTTTGATAACACCTGTTTTGACAGGGGCGGACGTTCGTAAAACACTCGATCTTCATTTGAAACCACATGAATCTCACCTGAATATCCATTTTGGCGGAGTGTACTGACAGCCCAACCCGCGGCTTGTCCTGCTCCCACAATCACCACTCTTTGCATAGTTTGTGCTCTCAACTCAGACTTGTTTTACACGGCTTTAACTTGGCGACGAGTCTGATCGTCCAAACCACCGTCAACAGCCCATTCTGTGAACAGTTCTAAACGATGTTCTTCAATTCTCGGTTGCCATTCTTCCGTCAAATAATCATCATTGGTGTAATACTCAAATGCTCCACCCAAAGGTGAGTTGACATACCAGAAATAAGCCGAGGAAATTGGGTGGCGCCCCGGTCCAATAAAGGTTGACCACTCAGAACGGTTCATATGCAAACCACCACCGATCACCTCATGAATGTCACGGACCACAAAGGCAACATGGTTAAGCCCAGCAGGTTTATTTGGCACTGAGAGCAAGAACAAATCATGGTGATAGCCTTGTCCGCGACAACGTAAAAATGCGCCACGATTGCGGTAGGCATCGGATAAGAAGAAACCTAATTTTTCAATGTAGAATTGTTCAGTACGTTCTAAATCTGGAGTGAAAAACACCACATGACCAATCGCAACAGGCTGTCCTTTTTCATAAACAGGGCTTGCTGCATTTACACGATTGATGCTGCCATATTGGTTGATTCCCTCAGTTTTGAGCGCTGGTAAATGATGGGTAAAACTGAGCTGAAAACGAATGGTCATTCCATTGGGATCAATACATTGCACTGTATCAGCTGTCTTTTGATAGCCCTCTACATCTTTCAACCGCAGCGCTAAATCAGTTAAATCCTCTACCTTATCTACACCCCAAGTCACTTCACGCAGGGTCGAACCTGTTTCAATTGCATGCGGCAAACGTGAATCATCACAGTCAAACAAATAAATCCTGCTACCATTCTGTGTCTGGTAAAGATCAGCACCTTCGATGTCTGATGCTGTATGCGCCAAACCAAAATCCGCCAAAAATTTATTCGAAACGACTCTGTCCTCAACACCAAATTTTAAAATCTCAATCCCTGTAATCATTAGATATCTCCTTAGTTAAAGACAAAACCACCATTCACTGGAATATTTTGTCCAGTTACAAATGAAGACAAATCAGACAGTAAATATAAGGCAGTTCCATTTAAATCCTGTGGTAACTGTTGACGTTGAATCGCTCGACCGTTGATATAGAGATCATGACGTTCTTGCGGCACATATTCCGTAGCTTCAACCAGAGTCAGCCCTGGAGACAAAGTATTAATACAGATATTGAACTGCCCGAGTTCCCTTGCCATGGAACGTGTCATGGCAATTAAGGCGCCTTTACTTGCCACATAAGCCATCAAATTGGGTGCACCCCACAAAGCCGTGTCTGAAGCAACATTGATCACTTTGCCACAGGTCGACTGTTTGAGATGAGGTACACAAGCCTTTGTAACTAGCCACGTCCCTTTTACATTGATGTTCATGACCCGATCCCAAAGATCAGGTGCATAATCCATCATGGTCTTACCACCGACATTGGTTGCAAGTGCAGCACAATTGACCAAACCATCTAGTCCGGATAATTTGGCAACGGTTTGCTCGACAGCCTGTTGAATCGAGCTGTGATCTACTAGGTCAATCGTAACCGCATCAACAGCAAGACCTTTGGTTTGCAATGCATTTGCTTCTTTATTGACAAGGTCCGTCAAAATATCAGCCATGATCACTTGTGCGCCTGCTTCCGCGATGGCTTGGGCAAAATCTCGCCCCAATCCTCTCGCCGCACCAGTAACAAGGACTTTTTTTCCTTGCAACAATGCCATGTTAACCATGTGCTTCTTCCTGCAGCTCAATACGATTTGCATGCTTTAAACTGACCATTTTCTTTAATTGCTTTTCTGCTTCTTTTTTCATTAATCGGCGCAGACGAGATAGCCCAACATCATGTTGATAAAGGAATTCCTGCTGACGTGCTTGCGGTGCAAGATTTTCTAAAATGATTCGATCCTGTTCGAGAACATCCCAATGCAATTTCTCTAAATGGTTACGGTACAAGAAACGCCAAACATTGCGCTGCCAACCACTCACTTTACGACAACGCCAGAAAAATACACGGGTATTGTTTGCATCGATTGGTGTGGCATAACCGACAATCCAAAACTCACCGCCCGGACCAAAGTCTTTACGATAGGGAATCGAAAGGCGTAACCAACTTGCACCTGTATTGGCATACTCAACCCAATCAAAATTAACACCTGTCTGTCCTTCTTTTTCAAAGACAAATCCATGTTCTGTAGTCCGGTGTTTCATTTCAGCAGTACGTTCGCCTTCTGCCATCGAGTGTGAAGTACAATGCAAATACGTCCCATGCATAGGATCCATAACGTTATCAATGGCATATTGATGGTTGACTTTCCAATCTGCCTGGCACAGGAATGAACTCCACGCCTCACTTGCCAACTGTTCAGGGAAATCCAGCGACTTCGGTGCTTCATTACTGTCGATACCAAACCACAGGAAAATCGCACCGTGCTGTTCGATTACAGGATAGCTTTTCACACAGCTTGTCCCTTTCATCGGACATTCATGCACTGCGGGAACATCCTCAACCACACCATCGTGACGAACTTCGACACCGTGATACCAACAAGCCACGCGATTGCCCAGATTCCATCCTAAAGAAAGACGGGCGCCACGATGTGGACAACGATCTTCTAAAGCATGTACCTGACCTTGATCATCACGCCATACCACTATGTTTTCACCTAAGCGCGTAATTCCAACAGGATTTGCTGCAACTTCCCAACTGGCTAAAACTGGATGCCACAGATCCCGCAAGCCTAAATCCAAGTATTCTTCTACGCTCGGCGTTACTGATATTGCTGCGTTCATTGTCGTTCTTCCTTGAATTAATATCCTAAACGTTGCATCTCATGTGAAAAATTTTCCAATGTCCAAAGTTCACCAGATTCACAACGAAATCCCTGTAGATTTAAAGATTCAACCAACGCATCCAACTCGGTAATCCCTGTAGAGAAAGCATGAATTAAATATTCAACAAAATCCTGTTCATAGCGTGTCGGTGCTTTATATCGGGTTTGCCACACCAGTAATTCAGGCTGCCCCGGGATTTGAATGTTGTTGATTCCTGCTTCTTTTGCTGGCGTGGCATGAATCCAGTTTGCGAGCTTCTCATTAAATGTTTTCATGAGATTCCATCCTTCTTAATGAAACTTATAGTTGAATTTGGACATCCAGCCCTTCAACACGTACTGGATAAGTACATAGGTCGCGACATCCAGGACCGCTGACCAACTCACCCGTTTGAATATTGAAAATTGCTTCATGTAATGGACATTCCACGGTCTGCTCTTCAATAAAGCCTTCTGTCAATAAGGCAAAAGCATGTGGGCACACATTTTCAATTGCAAAATACTGATCATCGATGAAAAAAACACCAATTTTTTTACCATTGACTTCAATCGCTTTAGGCTCGTCCTGGCTAATGTCGTCTGGTTGACAAACTGAGATCCAACTCATTTTTGCGTCCTTAATAGTTTTATATATAAAACATAATTTAGCATTTAAAACATTATCAATAGAATAAACTTGGATCAAATTAATTGTCAATTTTTATATTTTTATTAATTTCAAATATTTAGTTAAAATTCAAATTTTTTTCAGTTTTTTAATAAAAAATATGTTTTATATATAAACAT
>NZ_JADVOP010000017.1 GCF_016508585.1 Acinetobacter baumannii
ATATATAACAAGTACTTAAAAATAAATAAGTTTTTTGCATTTAAATAAATGTTGCAAAATAATTAATACCTATGTTTAATGTTAATTAATAACAACGCGGGGTATTTTATAATGTTGAAGCAACTTGCTCTTATTACATTAATGGGAATTTCTTCTGCTTCATTTGCAGATTGGCAAGTCAAAGTGGGTGGTTCGGTGATTTCACCTACTCAAGACATCAATGTTGCAGGTGTGGGGACTGTGAAAGCTGATCATGAATATGCTTTTACACCTTCAGTAGAATATTTCTTTGGTGAAACACCATTTTCAGCTGAGCTTTTGTTAGCTGCACCGATCAGCCATGATGTAAATTTGGATGGTCAAAAAGCAGTTAAACTTAAACATTTGCCGCCTACTGTTACTTTTAAATATAACTTTAAAAACTCAACTCGTTTTACACCATATATCGGTTTAGGTGGTACAGCATTTGTTGCGTGGGATGAAGAGTCAACAGGTGCATTATCAGGCACCAAAGTAAAAGTGAAAGACGATTTTGGTTTTGCGGGTCAAATTGGCTTTAATTTCCAGCCAGCCGATGCAAAAAACTGGGGTGTTTTCTTTGATGCACGCTATGCGCAACTCAGCCCAGAAGTGAAAGTAACTGCCGGTGGAGCAACTGCTGCAAAATTTGACTTAGATATCGATCCGGTTATTTATACTTTAGGTTATAGCTATAGATTCTAAGTAGACTGATATAAAAAGCTCGGTACATATACCGAGCTTTTTATTTTTAAAATGATCAATTTTTTTGAAACAAGAAACCATAAAAAATAGTCATTTTTGACTATATAACAATGCACAAAATCAATTTAATCTAGAACTCATGACTTTATTTTTTTGAATGAATATGAAATTACGAATTCCAATTATATTTTTACTGAGCTGTGGCATTTCAATCAGTCAGGCAGCCAGTTTTAACTGTGATCATGCCCAAACCAAAACAGAGCATCGTATCTGTGAACAACGCAGTTTAAATGATGCAGATGTTAAAATGGCGACAACCTACAATATTATTCGAAAATTAGTCCCTATGGGAACACGAGGAGTCATTCAAGACCAACAAGTGAAATGGTTACAACTGCGCAATCAATGTCAGGATAATGTACGTTGTTTAACCGATGCATATCAAATGCGACAACAAAAACTTGAGACTTATATGAATCGGGTCTATGAGCAGGGTCCATTTTAAAAAAAATTGAATTTTACTATTGAAAAATACTTAAACCACTCCATTTCATACAACATTCGATAAAAAAGCGTTATGAATTTACGGAGTGATTTTATGAGCGAACAGAACGCACAACAAAATTCAAAAAAGCACAGCTTCCAAGCAGAAGTGGCTCAGCTTTTACATTTAGTGACGCATTCACTGTATTCAAATCCTGAAATTTTCCTACGCGAATTGATTTCTAATGCTTCTGATGCATGTGATAAATTGCGTTTTGAAGGGATTAATCATCCAGAATTTTATGAAAATGATCCAAATCTACACGTTCGAGTCAGTCTAGACAAAGATGCGAAAACCATTACGATTTCAGACAATGGAATTGGTTTAAGCCAACAAGAAGCTATTGATAATCTTGGTACGATTGCCAAGTCTGGAACCAAAGACTTTATGTCGAAATTGTCCGGTGATCAAAAAGCCGATGCACAGTTAATTGGTCAATTCGGGGTTGGCTTTTATTCAGGCTTTATTGTTGCAGACAAAATCACAGTTGAATCTCGCCGTGCAGGTTTAGATGCATCCGAGGGTGTGCGTTGGATCAGTGGTGGAACAGGTGATTTTGAAGTCACGCAAATCGATAAGGCTTCACGTGGAACAGATATTATCTTGCATTTACGTGATGATGCTCTGGACTATTTAGAAGCTTATAAAGTAAAACAGATTATCAATAAATATTCTGACCATATCAGCTTGCCAATTGAAATGCAGAAAGAAGTTTGGCAGGAAGAAGAAGCAGTTGAAGGTGAAGAGAAAAAGCCTGGTCAATATGTTAAAACTGATGAGTGGGAAGCAATTAACTCTGCAAGTGCTTTGTGGACACGCAGTAAAGGCGATATCACTGAAGAACAGTATGTTGAGTTCTATAAGAATCTGACACACGATTTCGAAGCTCCGCTTGCATGGGCACATAATCGTGTTGAAGGGAGTACGGAATATACCCAACTACTTTACATTCCAAGTAAAGCACCAAGCAATATTTTTACCCGTGAAGCAAAAGCCGGCATCAAATTGTATGTGAAACGCGTGTTTATTATGGATGATGCGGACAATCTGATTCCAAACTATCTTCGTTTTGTACAAGGGGTGGTGGACAGCGCAGACCTTCCATTAAATGTGAGCCGTGAGCTTTTACAGGAAAGTCGCGATGTGAAAACCATTCGTGAAGGCAATACACGCCGTGTATTGACCACCTTGGATGCTTTGGCAAAATCTGAAGATCAAGCAGATCAAGAAAAATTCAAAACTTTCTATGCTGAATTTGGCTCAGTGATCAAAGAAGGTTTAGGTGAAGACTTTGCCAATCGCGAACGAATTCTTAAACTTTTACGCTTCTCTACATCGAACAATGATGATGTTTCTACTTCATTGGAAGCCTATAAGGCACGTATGAAAGAGGGCCAAAAGGCAATTTATTATGTGACTGCGGATAGTCTAGCTGCTGCCAAAAACTCTCCACAATTAGAGTTGTTCCGTAAAAAAGACATCGAAGTTCTGCTTATGGCGGACCGTGTTGATGAATGGGCAATGGAATTTGTACATGAGTTTGATGGTATACCAATGCAAAACGTTGCCAAAGGTGCGGTTGATTTAGGCGATCTACAAGACGCTGAAGAGAAAAAGGCACTGGAAGCAGCAGCTGAGCAATTCAAGCCAGTCGTTGAAAAATTATCTGATTCATTGAAAGCTAAAACCAAAGAAGTACGTGTGACCACACGTTTGGTTGATTCTCCTGCATGTTTAGTGACGGGTGATGGTGAACTTTCGCCGCAATTGATTCGTATGTTAAAACAGGCAGGTCAAGCTGTCCCGGAATCTAAACCAATTTTGGAAATCAATCCAGAGCATCCTTTGGTGAAAAAATTGGAGGGTTCTGCACAGTTTGATGATTTAGCCAATGTGATTTTCGATCAAGCAGTGATTGCGGAAGGTGGGTTACCGGATGATCCTGCTGAATATGTAAAACGTATAAATAATTTATTGTTGAAATAATCATTGTTGTTTTTCAAAAAGCCTATCTTTAAGATAGGCTTTTTTGCTGAAAACTATAAAATGACCAAGATTCAAAGAATTCAAGCTATAAATTGTTTGCTGCTGTGCTGTGTACTGACAGCACCTGTATACGCGTATGAGCTTCCCGCTGTGGAAGACCGGCGGGCGGATACCACAGACGGTCAGAGAGGTGCTGCATTTTCTTTAGACCTTCACCCTAGCCTAAAAATAGAAGATGATTTAGTCGACCGAGAGGTTAGGGCGGTTGGACGTATGGCATATGAAACAATGTCGATGCCCCATTCAGGGGGAACTTTATATCATTTTAAATTAGAACTTTATTCCATCCATCCTCTACGTTAAGGCATATAAAAAAAGTAAATATAAAACTCAGTGGATAAGTAGCAACTTATCCACAGTTGCGTTTAATGATTGAGCTAAAATTAAAATAATGCTTCTAGGCGGACCAATGCACTCGGGAAGTGGCTACGGTCTTCACGACGATCATTAAAGTAATTTAAATCACCTTGTACATAGAACCATTCACGCCAAACAGGTTGTCGCCAAGAAACAAAAGGTCCCCAACTGTTCAGTTTGAGGTCATTATTATTATAATAACCACCTGTATAGATACCGTAGTTAAAGCGGTTATTTTTAAAGAATTGATGCTGACGATATGTACGGTTGTCCCAAGTCAGATCATCATCCTGTTCATCTGCATAGGTCAGATAAAATTGATTGGAAATGAAGGGTTGATTCGGACGTGCATGGGTCAACTCCAGGTTGGTTCTGAGGTAATTCTCACTGTCGATTCCATAACGATAAATCTGTTCAGCATGAAAAGTAAAATCATTCCCCAAAGACCAGTCCCTTTGTGCTTTTAAGCGAGCATAAACATCATCGCCTGAACGAATACCTAGGTCGGCATCTAAATCAAACGGCAAACGTTTGGAAAGTTGAGACCAACGCAGTGCGATCGAACTATTATCATCTCTGATTTGTTTACCATCGATTCTTTTGTTTGGATCACCATCTGAATGCTTATTTGAAATTGCAATATTATTGGCAATTTCATCATCTAATGAATCATCACCAAAAACGACACTCAAACGATTTTCTAAGGTAGGTAGTTTAATCTTACCTCGGATACGTGGGTTTACATCATAGCCATCATGTTTATTCCACTGGTTGTCGACAAGGATACGCAGTGTTGCTGTTGCCGGTCGTGCCGGATCAGTTTCTCCAAACCATCCATCCATTTTATTGGCTGTACGATCGACCCAATCACTCAGTTTCTTTTGTTTCTTATCCGCCCATGTCTGATCTTCTGTGGTCTGTGTTGGAGGCACAATCACTTGATCAGACTGTTCTGGAAAAATCGTTGGGGTTGAGTCCACGATTTTTGGAATATAGTTGAGTAAGCCCTTTTCTTCGGTCTCAGTCGAAGATAATGATTTGCTTGACTCAGCTTTTTTTGTTTCGACATTGGTATCGAGACTACCATTTAGCTCTGCAAAAGCAGAGTTCCCCAAAAGACCACCTAACAATAAGGCATAAGGTAATTTTGAGAAAATTAACGATGAAATTTTCTTCATATGCATACTTTCTTAAACGTTGAGTCATTCAGTTTTTAACTTTCAATATAACTATGCCTGAAAAAAACAGTAAATTTCAATTCAATACAGAGAATAGGTACAAAAAACATAAAGTATTGAACAATGAAATGCATAAAACAAAGTGAATAACCGTGTTAAATGCACATTTCATCACCAAAAGTGATTATTAATTAAAAATTAAGGAGTTATTTTAAATATATTCCACATCAGCAAAAATCATCGCATTGCATAAAAATCATGCTGAATTGTGGATAACTTTGTTTTTATCCTCAACGGATGTTTTATCAAGTCAAACACAAAAAAGCCTCCCAAAGGGAGGCTCTTCTGTCTTATAAAATAAGAAAAAATAAGAAACTTACAGCGCAAGAATTTCGTGGAAACGAAAAATATGTGCTGATCATAATCTAAGAAAAAAAGTCTGAATAGTTGCTTTTATGCAACGCTGTATTGCAAAAATGACACGTAAATATAGCTAAAAAGTCAATTCAAAATAAATAATCGAAATATTTGATAATATTGTTTTTTCTGAAGAGAATTTATTCTACTTTTCAAATCATGAACATTCAACTTTAATTTAAATATATTGAAGAACTCTATCTGACGAGTCCTTCAATTTTTAATATGACGCTTTATTTATTCGGTACATCACAAGCATCATCATTGCAAACAGGTGCATCTTGTTGCTCAACGTCTCCATCGCTTGCTGTTTCCAATGCTTTTTGCAAGACCTGAACAAATACTTCTCGAGGTTGAGCACCTGCTAGTGCAACACGTTGATCAAATACAAAGAATGGTACACCCGTGACTTTCAATTGCTCATGGGCAACTTGTTCATCAAATTTTACAAAGTCGGCATATTCTTCCGAGTCTAATACATCATCGACTTCTACAGGATTCAAACCAATTCGAGAAGCCACATCTTCAATGGTTTCGCGTTCACCAATCGGTAAGCCCTGTGTCATATAGCTATAGAAAAAAGCCTCTTCAGCTTCTGAACCAAGCCCTTTACTTTGTGCAAGATGAATGATGCGATGGGCATTAAACGTATTGCCTGAGTTGGCATTTTCCCAATTAAATTGAATCCCTTCTTCAAGAGCCATGGCTGCAATATTACGTTGCATGTCTTCTACTTCTGCAATAGTACGACCATATTTTTGCGCAAGTCGTTCTGAGTTTGAAACTTCCTGGCGTGGTGGTGCATCAGGATCAAGTTCAAAACTATGCCAATGGACTTCAAGCTCGATACCTGCTTGTTCTGCTGCTGCTTCTAAACGTTTTTTACCGATGTAACAGAATGGGCAAACTACATCTGACCAAATATCTACGCGCATGGGAAATCTCTACAATCTAAATGTTGATTATGATGGGGTTGATTGAGATAAATTTAAAGTCGAATTTTGATCATGACCTAGACAAAGCTAAATCTTAATCAGGAGATTTGTCGTTATTCTGCATAAATAATATACAAAAAAGAGTTGCTTAGGATATTCTAGATAATCTATGACATTGTTTGGAGACTGATATGCGTCGAATATTGATCGTACTCAGTATCATTTTTCTGTCAGTTATTGGGTTTTTCTACTACGACCATACATCAATTAAAAATGAAAAAGCAAATCGCCAAGCATTTGATTTAGTCATGACTGATAAAATGCGACAACTTTCGGAACAGGCACAAGACCGTTCTAAACCTGTCAATATTGAGATTCATGATGCTCGATTAAAAGGTGACTATAAAATTTTGTCAGAGTTTTTACTTAAATATTGGATCAAGAATATTGATACACGAAATGCTTATTTAAATCAGCTTGCTGCCGCTAAGTGGGATCATTTTCTAGATGTGAACCGTTTGGATGCTGACCGTAAACAGAATTATGTTGAAACTACTCAGATGCTGGTGACCGTGCGTCAAGCCATGCAAAAATACCAACAGAACAATATGAAAAATAAAAACGAAGCGCTGGAGGAATTAAAAAGATCGACCTTACGCAAAGACCTTAAGAAACCTTTACAAGATAAACTCGAACAAAGTGCACAGCTTGATCCTGAAAATGCGTTAATTTTAAATGAATTACAAATCTTAGGAAAAGCTGAAACCATGTTTGACATGCTTAAAAAATATCAATGGCAGAAACAAGGCAATCAAATCCTGTTTAAAGAGGATGCCCAAGTCAAACAGTTTAATCAATTGTATCAAGACGTACTTAAATTAAATAGTCAGATTAATCAGAAAAAAGAACAGAATGCTGAGGTGTTACAAGAGGCGCTGTAAATTTAATGAATAGAATGAGATGAATGAAAAATATAAAAATATGGATATTTATTGCACTGGACTATACTGTTATTGGTTGCTGGAATGAATTATGTCTACCAGACGCCACTTTTGACTCAACACGCTTGTACGAATAAGCCTCTGTATCGCTATCATTTTGGCGTTTATCAAATTGATCAGGCATTTATTTCGGGTGCTCATAGCTATAAACAGATTTATGGATGGAAGCATTTTCTGGGCTTTGATCCTGTTTTATGTGCTGAACAAATTGAATATGACCAATGTGTTATGCAGGAGAAACAAGCAGCTTTAAAAAAAACAACACAGGAAAATCAACAGTGGCAACGCATACGGGATAATTTGTATATCAATGCCCAGCATCAATTGGCTTTAAAACTTCCTTATGCAAACCGCTGCAGCATGTTTTTATCGGACAACATTCAAGTGGATCAGAGTTTATCTATCTCCAATAATCGTTTTTATATCCATTTGAGTTTTGGTGAAGAAAGTGAACATTCATTGACTGAAATATTAGATGCAGTCACCTTTCAGCAATTGCATTCTACGAATTTATATAAAGATAAAGAGCATGTCTATCTTTATTTTGACATGCTGGAGAGTAGTAATTCTTCTATTTTGGAAGATGCTGATTACGCGACTTTTAAAACGAAGTCAGATGCAGGATGTGTAGCCAAGGATAAATAGGCTATTGGTTTTATAATGAGCGAAAATCATGGCATAACCTGAATGCCGAAGAAAGAGAACAGGTTCAAGCGTTTCAATCAGATTCATCATCATGATGTCATATAGGATTGACCATTCAATATCGTCATACTCTTTGAAAACGACTCTATTTAATATCAACTATATTTTTATTCCCCCTTTCCCATAATTAGAAAAGATTTTAATAAGTCTTGTGATTGTTTTAGCTTAGATATTTTCTCTGAGATATTCTTCAACTCCATGTTCAGTGCTTGTTTGGCAACAGGGCATAAAGTAAATTTCTCCTCTCCCAAGTCGAAACATGGCAGTAATCGTTTAATGTCTTTTAAATGCATTCCAGCATGATTGAGTACTTTAATTTTGCGAATATTTTCAATATCTTGTTGATTGTAAAAACGATAATGATTTGCTGTTCGTAGAGGATGAATTAATCCTAATTCTTCATAATAACGGAGCATGCGAGGGCTGACTTGAGTCAGTGCAGCAACTTTAGCAAGGTTCATCATTTACCTCTTGACTGTCACAGTGCTGTTTGAGTTTATAGTCAATCTAGTGGCTAAACAAGCAGAGGGAATTATGGACTTTGAACAAAAGAAAGAACTGATCAGAAAATGTTTTCAGTATATTGATGATCGAGATTCAAGAGTGCTGGAGCTTTATACAGAAGATGTTGAACTACTTTTTCCTAAATTTGGACGGCATCATGGAAAAGCCTCCATTAAAATATTTGCTGAACGATTATCCAAAATGTTGAACTATCTAAAACATGATATTGATCATTTAAGATTTCTAGATGCTGGAGAAACCGTGGTTGTTGAAGGGAGGGAATGGGGCGAAATGTCGGATGGAACACAATTTCCTGACGGAAAAATATCACAGGGACTTTTTTGTAACATATTTGAATTCAGAGATGAATTGATTTGTTCTGTTCGAATTTATGTTGATCCTGATTTTCCAAGTCAAGATGATGCAAGGATTAAAGCTTTGGCAATAGCATCCGTTTAATCAATCTCTTTAAAGCAAAGCCATCAAGAGAGTTTGCCAAAGCAGGCTTTTGAGATGATTTATAAAGGTAGATTAAGCCAAGAAGTGTATAAAAGCCGATTAATGAAGATTATAAACATACGGCTATTGAATATTTTTGGTTGATTGATCACTTGAAAATGAAAATTTGACAATTTTAAAGATGTCAAAAAATGAAACATCTTTCATTAGAATATAAATAATGGCTGTTTTTATTTAGTATGTTCAGTAATAAAATATATATGATTTTTAATAAGAAAATTAAGCGTTATTACCGTTTATCTGAGCTTTGCTGAATCTATATTTAATTTGTTATAGCCTATTTAATAGACAATATTCAATAGATTCAAAATCATTTTATTGTACAGATAAATTGATTTAATTTTTCAGGTGAAATATATGAACTTTATCAAAGTTTCTATAATCGCAACAGTATTGTCTGTGTGGTTACCCGTCGCACAGGCAGAAGAAGTTGCGTCATTGCCAACCATTAAAGTGATGGCAGATTCGGAGCTGCGTCAAGAAGCGGTCGGTGTTACGCCTTATCAAGAAGACAAAGCTGTGCGTAGAGCATTGCAGCATCAAGTGATTAAAAAAGAAAACGAAATTCAAAACTATAGTATTGGCGATAATATCGGTGTATTGGATATTCAGCCTAAAGCGCCTGAACCTAATTTTAATCAAATTCCCTCAGCATTACTCAGAGAATATGTGTTGGCTGTTGCAAGCGGTTTACAGTCTTCTGACCCGACTACAGGTTTGTTTACCATGATGGAACCACTTTCGATGGGTATGAATCGTGATAAAGCCTTAGAAGCGGTTCGCAATGGAACGTTTCAGTTGAATTTTGATAAAGCACGTTTAGACTTGATGTTGGGTGATAAGTGGCAAAGTGGCTTACCAAAGTAACAAGTTTTTAAATTATCTTTTTATATGTTTAATCTTGATGAGTTTTGCTATAAATCATTTTTCATAATCAATAACGTTCAATGATAAAAATCCCCGCATATAGCGGGGATTTTTTATCTTGGTATTTTAATTAAAAATTAAACACGTTCGATAATTGTCGCGATACCTTGACCAAGACCAATACACATGGTTGCAAGACCGATTTGTGTATCTTGTTGTTCCATCACATTCAACAATGTTGTGGTGATACGCGCACCGGAACAACCCAATGGGTGACCGAGTGCAATCGCACCGCCATTTAAGTTGATCTTGTCTTGCTTGTCATAGATGTTCAAGCCTTTCATCACGGCAAGACCTTGAGCAGCAAATGCTTCATTTAACTCGATGGTTTGGATGTCATCCATCGTCAAGCCAGCACGTTTAAGCGCTTTTTGAGTTGCAGGAACAGGACCATAACCCATGATCGCAGCATCACAGCCTGCAATCGCCATAGAGCGAATCACAGCACGCGGTTTAAGTCCTAAAGCTTGAGCACGTTCCGCAGACATCAACAACATTGCAGACGCGCCGTCAGACAACGCAGAAGATGTCGCAGCAGTTACAGTACCGCCTTTAGGATCAAATACAGGACGCAATGCTTTAAATGCTTCAAGGTTTGCATCTGGACGAATCACTTCGTCGATGTCACATAGAATTTTAAAGCCATTCGCATCATGACCTTCAACACCGACGATTTCGTTTTTAAAACGACCTTCCTGGGTTGCAGCCCAAGCACGACGGTGGGATTCAACACCAAATGCATCTTGTTCTTCACGGCTAATGCCGTTCATACGACCCAGCATTTCAGCAGTCAAACCCATCATGTTTGATGCTTTTGCATAATGTTTAGATGCTTCAGGGTTGAGGTCGATGCCATGCATCATGCCTACATGACCCATATGCTCCACACCACCAATGATAAAGATATCACCTTGGTTGGTTGCAATTTGAGCCGCAGCAGTATGAATAGACTGCATAGAAGAACCGCAAAGACGGTTAACAGTTTGACCGCCAACAGTTTTTGGTAAATCAGCCAAAAGTACGATGTTACGAGCAATGTTCATACCTTGCTCTAGAGTTTGGTTCACACATCCCCAAATTACATCTTCAACTTCATTGACATCAAACTGGTTACGAGCAACTAAAGCACGTACTAGTTCAGCTGACAAGCTGTCTGCACGCACATTACGGAACATACCGTTTTTGGTTTTACCCATTGCAGAACGTACGCCATCAACGATGACAACGTCACGTGGATTTAAAGTAGCCATTCACGTTGCTCCTTAACCGTAGAATTTTTTGTTGTTAGCAGCCATGTCACGCAACAATTGTGGCGCTTCATAAGCTTTACCTAAGTGTGCATATTTATCGCAAAGTGCTACATATTCAGCTACACCTGTCTGGTCGATGTAACGCGCAGGACCACCACGGAATGGAGGGAAACCAACACCCATGATCATCGCCATATCTGCTTCAGAAGCAGTTGCAACGATGTTGTCTTCTAAGCAACGAACAGTTTCGTTACAGAATGCAAGCATCATACGGTCAATGATTTCTTGTGGATCAAACTCATGTTTTTCAGTTGTTGCCATTGTTGCAACAAGATCATATGCAGTTGGATCAACAGTTTTGGCTTTCTTGCCTTTACGATCAAGTTCATATTTATAGAAACCAACGTCGTTCTTTTGACCAAGACGTTTGTTTTCATACATGATTTCGATAGCACCTTTGTAGTCAGGCTTCATACGGTCTGGGAAACCTTCCGCCATTACTTCAGCACCATGCACACCTGTGTCGATTCCGACAACATCGATGAGGTATGCAGGACCCATTGGCCAGCCGAATTTTTCCATGACTTTATCCACTTGCTGGAAGTCGGCACCATCTTTAAGTAGAAGGTCAAACGCACCAAAGTAAGGGAACAATACACGGTTAACGAGGAAGCCAGGGCAGTCATTTACAACGATCGGCGTTTTACCCATTTTCTGAGCAAGCACCACAGTTGTTGCAATCGCTTCTTCAGAAGTTTTCTCACCACGAATCACTTCAACCAATGGCATCATGTGAACAGGGTTAAAGAAGTGCATACCGACAAAATTTTCAGGACGTGTCAATGCATTGGCAAGACGTGTAATTGAAATCGTTGAAGTGTTAGATGCAATGATGGTATTTTCACGCACTTTCGCTTCAGTATCTTTCAATACTGCTTCTTTGATTTTTGGATTTTCAGTTACTGCTTCAATGACGATATCGACCTCTTTAAACTCGTCATAGCTTAAAGTTGGACGGATACGCGCAAGTGTCTCACCCATTTTCGCAGGGGTCATCTTTTTGCGTTCAACTTGTTTGGTCAACAATTTGTTCGCTTCAGACATACCCAATGCAAGTTGAGGGTTACCAATGTCTTTCATGATGATCGGTGTGCCTTTGCTTGCCGCTTGGTAAGCAATACCACCACCCATGATACCTGCACCTAAAACAGCTGCCTGATTAACTGGATGAGCACCTTTTTCATGCTTTTTAGATGCTTTTTTCACCACTTGATCGTTGATGAATAAGCCAATCAACGCACCTGCCTGCGGTGTAATCGCCGCTTTAGCAAATGCTTCAGCTTCAATTTTTAAAGCAGCATCACGTTTCTGGCTAACGCCTGCTTGAAGTGAATCAAGTAGAAGTTTTGGCGCAGGATATTGAGCTGGATTTGCTTTAGCAAGCACCACACCTTTAGATGAGTTAAATGCCATCATCTGTTCAAGCATGTCTAATTTAACAGGCTCTAATTTTTCTTGACGTTTGGCTTTCCAGTCCAGACGGCCAGAGATTGCTTGCTTAACCAGGTCAATCGCAGCTTCTTGTAATTTGTCAGCAGCGACAACAGCATCTACTGCACCATCTTTAAGTGCAGCTTCCGGGCGTTTGCTAGCAGACGTTGCAATCCACTCTACAGCATTATCAATACCGATCACACGGCTTAAACGAACTGTACCACCAAAACCAGGAATGATTCCCAACTTAACTTCAGGTAAGCCTACAGTTGCAGCAGTTGACATGACACGGTAGTCACATACCAAACACATTTCAAAACCGCCACCTAAAGCAATACCATTAATCGCAGCAACTTTAGGAATTTCTAAGTCTTCAAAAGCATTGAAGATATCGTGAACAGGCATTGCCCATTCTACAATTGCACTTTCGCCTTGCTTAAAGTTATCACCGAACTCAGTGATGTCGGCACCAACGATGAATGTAGATTTACCAGAAGTAACGATTAAGCCTTTCACTTCACTGTTATTTTTTACAGCTTCAATAGCAGCTTTAAAGTCTTCAATCGTTGCACGGTTGAATTTGTTAACCGACTCACCTTGTAAGTCAAAGCGGAATTCTGCAATTCCGTCCGAAAGCAATTGGACGGTAATGGCATTGCCAGCGTGGATCATGCCCTGATCTCCTTTTTTGGAGGACTTCTAAGTTGATGTTCTGAAGTGTGTATGCTTTTCCCGCACACATTTCGACTTCACTAATCTTACGATAACTATATCTAAAAATAACCTAACAAGTTGTATCAAGCCGTGACGCAAGGGTCATCAATTTTTTTTGGATATCATATTGATTTAACCTATTGAATTTTAAGAGATGTAGTGGATTTCTGTATAAGTATTTATATTTTATCAATTTAATTTATATTTTATGGCGAGCTGTGAGATAGAAGCACTGAAATGCAACACTAAATTAGGTGTGTTTTTTCTGTCATTTAAGTCAATAAATATGATTTGAATCGATATTTTCAGTCATCTATCAACCAAATGATCATTCTTTTGTTGAACGCGAAATGACTGAAACCACCAACTTATAAGATTTTAAATCGCCATCTTAATATAAAAATAAATCATAAAATCAATAAAAACATAAGGTTGTTTGGTTTTTGTTTTTTTGATTTGTAGATTTGATATAATAAAATTTACGCTACCTAATTTTAATGTTCACAATTATGTAGAACATCCCGTTTTTTTTAAAAGAGTGCTATATGATTAAATGGATCATATTGGCGATTTTTGTGATTTCTGCTTTGTATATCCAAAATCGCGGTAAAGTACGACATTCGTTTTATCGTCAATTTTTTGATCATTCAACGATACTCGCACCGATTAACTTTCTCATGTATATGTTTTCAAAAGTGCCGAATCAGCCTTATATCGACACGCAATATTTTAAAGATTTAAAAGTATTGGATGAAAACTGGGAAATGATTCGCGATGAAGCGCGAGCTTTATATGCTAAAGGCGGAATTAAAGCCTCAAGTACATATGATGACTTAGGTTTTAACTCATTTTTTAAGACAGGTTGGAAGCGTTTTTATTTAAAATGGTATGATTCTGCACATCCATCGGCAGCGGGACTTTGTCCGAAAACTACAGCACTATTGAAAACCTTACCGACGATCAAGGCAGCAATGTTTACTGAACTTGCCCCTGATAGCCGTTTAGTGCGTCATCGTGATCCTTATGCAGGATCTTTGCGTTACCATTTGGGATTGATTACACCGAATGACGATCGTTGCTTTATTGATGTGGATGGACAACGTTATTCATGGCGTGATGGTGAAAGTGTGGTTTTTGATGAAACCTATATTCATTATGCTGAAAATACCACCAATCAAAATCGTATTATTTTCTTTGCCGATGTTGAACGTCCTTTAAAAACCAAGTTAATGGAGCGCTTTAACCATTGGTTTGGTAAAAAAGTCATGACGGCTGCCAGCTCGCCAAATGAAGCAGGTGACCAAACTGGTGGCTTAAACAAAGTTTTTGGTTATGTTTATCAAATTCGTATCAAGGCGAAAGCGCTGAAAAAATCCAATCGCACATTGTACTATTTTTTAAAATGGTTCTTGATGTTAGGTATTTTCTTCCTGATTTTTATTCGCCCTTATATGTCACAGATCATTGCTTTTATTCAAAAGTTAATCTGATTTAAAGCGCCCGTTTTGGGCGTTTTTTATTGTATAAATAAATGATTCAACAAGCTTATTTCAGCTAGAATATTATTTTGTAAAACAAATGATAAAGAACGTGATGCAAAAATTTCATACTAAAATTGATTGGTGGGTGCTAGGTTTTTTAATTGCCATGACGGGTTTACTGGTTCAATTGCTGTTTACCATGTATGCCAAAGGAACAATGGTCGAATATCCAGAGCACACCACTGTTTATATTCTAACGATTGCTGTGATTTGGTGGCCTGTATTCAATACCCGTTATATGATTCAAGATGGAACATTGAGTATTTCTTGCTTATTTTTAAAATGGCATATTCCATTGGCAAGCATTCAAAAGATTACTCCCACTCATCATTCGATTGCATCGCCAGCTTTATCTTTAGATCGGTTGAAAATTGAATATGAGAAAGAGGGTGAAATTAAGCAGGTTTTGATTTCTCCAAGAAATCAGCATGCCTTTATTGCGGCTGTAGAGAAACAACAAGCTCTCAAATAACGATTGAATCTACTTCAGTATAGGCATCAGAAAACGCGGCTTAAGCATTAAATTAGACATGAACCATCGAGAACAATAATGATCCCTATTGGTACTTTCAGCTTTCTACAATTCTTTTTGTTATTTATCTGCCCAATATTAGGGGTAGTTTCATGCATCATCTTGATTGTCTTGGGACTGAATTATTGCATTCAAAAATTTATCAATAAGGTTCCCCATCAGCGTTTCCTGTCACTGAAAGTAAAATGTTTTTTAGTGTGCTTTGCAGCTTTGAATAGTTGGAATATCTATCTGTATATTGTGTCAGCGCAAGTCAGTGATGAGGTCAGTCTTTCGATGGAAAATAAAGAAAAACGCAAACGTTTTATATTGCCAGTGGATTATGTCTATGATGGTTTTGTATTTCCCCAAGGAACATTGATCAACGCATATAATGTACATGACGATGGTGAACGTTATCGTTATTTAACACTTTCGGGGCTTGAGCAAGCACGTTTTCAACAGCCTGTATATATTGCAGGTGTCTGGGCGAATGCGATTAAAGTCGACTCAGATCATGAGTTTTTAATTGAACTTTCAAAAGATCAAGATATTTCACCTGTTTACATTCCGGATGGTCAAGGTGAATTTAAAATAGATTCTGTCCATACTTCAAGACATTGTAAAAAAGATCAAATCGCACAATATACAGTGAATTCTGGTTACTATCCTGATAAAGATTATACCAGTGAAGACTGGTATACACTTGAAAAGGAACGTTTTGATCCAAAACAATGGCTGTTTAGAGGCTGTTTTTCCGCTCCGCCAATCTATGTCGATCGCCCTTATCCACAAACAAAATTATATGATGAAGAACGAATGAGCGAGGTAACGAATGCTGCAATAATTTAAAATTGGCTGTTTTAAGGCATTAAAGACTTATTTTTAAAAAACAGTTTCAGAATTAAATACAATTAAAATGCTTGAAAATAGACTTAAAAGCATCACATTATGAGGTGTAGAGCGGAACAACAGGTTTAATGTGAACGAAAACGCACGAACAAATATTGAAAAGATTTTAGCCAATATGACCACCTTACCCGGTGTCTATAAAATGCTGGGAAAAGATGGTGAATTGTTATATGTGGGAAAAGCCAAAAATCTAAAAAATCGTGTATCAAGTTATTTTGTCAAAACCATTGAACATCCCAAAACTCAAGCATTGGTTGCACGAATCTATAATATTGAAACCTTGGTGGTTCGTTCCGAAACCGAAGCACTATTGCTTGAGCAAAATCTAATCAAGCTGCATCGTCCGCCTTATAACATTATGCTGCGTGATGACAAGTCATATGTTTATATCTTTGTATCCGCAGATAAGCCTTACCCGCGTATTGCTTCAGGACGAGGCAAAGGGAAGCATCAGGTGGGTAAATTTTTTGGACCTTATCCCAGTGCGTATAATGCGCGGGATACGCTGCTGGTTTTACAGAAACTATTTAATGTGCGTCAGTGTGAAAACAGCTATTTTTCTCAGCGTAAACGCCCTTGTCTACAGTATCAAATCAAACGCTGTACAGCACCTTGTGTCGGACTGATTAGTCCAGAAGCCTACCATGAAGACGTTCAGAATTCGATTCGCTTTCTCAATGGTGATACCAAAGAGCTGAATCAGGAATTGATTCAGAAAATGGAACAGGCTGCCGAGAATCTAGAATTTGAAAAAGCAGTATTTTATCGTGATCGTATGGCTTTACTCAGAGATGTGCAGGCGCAACAGGCCATATATAAAGTCAAAGGCGAGGCTGATATCTTGGCAATTGCCTATCAGGCGGGCGTGACCTGTGTACAGATCATGCATGTTCGCAATGGTAAAATGCTGGGTGGGAAAAGCTATTTCCCCGATATGCTCGGTGATGATCTGGGGCAAATGCTGGCAGATTTTATTGCCAATTTCTATTTCCAGGTGGCCGATGAAATCCCTGTTGAACTGATTGTGAATGTTGAGGTTTCGGATCGCAAAGAATTAGAAGCGGCACTACACCAGCAATTTGAAAAGAAAATCCAGATCAAACACAAGGTTCGGGAAACACGTGCTGAATGGCTGGAGTTGGCTGAAATGAATGTTCAGCATGCCATCAAAGGTAAACTCGCCAATCATTTGGAATTAAATGAACGTTTTCATCAGCTTGAACAAGTCTGCGGTCGCCCAATTGACAGCATTGAATGTTTTGATATCTCCCACACGATGGGTGAGGCAACGATTGCTTCATGTGTGGTATTCGATGCAGGTGGGGCTCGTAAGCGCGATTACCGCCAATTCTCCATTGAAGACATTACGGGTGGTGATGATTATGCTGCAATGCGCCAAGCACTGACTCGACGTTATAAAAAAGCCATGTTGCCTGATTTATTGCTGATCGATGGGGGCAAAGGCCAGTTACATATGGCGATGGAAGTGATGCAAGAATTGGGCTTGGAGGCATTTATGGTGGGAGTGTCTAAAGGTGAGGGTCGAAAACCAGGTTTAGAAACCTTACATTTTACCGACGGTACTAAAATACAACTTCCAGAAGACCACAAAGCCCTGCATTTGATTCAACAAGTTCGCGATGAAGCACATCGTTTTGCCATCACAAAACATCGCGCTAAGCGTGATAAGCGTCGTGGTGGTTCGGTGCTTGAAGCAATTCCCGGTTTAGGACCAAAGCGTCGCCGTGATTTACTTACGCATTTTGGTGGTATTCAAGGCGTCCTCAAAGCATCAGAACATGATTTAAAAAATGTTCCGGGGCTTGGTGAGGTCATGGCGCGTATGATTTATAAAGTACTGCATGAGTAAGCTGTTGTTTTCAATTATCTGATGTATTTGCCAAAACGACCATTGACGCATGAGTCATTGATCATTTTCATCTTGCTTCAAATGTGGAACAGTACCGCAAAGGTCAAAAAATTGGACAGATCATGTCATTAGAATCGCTGTTTCAGCAGATTGAGCAAAAGCAATGGATTGATATTCCTCAAGGATGGTTACAGGGACGTACAATTTTTGGCGGTCTTGTCGCGGGTATGTTGATTCATAAAGCCATCACCACGATCGCTGATACTGAGAAAAAGCTACTCAGCTGTAGCATTACTTTTGTAGGTCCTGTTGAAGAAGCACCAGTTAAATTAACTGCCGAAATTCTTCGTCAAGGCAAGTCGGTGACGACAATTGAAGTTCGACTGTGGCAAAATGAAGCTGTGCAGAGTATTCTGATTGCCAGTTTCGGAAGTCAACGTGATTCAAAAATCCAGGTCGCAAAAGAGCCTCAAATTCCTGACTTTCCTTCAATTGAGCAAATGAATATTGTCCCGAAGTACTTACCTTTTCCTGAATGTGTAAAGAATTTTCAACTGGGATGGACGGAAGGTCATTATCCCATGACAGGCAGTAAACAGCCTGATTTTGCAGGGCGCTGTCGTTTTGATCCCGAGCTTCATCGTAATCGTGAAATGCAAGTTGCAGATCTGATGACGCTGATGGATGTTTGGCCACCGGGGGTATTGCCCATGTTTAAAATGCCTGCGCCTGCCAGTTCATTGACTTGGCATGTCACTTTGATTCATCCACTGAACAATCAATTGAATGATTGGTTTAAATATCAAGTGATCACAGACTTTGCTGAACATGGCTACGCAACGGAGCATGCCTATTTATGGGACGAGCAAAATCGCCTCATTGCGATTGCAAGACAGACAGTTACTGTATTTGCCTAGTCGACAGTTTTATATGAATCGTATAAAGTATGAATCAAATAGAGCTTTACTCTACATGATTATTTACCATTAAATTGGGTAAATAGGGGACTCACTGGCGGTGTCTATGACTACAGGTCGTATCCTGAATATTCCAAATATCTTGACGCTTGCTCGGATTGCGTTAATTCCAGTTTTTTTAATCATCGCCTATTGGCCACCTGCAATTGGAGTAGGTGGACATACTGGTGGCATGACACGACATATTATTTTGACTGCAATTTTTGTGATTGCAGCAGTGACGGACTGGTTTGATGGTTATCTGGCTCGAACCTTGAACCAGACGTCAGCATTTGGTCGCTTTCTGGATCCTGTTGCAGATAAATTGATGGTTGCGGCAGCTTTAATTGTATTGGTGCAATGGCAACCTAGCATTGCAATGGCGTTTGCTGCAATTGTCATTATTTCACGTGAGATTACGGTTTCAGCATTACGAGAGTGGATGGCTGAACTAGGTGCGCGTACCAATGTTGCAGTATCCACTGTAGGTAAGTATAAAACGGCATTTCAAATGATTGCGATCACGGTATTTCTATTGAATTGGCAACCTCTTGAAATGTTGGCTTATGCATTACTATATACAGCCGTTATTCTGACACTATGGTCTATGTTCATTTACCTCAAAGCAGCTTGGCCTTATTTAAAGCAGCCTTGATATGCCTCTCTTTTTATTTGAAAATTTGGCAGAGTGGGAAATTTGAGTATTTTACCGCTATGCCATGAATCAAAACGCAAATCATTTCTGGTTCCTGTCAGACTCACTTGTTTTAATTAAAATCTTCGTCTGAATTTTATCTGGTTGAATGACCTGTTTTTTTAACTGCCCAATGCCCAGATAAGAGATTGATGGCTATCTTATGCTATATTGTTGCAACATAAGATCAAAATAATACTGTAACGGGAAGATTGATAAGTACGCCGTTCTCAGTCGAAATCAGGAATATTTATGTCATCATTGCTTTATTTATCAAATCAAAACTTATATTTATTAGACGGAAATAAAAGTCTAAATGTACCCTGCCAAGCGATTGATCAATATAAGAAAAATCTAGTTGAGATTCAGCAGCGTAAAGAGTGGAAAACCAAAGGTACCGGTGCTCAGTTTATGGGAAATTTTTCACAAGATGAGCAAGTTGATTTAAATCATATTTTTCCGACGGATGTGGTTTTAACATCGGATGATAAACTGATTTATACCGCATGTTTGCAAGAAGGTACATCAATTAATATTAAATCTCTCAAAGATTTGCAAGAAACCGAAGGCTTGATCCTCAGAAAAAATGATTTTGTGGTTCAGGACATGGCATATGATGAAGCCAACCAGCGTTTAGCACTGTCTGTCCATTCAAATGGGTATGAACGCCATATTTGTATTTTACCCTTAGATGCCAATCGGACACAGTATTTAACAGAAGGCGACTGTCAGGACTCGAATCCATGTTTTGACTCTAGAGACCCTATGCAACTTTATTATGACTCCTGTGGTCTGGCTTATGGTGAGCATCGCATCGCCTATAGCCCAAAAGAAATCTACCATTTAGATATGGGAACAGGTGAGTTACAAACGGTGGTATCGGATCCTAAATTTGATTTTTTTAAACCCAAAATGGATGGTTTAGGAAATTTATATTTTATTAAACGACCTTATTCACGTGATGGCAGTCATCACTCGCCAGTGACCACAATGAAAGATATTATTTTTGCACCGTTCAAAATTATTCGGGCAATTGTTGGCTGGTTGGACTTTTTTACTCAACGATATACTGGCGAATCGTTAAAAACAACATCGGGCAACAATCCTGCAAAGTCTCAACAAAAATCAGAAGAAGAATTATTTGTTGAAGGCAATCTCATCAAAGCGCAACAAAATTTGGAGCGTAATCAGAAGTCTGGAGAAAAATATCCTGGCATGATTCCAAACTCTTGGGAGCTGGTTAAAATGTCACCTGACGGGGAAATGCGCACATTAAAGCGAGGAGTGATGAGCTTCGCTTTAAAAGACAACAGTATTTTTTATTCTAATGGAAAATATCTCATAGAAATTGATGCAAATCAAAATGAGCATTTAAGGATAGAAGCTAAACTGATTTCAAAGATTATCTGTTGATTAATTAATGATTTTGAAGTGAAGAAAGTGTTTGGCTTTACCTTTTTCGTATTGAGCATTGTTGCGAAAGTGAGCTTAGCCATGACTTTTCAATGTGATTCAGCTTGATTAACTTGTAACTTCTGCCATTACAAACAGTCATACTTTTGTCTTTAAAGGGTTTTATCCACAGGATGCTTCATCATACAAGGAGTATTGAGGCTTCACTGAATAAGTCATGCAATGGTTAAATACTTATTGATGACTCATCCAAAACACATCAGTTTTTGACAATGGTGAGCGATGTGCCATCAAATCCTGCTGTAAGCTGATCTGTGTGTTTAAGTGAAAATTGCCCTTTTTCTGATTCTCTACAAAGAAATACCGATATTGATTGAAAATCTGCGCGACTGACGAATAAATCCTGTATAGACAGTGTCCATTTTTCTCCTGAACGCAGTTGAGCAATTCGGTTCGAAATTTGCTTGAGCAGATCCATTTTATTCATCCTGATGAATGTGATACATACTTTGCTCTATCATTAAACAATCGTATTGATCACATTAAGTATTTTGTCCTAATGGTTGGGAAGTTGCCGATCAAGCTGATCGGACATGACCATTTTGTGACATGGATATTGCAGTTTAGTGACAATCAAGCAAGCATTTAGAAATAAATGGGCTTTTCTATTTATCTGCTGAAAAATTCGAATTTGCCAAAATATATTCAATTTCATCTTTTGCAGCAGTTTGAAGCTTGCTGCGGAACGAGCTTACTGCTTGTTCTATCAATGTTTCGGCTTCTAGTTCAAGGCGTAACCGGACACTTTCTAATTCAGAAATGATCTGTGTATCAGCAATACCAAATTGTCCATTGGCATAGTCAATTGCAGGGGTATCTGGATTTTTACTGTATTTTTCACTATACATTGAAATTTCACGATCAATGTGTTGACGTAAATTTTGTAAATTTAGTGTTTGATGTTCAAACTGTTGAATTTCATCTTTTTGTAATGCCAGGTTATAGGCGTCCTGTCGTGCGCGCTTTTCAGCCAAAGACTTTTCTAACGCCAATTGTTTACGGATACGTGCTTCTTCAATCAATTGCGCCTTTAAATCTGCATAAGCTTGTTCTACTTTGAGTTGAGCAACTTGCATTTCACGTTGGTCGTTGCTTAACCAATTTTGTACATCCGTTTTTGGACTGAGAAGATCACAGATGCGATTAAGGTCATCTACAAAAGTTTGGCGTACAGCCTCAGGCGTATCTAGCCAACGCTTTTTAAAATCTTGACCGACATTTAATGTCACCGCATATCTCCTTGGGAAAATATTTAAAATTTATAACTTATAAGTTTGAGGCAGAGTACCCATGTTTCTATAGGCCTTGTATTTCTCTCGACCAACTTGCTTTGCAAACTCATCATTTTCGATGATTTCTATAATGTGACTAAATTGTGTCACTTGTTCAAGTGCTTGACTGTTAAAATTAAACACAATCCATTCAGATGATTCGGGAAGTTTGGATGAAATACAGATCGGTGCGTCGACTTGATCAATACCATGTGCCAGAAAACTGCCGGGATCAAAACACCACAAATATTCATCCAGTTGTTGTTGCATGTCTGTGTCAGGGCAATGCAGCCAGATTTTAGCTGCATTTCGTAGAATTTTACGACATAAACGACAAGCACTCTCCACTTGTCGTTCAGGGCTTTTTTCGAACAAATAAAAGCTAATTTTAGCCATTCGTCGTTACACGATTGGCAATGAATTGCATGAGTAATGGTACTGGACGACCAGTAGCGCCTTTGTTTGCGCCAGAGTTCCAAGCTGTACCCGCAATATCCAGGTGTGCCCAACGGTAGTCACGAGTAAAGCGTTCCAAGAAACACGCTGCGGTGACTGCACCTGCTTTAGGACCACCAATATTGGCGATATCAGCAAATGGTGAGTCAAGTTGCTCTTGATAGTCATCATACACTGGCATGCGCCATACACGGTCAAATGATGTATGTCCTGCCGCAGTGATTTCTTCTGCAAGTTCATCATCAGGTGTAAATAAGCCTGAAACCACCGAGCCCAATGCGACTACACAGGCACCCGTTAATGTTGCAATATCGATCACCAAAGCAGGGTTGAAACGCTTGATATAGGTTAATGTATCGCAAAGTACCAAACGACCTTCTGCATCTGTGTTTAAGATTTCAACGGTTTGTCCACTCATGGTGGTGACAATATCACCTGGGCGTGTTGCATGACCTGATGGCATGTTTTCAGCAGCAGCAATGGCACCAACCACATGAATCGGTAATTGAGCTTCACATAAGGCACGGATGGTACCCAAGACCGATGCTGAGCCACACATATCAAATTTCATTTCATCCATGCCTAAGCCTGGTTTCAGTGATATGCCCCCGGTATCAAAAGTAACGCCCTTACCAACCAATACAATTGGTGCTTGCTCTATATCCGCCTTATATTCAAGTGTGATCACACGTCCAGGTCGGTCAGAACCTTTGCTCACGGCAAGAAAAGCATTCATGCCTAAATCAGCCAACTGCTGTTCTTCGAGTACAGTGACTTTTAGTAAATCTGGAAATTCAGCAGCTAAAGCACGGGCTTGTTCTGCTAAATATTCTGGGAAGCAAATATTTGGCGGGCAATTACCCAGGTCACGCGTATAGTTTTGACCTTTTTGCACAGCAGAGATCAAATGCAGTTTTTCAGTATTTAAATCTGATTGTGTCGCAATAAATTCAATGCTTTCTAGACTAAATTCATTTTTTTTAGATTTATACTCATCATAACCATAAGCGGCTTGAGTTAAACTTAATGCAAATAAATAGTGCAATTCTGAAGGGAGAGCAGAGATATCAATACTGATTTGCTGGAATTTTTTTTGTGACGCTTTGATAATGGTTTGTGCGATTTTTGCTAATTTTGCAACTTTGATTTCAGATGCTTTGTCTAAACCAATTAAGGTGCATTGTGCAACTTGAGTCAGCTTTCCGATAAGTGGTAAAGTTTCATTCAAGCTTGCTTTATATTGAATGCTGTCAATCAATGTATTTAAATCATTGATTTTATATGTTTTTTGGACCTGTTTTAAGTTTTCAGAATCCACCAGAATGAATAACGCCTGGCGAGATGTAGACGCTGAAAATGACGTATTGATCGTAAGTTTCATATGTTGTCTTTGTGCCTGTTGTACATTTCAAATCATTAAACCATTGAACCACTTCAAATGGTAGAATTTCAATCTAGTTTTATAATTTTAACTTCGGGTAAACTAGCGCTACGTCATGATACTACCCTTATTTGGAAGATTAATTTGATTATTCGACGCTACCTTGTCAAACAAGTCGTTTCGACCTCCTTAGTGGTGGTTGCATTATTGACACTCATCATGATGGGTGGGCAACTGATTAAGCAATTTGGTCGTGCTGCAATGGGGCGTGTAGATCCAAGTATTCTCTTGAGTATTATTGGATTTCGTTTACCTGAGTTCCTGACCTTAATTCTTCCATTGGGTTTCTTTATCGGGCTGATGTTGGTTTTTGGCCGTTTATATGTTGATCATGAAATGGCAGTGCTCAATGGCAGTGGGATCAGTCGCATTCAGGTTGCTCGATTATTAATTCCATTGACCATTGTTTATTTGTTTGTACAAAGTGCATTAATGATCTGGATTTCACCTTGGGGAATTCGTCAGTATGAGCAATTGGTTTCTACCCAAGCTGTGCGAACCGGATTTGATTTAGTTCGACCCAGAGAATTTATTTCATCGGGCGCATATACGATTTATGCCGGCTCTCTGTCTGAAGATCGAAAAAACCTCAAAGATATTTTCTTTTATCAGCGTGCAGAGAAAGAGGGTAAACCTGATGTAATGATTTTAGCGAAAGAAGCGACACGTGTGGAAATGGCCAATGAAACCGCAAGTGTTGTAGACTTGGTTCTAGGTCGACGCTATGAAATTTATCCAGGAACACCGAAATATAGTCAAACGGAATTCCAAACCTACCGTTTACGTTTAGAAAATAATAAAGAAGCAAAGTTTGAAAGTGATGAAGTTGAAGCACTAAGTTTTGGCAAATTACTTGAAAATAAAGATGATCCAGTCATCCAGAGTGAATTGGGGTGGCGGTTATTTGTACCATTTTCAATGATTGTAGCACTCATGCTGGCAACAGCCTTATGCGAAGTCAGCCCACGTCAGGGTCGCTACCTTAAACTCTTCCCTGCCTTATTGATTTTTGCCAGTTTGATTGTGGCGTTAATGGCGATTAGAACAAGGATCAGCAAAGATGAAGTCGGGATCTGGGCATATCCTGCAATACTCTTGTTCTATGCGATTGCCGCTGCTTTATTTTCAAGAAAGCAGAAGTTGGCACCTAAGATTAAGAAGCAAATACAGCGAGTGAAATCATAATGTTAGCACGTAGAATTGTCGCAAAACATGTGACCAAAACCACCGTACTCGCTATGCTAGGCGCAACAGCTGTGCTGTCCATTCTGCAGATTTTATTCACGTATTTAGGTGAGCTCAGTAGCTTAAAAGACAATTATACAGCGTGGAATGCATTGCAGTATGTTTTGTGGGGCGCACCTCGTTATCTCTATGAAATTCTTCCCATTGCTGCTTTGATCGGTGCTGTTTTAGGTTTAGGCTCTATGGCATCAAATAGTGAGTTGATCGTCATGCGCGCCGCAGGCATTAGCTTATGGCGTATTGTTGGATGGGTGATGCGTTCAGCGATGCTTTTGGTGGTGCTTTCTTTTGCTTTAAGTGAATTTGTTATTCCTTATACCAATGAGCAAGCCAAAAGTATTAAAAGTCATCGTAGCGTCGCTGCACTGGGTGAAGTAAAAGGCTATTGGACACGTGAAGGGCAACGATTTATCTATATTGACTATGCCAATTCACAAGGGACGTTGAAACAAGTTCAGGTGGTGGATTTCGATGAAAACTATCGAATGAAATCTTTGCTCAATTCTGAAGAAGGTCAGTTTTTAAAAGAAGGGCAATGGAATTTAAAACAGACGGCTCAAGTCAATTTACTTGCCAATGGTCAAGCACAGGTGATTGATCAAAATCAGCAGAATCTAGCGCTTGCACTACAGCCTAAATATGTCCATATGGTAACAATTGATCCAGAAGATTTAGCACCAAGTCAGTTGTTAAGTTTTATGGATTATATGCATGAATACAGCCAAGTACCGAAAACCTATCTGTTGGCTTTCTGGAAAAATGTTGGTTCGCCTTTTGCCTTGCTGGCACTGGTTTTGATTGCCTGTTCATTTATTTTTGGACCTTTGCGTCAGCAATCCATGGGATTCCGTTTGGTGATCGCCTTATTTGTGGGCTTGGCATTCTATTATGTACAGGACTTTTTAGGTTATGCCAGTCTGATTTATGCTCCATCACCAGCATGGTTTGTCTTTTTACCGATCGTATTTATGTTTGGTATAGGGAGCTATTTATTGTATCGCGCTCGATAATAACTCGATACTGAGAGCAGGGTAAACTACAGCGAATGAGACAAGAATTTTAGATCGTGGCAAGCGGTTATTGCCATTGTCTGAGGATAGAGTCTGCCGTAAAAAAACGGTAAGATATGACGATTAATTTGTAAACAGTAAAAAGAGTGTAAATCATGACGGATGCAACTGCTGGCAAAATCCCTCACGTTCTGGTGATTATGGATGGTGTGGGTCATCGTGAAGCGGTCGAAGATAATGCGTTTTTAGCAGCAAAAACGCCAAATCTAACCATGATGCAAGAAAAGCATCCGCATAGTTTAATTTCAGGTTCTGGTGAAGATGTGGGTTTGCCAGACGGTCAAATGGGTAACTCAGAAGTCGGGCACATGAATTTGGGTGCTGGTCGTGTGTTGTACCAAGACTTCACTCGCATTACCAAAGACATTCGTACGGGTGCTTTTTTTGAACATGAAGTATTGGTCGATGCCGTAGAAAAAGCCAAAGCGGCAAATGGCGCTGTCCACATTATGGGCTTGTTGTCTGAAGGTGGCGTACATTCACATCAAGATCATATTATTGCAATGTGTGAGTTGGCTTTAAAACGTGGTGCAAAAGTTTATTTGCATGCATTTTTAGATGGTCGTGATACCCCTCCACGCAGTGCAAAACCTTCTTTAGAAAAATTGGACGCGATCTTTGCGCAATACCCTCAACAAGGTCGTATTGCGACAATCATAGGTCGTTACTTTGCAATGGATCGTGATAACCGTTGGGATCGTGTAGAGCAAGCTTATCGCTTAATTACGGAAGGTGAAGCTTTGCGCGTTGTTGATTCAGCAACTGAAGGTTTAGAACAAGCCTACGCGGCGAATGAAAATGATGAGTTTGTAAAAGCAACGCGTATCGGCGACATCGCAAAAGTTCAAGATGGCGACAGCATTGTTTTTATGAACTTCCGTGCGGATCGTGCCCGTGAAATTACCAAAGCTTTTGTAGAAAAAGATTTTGCTGGCTTTGAGCGCAAAGTGGTCCCTCAACTTTCAAAGTTTGTCATGCTGACACGCTATCAGGCAACTATTGATGCGCCTGTGGCTTATATGCCAGAAGAATTAAAAAATTCAATTGGTGAGTACCTTTCATCTTTAGGTAAAACTCAATTGCGTATCGCGGAAACAGAAAAATATGCGCATGTGACATTCTTCTTCAGCGGTGGGCGTGAAGATGAGTATCCTGGTGAAAAGCGTATTTTGATTCCATCACCTAAAGTCGCGACTTATGATTTACAACCAGAAATGAGTGCACCTGAAGTGACCGACAAACTTGTCGAGGCAATTAACTCCGGTGAGTTTGATCTTTTGGTCGTGAACTATGCAAATGGTGATATGGTCGGGCATACAGGTGTATTTGATGCAGCAGTTAAAGCTGTTGAAGCAGTCGATGTGAGTTTGGGTCGTTTGTATGAAGCTGTTATGGCAAAACATGGACATATGCTGATTACTGCTGATCATGGCAATGTTGAGCAAATGCAGGACTATGTGAGTGGTCAGGTACATACTCAACATACTACAGAACTTGTACCGTTTATTTATGTTGGTCCTACTTCAGCAACAATTGCAGAAGGCGGCGTGCTTGCAGATGTTGCTCCAACAATCTTAACTTTAATGCAGCTTCCTGTACCACAAGACATGCAAGGTCGCAATTTAATTACATTGAAAGTCTAAATATCATTATTAAAATTTAGGTGCGGGAATGGTTCAAGCTTGGAAGTATGTTTTTGTATTAACAGGATTATTAACTTGTGGGAGCCATTCCGTTTGGGCAGCAGAAAATGCTGCCGCACTTGATTTTGATGGTGATGTTGAGGAAAGCATTGCAGAAGTTCCGATTGAATCAATTGAACAATTTGTTCAGATTTACGGCATTGTCAAAGACAATTATGTTCAAGAAAAACCAGATGATGTACTGTTCTTACAAGCCATTAAGGGTCTGGTCGGTGGCTTAGACCGTTATTCGCGCTATTTAAGCCCTGAAGAATATAAACAATTGATGCAATATACGGAAAGTGATCTTGCAACAGCTGACTTTGAATTGGGTTTTGATAGTCATATTCATCAGTGGAAAATTCAGAATTTACGAGAAAACGCTGATTCATTTAAATTAGGTTTAAAAAATGGATTCACCATTTTTAAAATTGAAAATCAAGAACTGAAAAATTTAAATGCTGAACAAGTCGAAGACTTGCTGCATGGTTCGATTGGATCTACCTTTCAGTTACAGCTGAATGAGAAAAGCCCTGCAATCACTGTGGTCAGAAATCGTAAGCTTGATGTTGCTGATATTGAACCTGTAATGTTGCATAATCAGGTCTTGGTACTTAAAGTTAAAGTTTTTCAACAAGATACTGCAAATGAAATCAAGCGATTAATTGAAGAATATAGCACTCAAAAAATTAAAGCAGTTTTATTTGACCTGCGGAATAATCCAGGCGGCTTGCTTTCCGCAGCTGTTGAAACAGCAGATCTGTTTTTAAGCCAAGGTGTTATTGTTTCCACCAAAAGTCGTTCCGAAGGAAACCAACAGTTTCAAGCCCTACCAGGTGATGAGTTTTCTAATATTAAATTGGGCATTTTGATCAATGGCCGTTCTGCTTCAGCTGCTGAAGTATTTACTGCTGCCATGAAAGAGCATCAACGTGCATGGGTGGCTGGTGAAAAAAGCTATGGCAAAGGCGTGGTACAGAAGCTATTTCCATTGCCAAATGGTGCAGCTTTACAGATGACTGTTTCGCATTATTATACCCCGAATGGCAATATGATTGATGGACAGGGGATTCGTCCGAACTGGGAATATCCTTGGGCATTGGATCAAAAAGAAGAAACTTATTTAAACAATGTTGCAGACCAATTACTAAAACATCGCTGATCGGATGTGAATGGCATAAAAAAGCTGCGCATTTAAATGCGCAGCTTTTTTATGCTGTTTTCTCTGTAAAGCGACAATGCTGATCTAGAGAATTATCGACTCGACAGCCGTAAAAATGCCAAGCCATAGTGTTTTAGGTGCAAAGTTTCCCCTTTGCTTTGACTATTCATCATCTGTATCTAAGCCAAATTTTTTCAAACGGTAACGTAGAGAACGGAAGGTCATACCCAGTTTTTTCGCAGCTAAGGTACGATTCCAATGCGTTTGATTTAATGCCGATAATAGAACTTCTTTTTCAACATTTTCCAGATATTGTTCCAAACCTTCTTTTGGAATGTTGGATGCTCTGTTCGGAAGTTCAATCGCCGTATGATTGGTTGGGGAAGACTCAAGGGATTCGATTTTGTTGATGCTACTCCGTTGCGGTGCAGGCTGAAGTTGCTGAATATCGATAGAATCCTCATCACACATCGTGATGGCTTTTTCAATAATATTGCGCAGTTCACGAACATTACCCGAATAATGTTGCTGCAAAAGAAATGCTTTGGCGGCCTCAGTAAATGATTTACTCGGAATTCGCCATTCAGTACAAATTTGTTGAATAAAATGATTGGCTAGAATCAAGATATCATGTTCACGATCACGTAATGGTGGGAGCGAAATATCCATGACATGGATTCTAAAAAACAAGTCATGGCGGAATTTGCCTTGTTCAACCAGTGCTTCGATATTTTGATGAGTTGCACTGATGATACGAAAATCAACCTCAATTTCTGTATCGCTGCCCAAAGGGCGAATTTTCTTTTCTTGAACGGCACGCAAAAGTTTAGCCTGCATGGCTAAAGACAGTTCGGCAACTTCATCCAAGAACAGGGTGCCACCATTGGCAGCTTGAACCAGTCCTTGTTTATCTTGAGTTGCACCAGAAAAACAGCCTTTCTTATGTCCAAAGAGCTCACTTTCCATCAATTCTTCAGAGATTGCGCCACAGTTGATTGCAATAAATGGACTATCACTGCGGTTACTGAGTAAATGAATAAGATTTGCGACCACTTCTTTTCCAGTGCCAGACTCGCCAGTAATAAATACAGGCGCTTGTGAACGGGCAATTTTTTTGATCGATTCTCTTAATTTACGAATGATTTGTGAATCGCCAATGAGCATGGATTCTTCAATGGGTGCTTTGGTGACTGCTTCATTCAACTGTGGAACATGCAGGGCTTTTTGTAAAAGTTGTTGTAAATGCAATTGATTGATAGGTTTACTGACAAAATCAAAAGCCCCAGCTTTAAGCGATGCAATTGCGATTTCCATATTGCCATATGCTGTGAGTACAGCGATAGGCGTTTTCGGATAATGTTGAGATACATGTTTGACCAAATCTAAACCACTCCCGTCAGGCAGGTTTAAATCCGTAATACAGGCATCATATTTATATTCACTAAAAAAATATTTGGCTTGCTGTAAATGATGCGCCATATGTGTTTTGATGCCCATTCGCGATAAGCTCATTTGCATCAGCATACATAAATCTTGTTCATCATCTACAAGTAACACCAATGGTTGTCGTGTAGTCATATCCCCAAAAACCTAATCTAATCCATGCGTGGGCATTCGATACGAAAGCATGCCCCTTGTTGTTTTTGCTCAACGTAAATTAATTTCGCTTGATTTGCTTCGCATATAGTTTGCGATAGGTACAATCCTAAACCAGTTCCATTGATTTCGGTACTAAAAAATGGCTGAAATAATTGTGAAAGGTCTTGTTTTGTGACACCTTTCCCATAATCAATCACATCTATACAAATATGCATGTCATTTTTAAATGCCTTGACCAAAACGTATTCCGCATTTTGATCATTATGGCGTAATGCATTACGCAATAGATTGACAAGGACTTGCCTAAGTTGAGAATCATCAAAATAAATCAAAAGATCAGCTTCAATTTCAGTTTTGATTTTAGCTTGAGCATCACTTAAATCATGTCGCAATAAATCATCTAAAAATACTGGCAAGTCGATTTGACTGGTATGGGTTTTTTTGTTTTTTGCCATATCTAAGGTATCTTTGATAATACTGTTAATACGGACAGTCTGCTTGGTAATCATTTGATGGAGTAAGGCTTGCTGCTGTTCATCACTCATCAGAAAAAGATCGTTTGCCTGTGCAATCGCAGCGAGTGGGTTGCGAATTTCATGGGCAATACTTGCTGATAATTGCCCCAATGCTGCAAGCTTAAGCTGCTGTACTTTTTGATTAATTTTTTGTGCATCTTCAAGTACAAGAAGTGTGAGTGCCTGATGTGGAACGATCAGCTTTTGTACCCGAATATCAACGGTAAAAGAGGATTGCTGTGATTCAAACTGAAAACGTTCACCATCTCGTAACATGGCATCTTTTAAAATTTCATACAGATCAGGTTGGAAATTGGACAGGTGGTATTGCTCATGTGCATACAGTGGCGATATCCCTAAAAGCGAACATGCAGCAGGATTGCTGACAATAATTTTGCACTTTTCATCGAGTACCAAATAACCGACTTCGATTTGTTCTAAAATGTAGCGGTTGATATTTTGTAACTTAAAAAGCTCTAAAGACTGGTAAGTATTTAAGGACTCAAGAACCTGAAATCGGTTGATTGCAATTTGTCCGATTCCGTACACCATAAAAAACAGGAAAGCCAATAAGGCACTGTTACTGATATTATTTAAATTAGAAAAATCAAAATAGCTGCCTAGAAATTGCTGATAGATAATGGCAATGACAGACACTAAAGTAATGAATAATGCTTTGTTTTTGCTCAGTAAAAAATTTGCAGTAAAAACAGCGATCACAAATAAAATACTGATGGCTAAGTTTGGACCATTCAGCGCAAATACCAAAATGCTGAGGAATGGAATATCAACAATAAAAAAGCCAATAAACTGCTGAGCAACGCCATGAGGATAAAATTTCAGCAGCATCATTTGCAGTGCTGCAATGATGGTAAAGGTCGCGATCGAATAAAAATATAGGCTTGGATATTCGTAGTGAACAGGTTGATTTTCTAAGGTAATCAGAAAAATAATGATTAAACAAAAGGCAATAATCAATCGATAACCTGAGTAGAGTGTGCCTAGACGGTAAATTGTTTGATAAATAGGAACAGATACCGTAGACGACATACTAACACTCAAAGGCAGATCATTGTTTGATAAGATTTATGGTTTAATCAGACCATAACGTATGGCAAGATGGGTGAGTTTGACATCACTATCAAGTCCCAGTTTTTCAAAGATACGGTAGCGATAGGTATTGACCGTTTTTACACTCACAAAAAGTTTGTCTGAAATTTCTTGGGCGCTGACACAATTCACCACCATCATCGCAACCTGCATTTCTCGTTCTGAAAGTGCGTCGAAAGGTGAAGTTTGGGTATCTGATAAATATGAGCTGGCAAGTTGCTCTGCAATATCCGCACTAAAGTATTTGCCACCTTGCATGACTTTTTTGATTGCGCGAACCATTTCTGTAATGGGCGCACCTTTGGTGATATATCCCCGGGCACCTGCCTTGAGTAACAGAGACGGATAGGGTTCCTCAGCTAAACCACTGACTGCTAAAACTTTGGTATCAGGTGCGGTCTGTAATAAACGACGTGTCGTTTCTACACCACCGATACCGGGCATATTGACATCTAAAAGAACGACATTAGGGTGTTGCTGCCTTACAATGGTAATGGCTTCTTCACCAGATTCTGCTTGTCCGATGACTTGAATATCAGTCTGATCTTCTAACATTCTGCAGATGCCTGTTCTTACTAATTCATGGTCATCTACCACTAAAACAGTAATCACTTACACCTCCTTAAATTTTCCAATATCAACATTTTTGTTACATAAAGCAAAAAAGACTTGCAATGACATAACAAAATTGGCAATCCTATTCCTAATATCTATTCAATATTTGCGCACAATACATTGTGATTGAAATATTCGTTTTAATATAGTCACGTTTGAGTGTAAATGTAAGTCATATTTGAGGTAATTAGCAAGTTTGTGAATACCTCCCTGAGGTGAGTAAGTTATCGTGAAAAAACCAAAAAAAACGTTAATGCATGTGCTGAGTCTGTCAGTACTACTCAGTTTGAGTTCAACAAGTTTTGCTGAAATCATCATGAATTCAGGGGGAAGCGGACAAGCGAGTGTAAGTTGGTCATCTTCCGACGCAAGCCAGTTATTAAATGGCGACTCTGTAGATGATGATGGTGAAGACATTTCACCTAAAGGCTCAACCACTTTAACCACAACAATTCGTCCATCAAATGCTGCACCAACGACGCTGACCAATAGGTCCGTGCAGATTTATGATACCAATAGTTATAACAGTCAACCTTCAGTCAATGCTCGTGCTGCGCTGGTAATGGATGCAACAACGGGTGAAGTGCTTTACAGTAAAAATACCAATACTTCGATGCCAATTGCTTCCATTACCAAGTTGATGACTGCAGTAATTACGGCAGATGCACGTTTGAATATGTCCGAAGAGATTACACTTCAACAGATTGATTTTGCAGGGGCAGGTGGTAAGAACTCAAGTTCAACTTTAAAAGTTGGCGATAGCATGAATCGTGCTGAAATGTTACTTGTAGCATTGATGAAGTCTGAAAATCCGGCAGCGGCAGCCTTGGCACGTACCTATCCAGGTGGGCGTCAAGCATTTATTGCGGCGATGAATGCGAAAGCACGTCAACTGGGCATGACCTCTACACGTTATGTCGAGTCTACAGGTTTAGATCCACACAATGTCTCCTCTGCACGTGATTTAGGCATTTTGGTAAGTGCGGCAGCTCAGTATGGTCTGATTCGCCAATTCTCTACCACAGCACATTATGACTTTAATTTGGGCTATCGCATCCTTAAATCAAATAATACCAATGCACTGGTTCGTAATGGTGGATGGAATATCAATATTTCCAAAACAGGATATATCAATGAGGCAGGGCGTTGCGTAGTGATGCATACTACTGTGAATAGTCGTCCGGCTGTTGTTGTCTTATTGGGGGCAAGCTCATCGCAGGCGCGTACCAATGATGCAACCAACTTGTTGAATTGGGTAAGTAATTTGCCTAAACGTATTTAAGTATTTGGATTTTAAAAAGCTCTTCAATATGAAGAGCTTTTTTTGTATTTCAACAAAGCGTATATATTGGATTTGATGAGTGAAGTGATATGTTTCTATTTTAAAAATGAGTCAATGGTAAACAGGCAGACAAATGGAGATGACAAACGGTCGCCAATAACTGTTGAGTTGAGGCAATAAAAAACCAGTTGCGAGCAACTGGTCTTTTATCATAAGAAAGATTTCTTACATATTAGAAAGAATCGAATCACGGACTTGATTGAGGGTTGCATCAATCGATAACATCACGGCATCTTCACATTGTTTGATGGCTGTATCTGGATCTTTTAAGCCATTACCTGTCACAGTACATACAATTACAGAACCTTCAGCGATTTTACCTGCTTTAATATCACGGATTGCACCGCCGATCGATGCAGCCGACGCTGGCTCAACAAATACACCTTCATACATAGACAGCAAACGTTGTGCTTCTAAGATTTCAGCATCAGTTAACTCATCAAACCAACCCTTTGAATCACGCACAACGGCTTTTGCATGATTAAAGCTTTGTGGATTACCAATACGGATTGCTGTTGCAACAGTCTCTGGATTTTCAACTGGTCCACCACGCAGGAATGGTGCAGCCCCTGAAGCTTGATAGCCCACCATTACAGGACGACCTTCAGGATTTGGACCTGTAAACTGATCAGTTTCAGGGTCATAAACCACTTGTTCAAACTCTTCAACGGTTTGGTTTGCAACTGCTTCAGTGTAGCCCATCCAGTGTGCAGTGATATTTCCTGCATTACCTACCGGCAGGCAGTGGTAATCAGGTGCACGACCTAATGCTTCTACAATCTCATAAGCAATGGTTTTCTGACCTTGCAAACGGTAAGGATTGATCGAGTTTACAATGGTCACAGGTGCTTTATCTGCGACTTCTTTTACCAGACGCATACCGTCATCAAAATTACCACGGATTTGCATGGTAATCGCACCGTACATCATTGCTTGAGCCATTTTACCCATGGCAATTTTGCCTTCTGGGATCAAGACAAATGCTTTGATTCCTGCACGTGCGGCATAAGCAGCAGCGGCTGCAGAGGTATTCCCTGTAGATGCACAGATAATCGCTTTAGAACCTTCTTCAACTGCTTTGGTCACAGCCATGGTCATACCACGGTCTTTAAATGAACCCGTTGGGTTTAAACCTTCGTATTTCACATAAATTTCAACATTTTTGCCAATAAGACGTGGAATGTTGTCTAATTTAATCAGGGGCGTATTGCCTTCATTTAAAGAAATAGCACGTGTAGTTTTAGATACGGGGAGGCGGTCACGATAGCGATCAACAAGTCCTGTATAGCGATTGGCATTAGACATGATGGTGTTCCAGTTGTATGTAGAGCAAATAAAGGTATTCTTTTCGCCTCTAGCCTCTGATCAGAGAAGCTGAATTCGCCATTTGATCGGTTTGAAATGACGAATATATCTGCATCTTTGTTATCGATGCAGATGAGGGGCGGATTAAATCCGATTAGTTATCGAGCAATTCTAAACGAATTCGTACGATTTCGCCATGAATAGCAGGTAAGGCTTGAATCTGAGCAATTGCTTCATTCATTTTTGATTCTACGATTGGATCAGTCAAAATCACAATCGGGATCAAATCTTTTAAGCGCGGCTGCTGCATGATTGCATCAATACTGATTCCTGCACGGCTCAAGATGGTAGTGACATCTGCAAGTACACCAGTTTGGTCTTCAGCATTTAAACGCAAATAGTAGCCTGTGGTCATTTCATCGCTGGATAAAATAGGCAAGTCTGAAAGTGCTTCAAAAGCCAATTGTGGAATTGTCCCTGAACCATCTTCTGTATAGATGATGTCACGGACAATATCCACAACATCTGCAACAACAGCAGAGGCAGTTGGACCAGCACCAGCACCTGCACCATAATAAAGTGTTGGACCTACGGCATTGGCTTGTACCAGTACTGCATTTTTTACACCATTGACATTGGCAATAAGTTCTTCTTCAGGGATCAGCGTTGGATGAACACGCAATTCAATGCCTTTTGCTGAACGACGTGCTATCCCCAGATGCTTGATTTTATAACCAAGTTCTTCTGCATATTTAACATCTTGTGCGGTTACTTTGGTAATTCCTTCAGTATAGACCTTGTCAAACTGTAAAGGGATACCAAATGCGCATGATGCAAGAATCGTAAGCTTATGTGCTGCATCAATGCCTTCCACATCAAATGTTGGATCAGCTTCTGCATAGCCGAGTTCTTGTGCTTCTTTAAGGACATCGGCAAAGGCGCGGCCTTTTTCACTCATTTCAGTGAGGATGAAGTTGCCTGTACCATTGATGATTCCTGCTAGCCATTCAATTTTATTGGCAGCCAAGCCTTCACGAATGACTTTGATAATCGGGATACCCCCCGCAACTGCTGCTTCATAGGCGATCTGTACATGATGATCATCAGCAGCTTTAAAAAGTTCGTTGCCATGTTCAGCCAGTAAGGCTTTATTCGCCGTAACCACTTGTTTGCCATGTTTGATGGCTTCCATAATCACTTCATAAGCAGGATGAATCCCGCCCATAACTTCAACCACAACGTCTACATCAGGTTGGCGCACGATCTCTAGCAGATCTGCACTTTGCTTCACACTTGCAGGTAAATTTAGATCTGGACGTGGACGACGGGTGCCTACGTGGGTAATTTCAATTTCTCGACCGGTGCGACGTCTAATTTCAGCAGCGTTTTCTTGTAGTAGTTTAAGGGCTCCACCGCCTACGGTTCCTAGACCGAGTATTGCCAGACGAACTGGTTTCACGTCACACTCCAATTATGCATATAAATTGTATTAAGCTTAGATCATAGCTAAAAAATGCGCCAGACTCTAGAGTCTGGCGCATCTTTATATTGAGCTATAAATAATAGTAAATTTACTGATAAAAATTATTTATTTAAACGGCTTTCAATTTCATCAGCTGTCATATAACCGCCCAGATATTCACCCTCTGCATTGTAGATTGCAGGGGTACCGTTTACGCCCATTCTTAAGCCTAAAGCGTAGAGATCACGAACTGGATTTTTACATGTTGCAGGTGGAAGTGCTGTACCTGCAATAGCTTGATTGAAGGCACTATGGCGATCCGCACTACACCAAATACTTTCCATGGTTGGAATAAACTGTTCACCACGAGGCCAAGGGATATAGCGAATTTCAATGCCTTTTGCCGTGATTTCACCAATATGTTCATGAAGTTTATGGCAATACGGGCAACTCGCATCGGTAAACACATAAATCACATGTTTAACTTTACCTTGTGCCGGATAAACCAGGAGGTCCTTAACATTTAAATCTGCAAAGTGTTTTTTATTTTCAGCCGCTTGAAGTTTGTCACCAATACTACTGAGTTTTTCACCCCCTAAACGAATGACATCGCCTTGGATCAGGAATTTACCGTCAGCAGTTGCATAAACAGAGCTCATTCCTTCCATGCTGATCCAATACAGATTTGGCATTTCAGTCGGTTTGGCATCCAAGATTTTGGCATTTACACCGGCTTTCTTGAAATTGGCTTGGAGTGTTTGGATGAGGCGTTGTTTAGCGTCACGTTCAGTTAAATTTGATGCCTCACCAGTTGCGGGTGCTGTTGCAGTCAAAGTGTCATCTTTTTTTGAGTCTGGCGTTTTTGAACAAGCACTCACTGCCATCGTGCTTGCAATCAGACAAGCCAACATCAATTTTGAACGATTCAATTGCATAAATAACTCTTTTATGTTTCTTCAGCATTATTGTGTGGGGAATTAGCATAGCAAAAAAATGAAAGCCATACTTTAAAACTTGATTAAGGGATGTAAATTATCAGTATGGCTTTAATTTGAAAATCTCAAGCACGTGGGTGATATTTTTCATGCAATTGCTGCATACGCACCTGAGCCACATGGGTATAGATTTGGGTGGTGGAGAGATCACTGTGCCCTAAGAGCATCTGCACCACACGTAAATCAGCACCGTGATTGAGGAGGTGTGTTGCAAAGGCGTGCCGTAACGTATGTGGGGATAATTCTGCTTGAATACCCGCTTGCAAAGCATAACGTTTAATTGCATACCAAAAGTTCTGTCGACTCATGATACCGCCGTGTTGGGTTAAAAATAAGTAATCGGTTGCTGACTTATAGAGCTGAGGTCGAGAAGCATTTAAGTATTGTTCAACCCATTCACAAGCGACCTCTCCTAAAGGAACCAAACGTTCTTTGTTGCCTTTACCTGTAATTCGGAGATAACCCTGTTTTAAATTGATCAAATCGAGTCTTAGATTTAAAAGCTCAGATACACGTAGTCCGCAGGCATAGAGTACTTCAAACATGGCTCGGTCACGTAAGCCCAATGCTGTACTCACATCAGGTGCTTGAATCAATAATTCTACATCCTGCTCAGATAAATCTTTCGGTAGTGCTCGTCCAAGTTTTGGGGTTTTATGAATGGCGACCGGATTATCAAGACGAATCTTTTGCTCACGTAAAAATTTAAAAAATGAACGGAGTGCTGAAAGTGAGCGCGCAATCGAGCGCGGACTTTTACCCTGTTTGGTCAGCTCGATCAGCACATCGGAAATATCGTCATGTGTCCAATCGGGTAAATAAGCATTTACACATTCACTACATTGAATTAAGTCGGATAAATAGGCATTTCTTGTATGCGGACTGACCGTTTGAGCAATTAAATAATCACGAAAACCTTGTAAAAAGCTTAAATTTTCAGGAATGACAACAGCAGTTGGAATACGTGGTTTCTTATTTAACATGGTCTTAGCAAAGTTTAGAGCGTCTTTATGAGAAGAATGTAGACTAAAAAAATAAAGAAGTCGAATATCTAAGGTGAATGAGAATTGTAATGAACCTTACTTGGTAATTATTCTCATTTGTATGTATAATAAACTATATATCGTATTCATTTTAGGGTTAATTGCAGTGCGTTTGTCAGACTTGAAAGTAAAGCAAACTGCCATTATCTCAAAGGTCAGTCGCACCTCAGAAGATAATGTCAATCAGCCAGATTTAGTGGCAAGCCGTTTGGAAACACTAGGTTTTGTGCCTGGCACACGTGTACAAGTGATCACAAAAGGAATTTTTGGCGGTGATCCTATTTTAATTCAAATTGGTTTTACTCGATTTGCTTTACGTAAAGTGGAAGCGCAGAAAATTGAAATTCAACAGGCATTAGAAGGAGCTTCCGCATGAGCGAAACTTTACGTATTGCTTTAGTGGGAAATCCTAACTGCGGTAAAACTTCTCTTTTCAATCACCTCACTGGAACACGCCAGAAAGTTGCCAACTATGCAGGGGTGACCGTCGAGCGTAAAGTCGGCGCGTTCAATTTACCTTCCGGTCGCACGGTTCGTGTTCTGGATTTGCCTGGAACGTATAGCTTAGATGCTACCAGTCCCGATGAAGCCATTACCCGTGATGTTGTCTTGGGGAAAATTGCAGATGAGCAGGATCAACAAGCGTTTTTATGTGTGGTAGATGCCACCAATTTAAAACTACATTTGGGTCTGGTTCTTGAAGTCATTGAGCAAGGCAAGCCGATCCTACTTGTACTCAACATGATGGATGAGGCGCGTCGCCGTGGTATGCAAATCAATACCCAGAAACTATCACAACGTTTAGGTATTCCTGTCGTTGAAACAGTTGCTGTGCGAAATACAGGGATTGAAAACCTGATGGCGGCTTTGGAAGATGAAAAATTCCGTACCCCAAGTACAGAACTCAGTGATGTAAAGCTTTCAGGTTCTAATCATGAAAAAATCGATCAAATCTTAAAGGATGTGGTGGTTTTTGTAGATCATGAAGATAAGCGAACAGACTTTCTTGATAAAATTTTCCTGCATCCTGTTTTAGGGCTTCTCAGCCTTGCACTCATGATGTTTGTCGTGTTCCAAGCCGTGTTTGCTTGGGCTGCACCATTCATGGATGGAATTGAAGAATTCTTTGCCTGGTTTGGTGAATGGGTGGGGCAATTTATTTCACAGCCATTGCTGAATAGTTTGGTGGTTGACGGTGTGATTGCGGGCGCAGGCAGTGTGGTGGTGTTTTTGCCACAGATTCTGATTTTATTCTTCTTTATTTTGGTCTTGGAAGAGTCTGGTTATCTACCTCGTGCTGCGTTCCTGTTGGATAAACTGATGTTTAAAGCGGGATTAAGTGGTCGAGCCTTTATTCCGTTACTCTCAAGTTTTGCATGTGCTGTACCCGGTATTATGGCGACACGGAGTATCAGTGATCCGCGCGATCGTTTGGTGACCATATTGGTTGCACCTCTGATGACATGTTCTGCACGGTTACCTGTATATGCCTTGTTGATTGCAGCATTTATTCCGGAAAAAATGGTTTGGGGATTCCTGAACCTTCAAGGCTTGGTGCTGTTTGGTCTGTATATGGCAGGTATTGTCAGCGCACTGATTGTTGCAACTGTGCTGAAATTTTTCCAGAAAGACAAATCCCAACATGCGTTATTGATGGAATTACCAAGTTATCGCATTCCGGATATTAAAAGTGTTTGGATTGGGTTGTTAGACCGTGCCAAGATTTTCTTAAAGCGTGTGGGTGGAATTATCTTCGCTTTATCAATCTTGCTATGGTTTTTATGTACTTTCCCTCAGCCACCTGAAGGCGCAACTTTACCCGCAATTGACTATTCTTTTGCAGGGATGTTGGGACATGTCATGCAACCGATCTTTGCGCCATTAGGTTTTAACTGGCAGATTTGTATTGCCTTAATTCCAGCAATGGCTGCACGTGAAGTTGTGGTTGCGGCATTGGGTACGGTATATGCGTTGTCAGCAGCAAATGATGATGCAGTTGCTCAAGGTTTGTCCCATTTGATCAGCCAAGGTGATTTAAGTTGGACGGTAGCCACAGGTTTATCATTACTGGTGTGGTTTATCTATGCACCCCATTGTTTGGCAACCTTGGCAACGGTAAGACGTGAAACAGGTTCGTGGAAAACTGTGGCAGGCATGACTGTTTATTTATTTGGTCTGGCCTATCTGATGGCATTCCTGACTTATCAAATTGCATCACGCTATTTTGGTCTATAAGGTGAATGAAAAACCTTAAACCTTTGAGTTAAAGGAGTTCGAGATGATTGAATCATTGATTGTTGCGGTATTGGTAATCTGGAGTGCACTCTTTGTGTTTAAGAAGGTATTCCCTAAGTCGGCCTATTCGGTATTTTCTAAATTGGCTCAATTCTTTCGAGCAAGAGGTTGGTCGCGTTTAGCCCAATGGACTCAGCCAGCAATGGTGAGTGGTTGTGGCGGTGGTTGCGGTTGCAGCACCAATGAACCCGATACGGCTAAAAAAACAGAAGTTCAAGCAGTAAAATGGAAATAACTTGATCTGCACTTTCTCTTGAACTACTGCAAACTACACGCGGCATTGTGTTGAAAAGCCATTCTCAATTGAAAATGGCTTTTTTATTGCTGTTATCTTGTTCTGCCTAGGGTTGACCTATTCCATCAAGTCATTGCTCAAAACTGTATAAGATAATGATAGAATTAAACTTGTGTCATCACGGCACTCTCGAATACTGAATGTTGAAATAACTGATCTGGACAATAGTTCATCACTACGGCTAGCTATGGGTTTCTTCCTCAGTATCATCTTCAAAAGTTTGAGCAATTTTTTCAATATTCAAACTTTTTGCCATGGCATCAAAAATTTCCTTATAAGTACCATCTTGATGGTAAAGCTCATGATGTTCGCCATGCTCTACAATTTGTCCATCCTTCATGACATAGGTGTAGTCAGCATCAATAATTTGCGAAAGACTATGTGAAATCATGATCACTGTTCGACCTTGTTTGATTTCGTCCAGACTCTGTTTAATCTGTTCAGCCGCGATAGCATCTAAACTTGCTGTAGGTTCATCTAAGAAGATAATCGGTGGGTTTTTAAGAAACATACGCGCCAGTGCAATGCGTTGCTGCTGACCACCCGACAACAATAGGGCATCAGCTTCATAAGCATGCGGCAGTTTTAAAATCTGTTCATGAATTGATGCTTTTTTTGCAGCTTCAATGACATCTTCATTGCTGGCTTGAGGCTTACCATAACGAATATTTTCTAAAATAGAACCCTGGAAAATATGATTCTTTTGCAGTACCAAACCAATATGTTCACGTAGGTAGTGGGTATCAATTTCTTCTAAATCAATTCCATCCAGTTTGATACAGCCTGCATTGGGAAGATAAAATTTATCTAACAAACTGATCAATGTCGATTTTCCTGCACCGGATAAGCCCACCAATGCGGTGATTTTATTGGGCTGGATAGTCATATTGATATGATGCAAAGCCTGATGACCATTGGGATAGGTAAAATCGACACGTTCAAGCTCAAATTTGCCATGAATTTTAGGTCGTAGTGTGCCACTGGCTTCGATTTCATTGTCTGCTTCTAAAATATTAAAGAAGCTTTCGGAGTAAATCATTGCCGAGTTAATTTCATCATAAATACGATGTAATGAACGAATAGGTGCAGAGACATTATTAAATAGCAATACATGGTACATGATCATGCCGATACTCATTTGACCATCTAAGACAAAATAAGCTGTTAAAATAATAATAAAAACCACACCCACTTGTTCAATAAAAGTTTTCAAACCATCAAAAAGATAGCTGGTTTGGCGGGTTTGCATTTGATTTTCGGTCAGTGACTTTTGTAGATTCAGTTGTTTTGTTGACTCAACACTTTCTTTATTAAAGGATTTAATCACTGTAATTGAATTGATAATACTGAGAATGCCTTGATTCTTTTTTTCAAAATTATCGCGCAATGCACGCCGTTTACCCGACAGTTTCTGAGACTGTTTAAAGGTCAACCAAAAGTAAATAGGAACAATAATGGTGGCAACTAAACCCACCCAAAAATTAGCATAATACATTAAAGCCAAGGCAATGATTGCACTGCTAAATAGAGGTAAAATATCAATAAAAAAGATTTGTACAAGACGTGTCAGTGAGCTTACGCCACGATCAATACGTGTTTGCAATTTCCCGGCTTGATTATTCTGCTGATCGAAAAAAGCCAGTCGATAGGTAATGAATTTCTCAATAATTCCTTGCGAAAGGTCTTGAGAAATTAAAATCCTCAGTTTTTCACCAAATGACTTTTGCCCGAATTGTACAATGGCATTGATGATCTCCTTACCCAATAAAACAAGGCTAATGGTGATAATGATATGCCATCCGTCCGCCAGCCCCTGACCTGCTTGAATCAGCTGATTGATACTGTCTACGGCATATTTAAGAGTAAGTGCATTGACCTGTGCTGTCAGTGAGCCGACCAGTGTTAACAGTAAGGTCACGATGACGAGCCAGCGATAGGGACGTACAAAGGGGCGTAGTTTTAGAAATAATTGCCATAAATTCATAAGTTTTTGCTTTTTAGGTTTGCTTTTAGTCTAGAACTGAATAAATTTTGTCACAAGTCCTTCATGTGTTTTGAATTGTGAAGCACTAAAGTAAACTTTAAGTGGACATGAGTAATATTGATTATCGATGAATCTGGAACTGTTTGAACTTGAAGCGAAAGATAATTTACTGCCTTGCGATGGGGAAGTGAAGGATTTTGGCTTGATCTTAGACCATGCGCAGAGTCAAAAATATTTAGCTTATTTCTTGAAGCATCTGGCTTGGCAGCATGACGAAGTGTATTTGCATGGGCAATATTATCAAACTGAGCGTCAAGTGGTGTGGTATGGCGATGATCATTATCAATATCACTATTCAGGTATGGCGAAACAGGCTCATGTTTGGAATCCTGCTTTATTCCGACTCAAACAACATATCGAACAGCTGACTGGATATACGTATAATTCATGCCTTGCCAATTTATATGAAAATGGTACACAAGGCGTAGGCTGGCACAGTGATGATGAACCTTCTTTGGAATCGCCAGAGAGAAATGTTGTGATTGCCTCGCTGAGCTTAGGGGCAACGAGAAAGTTCAGTTTCAAACACAAATGGAAAGCTGAGAAGGTCGATTTACGCTTACAAAGTGGACAGTTGATTGTGATGCAGGGTAGAACACAACGTTATTGGAAACATATGTTGGCCAAATCTACACGTGTGATTGAGCCACGTGTAAATTTGACTTTCCGCTATTTCTATCCAACCCAATTGTAGTAGCGGTATTTTCTGGCTGATTGCTTTATTTTTTCTCAACAGACTGCGATCAAAGTGGATAAAGTTTGTCATCAAATTGTTCTAGTTTTGGAAACTCCAATGCTGCTAACTGTTCCAGATTTTGTAAATGTTGTTGATATGCGTCCAATAACTGTTGGCGAGCTTCATCGGTGATATAGGGGACATGATAGGCAATAAATGGAGGTAACACTTCAAATCCCACATAAGCCAGTGTGCCACGTTGAATAGGAAGCAGCAAATCTTCAATAGAGCCATGAATTGCGCCTTGTCCGAACATATGGTCACGACCGCCGAGAGTAAAACTGAGCATGGCTTTCTTACCTAACATGCCACCATGATTATAAAAACGTTTACCACCGTAAAAAATACCCGAAACAAAGACTCGATCAATCCATCCCTTTAAAATAGCGGGTACAGAGGTCCAATACATGGGGAAACTGAAAATTAATAAATCTGCTTTTTGAACTTTTTCAATTTCAACTTGAATATCTTGTGCGAGAGCATGGGTTTTCGATGCATGACGTTGCTCCAAGGCATAATTCAAATATTCTTGATTGCTTCGGCTATTAAAGTCTGCTTGAGAGGCAACAGGATTAAAGTTCATTGCATATAAATCAGAGACTTCTACATGATGTCCCAAGTTGTGCAGGACATCAACAGCCTGATTTTTGAGTGCTGTAGTAAATGAAAGTGGTTCAGGGTGGGCGTGAACGATAAGAATATTCATGACAGTCCTTGAAAAATGATGATTTTATTGTTGGATACTTTGATTATTTCTAAATAAATAGGGTTCGCCAATTACCTGAATTATTTTTTTTAGGTCATCTAGGTAAATCAAAACATTTCGTACATAAGATCGATGAGACAATACTCAGCATAAAAAAAGCCTATGTTTAAGGGCATAGGCTTTCTTACTCTGAGGAGGAATTGTTTTCTAAAAAACAATACCAAAATATCATGGATTACTGAAGAACATAATCATATTATGAGAATGTAAAAACATTATCAAGAGAGAAAAACATTACAAAATGTTAAATTATCAATTTATCCCTTCTTGTGGATGAAAGGCAGAAAGTTGATCATTGGCAGACAGTGCTTGGTAACGTTTTTCGATTTGTGCTGCTGAATCTTGTAAGGTTTCAATCAGTTTTTGAGTATTGACGTATTCAAAACGATTTTTAGAAGCAAGTACAGTCAGCGCTAAAGGTGCTTCTTTGCTTGAGAATTTAACGGGAATAGACAGACCTGAAACATTTGGATCAAGCTCGCCTTGTGAAAAATAGAAGCCTTGTTTTTTGATTTTTTTCATCTTATTGATAAAGGTTTCAGCATTTTCAGCAAAGTTGACCTCTGCCAGTTGAGCTGCAAAACGATTGTAGTAATCATAAATTTTTTGCTTGGGTAAATGGGCAATGATGACTTTAGGGGATGAACCCATAAATACTGGGCGAGGACATCCACGTCCATAGGATAATAACGTTTCATCACGGTAGACCTCATGATGAACATCGATACAGTAGTCATCGTTCAGATGCGTCAATAGGCAACACAATTCAGTACGCTCTGAGATTTCCTGCATAAACGGCTTACTGATACGTACCAATGGATCTGTGGTTCTAGAAATATAATCCATGACTGCAATTTTAGGACCCAGCGTATAGTCACCTGAAGTCCCATTTAAACGTTGCAAAATATCAGCCGACACTAATTCTTTCAAATAACGATAGCTGGTCGGTTTCGACAGACCAAGCTCTTCACAAATCACATCGACATTAATTACTGGGCGAGACACCGAAAATAAATCTAAGACGGTGAGAATTTTGCCAAAACTTGAAAGTGCCATTGATGACCTACTCAATAAGTGAGAATCAAAAAATAAAAAATTAATGTTACTTTATAACAAATTGTTCAAGAAAAAACAGCCGAATTTGCAATGTAATTGCAAATGATTCTAGATTTTTTACTTTAATGCTAATTTTGAGAAAAAGTACCTCATTTAGGTAATGATTTACACTATATTATAATTGATTATCAAAATAAGATATTTTTATTGACTTGGTTTTGGTTTTTTGAAAAAATTGTTCTGTGAATATCTAATGACGAAATTTATCTATGAAAAATAGTTTAAATTTTGTGCATAAATTTACATTGTCAATTGAGTCGTTCTCTACTCAATGGTTGTACTGAGCAAAATCCTAATTTGTTCCTCTATTCAGTTTTTATTCATCACACTGTTTAAATGGTTAAGCAGTGCGTTTTTTTGGTCGTGAATAAAAGATAAATCGTACAGCTGAGAAACCAATACCATTCAATCACTGTGAGTCGCAGGCATGTTACTAATCAAACCACTATTGGCTTTTAGACCCAATAAACTGGATTGGATTTTTGCGGCTAAAACATTTATCGCAGGTATGCTAGCGCTCTATATTGCGTTTGAATTAAACCTCAGTTATCCCATCTGGGCGATTGGTACGGTGTTTGTGATTGCCAATCCGTATTCGGGCATGTTGGCATCTAAAAGTATTTATCGGATTCTAGGAACCTTGTTTGGAGCGATTTTTGCAATCGCAGTGATGCCGCATTTAGTCAATACGCCATGGTTATTTACTTTTGTATTGGCAAGTTGGGTAGGGGTATGTCTTTATTTATCTTTGATTGATCGCTCACCGCGCAGTTATGTGGTGATGTTGGCAGGTTATACCGCAGTTATCATTTGTTTTAACTCAATTTTTTATATTGATACGGTTTCAATTTTTGATATGGCGGTGGGACGATTCTTAGAAATTTCTTTGGGTGTCGTGTGCAGCGCGGTTGTCTCGGCAACAATTTTCCCCATGCATATTGGACCGGTTATTCAAATGCGCGTGTCTAAAACCATGCAAGACACCAAACAGGCATTTGACTCCATCCTGTCAGATGCTCAACATTCTGAAAATTATACTCAGCTTCTGGCAAATATCACACGTGATACCACTGATATTCACACCATGGCCGTGCATTTAAGTTATGAAACGTCAAAGTTTAAGGGCATGACCAAGCCATTACAGGAGTTATTACATCAGGTGACGATGTTGGTAGCAAATTTGGTAGCAATGTCTGAAAGAATGAAACAGCTTGATCAGATTGATCTGAACTACCGTCCATATTTGCAAAAGTTCCATCATAATGTAGATGTCTTTTTGGACAATGACCGCGTCATTCTTGAACATGAGCTCAAACATTTACCTGAACATTTTGAATCTGATTTTCAAGCCATTGTTGACCATGCATCTCCAGAACAACACATTATTCTGGGCAGTTTGAAAATGGATATTCGCCATTTTATTCAAAATGTCCGTGCGGTGAAACTGATTTGGCAATGCATGCAGAGAGGAGACAATACCTTACCGGAATCCATTACACCATTAACCACAACCTATCCAAGTCTGCATCGTGATTACGGTGTTGCTGTTCGAGGTGGAATTTCCGCATTTCTCAGCACTTTACTTGCCTGTACATTCTGGATTTTAAGCGGTTGGAAAATGGGCTTCATGTTGGCCGAGATGGCGGCAATTACAGCCTGTATTCTGACATTTTTAGATGATCCAGTGCCTGCATTAAAAATTTTTATTCGTGCCAGTGTTTATGCTGCATTTCTGGTGTTTATTTATGCCTATGGCATTTTTCCACATGTTACCGCTTTTTGGGAATTGGCAATTGTATTGGCGCCTTTCATTATGTTTTGCGTGATGTTGTATTTGCATCCGCCTTTACATGCACTGGGTTTGCCGCTGATTATGAGTACCGTCATGGGACTGAATTTACAAAACCGCTATATGATGGACCAAGTCACTTTTTTCGATGCTTCAATTGCGACAGTGATTGGACCGATTATTTCGGTCTGTGTCATGCAGATGGTCCGTTCGATGTCACCTGAAATGACCGTAAAACGTATGTTGACCTTACACTATAAAGCAATGCATGAAAGTATCACCATGCCTTATGGTACAGGGTTCAGAATCCATTTGAGAAGTATTCTCGACCGTATTGGTGTTTTGAATACCAAGCAGATCCAGTCAGAACAACTCAAAGTAGAAATCAATAATGCATTGATTGAATCAAGTGCGGCAATTGATTTAACGCGTTTACAAGAGCTGCTTCAAAAACTTTCTCCGGAATCAGCAAGCACAAAATCGATTGCTAAATTACAGGATTTGCTTGAACAGTGGTGGACTGAAAAGAAGCATAGTCAACCCATCGATCATTTAAAACAGCAATTGATCGAACAATTTAATCAAGTGATTGAGGATGTTCAAGCCGTTGGTGATGAAGACATTCGACATCGTATTGAAATTTCAGTGAATAATATTCGAAGCAGTATGTGTCATATTCAACAGGCTGAGCGACAGCCTTCCCGCGTTTTACTTGGAGCATAAATATGGGTGAGCTAAATATCTATGGTGTTTATGTCCCAATATTTTTAATCCAAGCTGTGGTGGCTTTTTTGATTTGGAAAATTGTCTGTATTGGTACAGATCGCTTGGTTGAAAAAGAATGGATTGCATTACCAGGCATTTTTAATATTTGTATCTATATGATTTTATTGTGGTCAATACACTGGATTTTTATTCAAGTCACCACTTAGTGGTGGGTTGGTGGTTTTAAAAATTTAAGGTTGAAAAAAATTTAAGTTTAATGATTGGATGTGTGAAATGAAGACCTTTGATATACGCAAAGCAATACGCCCAATATCCTTAGCGATTGTGGTCATTGTTGCGCTACTTTGCGTACGGCATATTTGGAATTATTACAATGCTGAACCATGGACGCGAGATGGTCGTATTCGTGGAGATGTCATTCAAGTATCGTCCGATATTGCTGGATTGGTGACAGAGGTTATGGTGCAAGATAACCAAACGGTAAAAAAGGGGCAGGTGCTTTTTAAAATTGATGTGGCCCGTCAAGCTTTGGATGTTGAGCAAGCCAAGTCCGATCTCGCCAAAGCACAATCTGGACTGGCTGAAGCTGAAGCTGCACTTGCAGAAGCAAAAGCCAATATCGTGAAGTCAAAAGCCAACATTAATCTTGCAGATAAAAATGCACGCCGATATTCAGATTTGATGGATGGGGCAATTTCTAAACAAGAACAAGATCAAATGTTTGCAACACGAGATCAAACCCATGCTGAACACCAGCAACGAGAGGCTGCTGTACAACAGGCGGAAGCCAATATTAAGCAGCAGAAAGCCTTGATTGAAGCTGCCAATAGCAGTGTCCATCTGGCACAGCTGAATCTACAACGTTCAGAGGTATTGGCGCCTGCGGATGGAACATTATCCAACTTTGATTTACGCGTTGGAAATTATGTGAAAGTCGGGCAAGCTGTTGCGGCTTTGTTAGATCGCAAACAGTTGTATGTAGTGGGTTATTTTGAAGAAACCAAGCTCAATAAAATTCATTTGAATGATCCTGTCACTGTACAACTGATGGGAGATTCAGTGAAATATAAAGGTCATGTACAAGGCATTGCATCAGGAATTGAAGACCGTGAGCGCACCACGTCTTCAGGTTTGTTGGCCAATGTGAATCCAACCTTCAGTTGGGTGCGTTTAGCGCAGCGTGTTCCTGTTAAAATTGTTTTAGATGATGTGCCACATGATTCATTGGCGTTTGTTGCAGGGCGTACAGTGACTGTACATATTTTGGAAAAAGACAAAAAATAATCCATTCCAGTCATTCAGCCTTAAATTTCAGACCCATCCGATGATGGGTTTTTTTATACGTTTAAGTCTGCCATAGCAGGCATGTCGATTTCTTTTACACAACTTGCTTTACTGGTGGATAATATAAATTGGATAGCAAGAACGACATCTTGCAAAGGAATAAGTTGGGCACCACTCTGTAGAATCACTTCATCTACCGGGGTACGGATATCAAACTCAGTAGCCAAATAACCCAAGTTTAAGATGCTAATCCCAATTTGATCTTTGCGTAAGGTTTGGCGTAATGCCTGCACAATCCCTCTTAGAGCGAATTTGGTGGCAGAAAACACCACTTCATTTCCATTGTGGTTGTCTAGCCCCCACGTGGAACCAATCAGGATGATTTTGGCATTTGCAGAAAGGCGTAAGTTTTCTAGTAAGGATTGAATCGCCAAAATACAGGACTGAATATTGGTCTGAATTAAATTCGAAATTTCTAAATCTGAACATTGTTCAAACGCATAGTCCATATCAAATGCTTTTTCTTCCCATATACCGACATTGTAAATCAGATAATCGACCATTTGATGCTGGATTTGATTTTTTACTGTGTCTCTTGCTTGTTCAGGTTGCGCAAGATCAGCACAAATCCAATGGAAATTTGGCAGCGCTGATTCAGGTTTTGAACGAGAAATTCCAAAAACCTGATCATGCATTTGTGGAATTGCGTGTAAAAGGGCTTGTCCCAAGCCTTTACTGACACCATACATTACAAAGGTTTTTGACATTTTGACTACTCAGATTAAGGTGTAATCCCTTCAGGATTTCGGTACCAGCTTTCGATAAATAATGCCGCTGCGATACTGTCAGCGGCTAATTTCTTCGCTCGCCCCTGAGCCTGATAATGTTCAAGTTCATCTCGTGCTTCACGAGTGGTTAAACGTTCATCGACCATAAGCGTTTCAATATTGGTTTGATGGCGTAAGCGCCGTGCAAATTTACGTGCTCGGGTTGATAATTCAGATTCTGAATCATCCATATTGAGTGGTAAACCGACCAAGAATAAATTCGGTTGGTGTTGTTTAACAATTTTTAACAGCTCATCCCAATTGGGGATGCCATCTTTCATTGGAAAAAGTGCAAGCGGTGTTGCACTTTCAATGAGAGACGAACCCACCGCCATTCCCATTTTTTGTGTACCAAAATCAAATGCAATAATGAGTTGTGGTGAATTTAAATCAGGCATGTCCAATCTCAGAAGATAACCAAGTACGATCAATACCGATTTTACGATAAGCGGCATCCCAACGGTCGGTATAAGGTAAATTAAATACCAGATCCATATCTGAGTCACAAATCAGCCAGTCACCACGAGCAATTTCTTCTTCCAATTGATTTTTAGTCCAACTCGCATAGCCTAAAGCGATCTGATAGCGCCCCACTCCTTCATTATGAGCAATCGCATCTAAAATATCTTTGCTGGTGGTAATACAAAGATTCTCACCCACTGCAATTGATGAATGCCAGGTGGGTTGTCCTGTATGAAGCACAAAACCTGCTTCAGGACGTAAAGGTCCCCCTTGTAAAACTTCATGTGGGTGAACATTATCTGCTGCAATGTCTAAATCATTAAGTAGCTCTTTGACTTGTATGCCGGAAGGGCGATTGATAATAATGCCTTGTGCACCATCTCCATCATGACGGGCAATGTAAATTACGGTATTCGCAAAGAAATCATCCGCAAGATCAGGAGGCGCGATCAGGCAACGATGAGAAAGATATTGTTTGGTCACCAATATGCAGCTCCTTTGGACTTGAGTTTAATATTTTAGTTTTTAGAAAAATCTATACCAAGACCTTTTGACACATCGTTTAGCAGGCAAGCCATTGATAAAATGTCAACAGATACTATATAAATAGCACAATTAATATCAATAGGTTGTGAATATTTCAAAAGCCTACAAAAACAGGTGATATTTGCAATCGGTTTGATTAAATAATAGTCAGATTAAGCGCCGTAGGCGCAAATGAAGTTAGGCATGTATTATTCAAGAGTGCAACCAACGTAAACATCAATTGATTTGTTTTGATCGAAATGTAGGCAGCTCACTTGAAATGTTATCAATGCTGAAACTTTAATTGTCGGAGTTGTTTGGCGTGTTGTAATGTGGTTTCACCAATTTCAATACCACCGGTCATGCGTGCCAACTCTAAAATTCGTTGCTCTTCTTCAAGCGCCACAATGGTGCTGCTTGCAGGGTCGGTCTGTAGCTTTTTAACCAGTAGATGCTGGTCTGATTGTGCTGCAACTTGCGCCTGATGGGTAATGCAGAGAATCTGTACATGTTGACCTAAACCGGCCAGCAAACGTCCGACAATTTCAGCAGTTCCACCACTGATACCGACATCAATTTCATCAAAAACCAAGACCTCAGCTTCGGTTTTCTCAGCATTCATCACTTGCATGACAAGTGCGATACGCGACAATTCACCTCCAGAAGCAACACGCGCGAGTGGTTGAGGAGGAATGCCTTTATTGGCTGTGAACAGGAGCTGGATAAAACTTAATCCTTCCGCAGTAACGGGTTCTAAAGGTTCAAATTTAAACTCAAAATGTGCTTCAGGCAGTGCCAGTTGTTTGACTTGTTCAGTCAATTGTTTCGCCAAAGGTTCGGCAGCTTGGCGACGGATTTGATCTAGGTACTGCGCTTTTTCAATAAAGCTTTGATGAGCGTGTTCAACTTGCTCTGCCAAGGTCTCAGGATCTTCAAGTTGGTGTAATTGTTCCAGTTCATGTTGCCAAGTTTCATATTGCTGTTTCAGTTCGTCAGGCTGAACACGATATTTGCGTGCCAGACGATGGAAAACTTCAAGTTGTTTGTTGAGTTCATCCATGCGTTCAGGATCAAAGCTTTGGCGATCAATAAACTGACGTAAATTGGCTGTTGCATCATCGATTTCACTTTGTGCATTGATCAATGAATTATAAATTTCTGACAACTGCTCACTACGACCTGCATGCGATTCAAGACGACGGACAATGGATGAGATTTCTTGAGTGATATTCTGTTCTGATTCATCCAACACATTTAAGCTGTATCCACAATCTTGCATGATGTGTTCATGATGGCTTAAGCGGTCAAACTCCTGCTCTATTTCTTTGTAATCAACCCGAATCACATCCTCAAGCTCTTCAAGTTGCAGCTTCAGGGTATCAATACGTTGCAGACGATTAGCTTGTGCATCAAGCGCTGCTTGATGAATGCGGATGGTTTTTTGCCATGTACTATAGGCATCACGAACATCTTGAGCAGCTTGGTAGAAATTACTATAGCGATCCAGCCAGTGCTTAGGGTAGGGCGGTTCTAAAAGCTGTTGCTGGCTATGCTGACTATATAGTTGTACCAATAAGCGCCCCAGTTCCTTTAACTCTGCCAGACTGCTTGGACGACCATTAATCCATGCTTTACTGCGACCTGTCGCAAAGATCACACGTCTTAAATGAATTTCACCCGATTCATCGTCTAACTCATGCGTCTTTAACCAAATGGCTTCAGGGCTTTCAGGTTGATAACTGAATACAGCAGTAATATCCGCTTTTTCTGAACCATATCGCACATAGTTGGTATCAGTACGTTCGCCGAGACAAGCTGATAGTGCATCTAACAATAATGACTTACCTGCACCTGTTTCACCTGTGAGGACATTGAAGCCTTTTTCAATATCAATGGCAAGATTATCCGCTAAAGCAAAGTTGATCAGATTTAAGTGTGTCAGCATAAACGCATCCAAGCTGCGAACGGTGAAGTTCTAAGATAGTGAAGTTTCGTTTTAGTCACAAGTCAGAAAATATTCTAATGCGCATATTTTTAAGTATTTTAAATACATTTAAGTTGAAAATAAAATGTCTTGGGTTCAAACAATCAATAGGCTTTGTATAAAGCCAATGTTGAGTTGATATTCCTCGATAATACCATTCTTGAAAACCTGCATCATGGGGATATGCTGCTTTCACAGCCTTATATTGGGAGAAAGTTTCGAGCAATTTACCTAACTCATATCGATAAACTATAAATATTCAAATTAGTACTGCCAACGATAGGCAAGATTTTTAAACAATCTGTTGAAAAATGGATCCCGTAAAATATAATTTCTCGATCAATAAAATCAATATATTGTTTACTGATACAAGGCTTTCAATGCCATGTTTTTAAACATCCAATTTAAATCGCATTGCTTAAGCGTTAATGTGCTTTTCAACAATCAAAAGATATCACCCTTGATGGATGAATGCATCCATGCCGCCAAATCCGTTAACGACATCAGTTAAAACTGGCTGATAAAAATACAAAGACTATTTTATTTTATATTAAGTGAATCCTATGGAAGAGTATAAAAATAGGCATATCCTTTGCTTGTATAAAAGAGTGTTAGAGCGTTTTAAAGAGTCTGCTTTATTTTAAATATAAGCTGAGTAGAACTTTCATTACAAATTTGCAAAGTTCGCAAATCACTACATTGAAAACTTCGATTGATTAGTTTCTATCGCGACATTAAACTACATCGAACATAATTTTTATAAATGCGCATTATCTGGAGAATACGCATGTCAGCTCAGTACGATCACGTATCCGTAGTTAAAAAATCCAATGTATATTTTGGTGGTTTATGTATTAGTCACACTGTGCAATTTGAAGACGGAACAAAAAAGACTTTAGGCGTTATTCTTCCTACTGAAGAAGCTTTGACATTTGAAACGCATGTTCCTGAACGCATGGAAATTATTTCTGGTGAATGTCGTGTCAAAATTGCAGACAGTGAAGAAAGTGAGTTGTTCCGTGCAGGACAATCTTTTTACGTCCCTGGAAATAGCCGTTTTAAAATTGAAACTGATGATGTGTTAGATTACGTTTGTCATTTGGAAGGTTAAATACCGGAACAGTGCCAGTGTTTTGAAATTAAGCAAAGAATTTCTCAGCTAAATCGGTTAAACTGAGTCATCCAATAGAATCCTGTAAAGTCGGCTTTGCAGGATTTTTCATTTCTATCATCCCGTTGTTAATGAGGTTGTTCATGGCAAAGTCCGAATATTATTATGGCGTTCATTCAGTGGAGTCATTATTAGAGTTGGAACCAGAACGTGTTTTAACCTTATTTACGCTAAAAGGGCGTGATGATCAGCGTTTACAACGGATCTTACAGCTTGCAGAACCATTTGGCATCAGTGTGCAGAAAGCCAGTCGAGACAGTTTGGAAAAACTTGCAGGGCAGCCTTTTCATCAAGGGGTGGTGGCAGCAGTACGTCCTCATCCTGTGTTGAATGAAAAAGATCTTGATCAACTTTTAGCAGCCAGCGATTCGCCATTGTTGTTGGCACTGGATCACATCACAGACCCTCACAACCTTGGTGCATGCATTCGTACAGCAGCAGCCATGGGGGTTGAAGCCGTGATTGTTCCACGTGATCGTTCTGCGACACTGACACCGACTGCGCGTAAAGTTGCTGCAGGTGGTGCTGAAAAAGTGAAATTTATTCAAGTGACCAATCTGGCACGAACACTCGGATATATGAAAGAGCATTATCATGTTCGTGTGGTGGGCACCATGCTGGATGAAAAGGCACTGCCGCTTCACCAGTTTGATTTTACAGGAACCCCTGTATGTGTAGTGATGGGGGCAGAAGATACGGGGCTGCGTCCAATTACTCAAACACAATGCGATCAAACCGTATTTATTCCAATGTCTGGAAATTTGCAAAGTTTGAATGTGAGTGTAGCGACAGGTATGGCACTCTATGAAGCTTGCCGTCAACGCCAGGCAAGTTAATTCGATCACAGCGATGATTGATCGTATCTGAGAAAAAATCATGATGACCGCACGCACCCAAGGCTACATTTATGTAGCCATCACCATGTGTATCTGGGGCGGATTTACAATTACCTCAAGGCTGAATGCGATTTGGCATATCAGTCCTTGGGATATTACTGCATTACGTTTTTCTTTGGCATTTTGTATATTGATGCCGATTTTAATTTATAAAAAAGACACTGCTTTTTTATTTAAAAAACAGCCTTTTATTTTAGCTATGGTTGGTGGTGTTGTTTATTGCTTAACTTCATATAGTGCGTTTCATTTTGTACCAGCCGCCCACGCCGCAATTTTTTTAAATGGATGCATTCCATTATGTACTGCCTTAGCGGGTTATTGGCTCTATCGTCAACCTTTTGACAAACATACATGGATTAGTTTGATCATTATGTTATCGGCAATTTCCGTGATGAGCGGCTTGATGTATATGCAAACTGGGGTAGCATTTGGTTTCGGTGATTTTTTATTTTTTCTCAGTGCAATCTGGTGGGGCATTTTTACAGTATTGTTGCGTCAGTGGAAGCTTTCTGCATGGCATTCTATGGCAGGTGTAGCAATCTGGTCTGCTATCGTGTATGTACCGATTTATCTGTTGTTTTTACCTAAGCATCTGGATCAGGCATCCACACCGCATTTGTTGATGCAGACACTTTTTCATGGTGTATTTGTGGTGATTGTTGCAACCCTGACTTATGTAGAGGCAATTAAGCGTCTCGGTGCATTTAAGACGGGCAGTATCGTGACTCTGGCACCCTTTATTGCGGCAATGATCGCTGTACCTTTACTGGATGAGCCATTAAGCTTGGCCATGATCTGCGGCTTGCTTGGCATGGGGATCGGGGCGTTACAGCCGTGGCGTTGGTTTGGCCATAAAGACAGTTTGCAACAACGTTTAGATGAAAATAAACTGAATCAATAAGTTTTTAATTTCATTTTATTGATTTTTAAATAATTAATTAAAAATTAAGCTGTTGCAAGTTTTAGGTAATATTGATGCAAGGGTTCTAATTTTGCATATAAATGATCAATATGACCATCGTTTAAAATAATATCATCTGCATGGTTTTGCTTTTCCTGCCGTGGCATTTGCGCGGCAATGATTTTTTCAATTTGCTCAATTGACTGCCCGTCACGTTGTGATGCACGTAAGATTTGTAAGTCTTTACTAGCATCTATCAGTAAGGTACGTTGTGTCAGTTCATGCTGATTGGTTTCAAACAGCAGTGGGGAAACCAAAATAGCATAAGGGCTCGTGGCGGCTTGTAGTTGTTGAATCATTGAAGCCCGAATCGCAGGGTGAGTGATCGACTCGAGCTGTTGGCGTGCTGAAGCATCTTTAAAAATGTGCTCTCTTAATGCACGACGATCCAGTTCACCATTTGCCGTTAAAGTCCAATCGCCAAATACCTCTTGGATTTTTTTAAGCGCAGGTTGGCCTTTTTCAACAATTTCTCGTGCCACGATATCGGCATCAACAACAACAATTCCTTGGGCTTCAAACCATTGACTTGCTGCGGATTTACCACTTCCAATGCCGCCTGTTAAGCCCAAGATAAAAGTCATGTTGTCATCCTCATCGATGTTTAAATTATTGACCTAAGTAAATCTTCATGATTTGTTCGCCCCATAAGAATGCAATCCAACCTGCAATGGCGATATAAGGTCCAAAAGCAAAAGGAATATTTTCCTTACGAATTTTCAGTAGGATGATGCCAATAATTGCTCCGACAACCGAAGAAAGCAGGATAATCAGGGGTAGCATCAAAGGTCCCATCCAAGCACCCAGTGCAGCAAGAAGCTTAAAGTCCCCGTAGCCCATGCCTTCCTTACCTGTCACGATTTTAAACAGGTAATAGACAATCCATAGGCAAAGAAAACCAATAATATAGCCCCAAATTGCAGCGTTTGCCGTGGTATATATTTCAAATGAGTTAATTCCTAAACCCAAAGCTGCGAGCGTTAAAGTAAATCGGTCAGGCAGTAACTGTGTGTCAAAATCAATAAAGGTTAGAGTTATTAACACCCAAGTCAGCAATACGCCAAACACCATTTGTAGTGTTGGTCCATATACGGCAACAACGGTTAAGGAACATATTGCAGTGAGCAGTTCCACCAAAGGATAACGGATACTGATGGGGGTTTGACATGAAGCGCATTTACCGCGTAACACCAACCAACTGATCACGGGGATATTTTGATACCAGCGAATCGGTGTTTTACATTGTGGACAGGTGGATGCAGGTTGACTCAGACTCAGCTTTTCTCCATCAAGGATGATTTGCTGGGAACCCGCAAGCAATTGGCATTCTGCCTGCCACTCTTGTCGCCATTCCTTTTCCATCATCTTTGGTGTGCGATAAATCACCACATTGAGAAAGCTCCCCACGCATAGACTGACTAGACCGACAACAATAAAAAGTGCAGTTGGGGATTGAATTAGAATGTTTAAAAAATCTTTGAGAATATTCATCATTATTAACTAATTACTGAGCCCATTTGGAAGATTGGAAGGTACATGGCAATTACCAATCCACCGACGAGTACACCTAAAATAGCCATGATCAAAGGTTCCATCATCGAGGTTAAACCATCAACTGCATTGTCCACTTCATTTTCAAAATGTGTGGCAACTTTGTCCAACATGGCATCCAGTGCACCTGATTCTTCACCAATTGCGACCATTTGAATAGCCATGGAGGGAAATTTGTTACTGACGCGCATGGCAAAATTCAACTGTTGTCCTGTAGCAACATCTTCACGGATTTTCATCACAGCCTGTTCATAGACCACATTGTTGGTTGCACCTGCAGTGGATTCCAGTGCTTCAATGAGGGGTACCCCTGCAGCAAAAGTGGTGGCTAAGGTGCGGCTATAACGGGCAATAATGGCTTTATAGACCAAGTCGCCAAAAATGGGCAGTTTAAGTGCAGTTCGATCAAGGAAATCTTGAAATTTTTGACTTCGCTTTTTGGCTTCTAAAAATGCGGTAATGATAACTGCAATAAACATAATCAGAATAAACCAATACTTTTGCATCCAGTTGGACATATTCACCACCATTTGAGTAAAAGCAGGCAGATCTGCACCAAAAGAGCTAAACAGATCTTGAAACACGGGAACAACTTTCACCATGAGAATAATCGTGACAATGATAGCAACCACAATCACCGAGATCGGATATTTCATGGCTTTTTTGATTTTCTGTTTTAACAGCTCGCTTTTTTCTTTATAGATTGCGACACGATCCAACATGGTTTCCAGAGCACCTGATTGTTCTCCTGACTCCACCAAAGAGCAAAACAAGTTGTCAAAGTAGCGAGGATATTTTCTCAGTGCCCCGGCAAAGGTATTTCCGCCTTCAACTTCACTTTTGATTCCTAAAACAACTTCGCGCATGGAAGGGTTTTCCAAACCTTCAGCCACAATTTCAAAACTCTGTACCAAAGGCACACCGGCTTTCATCATGGTGGCAAGCTGACGGGTAAAAATCGTAATATCTAAAGTTGATATTCCTTTCTTCATTAAGCCTTCGAAAATATTCTTTTTCTTCTCTCGAATGGTTTTAATGGTAATGCCTTGTTTTCTTAGCGTGACTTTGGCAAGTGCCATATTGCGTGCAGGCAATTCTCCTTTGACCTTGATTCCTTTTCGATCAACCCCGTCATAAGCAAAGGTAGGCATCATTTGCGCTTTTTTAGCTGCCATAACAATTTCCTTGAATATTGATTATATTTATTCGCTGGTTACGCGGTTAATTTCTTGTAAAGACGTTAAACCATTCATAACCTTTTTTAGACCTGAACGTCGCAAATTATCAAACCCCAATTTTTCAGATGCTGCTGCAATTTGCAGTGCGTTGCCATCTTCCATGATAATTTTTGAAATTTCAGGTGTTACTTTCATCACCTCATAAATACCGACACGTCCCTTATAACCTTCTCTACATTCAGAACAGCCCACAGGCTGAAAAATCTGTAAATCAGGGTTGTTCAAGTCTTGCTCAGTAAAGCCCAGTTCTAGCAAACTTTGTTTGGGAATTTCAATAGGCGCTTTGCAGTGATTGCATAAGCGCCGAGCAAGACGTTGGGCAATCACCAGATTGACCGATGTTGCAATATTAAAGGACGGCACGCCCATATTTCGCAAACGGGTTAAGGTTTCAGGCGCACTGTTGGTATGCAGTGTAGACATCACCATATGACCTGTTTGGGCAGCCTTGATTGCAATTTCAGCCGTTTCCAGGTCTCGAATCTCCCCGACCATGATAATGTCCGGATCCTGACGGAGAAATGATTTTAGTGCGACTGAAAAGGTCAACCCTGCTTTAAGATTGACATTGACTTGGTTAATCCCCTCCAAGTTAATCTCGACAGGGTCTTCTGCGGTTGAAATATTGGAACTTTCGGTATTGAGAATATTCAGACCTGTATATAAAGAGACTGTTTTACCTGAACCTGTAGGACCGGTAATCAGTAACATGCCTTGCGGTTTTTCCAGGGCTTCCATGAATAAAGCTTTTTGATCTTCTTCATAGCCCAAGGCATCAATCCCCAACATGGCACTGGAAGGATCAAGAATACGCAGAACCAATTTTTCACCAAATAACGTTGGCAATGAGTTGACACGGAAATCAATGGCTTTGGTCTTAGACAGTTTTAGCTTGATTCGCCCATCTTGAGGAATACGTTTTTCTGAAATATCCATTTGTGACATGACTTTCAAACGGGATGCCAAACGGTTTGCCAATTGCAGGGGAGGGTTGGTAATGGTTCTGAGCACGCCATCTACACGATAACGAACACGATAGCTTTTTTCATAAGGTTCAAAATGTAAGTCTGAGGCGCCCATTCGAATGGCATCAATCAACAGTTTATTGACATATTTAACAATCGGCGCTTCTTCTTCCGCGGTTTCCTCATCAAGTTCTGCGGGTTCATTGTCATCCGTTGTAATAATATCGACATCAAAGTCTTCATCACCAAAATTAAAACTTTCTTCTACAGTAAAATGTTTGGCTAAAACTTTGTCTAATTTATGCTGTTCAACGATGATCGGTTCAATGTTTAGACCACAGCTAAAACGAATCGCATCAAGTGCCTCAATATGGGTGGGATCACTGGTTGCCACATATAAAATATTACCGCGTTGCACCAAGGGGATAACCCCATGCTTGGTGATTAAACCAGCGTCGACAAGGTCCTTAGGCAACATTTCAGGATTAAAACTGTCTAGATCAAAAATCGGCTCGCCGAACTCGGAGGAGATCATTTCAGCAATCACCAATGGTGAGATTGCTAATTTTTCAATCAAATAAGGCACCAGATGGGTCTTACTTTTTTGAGCACTTGTTAAGGCATCTTTCATTTGCTGAGCAGATAAGAAACCTTCATCGACTAAGCGACGGATATAACCCGAAAACTTAGGTGAACCATTTTGCATAGACATCCCCAAAACACTTTAAATTTAATTTTATAATTGGAATAATAAAATTATACGATGATCCTTAAAAATATCTAGAATTAAACGTATTCTTCTAAAAACATATTTTAACCATAATTTTCGCCAATTTGACTTTTGTCGACGATCTTTGAAACGTTTTATATTTGTAGCGCACATATTCACCGCTAGACTTTAGAACAGAAGTGCGAATTGATAAAGAAAAAATACTTTAAAAATCTAAATTCCGTGTAGAATGTGCACATTTTCGATAAAAGGTTAGGTGTATGTCGAGTTCGACTATTATTCCTTGGGTTGTCGGCAATTGGAAAATGAACCCAATGCAAGCGAATTCGCAACAACTCATACAAGATTTAAAACACTATCTACAACAAAACCCAATTCCACAACAACAATGTCATTTGGGAGTTGCGCCGGTTTCTATTGCGTTATTGTCGGTACAACAGCAACTTAAAGACGCTCATTCACCCGTTAAAGTGGTTGCTCAAGATCTGTCTCAAATGGCAGGTACAGGCGCATACACCGGTGAAGTGAGTGCCGAATTGCTCAAAGATAGTCAGATCGATTATGTTTTGATTGGGCATTCTGAGCGCCGTGAAGTTTTTGGTGATGATGTTGCGAAAGTAAAAGCGAAACTGGTCAATGCATTGAATGCAGGGCTGAACGTAATTTATTGCGTGGGTGAAAGCCTCGCACAACGTGAGGCAGGTCAGGCTGAACAGGTGGTTTTACAGCAAATATGTGATCTTGCTGCGGTTGTAAAAGCGGGGCAGTGGCACAATATTGTGATAGCTTATGAACCAATTTGGGCGATCGGAACAGGCAAGACCGCGTCGCCACAAGATGCTCAAGCGATGCATGCAAAGATTCGTGAAGGTTTAACCCAAATTGCAGTTGAAGCACAACAAACTGCTATTTTATATGGCGGTAGTGTGAAACCTGAAAATGCAGTAGAGTTAGCTGCGTGTCCAGATATCAACGGTGCACTGGTTGGTGGTGCATCACTTAATGCAGAGTCTTTTTATAAAATTGCTCAAGCATTTGCTAAAACAAAAGAATAGGAGTTCAGCATGCATACATTTGTGCTGGTTGTACATATCATCTTGGCCGTTTTAATGATCGGGCTGATCCTCGTTCAGCACGGTAAAGGTGCAGATGCAGGCGCTTCATTTGGCGGTGGCGGCGCAGCTACGGTATTTGGTGCTTCAGGTTCAGCAAGCTTTTTAACCCGCTTAACTGCAATTTTAACGGCTTTGTTTTTTATTACCAGTTTAAGCCTGGCGGTCTTTGCGAAAAAGCAAACCACAGATGCTTATGGCTTGAAAACAGTACAGACAACAACCCAAACAACTGCACCTGCACCAATAAATACGGGTGAAACTTCGCCAACTGCACCAAAAACTGGCGAATAATGTCAATTAGTCCTTTCTTTTTCTAAGGGATGCGACTAGAATGCGTCACAGCTGCGGTGGTGGTGGAATTGGTAGACACGCTACCTTGAGGTGGTAGTGCTTTCGGGCGTGGGGGTTCAAGTCCCCCCTTCCGCACCAACAATAAACCAGTATTGTTGGTGTTAGCGGCTAAAAAACATTGTTGCGGGATGGAGCAGTCTGGTAGCTCGTCGGGCTCATAACCCGAAGGTCGTTGGTTCAAATCCAGCTCCCGCTACCAATTTAATTAAGATGCAACTTAATTAAAGATGATGTAGATCAAAAGTCTATTTTATTTGTAAATTTGCAGTATTGTTGCGGGATGGAGCAGTCTGGTAGCTCGTCGGGCTCATAACCCGAAGGTCGTTGGTTCAAATCCAGCTCCCGCTACCATTTTGATTAAGGTGCAACTTGATCAAGCAGGAAAATAGAATGTTCAATTCTTTAATATTGATTGAAAAATTCAAAGTTCTTGTATATAATTTTGCAACGCTGATGCGGGATGGAGCAGTCTGGTAGCTCGTCGGGCTCATAACCCGAAGGTCGTTGGTTCAAATCCAGCTCCCGCTACCAAGTTTCTAAAAGGGCTCACAGATAGGTGGGTCTTTTTGCATAGTGAATTACGATTTACTGTGCGATAATAGGGGCGATTACGCCCTTTTTTATTGGCTATCGTGTGGTGTGGACATCAATTGGTCAAAAAGACATGCTTCACTATAGTAAGTTGAATAAGTCCAGTGAGCGATTGAATCGCACAAATATGACGAGAGTAAATGAAGCTATCAAATAAAACTCAAGCACTTCAAGATTTAATAACTCCTGCAGTGCAAGCTTGTGATGTAGAACTTTGGGGAATTGAATTCATTCCTCAGGGTAAGCGTTCTTTATTGCGTATTTATATTGATAAAGACGTGGATGAAAATGCTGAGCCAACCCTCAATGAAGATGGTGAGCTTGAGCTGGGTCGTGGTATTGGCGTACAGGACTGTGTGCGTGTGACTCAACAAGTGGGTGCAATCTTGGATGTGCATGATCCAATTTCAGGTGAATATGCTTTGGAAGTATCTTCTCCAGGCTGGGATCGTCCATTCTTTCAGTTGGCTCAGTTAGAAAAATATATCGGACAACAAGTTGCATTGCGTTTGATTGCAGCCGTTGAAAATCGTCGTAAATTCCAAGCCAAGTTGGTTGCTGTAGATTTAGAAAATGAAATGATTCAAGTCGAAGTTGAAAAACAGCAGGTACTTGAGATAGACAGTAACAACATAGACAAAGCGAATTTGATCTTTCAGGATTAATCCAGAAATAGAAATCTGAATAAATAGGTGACTTATGGCACGTGAAATTCTTACCGTTGTAGAAACGGTTAGTAATGAGAAAGGTGTGAGTCGTGAAGCAATTTTTGAAGCACTTGAACAGGCTTTGGTTGCTGCGACTAAAAAGAAATTCTACGAAGGAACGAATTCGGAAGAAGCACAGTTGCGTGTAGAAATTGACCGCAAAACAGGTGATTACAGTACTTTCCGTCAGTGGGAAGTGGTTGCGGACGAAGACCATGAAATGCCGGCATGCCAGGATGCGATTTCTGATGTAGATCCTGCAAAATGGTCAATTGGGGATATTCGTGAACTCGAAGTACCATCGATTGATTTTGGTCGTATTGCCGCACAAATTGCCAAACAGGTCATTGTGCAAAAAATTCGTGAGGCTGAGCGTGCATTGGTTGCGGATGCCTATGAGTCTAAAGTCGGTGAGTTAATTTACGGTGAAGTGAAAAAACAAACCAAAGACGGTTTTATTATTGACTTAGGTGACAATGCAGAAGCGTATTTGGCACGTGAAGAAATGATTCCAAAAGAAATTCTTCGTCCAAAACAACGTATGAATGCGATTCTGTATAGTGTCAATCGTGAAGGTCGTGGTGCGCAGTTATTATTGTCTCGTGCAAAACCTGAGATGCTGATCGCTTTAATGAAAAAAGAAATCCCAGAGATTTCTGAAGAAATTATTGAAATTAAAGCAGCAGCGCGCCAACCGGGTGTACGTGCAAAAATCGCAGTGAAAACCAATGACCATCGTATTGATCCAGTGGGTGCATGTATTGGTATGCGTGGTACGCGTATTCAAGCCGTACAGTCTGAATTAAACGGTGAACGTATCGATGTCGTTGTATGGTCTGACGATCCTGCCCAATATATCGCAAGCGCTTTAGAGCCAGCAGATGTATCCGGTATTGTGATCGATGAAGATGCACATACTGCTGACATTATTTTTGCGACCAGTGATCAACTTGCTCGTGCAATCGGTTCACAAGGTCAAAATGTTCGTTTAGCGTCAGAATTGACAGGTTATAAACTGGACATGATGCTTGAAGATGAGTATCGTGCCCGTCAACAAAATGAAGCTCAACAATATCTGGATATGTTTGTGACACGTCTGGATATTGAAGAAGATCTTGCAATGGCTTTGGTAGAAATGGGCTTTACCTCACTTGAGGAAATTGCTTATGTACCTGCGGAAACTTTCGATGAAATCGAATTGGATGCAGATACTGTTGAATTACTACAAAGTCGTGCAAAAGAAGCAGCATTGGCTGATGCATTGAAACAACAAGAAAATATTCAGGACCCAAGTCCGGAACTTGTTGCGATGGAAGGTATGACTTCTGAAATTGCACAGGCTTTAGCAGCGCGTGGTGTAATCACAGTCGATGACTTGGCAGATCAGGCAACGGATGATATTTCTGATATCGAAGGCTTGGATGCTGAGAAAGCAGGTCAATTGATTATGAAAGCACGTGAATCATGGTTTAACTAGGAGGTAATACATGACGGATAAGTCAATTCAAGAGTTAGCAGTCAGTGTAGGACTCCCAGTTACAAAGCTCCTTGATCAGGTGCGTGAAGCTGGATTACCTCAAAAACAGGCTGAAGATAAAATTTCTACTGAACAGCAAAGTGTGCTCGTGAACCATTTGAAAAAAGCACATGGTCAAGACGCGGGACAAGCAGGACAAATCACGTTGAAACGTAAAACGACAAGTACCGCGAAAGTGGCGAGTACTTCAGGTAAAGCTAAAACCATCAACGTAGAAGTTCGTAAAAAACATACGTTTACTAAGCCAGATCCTGAACAAATCAAAGCAGAAGCATTGGCAAAAGCTCAAGCCACTGCGCAGGCGAACTCAGCACCAAAAGCACAGGAAACTCCTGTCGTGAATGAAGCTGAAAAAACAGAAAGCTCTGCAAAAGCCAATTTAGAGAAAATGCGTGCTGCGGCAAAACAGCAAACTGCTGCAAAAGAAACACCAAAAGCAGCAGTGGTTGTTAAACGTAAATCGACCAACAAGCCGATTACCAAAGCAACCGTAAAAACAATTGAAACGCCTGAACAGAAGCGTGCGCGTGAAGCTCAGGCAGCCCAATTGAAAGCTGCCGAGGAAGCGGCTCGTCGTAAGTCGGCAGAAGAAGCACAGCAACGTACGCTTGAGCAGATGCGTCAAATGGCGTCAAAGTATTCTTCAGATGAAACGACACCAACCATTCGTGTGGTTGATGACTCACCTTTGGCGGCAGGTTTGGTTGGTCAAGCATATGAAGATTCATTTGCAAAAGAAGATCGCGAAATCAAACGTGGTGGTAACACCAAAGACACACGTGGTCAGAAAAAGGGTGGACGTCGTGGTCAGGAAGAGCAATCTTTCAGTCATAACCCACATAAGCGTGGCTTAAAATCAAGTCAGGCAAACAAACATGGTTTTGAAAAACCGGTTAAGAAACAAGTCTATGATGTTGAAATTGGTTCAACCATCGTGGTTGCTGACTTGGCTGCAAAAATGGCAGTTAAAGTCCGTGAAGTGATCAAGTCACTCATGAAAATGGGTGAGTTGGTGACACAAAACCAAGCGATTGATCAAGAAATTGCAGCGCTGATTGTTGAAGAAATGGGACACAACCCAGTGCTTGTTTCTGATACGCAGGCGGAAGACAACCTTCTTGAAGCGGCTGAAGAAGCACGTGGTGTACAGACAACACGTCCTCCAGTAGTCACGATCATGGGTCATGTTGACCATGGTAAAACATCGCTTCTTGACCGTATCCGTCGTGCTAAAGTGGCGCAAGGCGAAGCGGGTGGTATTACCCAACATATTGGTGCTTACCATGTCACGACCGATAAAGGCATTATCACTTTCTTGGATACGCCGGGACACGCAGCATTTACAGCCATGCGTTCACGTGGTGCAAAAGCGACAGATATCGTGGTATTGGTTGTTGCGGCTGATGATGGTGTAATGCCGCAAACCGCAGAAGCAATTGATCATGCTCGTGCTGCAGGTACGCCAATTATTGTTGCAATCAACAAAATGGATAAAGAATCTGCAGATCCAGACCGTGTATTGAATGAATTGACGACTAAGGAAATCGTACCTGAACAATGGGGTGGTGATGTTCCTGTGGCAATGGTTTCTGCGCATTCAGGTCAAGGTATTGATGAGCTTTTAGACTTGATCTCAATCCAAGCAGAAATGCTAGAGTTGAAAGCATCTGAAGAGGGTGCTGCACAAGGTGTGGTCATCGAAGCACGTGTTGATAAAGGTCGCGGTGCTGTAACTTCTATCCTTGTACAAAATGGTACATTGAATGTTGGTGACTTGGTACTTGCAGGTGCATCATATGGTCGCGTACGTGCGATGACAGATGAAAACGGCAATCGTATTAAGTCTGCGGGTCCTTCAATTCCAGTAGAGATTTTGGGTCTTCCAGAAGCACCAATGGCTGGTGATGAAGTTCTCGTTGTTGATGATGAGAAGAAAGCGCGTGAAGTTGCTGATGCCCGTTTAGACCGTGAACGTCAAAAACGTCTTGAGCGTCAAAGTGCAATGCGTCTTGAAAACATCATGGCATCTATGGGCAAAAAAGATGTGCCTTATGTCAATGTTGTGCTTAAGACTGATGTACGCGGTACTTTAGAGGCATTGATTGTTGCACTTTCTGAATTGTCGACAGACGAAGTTAAAGTCCGTGTGATCAGCTCGGGTGTAGGTGCAATCACTGAGTCCGATGTGGGGCTTGCAGAGTCTTCTGAAGCTGTTCTGCTTGGCTTTAACGTTCGTGCAGACAGCACAGCACGTCAAAAAGCAGATGAAGATGGCTTGGATATCCGTTATTACAGCGTGATCTATCAATTAATTGATGATGTTAAAGCTGCAATGAGCGGTAAACTTGCACCAGAACACCGTGAAACGATTTTGGGTGTTGCTCAAGTGCGTGAAGTATTCCATTCAAGTAAATTTGGTGCGGCTGCAGGCTGTATGGTACTTGAAGGTGTTTTACATCGTAATAAACCAATTCGTGTACTTCGTGATGATGTGGTGGTGTTCCAGGGTGAGCTTGAATCATTACGTCGTTATAAAGATGTTGTTGAAGAAGTTCGTGCTGGTATGGAATGTGGTCTTGCTGTTAAAGGCTATAATGACATCAAGGCGCTCGACAAAATCGAAGTATATGATGTTCAGTTGATTAAACGGAGTCTTTAATGGCGGGTAGTCAACGTCTTAAGCGCATGGCAGATACAGTGCAACGTGAGTTGTCAGAACTGATTCGTCAAGAACTTAAAGATCCACGCTTAGGTGGTCTGGTGACCATCTCAGCGGTGAAAGTCAGTGCTGACTTAGGTTATGCTGAAGTTTATGTGACCGTGATGGGGCGTGAACTGGGCGATGAGCAAAGTGAAGCAGCAAATAAAGAAACTTTGGATGTGTTAAATAAAGCTTCTGGTTTCTTGCGTCACGAGTTAGGTCGTCGGATCAAAACACGTATAACGCCACGTTTGCGTTTTCACTACGATAAAACCAATGCCTATGGTAACTATATGTTTGGTTTAATCGCAGAAGCTGTGAAAGATTTACCAGAGCAAAAAGACGAAGAGTGAAAGTAAATTTAAAAAGAGAAGCCACCTGAGGGTGGCTTTCTTATATCTGAGAAAATATGGCTATCAAGCCCCATCCGTTTAAACTATATTCTAAAAAGAATGAGTGGTATTGCCTTAACGCACTTTTCTTAAAAAAATGTATGTCATTCCCAGAAGCTTAATTGCGAATAGATAGCAGAAATTAAACAAAACTTTGTCTGAAACTGTATAGAATGCAGATATATCAACAAATACAAATAAATATCTCTGAGGAATGAGCAATGAATTCAATGAAAAAAGGTTTGGTAGCACTGACTTTAGCGAGTACCTTGGCTTTTTCAGGTTGTGGTTATAATACTTTGCAAGCCAAAGATGAATCTGTAAATGCGGCATGGTCTGAAGTTGAAAACCAATATCAACGTCGTGCAGATTTAGTCCCGAATCTTGTCAATGTCGTCAAAGGTTATGCAACCCATGAAGAGAAAGTGCTGACAGAAGTGACCCAAGCTCGTGCAAATGTAGCAGGATTGAAAGTAGATAAAGAAGTTTTAAATGATCCGGAACTGTTTAAAAAATACCAAGAAGCCCAATCGCAAATGACGGGTGCATTGTCTCGACTTTTAGCTGTCACTGAGAACTACCCTGATTTAAAAGCCAATGAGCAATTCCGTGATTTACAAGTACAATTAGAGGGTACTGAAAACCGAATAAGTACAGCAAGAACACGATATGTTCAGACGGTACAAGACTACAATACTTATGTACGTCAGTTCCCGCAAGCAATGACTGCAAAAGTGATTGGCATGAAAGCCAAACCAAACTTTAGTGCTGAAGCAGGCGCATCAAAAGCACCCACAGTGAATTTTAATTAATCCCTGGGCTTTCATCTTATTTGGTCATTTACTCAAAAGAGATGAAAGTCCTCTCAATGAATTAAGTAAAGGTGAGTTATGCTTGAGCGGCAAGAAAAATCGGCATTTCAAATAATCAGTATATTACTCTGTGTACTGTTGGCGCTGATTCTTTCTGTTCAATCTCAGGTTTGGGCTGAAACAGCAACGGCTACAGATGAGCAACAAGCACAAGAAGCCATTGTGCTGGGAAAAGTTGTTCCTAATACCAACTTGCCAAATGTGCTTGGTTCATCACCGGTAGATGGTCAAAAGCAAAATCAACCAACAACCACATCTCAACAGTCGTCACAGAGCTCTACATCAAACCAAGCCAAAGTCGCCAATGATATTGCAGAGGACGAAACAGAGAGAAATATCCCTACATTGAATCAACCCGTGGTTGATCAAGCTAATGTTTTGTCTGCGGCTGAAAAGCAAAATTTAGAGCAACAAATTCGTGAAATTCATCGTCAAGGCAAAGCACAAATCGGGATTATTATTGTTCCAACCACGGGGCAAGAAGGTATTTTTGATTTTGCAATGCGAGTTGCAGAGCAATGGAAACTTGGTTCAGCAAAACAAGACAATGGTCTATTGATCGCTGTTGCTGTGAATGACCATAAAATTCATATCGCCACAGGTTATGGTTTAGAAGGCGTATTGCCTGATATTATGGTCAGTCGGATTATACGTAATCAAATTTCTCCGGCATTTAAACAAGGGCAATATGCACAAGGTTTACAAGCCGCTGTGGGTGAAATTGAACGTATTTTAAATTTAGACCCTGAAATTGCGCGACAAGCTGCAGATGAACTCAAAGAACGACAAAACCAAGCAATACAAGCGCAAGAAGCCAAAGATCGCACCTTAACTACGGCAATGATTATTTTGGTGGTGGGTATATTTGCATCATTCATTATCGGTAATCGATTAAGTGCTGCTGTTGCGGGTGTGACAGCAACGGCTGCTGGGCTTATATACGGTTCTGGTATTGTGATGAGCCTGATTTTAGGCTTTGGTGTATTTTTCTTATTGATTACTTCATTGGCTCAACTGATCTTACAGATGTTTCTCTCTGGCGGTGGACGTGGGGGAGGCAGTGGTGGTGGTTTTGGTGGGGGCGGTGGCTATAGTGGCGGCGGTGGCGGTTTTGGTGGGGGAGGCGCATCAGGCTCATGGTAACAAAAACTGAAACAACGGAAATTTTGACTGAACCGAAATTACAGGAACAAGTACAGCCGAGTTTTAAGCGTTGGCTCAAACATTGTCTTTATATGCCAGCATCAAAACGCTATTTTTCCAAGCAGGATCAACATGCGATTGCCCAAGCGGTCACATTCGCTGAAGAAGGGCATGTGGGCGAAATACAGGTGGTGATCGAAGGACATATTCCGAGTCATCAGGCTTATCGCCAAAATACGCGTTTAAGAGCACAACAGCTCTTTGCAGAATTGGGAGTTTGGGACACCGAATATAATAGTGGTGTTTTGCTGTATCTAAACTTGTGTGAAAAAGCGGTAGAAATTGTGGTAGATCGTGGCATCCATCAGGCAACAACACCGCAAACGTGGCAACAGATTTGTGATGAAATGATTGTGCAGTTAAAAGATAAACAATATCGTTTGGCGGTAGAACATGGTGTGAGTGAAATAGGCAAAGTATTGAATTTGTTTTACAAACAACAAAAACCTGATAATATGAATGAATTGGCAAATCAGCCGATTATTCTGAATTAATGTCAAATAAAAACCGAAAAACTTTTAAACAAGAGTGACAGTAAATGTCACTTTTTTACGTTTAATTACTTAAAAAAATCAGATGTAAAAAAAAGCTTGTAAACTGTTACATACTCTCTAAAATCGAAGTGTGTAAGTTGGTTGTTGATTTTTTCCACAAAAAACAGCCACATAAATTGCTCGAAAAAAGGCTAATAAATTTTTAAAAACATTGGAGAAATGTTATGAAATCAGTTCAAAAGGGTTTTACTCTTATCGATACTCCATAAGTGTCCACATAAAATGAACAATCCATAAGTAAGTCAATATGGACATCATCGAATAATCGACAGACCCGTTCCCGCTATGAAGCAGAAATATTCCTTTGCTCTTCTTTTGTTTCTTCCTACATTGATTCATGCACAAGCGTTAGACTTAATTCAATATTCAGATATTTCATCAATTCCTCAAATTGCTTTGAATCCAAAAATCCAAACAGAACTTCAAACATTGTTAAAGCATGATTATCTAAAATTTCAATCTAATTTCGATAATTACTCAGCGCCCTATTTACTAAAGATAGATGAGGCTCTGTATTATGAAGGTCGGTCTGGAAGCAGTTTAGATGCTTCATCAGCGATTGTTTTTAAAGATGGGCGATTGTTTGCTGCAATTTATTTTGCCAAAACCAAGACGTTAAAATACTTTAGCAATGATGCAAGTTGCTCAAAACAGTTACATCCTGCGATTCAAGTCTTTGCTCAGCAGCGTGAAATTCAAAGTATTGAGTATGTGACAGCAAGAGTGGAAAGCGCTTTAAAATATCATCTTGGTTTAGCTGCTCAATGTGAGGCTTATATAGAAAAACTAAAGAAAGGAAACTCAAGCTTTTTGAACATCTAAACCAAGATGAAAAATCTATAATGGCTCAATGGAAAGGTAAGTGAGTCGTATAAAATAAACGGGGAATATTTTTCCTTCAATAAGCTCAGGAAACTGTTGGCTGAGACTTCGGCGTGAGCTTAGTCGGACGCTTGTCGAAGCCATTGTGTGACAATATACTCCTATGGACTAACTTATACTCAACTTGCACAAATTATGTTGTGTAACGTATGTAACATGTTGAAATTGTTAAAAAATAGGATAACTAAAAATGCAACAGACTGAATTAAAACAATTACCAGACTGGTTATTAGAACAGTTACCCAAAATAACAGAACCAGCAATTTTATCACTGTGGGATACGAAACTTGTGGTCACTTACCCTGATCGTATGGAAGCAATTCACGAAAGCTTAAAAGACGTACAACACCAGATCCATCATGTCAAACCTAAAGATTCACAGATTCTACCAGAGGGTTATCAATATTTTGGTGAGGATAAAGAGAGTGGTTGCCTATTTTTTAAAACCTCTGAGCATCTTCCTAGTAGTTTTTTTCCTACACCGATAAAAAAAATTTGAGCATTTACAATCTGCTTTACAGACTGCCTTTGAAAATGAGCAAGCATATCTCGCAAATCCAACAGACTTTTTAACTGCTTATCATTTTATTGATACACAGCCAGCTTTTTGGACGGTTATTGGTGATGTACCATCATGGCACTGGAATACAGGGGGGCATTGCCAAAATGTTTATCACGGTGCATATAATGATGAAGATAATGGACAATTAGTGATTTATTTAGAAACTGGCTCACATCTCAATAAAGTAGAAGATGGTGGTAAATTATACCCAGAGCATTATCATGATTATCGTTTAGATGTTTGGGCAAATACGTTTGAACAGGCGTTTATCAAGTTGGCGGCAATGGTATATAAGTTTTTTGACCATCAAGGTGTTGAGCGTCCAAATGTGCCACATATAAAACCAGCATGGGTTCTGGAGCTTGATGAACGAATTGCAGAATTTAAAAAATGGAAAAATGAGGAGCTGTGAGTATTCACTATTAGGTGGCGTCCATGAGTTATTAAAGTATGTCGTTTAAAACATCTGCTAGCTTTTGACCATTCTTACGATCAATTAAACGTGCTGACATACCAAATTCATTTGGACCACTATAATCAGCTAAAGGTGTATCTCCGATAAACAAAACATCTTTGGCACGACATTCTAATTGATCTATTAAATATTGATAAATTTGTGACTCTGGTTTAATTGCACCAACTTCATAACTCCAAGCATAAGTATCGATGTTAGGTAATAATGAAGAAACAACTTTTCCATATGGCATGGCTAAATTTGAGCATAATGCCAATCTGAATCCCAATTCTTTTAATTCTTCTAAAGTTGAGAGCGTATCTTCATATAGAACAATGGATTGTAATTCATCGTTTAAATCATGCTCAAGTTCTTGTAATAATTGGTCTGGAATATTTATTCCTAGTAATTTTACAAGTTCAGTAAAACTTAAATTTTGAGACATAATGAATTTGGCATCATCAGGTTTTGGCTGTCGCCCATTTTCCTTAAGCCATTTTATTAATTTTCTATATGGGGAGCGTCTTTCCCCTATCTTCACAAGTGTGCCAAATACGTCAAAAATAATGACTGAAGGCTCAATATGGCCTGCTTTTATAAATGATTCCATATTTCTATACCCAATTAAATTAAGCTTTATTTCTTGTTCAGATTACCATAAGAGCATTACTATAAAAATTTAAGGGAGATATTTGATATCTCCCTTTGATTATTTTATTCACTGAAGTTTGCAAACATAATTTTAGGAAAGTTTTTCATGAAATGACGTCTAACATGATTGAAGTCGTTGAGGTCATTTTGAGTTTTTGAAAAGTAATTAACCCAAGCTAAAGTTGCATCTTGGTCATTTAAGTTAGGATTAACATTCAGAAATAAGGCTAAATCAAATGTACGGTCAATATTAAACTCTTTGATTAGAGCAACAGCAGTTGAGCGGACTTCTTCTGAAACAGAGAATTTTGGAGAAAAATAGTTATTCATAGCTGAACTCGCATAGAAATTATATAATGATATTTAGAAAGATTAAATTGTCTCACTATGAAACAAAATAACCTTCTATAGGTTAAATTATCATTTTAAAAATTATTTATCAAGTTAAATTAACTTACTGTAGGTTATTATTCTGATTTGAAGGTTGCTATGATTAGATGTAGATTGTCAGCTTTAATGGGTGAACGAAAAATTTTAAAGTTAAGTGAGGTAGCTCAGGCGACCAGTATTAATCGCAATACGCTAACGAGTCTTTACTATGACCGGGCAATACGAATTGAACTTTCGGTTGCTGATACTTTGTGTAAATATTTTGATTGTAATATGCAAGATCTATTTGAATATACTAATGGGGATGAAGAAAGGGATGACACCTAGTAAAATGTCATCTCTTTTTTTAAAGCTCAATAGGATGTTTTAGATACAACTCAGGATCATTTCAAACAGTCTGAATGTATTAGGCAATACTCTTGCCCTCATACTTGATAACTATTATTTAGATCAACCCTTGCCTGTATACTACTTTACCTAAAACTATTATTTCTGACTCGTTCACCGTGTTGTCAGGATAAGCTGAATTGTCTTTAGTTATTTCAATCAACCCATTAGCACTACGGTGTAAACGAACAACCATTCTTTCACCATAGAAATATATTAAATAAATTAATCCCGATATAAAGTATTTATCTGACGTATCAACTAAAACTAAATCATCATTAAAAAGGGTTTCCTGCATTGCATCCCCCTTAATCTTAAAAACGCTTAGTATATCTACTTCATTTAAATGATTTTTAGTGCAAAATGATTTAGAGAGCATAATTTTATCTCCATCATTATTGCTAAAAGATATAACCTGATCGCCATCTAAATCATTTATATCAAGAGAACAAAGATCACTTTTACTGAAAATCTGATCACTTATATCAAGCGCTTTTAAGATTTTCATATATGTAGCTTGACGTGGTTTTGCGGTACCAACTTCATAATCAGAAATTTGTTTTCTTGAAATACCAACTGCATTAGCCAATTCTTGTTGAGATAGCCCTCGCTGTGATCGAAAAAACCTTAAACGCTCAGAGAAATCAGCAACCATAAAAAAATCCTTGACAGCTATCAAAACCTATCATAAATTATCAATTGCTATCTTGAAGTTATGAAAGGAGTTATCATGTACACATGTTCTTATGATGACGAATTAGCAGATATTGTCAAGGCTGCTGCAAAACGCGAAAACCGCACATATCGCGGTCAATTCAACCACTATTTAAAATTGATCCTTCAGCATGAAGGTCTTTTAGAAAGTCCAGACAACAAAAAAGCAGATTGCACTCGCCAAAGTAACCAATCTGCCCACATTCAACCCTAACCAAAGGAATCGAAACCATGAGAAGTCTAACCCAAATCGCAGTACCTTTCCATAATGCTGAATTATATGTTGTTGAGCATAAAGGGCAACCCTACACCCTCATGCAAACTATTGTTGAAGGTATGGGCTTGGATTGGAAAAGGCAATTCGTCAAACTAAAACAGTGTTTTGCACAAGGTATGGTGGAAATCACCATACCTACAATATGTCATTTACATTTAATAGCCGTCTTGGAAAACCATAAGTATCATTTATTTCAAAAAATTCTTGGATACTGGATAGCGAAAATATTGCAGGAATCATTGGTGATCCATCTGGACCTAAGAAAGAGCTTCTATCTGAAATTATTCAAGCAGCAGCTAAATGCTTAACCAAATAATTTCACTACTTATTCCGTAGAGCAATTATTTTCATTCGGCAAAAAGTATAAAAGCCCATGCGGGAACATGAGCTTTTATGAATGTCTTGATTGGCGTCCAGACACTTCGATTTTGATAGATAGGGCTATTTTTGTCAATCCTATATCAAGGTCACTTTTTGCCTGTTTTTTAATAAACAGGAGGCTCAAAATGAGCACTAAACTTAAAAATGGTCAGTCACGCTACCAATCGAAAGCCAAAGTTGTGAGCATCAAAAAATTTCAGTTATTGGCGTTGGTTAATGCAACCCGTTGTTTAAATGATGCAGCGTTTGAAAAACATGGTGATGCTTACCTTGAATTCCCTGTAATTGTTCAGGGAGATGGTAGCCCTTCTGACGTTTTTAATCTGTATTTGCTGAAAAAACTTGAGCAAACAATACAGTATGATTTTAAAACATTTGCATCTATTGCCAATCAGCTTGTTGATTTTCAGCGTTTTTTAGAAGATGAGCAACTGGACTGTTTGAAGTTTCACAAACTAAAACAGTCAAATGCGATTTTTAAATATCGTACTCGTTTGATTGAGCAGGCAAATGCAGGTCTAATTTCAGCTCGCTCTGCAAGTAATCGAATTAATGCAGTGGTGAACTTTTACCGATTTCTCGTTACAGAAGACTTAGTTGATCATCAGCGCTACGGTATACCGTTTAAAGACGTCTACAAATACATTGCGGTGGATAATGAGTTTGGTGCACGTCGAAAAATGGCAATTAAGTCACATGATCTTGCAATTCATGTTCCAGCCAAAGCGCCAAATTCTGAAGCAATTGTGGATGGTGGTGAGTTAAGTCCACTTACTGTTGAAGATCAAGCAGTTATATTAAAAGCATTGCGGAAGTCATCACGTGAATATCAGTTGATGTTTTATCTTGCATTGTTTACAGGTGCTCGTTTACAAACGATTTGTACTTTACGAATAAAAAGCTTAATTGGTTGTGAGCTTGATAGTCATGGCTTTATTCGTCTGCCTGTTGGAGCAGGGACAGGCATTGATAGCAAATTTCAAAAGCCAATGACCTTATTGATCCCCAATTGGTTAGCGCAAGATCTTAAAATTTATATCAATAGTGAGCAAGCGAGTCAGCGTAGACAGAAGTCAAACTATGGCGAATCGGATGAAAACTATGTGTTTCTCACAAAATTAGGGACACCATTTTATACAAGTAAAGTAGAGCAGCAAGAGTTGACCGAAAAGATCAAAAGCTCTGACTCATTTGGGATGAGGCTTAAACTGTATGAAGGTGAAGCCGTTCGTAGTTACTTAAAAGTCGTGTTGTTACCCGAAATTCGCCTGATTGATCCGCAATTTCCAAGCTTTAAATTTCATGATTTACGTGCCAGTTTTGGTATGAATCTACTGGAAAGCCAGTTACAGCATTTACCTGAAGGGCATTCAGCTATGACAGCAGTTGAATATGTGCAAGCTCGGATGGGTCATCGTAATATTAGTACGACTTTGCAATATTTGAACTATAAATCACGGTTGCAATGGCGCAGTAAAATTCAGCATGAGTATGAGTCTAGCTTGATGAAATACGTCAAGTCCTCTGTGGATTTAGCAGGAGATTTGTCATGAATTTTATTCGTACTCCATTGTTTGTACATATCACTGATATTCATAAACAGATTACTGAGCATGAGCGTTTAATACTCGTGCTCAAAGATAAAACGGCCTCATTTTCTTTTAGAACTTTAGATATTGGTACATTCTTTTTTGCTAAAAGAGCATGTTCTTCCGATATATCAGACAATGAGCTTGTCGCTTCTTTTGATGAAAAAAGACGCTATTTTTTAAAATATTTTACAGATTATATACTGCAAATGGATGGATCGGACCTATCAAAAGGGTTGTTCTATTCCATCATCAAGATGTTTTTGGATTGGATTGATCAACAAAAGAAAATTTTTGATTTATCCGATAAGGACAGCATGATCGATGCCTATCGTCGCTATAGTAAATCTCTGGTTGATCGGACTTTGCTTGCGGACACTGATGAAGATAACTTGGCTGCGCATACCGCAAAGCAGTATCAGCGTTATGTTGCAAAACTGATTGCATATGTATTTGATTGTCATGAAATTGATATTTCTAGTCAAGCGATGCAAGTACAAGCACAGCATTATGATGTTCCTGTTTTACCGATTGCACAGGAAGATCATCAGAAGACGTATGCAACTTTGTTGAATGTCTTTCTTGAAATTTATCGTATTGTGATGCAAGGCGCAGATTTTCCAGCACATTTTCAGTCCGTGGATCAGGAAGAGTTCTATTTTTACTCAGGTTTTCATCATCAAACTGAAAAACAACATATTCAGTTTGATATGCACAGCTATTTATCTAAATATTCAGCTATTCCCGATTTTTCAAAAATGCTGGTGGATTTCGGGCTTGCTGAGGATAGTGAACATCGAAAACGTTTACGTGAAAATCGTAATCAAGCTATTCGCAACCTTGAGGAACGTAATAAAGACAAACGACATATGGAGCGAGAGCGACTTGCTTCATATGGTCTAGTCATCGGTATGTTACTCTTTATTGCACAAACGGGGGCTAATTTAGACACAGCTCAGCAGTTACAGCTGGATACGATGGAAATCTTGCCCTCAACTCAGGGACGGAGATTTTCGGGCACAAAAAGCCGTGCTGGTGGGAAAGAAGTTCAGCCTGAGTTTGGGGTGAAATTTGAACCTGTTTTTAGACAAATTTTAGAACTTCGAGCATGGTATATCCAAGATGAAACCTGTATTTTTGTCTTTCCACAACGTAATGAAATTCAAAGACTTGTGCCGATTGGGAATGGTAAGTTGCAATTACTCAAAAGCTTTTTACAACGCATTTTCCCTCAAATGGTTTGGATTACTCCACAACAGTGGCGTAAGCACGTCAGTAGTCAGTATGTCGAACTAAGCGATGGCGATTTATTGCTTGAAGTCGAAAAAATGGGACACTCACTCGATACTGCGAAGAAAAACTACAGTCGAACTTCATTTAAAGATGCAAGCCAACAGATTTCACAATTCTTTTATGAACTGCGAGAAGTTGCAGTGTCACAAACTCGAACCGTTGAGCGTATTCCTGTGCAAATGCTAGATGAAACTATTGATGCTCAAGCCTCACCTGTCGGTGCATGTGCCTCTATCCATCCACAGCCTGAAAAAGCTATTGGGTTTACTGAACGAGCCCCTACACCCAATTGTCAGCAATTTGAGCATTGCTTATTCTGCCAACACTATGCAGTCCACGCTGATGACGAAGATATGCGTAAGCTTTTATCACTGAAAAGCCTGCTCGGCTACGTTAAGCAAAAAGCCACGGACTTAATCAAGTGGGAACAGCAGTTTGGGGTTGTGCTACATCGAATTGACGAAGTACTCAAGGAGTTATCAGATACTTATGAAAATTTACGTGATCATATTTTTTCAATTCAAGAAGAAGTAGAAAGCGGTGATTTAGATGCCTATTGGCTCAATCATTTTGAATTGCTAATTGATTTGGGGTGGATATCATGAGTTCATTTAATTCATATCTATATTCATTGGGTATTGCTGAGCAGTTCTTACCTGATGAGTACAATCTACTGAATAATCAGCTGACTGTTCCAAGTACTTTTGTATTATCGCGAATGAAGAGTGGTGAGATATTGTCAGTTTATTCAGACAATATCTGGGATCTTTCTCCATATTTACCGAAGTGTGATTGTCGCCTGAATTTTGATAGTTGGCTTGAAAATGCCCGAGAAAATGACTTTCTTTACTGTCAAATTCGGGCAGAAATGAAAAAAATCAGTTTTGCTTTGCTTTATATAAAATCTGGTAAGTCGATTATTAAAAGTATCGAACAGCGGCATACGGTTTTACGCCAGTTTGCAGCAATTGCATATAAAAATGGCTGTACATTGCAGCAGTTATTTAGCGATGTTTCTTATATATCAAAAGTAAATGATGCTTATGTTGGGGTAAGCTATCAAAAAGCCATTCACATTAAAGCATTTATAACGGATTGTTTTGCCTTACAACAGCAATACCCATTGCTCATTCCTGCGTTTAGTACATATAAGCCAATAGAGCATTTAGCAAAGTTGGCTGCTCAACTCAGGTTGCAGTCAGGCAAAGTAGGCCCACAAACCAAAGTTGTTCCTTCACGGCTTTATATAGCCTTAATTAATGCTTTAGCAGATAAATTGAATGAATTTAATCAAAACGCATCAGCACTTCTGAAATGGTTTCAGCGCAAGCAGCAGGATGCAAATTTTGCTTTGATGCCGACAGAATTTAAGCGTAAAAAAAATGCGGTAAGTTTTGCTGATGCTCGAGATTTGCTCGGTTTAACGGCACTGTATGAAAATAATCAGATTCAAAAACATGCCAACCTCACCCGTTATATGACGTTGATTCAAGGCATGGCCAAGTTGTGGATTCATCTCTTTACAGGGATGCGTGATAATGAAGTGAATCAGCTGTCATCTGATTGCTATCAAACTATTCAAAGTAATGAGCATCTTGTGCATGTCATTATGGGCTATACATCAAAATTACACGGGGGTGGCAACAAGTCTACGTATTGGATCACGTTTGAAGATATTCAAGTAGGCGTTCATGCAGCACAAAGTATTGGTGAAATATACGCCCTGTTCAACCCACATTATGATATGTCTAATTCTGCTGAATACCCATTATTTCCAACGCTATATTCGCAAAAGCATCGAAATAAAAATAACCGCAATATTGAGCATGAAACGGATTTTATCTCTAATTTTGAGGGTGCTCCGACTCGAACACAGTCTAATTTTAATCAGTATTTAAGCCGTATTTCTGTATTGCTTGGAGAGGGGGTGAAAATCACAGAAAGTGATATCGCCGAGCTTGAAGCTTTTGATGGTTTCCGCAACTGGCGTGAAGAAAAAGACTGTCAAATTGGTCAATACTGGAATATTTGCACGCATCAATTTAGACGTTCGCTTGCAGTTTATGGCGCTCGTTCAGGCATGATCGGACTTGGCGCTTTGTCAGTCCAATTTAAGCATCTAACAGAGTCTATGACGTTGTATTACCGTAATAATGCGGTATTTGCACCAAATATTTTAGTGAGTGACAGTCAAAAAGAGTTTATTCAAGAACTGGAATATCAGCGCTTGGTGCATTCTTATGCTCAGTTTGAAGATGGTGTAATTAATAGTGCTAGCCGTTTACTTGGTGGGGCAGGAACCTATTTGCAGCTACAAAAAGACCGCGAGCAATTACTCACAGTATTTCCAAACCGTGATGAAACCATTAAGCGTATGAAAAAGGGTGAAATTGCCTATAAGCCTAGCTTGTTTGGCGCATGTACCAACCCTGATTCTTGCGAAAAAATTTCATTTACTGCGATTACCAGTTGTTTGAGTTGTGCCCATGCTGTGTTTGATGCTGAGAGTGCTGAAAAAATGCAAAAAGCGGTTCAGCGGCTACAACGGCAGCGAGATATGCAAGTACAGAACAGTCTGCTATACGCGCAAATGGACAGTGAGATTTTGGCTTTAAACAAAATGATTCAAAAAATTAAAACGATTAATATTGAGGTGTAAAATATGAGTGCACTTAATGATTATTACGCTGCTTTAGAGCGATTAAAAGCCAACAAACCAGAGGTTCTACCCAAAGGCTCTGCCATTAATAACGATACGGTTGCAATGGAAGCTGGACGTAAACGAGGTTCGATTAAGAAGAGCCGTCACGCTGCATTGATTAATGTAATTGAGCAAGCTGCGCAGGCTGCGGGGCAAAATGTTCTTTCGCCTGCACAACAGATTGAGCAGGCGAAAAACCGTACCAAAGCAGCAAAGACCAACTATGAGCAACTTCAGGAAGATTATGAAAAATTGCTGGAAAAGTGTAATTCGTTGTTGATGGAGAATTTTGAGTTAAGACAAAGTGCTCGAACTCTATAATTGAAACAGCCACTAAATTTTGTAATTTAGTGGCTATTTGATTTTAATTCTTTATTGATAAATGTTATTTAAAGACTGAAATTAAACGATTTTGTATGGCGATCTCTCGTTGCTCAATATCATTTTTTATCCAGTCATTTTGAGTGAGGGTACTTAAATCAAGAACAGTTTGAATTTTTTACTGGGCATATCGCGCCTTTTTGATACCAAAATAACCATTCCCAGCTTGAATATTTAGTTTCTTTTCACAAATAACCTTATTCCCTAACTTTTCAAGAAACTCATCTGTATCGGCTCTAGACCAGCTATTATAGTTTGTATCTTGCCATTTTTTAGGAAAAATATGCTCTATATCTAAAGTGGTGGTAATTAATTCGTTTTGGTTTGGGGTTAGATAGGCATCAAGCAACAAGAGACTTCGAGTCAATTTCGATGAGTTATATTGTGATAGCAATGCCCTGAAATCATTTTCATTATGAATGATGAAGTTAAATTTTACGGGCTGTCCTTTGAAATTAATAAGCTATTTATCGTAATAAAAACTCTGCCATAAATGTAGCACTGGAAGCAAGGCGTAAACGGGATTCGATTAAGAAGAGCCATCATGCTGCGCTTATAGAGGCAATTGAGCAAGCTACACAGCAAGTTGGGTAAAATGTTCTTTCGCCTACACAATGGATTGAGCAGGCTAAAACTAAGACCAAAGCTGTAAAAAGTGATTATGAACAGCTTAAGGATGATTACGAAAAACTGCTGGAAAAGTGTAACTCGCTATTGTTGGAAAATTTTGAGTTAAAATAAAAAACGCATCTCTTAAGATGCGTTTTTTTGAGTAAAACTACAACTTATTGTAGCTCGCATTTACCTGATGCAACTGTACAAACAGCTTTAGTCTTTTGACCACCCGTAATAGCTGCTTCAATAGTTGCATCGCCTTTCGCTGGTTGAGTAGCAATTACGCATTTACCTGTAATGTTAAAGTTAGCAATAGCTGGCATAGCTGTTACACCATCTGGATCATTTTCATGCAAGATAAATTGGTTGGTAAAGTTTTTAACAGTTGCTAAACATGATTGATCAATTGAGCGCTTAGTATAGTTTTGATAAGCAGGAATCGCAATTGCAGCCAAAATACCGATAATAGCGACAACAATCATCAGCTCGATCAGGGTGAAGCCCTGTTGATTTGATTTCATAACATTCTCCACAAATGTTTTGTTAATTTATTTATAAGCTTTGTAAGCTAATTTATAGTTTGCACAAAGTGTGCCAAAGCATAGTACCCAATAATTCTAAGTGAAATCAATAGATTGTTTAATGGATTCTGATAAGTGAAAAATCTCAAGGTAATTTTATGTAACTAATTGACAAATAGTGTCAGTTTTGTTGGTTTTACGAGAGGCCATGTTGTAAATGGTTTGTCGCTATAAACGCTAAATTATTAGCAGCTAAACAAGTAGACAACTATATTAGTTTAATCATGATTACTCGTGTGGGGATGAAAGCAATCTAAAATTGAAAAGTGCTGTTCTATGCGGAACGCTTCATACATGGGGGAGTGATAGAATGAAACGGCTAAAAGACTTCAAAGTAAACGAACGAATACCTCGTCCAGCTGTAAAAGTTTTGTCTATGCAATCTGGTGATGATGCAGCAATTCGACGTATTGCTTTGCACCATGCAAAACGTGTGATTCGTCAACATAAAGAAGAAATACAAAAGTTGGCTTATAAATGAGTCTGGATTTTTTAATTCCATTTTTAACTTATCAAAATTTTAAAATATCTCCCGACCAGTCTGCTTTTATAAAATTAATCCTATCGCACTCAACAAAAGTTATTTTCTGATATGGACAAAAATCAAAATTTTGTCTATCAAAAAGCCTGTCCATATGGACAAAATGAAGAATGAAGTAAAACAAGGTAATTCAATAACTTAATATGTATCCATATAAAATGACTTATGGAATGTATCGAATTAATGATCGTTGTAGCAATTATCGGTATTCTTGCTGCGATTGCGATTCCTGCGTATCAAAACTATACCAAAAAATCTCGTGATGGCGCATGTATGTCAGAGGTTAAGGGGTATGCAAATATTTTATATACTTGGGCTGTAGATCCTAATCGTTCAGGAACTCAACCAAAATTTGATGATACAACATCTAAGAATTGTAATGCTGTAACTGGTGGTGATAAGATTGTAGATGCTACAACTTTAGCTGCGATTGAAACAACAGCAAAAGAAGGTACTGGTGGTAAAATCACTTGTGATTTAACAAAAGGTGCATCTTGTACTATTGCTGCGGCGCCATAATTTTGTATAAAAAGTAATTAAATATTTTTATTATGTAAAAAATTTAAAAAACGTCTACTAGATTAGGCGTTTTTTATATAAATGTTAATACTCTTCTTGAGTTGATTAAGCTTAAGTGTATAAATGTATGTGGTAAAAAAGTATAAAAC
>NZ_JADVOP010000018.1 GCF_016508585.1 Acinetobacter baumannii
GAATTAAACCAACCGTTTTCATCAGGTTTATTCTTGATTAAGAATAAATCAAACCATTTTAGTTGGTTTGATTTATTCTTAATCAAGAATAAACCTGATGAAAACGGTTGGTTTAATTCCGATGTATTATTTTTATTAAAAATAGAATTTAGAGAATCAAAAACTAGCTGTCGATTTTTATCAGGCTTTATTTGCCCTGATTAAAAATTCAAAAAAAAGATCAATTAAATAAGAACTGTCATTGATTTGGTGATGAAATATAAGCTGTAATTTTTGTTCTGGACTATACAGCATTGTCTAAATTTTATTCACTTCAACTAATCAATAGTAAGGTCAGGGATAAAAGAGGGATTTTATGAAAGGCTGGGTTGTTATTGGGGCTTCAATCAATGATATGTGTATGTCACCGCATGGCAAACACAGCGATTATGGCTCTACTTGATCATGTTCATGAATGGGGTATTAAAGATCGATAGACGACAGATTTTCCTCGGATATTAGTTTACGAAGAACATTTGGTTTTTACAAAACCGCATAGGATTCACCCATACAGAAACATCAATTTGCAGAGTTGGTTTCGGTACAGACTCCAATAATTGCTTTTACCCTCAGGATGGTTGAGTTTTCTGTGATACATAAAGGCTCATTTGCTTGAGTTTGGACACCGGATTTTACATATGATCATTCATTGGGTAGGGGGCTTCAACATAGACCGAATCACTTCACATATACATTGATGATTACTTCATTTTGATCCCTACGGTGGTTTGCTCGCGTGATCATATGGCATCTAGTAAAATGAATATTGAAATTTACATTACTAGGCACCTGCGTATCAAAATCACAGTTGTACATGTTATGTATATACAAAGCTGAAAAGTTAAATCAAGCTCAAATTGATACATGTGTTAAGCGTTTTCAAACTAAAATTACAAAATGAACAAGCTGATGAATTTCTGAGCATCTTGAATGCTGAGGATCGACCCACAAAATACTCACAAAAAAGATGTGGGATTAATCCTAGTCTGAACTAAATAGCTGGTTGGATGTAGAAATTTTCTTGGCGATGTAATGGGATTTTCGGAAACGGATTAAGATGATTTGAGATTGAAACTCTAGTTCACCAAACTCAGGTTCGACTTGGACATAGTGAAGTTGACCATTTTCATCACGGACACGCGCTTGCGCAGAAAAACCAGGACGCGCATTGCCACTTGACACTGTTGCAAGGCGTCCAAGTAGATCCACTTGATTGGTCGTGATTTTGGGCTTAATCACTTGATCAAGACAGTGAATCATAAACACGGTAAAAAAAATTGCGATCACCAATGCTGGCAAAATCACATAATACCAAGCAGCAAATTCTTGTTTGGTGGCAAATATGGATAATTGTAAAAAATAGCCTGCAAAACTAAAGTTGAGCAATAAAAAAACGAAGATAAGAACTTTTGAAAATTTTACTTGTAAAAGTGGAGATTCAGTCAACCAATCAGGAGAAACTTTTTTCAGAAAAGTACTCGGTCGGATGCCCAGATAATAGCCAAAAGTTTCTGCCATGCTCAGTAAAATTAAAGCCAATACACTGAAATGAAAAGGCATTAATTCATGTTCAAATAGGAATTGCAGCATGGCAGCGTCCTTGATCATTCATCTACAATGTAGATTCCACCATCCGAATGAACTGAAATATTAACTTTTTCCAGCTTATCACCAAGACACGGACCAGAAATACATACACCCGTTTCGACTTCAAATAAAGCCCCATGAGTTGAACACTGAATATACTCTCCGTCTTGATCTAAAAATTGATTTTCAAGAAATTCTAGTTCTGTTTGAAGATGCGGACACACGTTTTGATAGGCATAAAAAGCCCCATCCCTTTGAGTGATAAAAATTGTATCGCCTGTCATTGTATCGAAGGCGCGTGCTTTACGCTCTTCGATTTCATCGGTCATTGCAATTTTTTCAGCCATTTTATGCGCATTCCTTTTTGAATGTTTCGAGGAGATTTGCGTATTCTGTAATTTCCAAACGTGGTCCAAATTGAGCCACCACTTCACTTGAAACAAGAATAGCAAGTTGTGCAGCTGTTTGTAAATTTTCACCACAATTTAACGCATACAGGAAAGCGCCAGAAAATGCATCGCCAGCACCATTTGCATCAACGGCATTGACTTTACGACCAGGGACATAAAAATGTTGAGCTTGATTCGAGACTAAAGCGCCTTTCGCACTTAAAGTGATCACGACATCTTGGCTCATGGTTTTTAACTTTGCCAAAGCCGCTTCGACAGTATCCGTTTCCGTATACAGCATTGCTTCTTGTTCATTACAGAAAATCAGATCAACACCATCGTCAAGTAATTCGTTTAAACCTTGGCGAGCGTACTGTACCATGGCCGGATCGGAAAGGGTGAGGGCGATTTTAACATTATGTTCACGTGCAATCTGGCGTGCTTGCTTGACAGCTAAGCGTGCAGTATCACTGGTAGATAAATAACCTTCAATATAGAGCCATTGGGCTGTTTTTAAAGGTTCAAAATCCATTTGCTGTGCTGAAAGTTCCGCAGTAATTCCTAAATAGGTCTGCATGGTACGTTCCGAGTCATCACTGACAAGTACCATACATGTTCCTGTTACACCTTCGCTGATAGATTTTTGTGAAGTTATGATTCCTGCATCATTCAAGCCGTCAAGATAAATGCGGCCCAATTCATCATTACCTACACGACAAGCATAAAATGCTGAAGAACCCAATGCGCTGAATGCAACTGTGGTATTGGCAGCAGAACCCCCTGAAGCTTGTCCTTTATAAACTTGGCTGGCATTTAAATTGTTGTAGAGTTGGGCTTGAGTGTCACCATCAGCCAATTGCATGGTGCCTTTTTGCAAATTTTGTTCAGTTAAAAAGTCATCTGAAACTCTAAATTCTTGGTCAATTAATGCATTACCAATTGCAAAAAGATCAACTGTTGCCATGTTCTTCATCACATCAATGTTAAAAAACTAAAGTTTACACCAATGCTTAGCTTTACAGTAGTTTGTTGAAAAAAAATCATTTATGAATAAAGTGCTACATTCTTCAATTTTTATAAGTTCTGCTATTGCACAGCTATTGAATAGTTCCTAAGATTCAAACACAAGCTCTATCTTGAGTTCGCTATATCATCAGGTTATAGATCGAGAATAGATAAAAGTTGAGTCAATGGTCTATCGTTTTTAAACACATTGGAGATTGAGTGAATATTTTAATTCAGCAGGTTGATCAATTGCCTGCACAAATTCAAGATTTAGCCATTATTGCTGAAAAAGAAGGTTTTCACTTTATTCAACGGCTGATTGACGAATTTCAACAAGGAAAAAATAAATTCAATCGTCAAGGTGAGTTTTTACTGGTGGCATTTGATGAAGACAAACTGGTTGCTTGTGGTGGTCTGAATATTCAAATGAGCGAAGATAGCGAGACCAATCAAAAGCCTGAAACACAGCATAAAATCGGTCGTGTGCGTCGTTTCTATGTTTTACCTGAATATCGAAAAACCGGTTTAGGCAAACGTTTATTACAAGAACTTGAAAAAAAAGCAAAATCTCATTTTTCTGCACTGTGCTTAAATAGCGAAAAAGATGCAGCGCCATTTTATCAAAAGCAGAATTATGTATTTGTTGAAAATCACCCCAATTATAATTATTTCAAATATCTGATTTAGTGAATTGAAAAATTTTTCCCCAAGAAGGTTTTTCGTACTGTTCAAACAAAGCAATGGGCAAGTATGAGCCTGTTGGGGGAGATGATTTTGGGGATTGATCTAAATTAACCTGAATTCACTATAAAATTCTGGATGCAATATGATCCGCGGAACCGTCATCCGCAACTGTTTAAGGCAGGATCGCTTTTATAATGTATTGTTTCTGTGCTTGCTGAATAGACGGGAGCTGACGAGTTTTGCGCTGAGCAGCGATATCGATGAGAAAGATGATGACTTTTGCGGAGTTTGACTTCTCATACTGAAACAAAAGTATACTGAGCCATAGGCTGATCAAATATGGATAAAAATCAGCAAAATTTAGTGAAGTCGATTGCTTATGAATAAATTAAAAATGTAGCTGCCTCGAATTCACATTAAATTAATCTCCAAAACTAAGTTCTGATCAATTTATAAATGAGATACACATTTGTTTTTAAATGTTTTAAATTTATAAGTCGCAACAATCATCATAACAGTGTTCATCCTAGATTATTGAATCCAGGTGAAGACCCATAAAATCCTTTTAATTTTGTTTTAAGCCTAGATGTTGATTATTACATTCAATAATTTATTTCAGAATAATGAGAATGGCAGACAAAGGTCTAAATGAACTGATCTCTAAAGTTCCGCAAGTCACACTACTGTTTTGGATCACTAAAATTTTGGCGACTACATTTGGTGAAACAGCAGGAGATGCTGTTTCAATGTCGCTTAATCTGGGGTATTTGATCAGTACCTTTATCTTTGCTTTTATTTTTATTGCTCTTGTCTATTGGCAGATTCGCGCCAAGACTTATCACCCTTATTTGTATTGGTTTACGATTATTGCAAGCACGACAGTGGGGACGACATTGGCAGATTTTGTTGATCGTTCTCTGGGTATCGGTTATTTAGGCGGAAGTACTTTATTGCTGAGTTTGGTCGTCTTGACCTTATATGGCTGGTATAAGGTGGAAGGTACGATTTCACCCCATATCAACCAGCCCCGAGCAGAACTGTTCTACTGGTTGACCATTACATTTTCACAAACTTTAGGTACAGCTTTAGGGGACTGGTCATCAGATACAGCTGGTTTGGGGTATACGGGTGGGATTGTGCTGTATGTGGTGCTGATTTTAGTCGTGATCACATTGTATCTATTTACAAAAACATCCAGAGTGATTTTGTTTTGGACGGCATTTGTGCTTACCCGTCCATTGGGTGCAGTGGTCGGGGACTTTCTGGATAAACCGATTGACCATGGTGGATTAGCCCTGAGTCGTTTTACAGCATCGGCTGTATTATTGATTGCAATTTTTCTGTGTATTTTTATTGCACAGCGCTGGGATACAGATAAAACAACCGACTCAAACCCGTACTCATGAACATGTTCAGTTCAAAAAGCTAAATTTTACAGTGGTGGCTGAAGATTTTGGTCATCACTTTTTTTATTTCACCTATTTGCCAGTCTTGATATTTTACAAGCAAAGCGTGATTAATTCTGATCAGTTTACTAAGAATTAGTGTTAGGAATGAATCGCATTTATTTAAGTTTCAGTTATACTTAAACGCATAGATAAACATTTAATATTGGAGATCGCATGACTGTAGATGTCACTGAAACCTTATCTCAAACTGTTCATCCTGCGTTTCAGCTGGTACGTCAACACCATGTAGAAGCTTTAGACATTTTAGTGTCTGAATATAAACATAAAGTGACTGGTGCAATGCACTACCATTTGGCTACAGATCACGATGAAAACGTGTTTCTTGTTGCTTTCCGTACTCAACCGATGGACTCCAAAGGTGAGGCACATATTCTTGAACACACAGCTTTGTGTGGTTCAGAAAAATTTCCTGTACGCGACCCATTCTTTTTGATGATTCGCCGTTCATTAAATACATTCATGAATGCATTCACAGCAGCAGATTGGACAGCGTATCCTTTTGCGACACAAAACAAAAAAGACTTCCAAAACCTCTTGGAAGTCTATATGGATGCTGCTTTTGCTGCTAATTTAAATCCTTTGGATTTTGCGCAAGAAGGCATTCGTATTGAACTGGAGGATGGTCAGCCAGTTTATAAAGGGGTGGTGTTTAATGAGATGAAAGGTGCAATGAGCTCGCCTTCTGATCAGCTTTATCACCAGTTGGCACATCATTTGTTCCCGAAAACCACGTATCATTATAATTCTGGAGGTGATCCTAAGGAGATTCCAGACCTGAGTTATGAAGAATTAGTGGCTTTCTATAAATCACACTATCACCCAAGTAATGCAATCTTCATGACTTTTGGTGACCAATCTGCCTATCATTTGCAAGAACAATTTGAGAAGTTAGCACTTTCTAAGTTTACCAAAGGTGAAACGATCTATTCAAAAGAAGAGCAACGTTTAACCGCACCTATTGACGTACAAGAAACCTATGCAGTTGATGCAGAAGATTTAAAAGATAAAACATATCATATTCTGTCATGGTTATTGCCCAAAACCAGTGATGTCAAACTGCGTTTAGGCATGCGTTTGGTTGAAGGCGTTTTATTGGAGAACTCTGCTTCACCATTACGTCATTATCTTGAGACCTGTGGTTATGCACAATCTACAGGTCCAATCATGGGCGTAGATGATTCAAACTATGAGATGACTTTCTATTGCGGTGTACAAGGTTCAAATCCTGAACATGCTGAAACTTTTAGAGAAGGCGTGTTGAATATTCTACAGGAGGTTGCTTCAAAACCGATTGACAAGGATATGGTGGATGCGATTTTACATCAAATTGAATTACATCAACGTGAAATCAGTGGTGATGGTACTCCTTATGGTTTAACCCTGATCTTGAATGGTCTAGGTAGCGCAATTCATCACAACGATCCAATTCATGCATGGGATGTGGATAGCGTTATTGCTGAAGTCAAAGAAGAACTCAAGGATCCAATGTGGTTATCGAACTTAATTCAAGTTCATTTATTGGATAATCCACATCGTGTACAAATGACGCTTGTACCAGATGCAGATAAATCTGCACGTGAAGCACAAGAAGAAAAAGCACGTTTGGCAAAAATTGGTGCCGCTTTAAGCGATGCGGATAAAGCTGAAATTATCGCACAAACAGAGGCTTTAAAAATTCGTCAAGAGACACCAGACGATTTAGACCTATTGCCTAAGGTTGGCTTGGAAGATATTCCCGCTGAGTTGCCCATTGTTCAAGGTCAATTACGCGAAATTATCTGCAACGGAATTGATACACCCTTGAATTTGTATCATGCAGGTACCAATGGCATTTATTATCAGCAAGTATTGATTCAAATTCCTGAACAGATTGTCAAATCTCCTTATTTCAACCTATTATCCGTTTTAATGGGTGAAGTAGGTGCAGGTGAGTACGACTATTTAGAGCTGCAACAGCTGCAAACTGCTGTGAGTGGCGGTTTGGGTATGGGGGCATCGTTACGTTCTAAGACAGATGATAAAGGTCAGATTAGTGCTTGGTTAACGCTGACCACTAAATCATTGACGGATAGATTTGATGCGATTGGACTACTCAAGCTTGCTTTTGAGCAATTACGTTTTGATGAGAAAGACCGTATTATCGAACTATTACAACAGCGTAAGACACGTTGGGCTTCACGTTTATCTGGTTCTGGTCACAGTTATGCAATGCAAACTGCATCGCGTCATATGAGTGCTTTGGCTAAACGTGATTATGATAATACCGGTTTGGGTGCATTAAATTGGCTTGGTGATCTGGTTGCAAAAATCGAAAATGATGTAGATGCTTATAACGAATTCATTGAAGAATTAAAATCAATACATCGTGGTTTAATGCTTGCACCAAAACAATTCTTATTGGTGTGTGAGGAACATCATTCAGAACGTCTGGTGGAAGAAGTCCAAAAAGCTTGGGATAAATTGCGCGTAAATCAAGCACCGGTATATTTGTCTAAAGTAGAGCAAGATGATAGTCATGCCGATCAAGCTTGGTTGATTCAAGCCAATGTCCAGTTCTGTGCCTCTGCTTATCAAGCGGTGGAAGTTTCACACCCGGATGCAGCACCACTGATGGTTCTGGCTGGTTATTTGCGTAATGGTTTCTTACACAGTGCGATCCGTGAAAAAGGCGGCGCCTATGGTGGTGGAGCGAGTTACGATGGCAACGCATGTTCTTTCCGCTTTTATAGTTATCGTGACCCACGCCTTGCAGAAACCTTCCAAGACTTTGATGCAAGTTTGGACTGGCTGTTGAACAAGGAACAGCATGCTTATCAGCTTGAAGAAGCAATTCTGGGGTTGGTTTCAAGTATGGATAAACCCGGTTCTCCGGCAGGTGAAGCAATCACGGCATGTTATGCCTTGCTTCATGGACGCACTCCAGCGTTTAGAAAGCAATTACGTGAACGTTTATTAAACGTTACAATTGATGATCTTAAGCGTGTGACACACACTTATTTGCGAGAGCAAAAACCTGTACGCGCGGTGGTTGCTCCAGTTGCTAAAAAAGAAGTGTTGGAACAATTAGGTTTTGAAATTAAAAAAGTCAATTAACTCAAAATAAATTCTTTCTGGAGAATTCTATGTCGTTCAAAAGTTTTGAACGTACACCAGTGAATCTGAGCATCTTAATGATGCTCAGTTTTGGTTTGGTGACCACTGTTTATGCAGACGATGCAGCTCAAGTGAATCCTGCAAGCACTCAAGCTTGTGTGGCACTGGAATCAAATGCAGATCGTTTGGCTTGTTACGATAAGATATTTAAAACGCCTGCAGTTCCCGCTCAAGTGTTGGTTTCAGAACAGCGTGCAGCGATGGATATCGAGAAAGCAAAGCCGGAACCTGTAACGCTTAAAGAAAAAATTGGGCAAACTGCTGAAAATTTATTTGCCATTCATGGCGACAAGATTGATCCAAACACCTCGTTATTGGATCGCCGTTGGGAATTGTCTCAAGACAGTAAACTGGGGACATGGAATATTCGTGCACATCAACCCGTTTATTTACTTCCGGCTTTTTGGACCAGCAAAAAAAATGAATTTCCACATAGTCCAAATCCACAGAATACTGTAGATGAAGATCAGAATTTAAAATCAATGGAAGCCAAATTCCAAATTTCCTTAAAAACCAAGGCAGTCGAGAATCTGTTTGGAAATAATGGTGATCTTTGGCTGGGCTACACTCAATCTTCGCGCTGGCAGGTATATAACAGCGAGGAATCTCGTCCATTTCGAGAGACCAATTACGAACCTGAAGCAAGTCTGATGTTTAGAACCAATTATAATTTATTGGGTCTAAATGGTCGTTTGTTGGGATTAACATTAAATCATCAATCAAATGGTCGCTCTGATCCACTTTCACGCAGTTGGAATCGAGTGATTTTAAATCTTGGCTTTGAAAAAGATAATTTTGCATTGATGGTTCGTCCATGGTACCGCATCGAAGAAGATTTCAAAGACGATAATAATCCAGATATTAAAAACTATATTGGGCGTGGCGACTTAACAGCATTCTACCGTTGGAATGATAATGATTTTTCGCTGATGCTGCGTCACTCGTTAAAAGGTGGTGATGATTCACATGGGGCGATGCAATTTGATTGGGCATTTCCAATCAAAGGCAAACTTCGTGGACATTTCCAGTTATTTGATGGTTATGGTGAGAGTCTGATTGATTATAATCATCGAGCAACTTATGTTGGCTTAGGTGTTTCTTTGATGAATTGGTACTAGTGGTTTTTGATGTTTAAATAAAAAAGCCGGTATTTGATTTATTTGTTAATTAAAGCTGCTGTAACAAGCAACAGCAGCTTTAATTTAAAAAACAGCAGTATATAGATATTTTTTAATTGTGATAAAACCCATTCAATTATCGTCTGAAATTTGTTGTTGATCATTTTTTTTAAATTACGTATAGATCAACAGTTTACGATTTGCTTAAATTGTGATGTGGATTGCATGTCGATAGATTATTGTTTTGAATCTAGGTCTAAAACAATTCATTGGCTTGTTATTGCAATTGAAGATTTGTTTAACGAATAATTATAATTTGATAGCTTTTTAGAGATTAAATTTCAGTTTACATCATCTCAGAGTATAAAAAAAACAGTATTCTATTTTAATATTTAAGTCATTTGAGCGGTATTTTTCATCATACAGATATGATAAAAATGAAAGCTTACGGAGCTGTATTAGAGAAGTAGCTTATATGGATATCTATCTCTAATGACTAAAAATGATAAAGCAAGTTTGGATCAAGTCTAATGTCAAATGAACAGATTAGCACACATGATGCTAATTTATATGCCATCAATAACCGTTTAACTTTTCGACTCTTTCAACTCGGCAATACGCTTGATCGAATGAGTAGTAAAGAACTTGGCGTTTCTCCAGTGCACTGGGCTGTACTTGGGGCATTGTCAAGAGAGCAGGTAAGAACGGGAATGTCTTTTTCTGATTTGACAGAATATCTTGGGGTAAGCCGCCAAAATCTGGATGGTGTTCTTAAGCGTTTAGAGCGTGACCAACATGTCATTCGTTTCGCAGATCAAATTGATCGACGTGCAAAAAAAGTGATGTTAACGGAACAGGGGCTGATATTTTGGAATCAGCTACAGTTAAAAGTTTATGAATTTTATCGTCAGGCGATGGACGGTTTTTTATTTGATGATAAAGTTACTTTTGTACACTTTTTGAATAAGCTGAATAAAGGTATGCAGAATGTAAAGCTTGAAGATCAAGAGTAAAGCTGTGATGTTATAAAAGTTTAAACGCTTTCTTTAAAACAAAAGCCACGTCAGCAGGAGGGCGTGGCTTTTGTTTTTATTTAGATTTTACTCATTTAGGCTGACTTGTTTCTCGATATCTTCCTGTTTGGTTTTTTGCTCAGGTTCAACTAAAAAACCTCCTGTCTGTCGTTGCCATAAATGTGCATAAATACCATTTTGAGCAATCAACTCTTCATGTGTGCCTTGTTCGGCAATACGACCTTGATCCAATACAATCAAGCGATCCATCTGGGCGATGGTGGACAGTCGATGCGCAATGGCAATAACTGTTTTATTTTCCATCAATTCATCCAGGCTGGATTGAATCGCTGCTTCTACCTCAGAGTCCAAGGCGCTGGTTGCTTCATCCAATATTAAAATGGGTGCATCTTTTAAAAATACACGAGCAATGGCAATCCGTTGACGTTGTCCACCAGAAAGTTTAACACCGCGCTCACCCACATAGGCATCGTAACCTGTACGTCCTCTTAAATCCGAAAGTTGAGGAATAAACTCATCCGCTTTCGCTTTACGTACGGCTTCATACATTTCTTCGTCAGTCGCATCAGGACGACCATATTTAATATTTTCCGCAACAGTACGATGTAATAGAGATGTATCTTGTGTAACAAGTGCAATATTTTTTCTCAAACTGTCTTGAGTAACATCTTCAATGTTCTGACCATCAATGCTGATTTTTCCGTTATTGATGGTGTAGAAATGCAGTAACAGCTGAATCAGTGTCGATTTACCCGCACCAGAGCGCCCCACAATACCAATTTTTTCACCAGGTTGGATGTTTAAATTAAAGTGATCAATCACTTTTTTACTATTATAGGCAAAAGTGACATCCTCGAATCGTATATTACCTTGGCTCACTACAAGCGGTTTTGCATCGTCTTTATCTTGAATATTGATAGGGCGACCGAGTGTTTGCATACCATCTTGAATTGTACCTACATTTTCAAACAGGGCAGATGTTTGCCACATCATAAACTCAGCCATACTGTTTAATTTGAGGATCATGGCTGTGGTTGCGGCAATCACACCGATGGCAGCCTGACCTTGTAACCACAACCAAACCGCAGTGCCCAAAACACCAAAAAATAAAACTGCAGTCAGTAGATTAATGCAGATTTCATAGGAAGTGCCTAAACGCATTTGCTTGAACACAGTGCGCATAAACTCTTTCATTGATTCTTTTGCATATTGGCTTTCACGTCCTGCATGTGCAAATAGTTTTACGGTTTGAATGTTGGTATAGGCATCGGTTACGCGACCAGTCATGACTGCACGAGCATCTGCTTGTTCTTTGGAAATACGTCCCAATCTTGGAATAAAATATTTTGCAGCGCTGATAAAGAGAGCTAACCAAACCAATAGTGGAATCAGTAAAATTGGAGAAATCGAGCCTAATACGATACTGATGGTAATAAAGTAAATTACTACATAAGTCACCATATCACCCAAGATTACCCAGAACTCACGTACAGCAAGTGCAGTTTGCATGACTTTGGCCGACAAGCGCCCTGCAAAATCATTGTGAAAAAAGTCCAAACCGTGACGAAGCAATAGATTATGGAATCTCCAACGCAGACGCATTGGAAAGCTGCTATACAAAATTTGATGTCTGACAATGGATTGCATATTGGCGAAAAAAATATTCGCCAGTAAGATGATTGAAAGCACAATCAAATTTTGTCGGTGACTGGTCAAAAAATCTTCGGGTTTTGATTGCGTCAACCAGTCCACGAGATGACCAATTTGTGAAAAAAATAGTGCCTCAAAGCTGGCTGTTGCAGCAGTAAAGAGGATTAAAACCAATAAATAGCGTTTAACACCAGTGGCAGCCTGCCAAACAAAAGCAAAGAATGTCGTGGGTAATGGTTCGTTTAAACCTTTCGATGGATATGGATCTACTAACTTTTCAAACCATTGCAGCATAGTTTACCTAACTTTATGTGAATTACTTTAACAATCATGAGTTTGCAAAACTTATTATCTAAACAATATCTTACCTCAGCAGTAAATTTGTTTTTGAACATGTGAAAACCTGTTTGAATAATAAGTTTATTATGCCAACTTTTACGCCATCATGAGTAAAACATGAATGGCGTGAAATTATGGGTTCAATTAGACAAAGAAGCCTTACTGATGGCACTATTCGCTATCGAGCTGAAATTAGAATTAACAGAAAGAACTATCCCGTTTTGATTGAAAGCACAACTTTTAACTCATCTAGAATAGCAGAAAAATGGATCGAAGATCGTAAAAAAGCGATTAACCTTAGTCCTGATATTCTAGAGGGGTATTCAGATTTGATAAATACCCATCTAGGAAATGCTATTAAAAAATATTTAGAGGAAGTCAAAGGTGTATCCAGTAGCTCAAAAAATAAATACTTTGAAGCAGATCTGGAAATTTCAAATTGCCAAATGGAGAATGGATATTCGATCATGATACTTACGAGTTGGTACACCAGCTAACAGGGTTAATTATTCTTGAAAATGATGAAATTGTTCCCATTTTGCTGACACTTAAAATAATTGTCGAAATAATTTCTGCTTATCTTGCACATATAGTTGCTCGTACAAATGAATGTACTAGAGAAGTGAGCCGGAATCAGATTTGCGAACTAAAATTGAAGCGCTTTTAATTGATGTGAATTGTCTAATGCTATCACTCTCAACTGGTCAGCGATTTGCAGCACGACCAAAATGGTTTAATGCACCAACTTAAATACACAAACCTCCCTCAGGAGGTTTCTTTTTGGCATAAAAATTAGTATTTTGGGCTAAATATACTAGAGATATATCATGAAAAGCTTATTTATAATTTTCGGTTTATTGATTTCAATTTTTTGTACAGGATCAAATGCTAAGGTTCAAGAAGTGCAGAGAAGTGACGAAACTGGAATGTTAATGAAATGGATAATACCGCCAAGGATTATATTTAAAGATGAAATATTAAAAGGGCATGACAGAGATATATTGATCTATTTTGAAACCGATGAGCGTGGCTGGGTTAAAAATGCTGAAGTAAGTAAAAGTAGTGGGTTGGATGATTTAGATAATTTAGTAGTACGGGCCATGAAAAAATCAAAAATCAAAGTTTGGAATGAGTGGGATAGAACAACTAATTATCCTGCCCGTGCAAAACAACCTTTTCACTTTGAAGTTTCCAGAGATCCTAAATTTGCGTTTGAGCCAAGGATCGTTCTAAAAAAATCTGATTTAGAAGGTGAAAACAGATCATTAGGTATTTATCTAGAAGCTGATAATAACGGCAAAATAACAAAAGCTGAGATCACTAAAAGTAGTGGATTAACTAAATTAGATAATTACGTGCTGAAAGAATTCCAAGAAAAAGCAAGCTTTCAACCTTTAAATATTAATGGTAAGCCTTATCCTATTCAAAAAACAAAAGATTTTTACTTTTCTCTAAATTCTGCACAAGAACCGTAAAATATTATTTTTCACAGAATTTAGAAAAATAAAACCCACTCAACAGAGAGGGTTTTATTGGACATGATTTATGAGCAATTTACATTCCAACATGATCGGAATCGGAACTCAGGCAAGCAAAATTTCAATATTTTGACTTAAAAGTTTAGTGATGGTTACGGGTAGAATATCTTGGTGGGCATCAACAATAGAAAGGATAAACGGGTTTCCAAAGAGATCATCATTGAGTACACCAATACCAACAAGGACATACTTGCAAAGTGCCTCACTGAATATGAACGGAGTTAAAAGCAGTTGATGGACACGCAATGGGTGCAGAAAGATTGAGGGAGGCGTAGTCCAGAGAGTTAAGGTTAATTGGCATAAGACCTTTATATTCATTTCTCTCCTGTAGAAAGTGTTATATATATATTAAATAAATTAAGTCACGATATTATGCTAATGAATACATTTAAAATATTAATTTTAAGTCACGAAAATATTGAGGAATGGGGTCAATTACGTAATTTGTTATGGCCTAATCATCCTGTAAATGAGCATGTTAAGGATGGAATAAGTATGATTGCTTCCGATAATTCAATATCATTCTTGCTTTGTGACGACAATGGAAAATTTGCCGGATTTGCTGATGCATCAATAAGAAATGACTATGTCAACGGCTGCAGCCATAGTCCTGTGGCTTATTTAGAAGGAATATTTATCTTAGATGAATATAGACAGCTTGGTCTATCCAAATTATTAGTGGATGCGGTAGAAAATTGGGGGAAAATACATGGTTGTTTAGAACTTGCTTCAGATACATCACCAGACAATCATGTATCAATAAACATGCATAAAAAATTAGGATTTACTCCTACAGAAACAGTTATATTTTTCAAGAAAAATTTATGATTTATTTAAAATTTCTACTGCATGTAACTTATATGTGTAGAAATTTTCAACTTGTTCATTCATTATACTTTGTTCTGGATAATTAATATTTGAGTAAGGACAGGGCAAAGAAATCATACTATGGATCATTGAAACCGGAGCTAAATACAATGAATGTAGTGCTTTGAATGATGCGGAAAATAAAGCGCTCTGAATGAGGGCTTCTCTGAATTTATGTTAAAAATTGAATAAAATGAATTAAATCTTCAAGAAAAAAATATTTTATTAATAAAACTGATACGGTGATCCATATTAATATAATCACTGCTGCCGCATAATGACTTATAGGTTTTTCAGCGAATGTTGCAGCCAGAGCTCTGCAATCATCGATAATATTTTGTGGTGTAAGTTTTATTACTAATATAATACCTACAGGAACTATAATAATGTCATCAAGGTAACCTAAAACAGGAATAAAATCAGGTATTAAATCGATAGGAGATAAAGCGTATGCTGCAAAAAATACGGCTAGAATTTTGACAAAAATTGGTGTTCTTTCATCTTTAGCTATGAACCAAACAACCAAAATTTGACTTTTTATAGATTTAGCCCAAGATTTTAGCTTTTTCAACATGTTATATGCTTTAATTCAAACAAGACATTAATATATATCATAATGCTTAAATATTAATTAATTTATGAATACAATGTATGTATTGTGTTCAATAAAGTGAAATAGGATTGATACTCTAAGTGATGGCTGTAATATAATAAATTAGAATAGAATTAAATGATAAGAATATTGTTGGGTTAATTGTATTTTAAACAAGATGGAAGTTTTTCTTGTCTTATTGTTAATTTTTAAAATAATACTCAATACGTCTTTCTTTCAAATAAAAGTTATTTATAATAATTATTCTAATATTCTATTGTGCACACTATGCATTCTGATCAAATTAACTTAGATATAAAGACCGCTACTCAGTTAATAGTGGATCAATTTCCTCAATATCAAGAAATGGAAATCACAAAGCTAAATACTCAAGGCACCACAAGTGCAATTTTTAGAATAGGAACAGATATAGTTGCTAAATTCCCTCTTCAAATCAGAGATGGGCAAGAAAGTTATCATATTATTCAAAAAGAAGCTAAAGCTACTGAGGAGTTCTATATCAATACCAGTTTTCCAACTTCCAAAGTGATTGGTATCGGGTTGCCAAGCTCTCTATTCCCAATGTCTTGGATATTACAAAGTTGGTTAGAGGGTGATATTGCCAATCCTATTGATTTTTCCTCATCTGTTTTTTTAGCTAAAGATATTTCAACTCTTATCAAGTCATTAAGATCTATTCATGTAAATGATCGCGTTTTTGATGGGCAAGGACGCGGTGGAAATCTTAAAGATCATGATCAATGGATTGCGACCTGTTTAGAGAACAGTAAAAATCTGCTGGATACGGTTATTTTAAAATCCTTATGGGAAAAATTCAGAATACTGCCAAAAGTTGATCAAGATGTTATGAGTCACAAAGATCTTATACCAGCCAATATTCTTATTAAAAATAACAGACTTGTTGGTTTACTTGATTGCGGTAGTTTTGGTGCAGCAGATCCTGCGTTAGATCTGGTTTCAACATGGCATCTATTTGATAAAGAAAGAAGAGAAACAATAAGGAATGAATTAAATTCGAGTGATATTGAATGGAATCGTGGTGCTGCATGGGCTTTTCAACAAGCCATTGGGTTGGTTTGGTATTATGAAAAGACGAATCTAGCCATGAGCCAATTAGGTAGATCTACACTAGAAAGAATCATCAATGATTTTAAAATATCATAAAAAATCAAAACTTTGCTTGCTGCTAGATTTCTTAAAAATATTTATCCCAATAGACCAATTCAAATATTCAGTTTAAATCAAAAGATTCTCCTAAAGAGACCAACATAGGTTTTACAAGTATATCGTAATCGGCAGGGGCATTTTGACCATAGCTGATACTCGTATTCTAAGCATCAGATATATCTTATGCTGCTACCTATACTGAAAGTTTAGTCAATAAGGGAATGACAGTTGCACATGTTCTTTTTCAGCTATTATGTTAAGACGAAGTAAAATGTCCTTGTTTATACTTGTACTATTAATGGCTATGTCGGATTATTTCCAGTAGAAATACTTTGTTAACGGTCTGAGGGCGTAAAACCCCATCAAATGTCCAAGCATTCATGTTGTACTGTTCTACCAGTTCAATACTAGAAAAGATTTGCTTTTGGCATTGATGTGATTCAGTCAAACGGGATTAGCATTTTGAATTTATGAAAAAAATTTTGAAGCAAAGAAAATGAAAGATATGAGAAGAGCATCGTTAGATTTACATAGCATAAGTGCAAGGGAAGTCAACGAAACAGACTGGTCGTGGATTTTAGATTGGTTTAAGGATCCAATATTAGATAAAGAACTCGGACCTATGGACGAGGAATGGTTGAACTATGTATTAAATAAGCAAGATGGTCCAGAATTGGTTGTTATGAGTGACAACCAGCCAATCGCACTTGTCGGCTGTGTCTGGAGTTTAACGAATGATGGATTACATAGCATCTCTGACCTAGCTGTTCATCCCGCTTATCGAGGGTGTGGTATTGGCAAAAGTGCTGTTGAATGTTTATTTAAATGGCCCAATCATCCTCCTTCTAAAGGCTGGCAGGCTTTTGTCGCTTTAGAAAACAAAAGTGCTCAATCTTTTTTTATTGGCATCGGTTGGGATATGAAAGGAATTGATGAGGATATGTATGTTTTTTCTTTTATTCACAAATAGTTTGGAATTCTGTTAAGGATTCAAGAATATTATCCTGATTGATTGTGTTGAGCTTTCTGTTCTGTATGTTTACATGTTTTTCTGTATGCTCGAGTGGTTTTTTCAAAATAAATAAAGGTGGATTCAGATTTAATAAATCCTGTTTTATCAGTGCATTTGTCTCATCATCAACGTAGAGCACAGCAGGACAGGTTGGAATGCGTACAATCTCCCAGTCCGTGATGGTCACACTATCAATTTGGATAAACTCTCCGATACAAGCGCTTTGGTAATGAGATTGCTAGGTTTTAGATGACGGTCTGTTTTACGCGGAACCTACAAATCTGCCTTAACCATGAGTGTTCGAACATTTTCTTTGGTGAGGTAAAAATCATAATGGATACTCAATTATTGAATATCCATTTCAGTGTGTTGTGTAGGGAAGGCTTATCTTAAAATGCTTTTATCGACATGCTGGATATTCACTTTCCCACAAAATGCCAAACTTAAATCCAGTTCTTTTTGGATTATTTCCAAGACACGGAATACGCCTTGTTCTCCATAAGCACCTAAACCATAAATAAATGCTCGACCAATTAAACAGCCTTTAGCACCTAGAGCAATGGCTTTTAAAACATCCTGTCCAGAGCGAATACCACTGTCAATATAGACTTCCGTTTGGTTGCCTACAGCAAGCACAATTTCTTCTAGTACTGAAATGCTCGATGGAGCACTGTCCAGTTGACGACCACCATGATTGGAAACAACAATTGCGTCTGCTCCAGCATTAACAGCAGCGATTGCATCGTCTACTTCCATAATGCCTTTGATAATCAGTTTACCGCCCCATTGTTGTTTAACCCATTCGACATCTTTCCAGCTTAACTTCATGTCAAACTCCTCAGTGGTCCATGCAGCTAGAGAACCGGTATTGCTGATTCCATCGACATGACCGACAATGTTACCAAAACTTCTTCTTGATGTTCCAAGCATAGCTAAGCACCAAGCGGGTTTGGTGCACATATTGATGAGATTGCCCAAGGTTAATTTTGGAGGCGCTGACAAGCCATTTTTAATGTCTTTATGGCGTTGTCCCATGATTTGTAAGTCAGCCGTTAAAACCAATGCCGAACATTTAGCATTTTTTGCACGCTGAATAAGCTGCTGCATAAAATGACGATCTTTCATCATATACAGCTGAAACCAAAATGGTTGGGTGGTTGCGGAAGCGACATCTTCAATTGAACAAATGCTCATGGTCGACATGATATAGGGAATACCAAATTTTTCGGCAGCTTTAGCAGCCAGAATTTCACCATCGGCATGTTGCATACCAATTAAACCTGTAGGCGCCAATGCGACTGGCATGGATACCGATTGTCCTAACATTTTAGTGTTCACGGAACGATTGTCCATGTCCACCAAAACTTTTTGTCGAAACAGGTATTTTTTAAAATCTTCACTGTTTTGCTGCCATGTTTGCTCTGTCCATGAACCTGAATCACAATAGTCAACAAACATTTTAGGGACACGTCGGTGATAAATCTCACGCATATCTGCCACGCAGGTGATTTTTTGTAATCTATTCATGATGCTTCCTTAATGAATTGTGCAACTGCAATTCAAATTGTTATTGGACATAAGTTGTAGCGATTATTTTAAAAGGATTATTTTAACAATGAGTAAAAAATAGATGAAAAGTAAACTAAATGGTTGAATTTTATTCGTTGATCGTGATGCAAGCATCTTTCGTTTAAAGATTGGCTGCTTGTCTATTCATACAGATTTTTTAGTTGTAAAAGTAAAAAAGTACTTCATTTTCTGTGTATCGCATCCTGCATTTTGAAAGATAAAAACTGAAATTTTTCATGATGAAAATAGTAAAGTTATTTTTTAACTTTGGGCTTTAGATCATTAATTGATAGGATTAAGCCAAACAGCAGTGGCGTGCTGAGTACACATAAGGCAACCAGTGAAATGCTATTGCCATAATCCATGCTATAGAGCGTCAAGGCAATAATAATGAAAATGAATGCAGCCAGTTTTACACATTTGACATGTTGGGTGAGTATGGAAAATCGGCTTTTCTGTGTTTTACTGATCTGTTTTGCGCTGACAAGATAAAACCCATAACTTGCAATTAAAATCAGCAACGAAGCGAGCGTAAAGATCATGAGATTGATTCCCGAATTTGTTTATCGGCTATTTTTTTCTGAATTTTTGCTACAGCTTTATTTTGAATTGGTGTGATTTTTTGATGTAAAAATATACTTAAGAAAGCAAACATCCAAATCATGACATCCACACGGAAGAACAGCCAATAATCTTGGATTGAATGAATATAGTGGTTTGAAACAAGATAGAAGAGATTGAAAATAGGCAATGCCAATGTCATTACAATGATTAATTTAAGCTGTGTTTTCCACAAATACTGCTGCTTTGAAACGAGGGCAACAATCAAGCTGAATAGCCATAAACAAAAAAAAGTATAGATCTCATAATTAGGACTGTCAGCTTTTATGCTTACAATACGGTTAGCGTACAAATAACCCAACATGGCAATCGGCAAGCCAAGAATCAGTGCTGTATTGAGTCGATTGACCAAGTAATATCCAAAGTGAAATTGCTCATTTTTCTTTTGTAGTTGTCGTTTTAAACTCCACAATAATAAGCCTGAGGCAATCATTGCGCAGCCCAACAAACCAGAAAAGAACAAACCTAACCGTAAAAGCGGTTGAGCAAAATTTGCCATATGCAAACCGTACATGCTTGCATTTAATGTTGCGATACTGCTGTTATTACGCATGTTGCCTAAGCGTGTTCCTGTGGCTCCATTAAAACTCATTTGTGCTTGATTGCGCGTGATGGAATGGTCTTCCAGAGCTGTGACTGTTACTTTACTCAATTGAGTGTTTGGGAGGTCTACAGCAATATGATCAAAACTGGTTTCTCCCCATTGTCGTTGAGCTTGTTGGAGAAAATATTGAATAGGTTTCATTTTTTCGGGTAATGCTGTTTGGGCATCTACCATTGTTGAAATATTGCGAATTTCATCGAAATATTGAAATGGACGATCCGGATATGATTTTTTCATACCCGCAGGAAAGAGCAGATAGAAAAAGATAGCGAGCCCTGTAAACGTGATGGTTAAGAAGAATGGAAGTGCAATAACAGCACTCATATTATGGAAATCCAAATATGAGCGCTGACCTTTAAAAGCTCTTAAGGTAAAAAATTCAGTAAATATTTTTTTATGGGTAATGATGCCTGATATTAGGGTGATAAACATGATCAGTGCTGCAAATGTGACGATCAAACGTCCAATAGCGTAGGGAATGCCATATAATTGATAATGGAAACTATAAAAAAAATCGCCACCTTGTGTTGCCGAAAGATTCAGTTCTTTGCCTGTATTGGCATCTAAAGTTTTACTTTCGTAACCACCATCGGCTTTTTGCCAATAAATTTTATTGACAGGCGTATTCGGATGAGCAATACCGATATACCAACTTTTAGCATTGGGTGCATTTTTCTGCAGATAATCATAAGCGGTTTGTACCGCTGTATGCTGATTGGTTTGCATAACTGCAAATTGGGGCTGCATCCACATATTCACTTCATGACGATAATAGGTCACAGTACCCGTTAAAAAAATTGCAAACAGTAGCCAGCCAAAACTCAGACCAATCCAAGAATGTAACCATGCCATAGATTGACGAACAGATTTAAACATGAGTTAACCTATGAATTTTGATATGAGAAAGAGGGTAACAACGAGTATCAAGCTGATTACAGACAACTTTTTTAAAGAATGAACGCAAAAACCAATAATCACAAAAGCGATATAAAAAAACAGCGCTATAAATGCAGCCAAGTAGACAGACTCAGCTTTTGCCAAGTAAGGATAAAAAACATCAATCAAATTGACTGATAGTAAATAGCTGCATGCGTAGCCTAGACCAAATGCCAGTATAAAACGGTATAACACTGATAATCGATAAAGGACAGTTTGCATACAGGGTACTTCTTAAATTAAAAAGACCTTAATCTACAGAGACTAAGGCGAGTTGCGATCAATATTTAAACTTTACAGCAATGCTATAGTTGGCTGGAGCACCATAAAATGCCTGACCATCCGGGAAACTGTATAAATATTTTTTGTCTGTCACATTGTTGGCATTTGCCTGTAACGAAATATGATTGTTTACATCATAACTGGTCATCAGATTCACTAAAGCATAGGCATCTTGGGTAATTGTACTATTGACCGAAGAATCATACAGCTTGATGGCTTCTTGCCATTTTAACGATGCGCCGATTTTAAGTTGTGGCAATGCCGGAATGGTGTATGTAGTCAACAGATTAAGGGTTTGATTAGGATTATAGGTCCTAGCATCACCGCCATTTTTTAAATCTTTTAAACTAAATTGACTATAACCAAATGCGATATTCAAGTGATCTGTGATTTGTCCGGCCAAACCCAATTCTACACCTTGAGAACGCAAATCGCTGGTCTCCACTTTACGATTAAGTGGGTTTCCATCAGAGTTGCGTAGTGGATAATTACTTTGTTCTGTACGAAATACGGCCAAGGTTCCTGTAAGTTTGTCATCTAACCATGAACTTTTAATCCCTGCCTCATAGCTTTCACCATCAATGGGCTTGAGCGCTTTATTATCCGTGCCTAATCCTGACTGTGGACGGAAAATAGAGGTGTAGCTGAGATAGCCTGTATATTCGGGAGTAAAGTTATAGCTAATGCCAGCATATGGCGATACTTTATTTTCATCATATGCCATTGATGAACCATAGCTTCTGCCATCACTTTTTGCTTGAACATAATTTAAACCGAGTAGAAGTTTTAAATCATCATTTAAGTGCAGGCGGGTCGCCGCATATACTGAATTGAGCTTTTGCGTATAGTTCGCAGCATCACTGAAAGCTGACCAAGTCACTGATTGAGGCGTCCAGCTTGACCAGTCTGTAGTGAGTTGGCGTAAGTAGCCTAATGAATTGTCGTTCCTGATATTACTGTCATTAATCCTGCCCGACGTTTGTTGATCATACTGTTTGTTTTGTAGATAGCTATAGCCTAAAGTGGCTTCATGTTCACGACCAAATAATGAATAGGCACCTTGAAGATTCAAATCAGCAAAATGGCTTTTTAGGCTTTCTTTGCCGCCCCAAGCAGTAAGTGCGACATTTCCACCATTTTGATCAGGATAACCATAATAATAGAGTAAATTACTGTCATGATGGGTTTGGGTATAATTATAACTCAGCTTTGCTGTCCATTGATCATTCATCATTTGCTTTAACTCAGCAAAAGCATTCTGTGTCTTGTTGTCCCAATATGCCCAATCTGGATTTGGATTATAATTCCGGTCATAGGAGCGTTGTTTTCCATCCGCACCCAGAAGTGGCAATGCACCCCAGTTATTGGCATTGGGTTTATTCTGCTGTTGGCTATAACCTGCTGTAAGTCGTGTTGAATCTGTAAGATCAGCCTCAATGATGCCTGAAAAACCATTTTTCTCTGAAGAATAACGATCCAGATAAGAATCTCCAGTTTGCTCATAACCCATCAAACGACCACGAATACTGCCATCTTTGTTCAATGCACCTGAAACATCTGCTTCATAACGCTGTGTATTCCAGGAACCATAGCTGATACCCGCATTGGCTTGAAACTCCTGCGTTGGTCGTTTACGGATATAATCAATGGTTGCACTTGGGTCACCGAAGGCATTGGTAAGTGCATCTGCACCTTTAATCACATCAATTCGGTCATAAAAATAGGTATCTGGATTGGTATTGTTATAATTATAACTGCTTGAAGGGAATCCGACCCCGTCTGTTAAAAGATTAGAGATTTCAAAACCACGTGCTGTATAAGTCGAACGCTCAGTTTCTTGATTGCTGACAGTAATGCCAGGAGTATTACTCAAAGCATCTCTTGTGCTATTCATTGCAAAATCATTCATTTGCTGACGTGTAACGACATTGACTGTTTGAGGAGTTTCTTTAACGGGAATATTCAGTTTGGCTGCACTGGTGGATTCTTTCACGATATATGATTTGCTTTGTTCGGAACTTAACTCCGGTTGCGCAGCAGTTGCTTGTACTGAGATCGTGGGCAGCTTATGTAAATCTTCAGCGAAACTTTGTTGCGCAGTGAATAGTGCCAAACTCATGATCGAGAGTTTGAATCTGTTTGGGAGAGAATTCAGCATGAGTATCTTAAATGATAATAATTATCGCTTAGTTTATTGTTTGAGTCTTTGTGAGACAATAGTCAGTTAATTGAAAATATAAATAGAAAATAGATTAATGATAGAAAACTGGGTGAAAAGTCACCCAATTGAATTCCTATACCAAAAGCATGTCCATATCTGGCTTTGCGGTGATTATATGGAGGCTTTGAGGTTAAACGAGTTTGACTGTGCTATGATGCGTGCATACTGCAAAGTGGGAAGAATATCTTGCAAAATCGGAAGCTTAAAATTGGTATTGTCGTTGGTGAAGTGTCTGGAGATACTTTAGGGGCCAAACTTATTCGCAGTTTCCGTGAACAAGGGATAGATGCTGAATTTGAAGGGATTGGTGGTCCGCAAATGATCGCTGAAGGTTTCAACAGTTTTTACCCTATGGATATTTTATCGGTGATGGGCATTGTTGAAGTCCTCAAAGATTTAAAGAAGTTATTTGCTGTACGCGATGGTTTGGTTGAAAAGTGGTCTGCCAATCCTGTTGATATCTTTATTGGTATTGATGCTCCAGATTTCAATTTGCGATTATCCAAGAGTTTAAAGCAAAAAAATCTTCCCATTAAAACAGTGCAATATGTGAGTCCATCAGTATGGGCGTGGCGGCAAGGGCGTGTACATGGAATTAAAGCCAGTATTGATCTGGTACTTTGTTTATTTCCTTTTGAAAAGAGCTTTTATCAAAAATTTGCAGTTGCTGCTGCATTTGTGGGGCATCCACTTGCCAGTCAGTTGCCTTTACAAAATCCAATCTTGGATGCCAAACAGGAGCTTGGTTTGGATCTGAGTCAGAAGCACATTGCATTATTACCAGGCAGTCGACGTGGTGAAATAGAACGGCTTGGACCACTGGTTTTAGATGCTGCAAATATTATTCACCATAAATATCCAGATTATCAGTTTGTTATTCCTGCGATTAATGAGCAGCGCAAACAACAAATTGAAGCATTATTGGAACACTATCCAAGTGATTTGGTTGCAAAAATTCACTTACTGGAAAATACCGATAAAGAGTCAAAAATTGGTCGTCAGGTCATGAATGCGGCAAATATTGTGGCTTTGGCATCAGGTACAGCGACATTGGAAGCTTTATTGTTGCATCGACCAATGGTTACTTTTTATAAACTCAATTGGCTAACCTATGTGATTGCCAAGTTGCTGGTTAAAATTCCCTATTATTCTTTGCCGAATATCATTGCAGGAAAGAAAGCAATTCAAGAGTTGATTCAAAAAGATGCCACACCTGAAAAATTAGCACATGAAATAGAAAAGTTAATGGATATTGAAACGGCTCAAATTCAGGTGATGCAGTTGATTACGATGCATAAGCAGCTTTTGGCGGGAAATAGTGAAGATCCTGTGCAGGCAATTTTGGCGCTGTTAAGATCATGATTGAAAAATTATTGCTCACTCAATCAAGCGATTGGAATTATCTGGTTAAGTTTGAAGCGTGTTCAAGCATAGACTATTGCAGTGTTCGAAAAATAAGTTTCCAACATAAAATGACTTTTAAATCTTAAAAAAACCATGTTGATATTTTTATTGTGAAATGACATGGATGCCTTTGCTCAATCTGCATGTGCGAGGTGCGTTGCAGGGGCTGTTTGCAAGCCATCTGAGGGCTTTTATCTTTTCCACTTCTAAAATCGAAGCATAGTCTATGCAAATCGATCAAAAATTTTCTGTAAAATATAGAGCAATTTATCAATATATTGCACGTTTTAATACAGATGGAATTTTTACAAAAGCTTTAATCAAAAACTCCTCAACATTTAAATGAAAGAGGAGTTTTTTTGTGAATCAAATGCAAGACAAAATGAATCTCTACTCCGCCCGAACTTTCAGTTCGTAACCTGTATATTTACGGATATTGATCACACCAGTATCCATAATTAGATATTGACCTTTGATTCCTTGTAATTTGCCGCGAATAACCGGAGTCTTGTCAAGGTTATGCGATTTGATCTTTTCAGGATAGATATCGACAGGGTAGACAAATTCACGGGGCAGCTCATCTTCAAGTAATTCAACCGTTTCATTAAACTCAAGATGCTGTGCAAACTCGTCTCGGATGGTTTGAATTTTAGGTGCAAATTCTTGGACTAATTCATTACGGATTTCAATCAGATCAATGGGTTCGGCTTCGCCTTTTAGCAGTTTACGCCAATCCGTTTTATCTGCAACTTGTGAGCCAAACATCACTTCCAGTTGACCTGATAGGCGACGAGAACCCACTTTCATAATCGGTAAAGCTTGTGTTGCACCTTGATCTAACCAGCGTGTTGGCATTTGACCTAAACGGGTAATTCCAACTTTTAAAGCACTTGAATTTGCCAGATAAACAATATGCGGTTGGAAACAAACTTGATGGGCAAAATCATTTTCACGACAGGTGCCCAAGTGGTAGTGACAAGTTTCAGGCTTCATAATACACATATCGCAAGATGCTTTGGTTTTCATGCATTTAAAGCAGTGACCCTGAGAATAAGACTTAGGGGTCTTGGCACCACAGGAAACACAATAGATATTTCCAGTCGCTTCAATCTCAATTTCTTGCCCCAAGCTAAATGGCAGTTCGATTTCTGAGCGATCTAATATAAATTTATATTCAACATTTGCCTTATGCGTTTGCTGATCAGTTAAACTAAGGTCTTTAAGACCTGCATGCATTTTATGACAAATGCCTTGTAGTTCCATGTTTAATTACTCGCTTCAAAAAAGGTGCAGTTATGGCTGAGAAAAATGTCATCACTTCAATGCTAGACGATTTATCGCAACAACAGCCAATTCAAACTGCAGTGTGTATTGGGCAAAATTTGGCGCAATACTCTCAAAATTATTTAATTCAGTGGTCCTATTTTAACGTATCTGAGTTTTTAAATCTGCCTTTTACCCAGCGATATGATTTAGGATTTGTGGTTTTAGATACAGATGAAATGCAACAGCTTTCGGATCTGCATAAATCGCAATTATTGGTGAAGTTGCGTGATCTCTTGGCAAGGCGTATCGTGGTGGCTTGTCGAATCAGTGATGAGCACCTGCTTCGATCATTGGGCTTTACACAATTGATCGACAAGACATCCCATGAAAATGATTTTGCGTTATGGCAGTTTAATATTTTAACTTATAAACATGTGCCGGATTGGTTTAACGCTAAGTTTTGGGCAAATCCCGAAAACTGGAACAAGTTTCGTTGGTAATTGGTTTTTTGATGAGACTAAAATGACATTAAGGCATTGCAAAAATTAACAATTCCAATTTTGTTGAATATCTTAAAGCCAAGTATGCTGTAGTCGTGTCATAAAACTTAAAAAAGGAAAACTTCATGACAGATTTAACAAATATTGTTGAAATTTTAGCAAAACAAGCACTTGGCGGACAACAACAATCACAGGGCGGGCTTGGTGGCGGATTAGGCGGTGTATTAGGTTCAGTACTTGGCGGTTTAGGTGGTCAACAACAGTCACAAGGCGGAGGTTTGGGTGGTGTATTGGGCTCAGTGCTTGGTGGCTTGACAGGGGGGCAGCAGCAACAAGCTCCGCAGGCGAGTGGTTTTAATGCATCTTCATTACTGATTGCCGTTGTTCCATTGGTTTTGGGGTGGATTCAACAGAATGGCGGTTTACAAGGCGCTTTGGCTAAATTACAGGGGGCTGGTTTAGGGGGGCAAGTGCAAAGCTGGGTTGATCCATCACAAGGCAATAGTGGGGTAAATGTCGAACAAATCCAAAGTCTATTTGGCGGTCAACAAGTTGAACAAGTTGCACAGCAGGCCAATGTTCCAACCAATGAAGTGTATGGGGCAATTTCGACTGTACTGCCTCAAATTATTGATTCACTGACACCGCAAGGTGAAGCAACGGATCATAATGAAGCCAATGGTGATATTCAAAATGTATTGAATCTGGTTTCTGGTTTTATGAAATAAATTTTATTTTTACAATAAAAAAGCCAGTGAAGATGTTCTTAACTGGCTTTTGTTGATTTATTTGGACTGAGGTTCAGGATCATCACCAATTGCTTCACTGCTCTTCACTTCACCACTGGCCTTTCTTTTAATATATTTGATTTGACCATAACCTTCAGCATACCATTCATCTAAAGTACCATCGCCAATTTGTGAAACAAAATGACATGCATTGTTGAATTTTAAGGTATTATCATCATTGTCAATCAAAATAAGATTTTCAAAACCAACAAATTCGATATCAACCGTTTTATTATTTTCAGATCTATCCGTGTTGTCTACTTGAGATTCGATAACAGCATTATAAGTCATCTGAAATTTTTGATGTGGCTTGAGGTTGGATGGAAAGGTGGGAAGAGGTGCCTGGTAGGTGGTTTTTACCAATACATCATTGGGATCTGAACCAAGCGCAGCAATACCGTAATCTAAATTCGCCAACATGGTGCGACCTGTAGGGTCGTAGATATAATCCGTTCGAACACCAGCACCTTGTCTCACGATCGCAATTGCATTTTGATTGTTGAAGGTCGTCGGAACAATCTGTATTTCAGTTTCATCGCTATTGTTCAGCGTGAACTTTTTATTAGGTTCAAGCTTAAAACAATCATCTGAATTTGCAGCTTTCAGCGGTTTTTCTTCGACTGCTTTTTCAGCCTGATGCACTGTATTGTCATGCGATTTATTTTTAGAGCATGCAACAGTCAAGATTGAAAGCAGGCTGATAATAACGACAGTTTTGTTCATTTTTATCCTAAACGATAAAGTGTAAATTTCACGACGCTATTTTTAACGATGAGCTGATAAAAAACAACCATATTCTTAACAAATATGGTTGGAGTAAAAGTTGAATTTATAAATTGATTTTAATCTGATAATGCTGTTTTATCTTCCTCTTCATCATCCTCGGTGGAATCCATACCGAGCTCTTTGAGTTTGCGGGTGAGTGTATTGCGTCCCCAGCCAAGTAACTCAGCGGCATGACGTTTGCGACCACGTGTTTGCTGGAGTGCAGCATTAATCAACGTCCGTTCAAACATCGGCGTGGCAATGTCTAAGATTTTCATCTCACCATTTTTTAGTTTTTGAATCGCCCATTGACCTAGAAGTTCATCCCAGTGGTGCAGTGCTATGCGATCAACGCCTGCCTGGATTTGTCCTTGATCATCGGTTTTGCTGATAGGGATCTGTTTCAACTCAGATGGCAAGTCTTCTGGATAAACTTCACGACCCGTGATCATGACAGTCAGCCATCGGCACGTATTTTCCAGTTGACGTACATTACCTGGCCAAGGAAGTTTCTGAATATATTCTTGTGTTTCAGGGCGCAAGATTTTTGGACTTACGCCAAGCTCTTTACCGGCACGTGCTAGAAAGTGCTGTGCCAGCATCGGAATATCTTCGGAGCGATGTGCCAGTTTAGGAATATGGATACGAATAACATTTAAACGATGATACAAGTCTTCGCGGAAACGACCGTCATGTACAAGTTTTTCTAGATCCTGGTGTGTAGCAGCAACAATACGTACATCTACACGTACAGGAATGTGTCCTCCAACACGATAGAACTCGCCGTCAGCCAAAACGCGCAGCAAACGGGTTTGGGTTTCAAACGGCATATCGCCGATTTCATCCAAAAACAGCGTACCGCCGTTGGCCTGCTCGAAACGTCCTTGACGTTGGGTGTTTGCCCCTGTAAATGCACCTTTTTCATGTCCAAATAATTCGGTTTCAATCAAATCTTTTGGAATGGCGGCCATGTTTAAAGCAATAAAAGGTTTACTGCTTCTGGGTGAATGGCGATGCAAAGCATGTGCAACCAATTCTTTCCCTGTTCCTGACTCACCGTTGATTAATACAGTGATATGAGATTGAGAAAGTCGACCGATTGCACGGAAAACTTCTTGCATGGCAGGGGATTCGCCAATGATCTCAGTTGATTGAATCGGTGTCGCTTTAGCCGACTCTTGTTGCTGTAATTTATTGATGTGTAAAATGGCCCGGTTGACCAGCGCAAGTGCTTCATCAATATCAAATGGTTTTGGCAGATACTCAAAGGCACCAGTTTGATAGCTGGATACCGCAGACTCTAAATCCGAGTGTGCTGTCATGATGATCACCGGAAGATCGGGATAACTTCCTTTGACCTTACCTAAAAAGGTAAGACCATCAATACCCGGCATGCGAATATCCGTCAAAATAACATCGGGTGCATGAGTGGGTAACTGATCTAAAGCAGATTGTGCTTCTTCAAAACTGGTGACATCAAAGCCTTCTTCTTTAAATGTTTTTTCCAAGACCCAACGCATGGCACGGTCGTCATCGATCACCCAAATTTTATTATGCGACATGGTTAGACTCCCAAGGTAAATATAGGCTAAATACTGTTTTTCCAGGAACAGATTGACATTCAATCATTCCGTTATGTTGATGCATGATATTTTGTGCAATGCTTAAACCAAGCCCGGTTCCTTTAGCTCGACCTGTGACAAGTGGATAAAACACCGATTCCAGAATTTCTTCGGGTACACCAGGACCGTTATCTTCAATATCAATACGAATGGCTGATTTGTTTAATACGCCATTAATGGTGACCAAACGTTGAATGCGGGTACGCAATATTAATTCGGGTTGATGATCAACGAAGAATTCTCGATTTTCAGTCATCGCCTGAACTGCGTTGACGCTAATATTCAGCATGACTTGAATGAGTTGGTCTCGGTCTGCTTTTACGTCAGGTAAAGAAAGATCGTAGTCACGCGTAATTTTAATTTTTTTCTTGGTTTGGTTGGCGATGAGTGAGCGAACACGTTCCAGCGGTTCATGAACATTGACCGCTTCATAACTTGGAAGTTGACGTGAACCGAGCATGGTATCTGCTAAGTTTCTTAAGCGATCAACTTCACTGATAATAATATCCGTAAATTCTGCATACTGAGGATCGTTCAAGCTTCGGGCCAACAATTGGGTTGCGCCACGGATACCCCCCAATGGATTTTTAATCTCATGTGCAACACCGCGAATGAGCTGTCGTGCGACTTGATGTTGTTGAATGAGATTCTCTTCTTTTGAGATTTTCAGCATCCGATCAATCGGATTCAATTCAATTAATAATAATGGATGATAGGGTTTGCCAGTATTCAGTTGAGATACCGAGTAATCAACATGCATATCTTTAAAATTGACATTGATAATCGCTTCACGCCGTGTATAGGCTTGACCTGTTTTAATCGTGTTTTTGAGTGCATCCAAGGTATTAAAGCTATCGTTTGGTGCATGTAAGATATTGATTACAGGCTGACCAGCCGCACGGAACAAACTAATATCAAACAGGGCTTCGCAAGAGGAATTGAGATAAAAAATATTTAGATTACAATCGACCAAAAGGATTGCTGTGGTTAAATTATCCACAAGCAGTCGATAGTCAATGGTTGGGTATTGATCCATTAGCAGAGCTTTCCTGTCTTAAAATAGCGCAATGGCATCTGCACCTCTATTCTATTTATCCCAATCAAGGGTATTGAATTGATATAAATCGTGCTCATATAAAGCAAGATGCACGCCAACTTTTATTTATTGCGCGGTTTTCTTACATGAATAATAAAAATTGCGCATTTAATGACCTTTCTTCCCGATAGATCAGCAATCACGATATTAAGTTATCATGATAGTGTTCCAAAATAGTGCATTGTTGGAATTTTATTGTTTGATTGGATGTATTTTGGTGCATTATACAAAGAGTCGTGTTTCCACCTGTTTTTATCTTTGGAAAAGTCATACAATACGCGGATTATAGTGGAGCGCAGATTCATGAAGTCCCCCAAAGTCGGTTTTGTATCTTTAGGTTGTCCTAAGGCATTGGTAGATTCTGAACGAATTTTAACTCAGTTGAAAACTGAAGGTTATGATGTTGCATCAGATTATGATGGTGCTGATTTAGTTGTTGTGAACACCTGTGGTTTTATTGAATCTGCAGTACAAGAGTCTTTAGATGCAATTGGCGAAGCCATGAGTGCAAATGGTCGTGTAATTGTTACAGGCTGTTTAGGTAAAGATGAAGACAAGATTCGCCAAATGCACCCCAATGTACTTAAAGTTACAGGTGCGGCTGCATATCAGGAAGTAATGGAAGCTGTACATCAGTATGTTCCAGAGCCACCTAAGCACAACCCTTTTATTGACCTTGTCCCAGAGCAAGGAATTCGTTTGACCCCAAAACATTATGCCTATTTGAAAATATCGGAAGGATGTAACCATCGTTGCACATTCTGTATTATTCCAAGTATGCGTGGTGATCTTGTATCACGTCCTGTTGGTTCAGTGTTGAGTGAAGCGCAAGCATTGAAAAAAGCAGGAGTGAGAGAAGTCTTGGTGATTTCACAAGATACTTCGGCTTATGGTGTGGATACCAAATATAAGCTTGATTTCTGGAATGGCCAGCCTGTTAAAACCAAATTCTATGACATGTGTGAAGCATTGGGTCAATTGGGAATTTGGGTACGTTTACATTATGTTTATCCTTATCCGCATGTGGATGCCGTGATTGACTTAATGGCGCAAGGTAAAATCCTGCCATATCTAGATATTCCTTTTCAACACGCCAGTCCGCGCATCTTAAAATTGATGAAGCGACCAGCCCATAGTGAAAATACATTAGAGCGTTTAAAATTATGGCGTGAGAAATGCCCTGAATTGGTGATTCGCTCTACATTTGTAGTAGGTTTCCCTGGTGAAACTGAAGAAGATTTCCAGATATTACTTGACTGGCTGCAAGAAGCTCAGCTTGATCGTGTAGGTTGTTTTACTTACTCACCTGTTGAAGGTGCGACTGCCAACGATTTACCCGATCACGTTCCAGAGGAAATCAAGCAACAACGCTATGAACGTTTTATGGAAGTTCAGCAGGCGATTTCTGCGGCCAAACTACAACAGCGTATCGGTCAGACGATGACTGTGTTGGTCGATGGACTGGAAGATGAATTCCCAGTGGCTGTTGCGCGTTCTTATGCGGATGCACCTGAAATTGATGGTAACGTATTTGTTGAAGATATCGATAAATCGTTGATTAAGGCAGGTGACTTACTTGAAGTCGAAATCACAGATGCAGATGAATACGATTTATTTGCAAAGTTGATCAAAATTAAATCGGCATAAAAGTAATTGATTTCAAATTGATTGAATACGAATAAAATTGTAGATATAAGTATTGGAGTTTTGTGATGTTAGATTCTAAAAAGCCACGCTATGAGCGCATTTTGCTCAAACTTTCAGGTGAGGCGCTTGCAGGTAATAAAGACATGGGGATCGATGCGCCAGTGTTGGATCAAATGTCTTTATCTATTGCTCATTTGGTAGGTTTAGGTGTGCAAGTGGGTATTGTTGTTGGTGGCGGTAATTTATATCGTGGCAGCCAATTACAAAAAGATGGGCTTGTTGGTCGTGTAACTGGCGATCAAATGGGTATGCTTGCAACTGTCATGAATGGTCTGGCATTACGTGATGCATTGGTGCGTCGTAACATTAAAACACGTTTAATGTCTGCGCTTCCAATTGGTGCGGTGGTTGAGTCTTATTCAAGCCGTGATGCAATTCGTCATTTAACTCAAGGCGAAGTTTGTGTATTCGTCGCGGGTACTGGCAACCCATTTTTTACGACCGATACAGCAGCGTGTTTGCGTGGTATTGAGATCGAAGCTGACCTGATCTTGAAAGCAACGAAAGTGGATGGTGTCTACAATAAAGACCCAAGTAAATATGATGATGCAATTAAATATGATCATTTAAGTTTCGATCAAGTTTTAGATGAGAAACTTGGTGTAATGGATTTGACGGCAATTTGTTTGTGTCGTGACCATAATGTGCCACTACAAGTGTTTGATATGAACAAATCAGGCGCATTACTTTCTGTAGTGATGGGGGAAAAAGAGGGTACACACGTTACAAACTAATGTACGTGTGGGATAAAGCTCTTTATACTACTGCAATTTTACGTTATACACATTTATAAGTAAGGAAGATCATATGATTAACGATCTTAAAAAAGACGCTGAAGACCGTATGAACAAATCATTAGAGTCTTTGGAGCATGGTTTTGCAAAGGTTCGTACAGGTCGTGCGCATCCATCAATCCTCAATGGTGTTATGGTTCCTTACTATGGTTCTGATGTGCCATTAAACCAAGTTGCAAACGTTGGTGTTGAAGATTCACGTACTTTATTGGTACAGCCGTTTGAGCGTTCAATGGTATCTGCAATTGATAAAGCGATTCGTGAATCTGACTTGGGTTTAAACCCTGTGACTGCTGACTCAATTCGTGTGCCGATGGCTGCATTGACTGAAGAAACCCGTAAGGATATGCAGAAAGTTGCGCGTAATGAAGCTGAAAATGCAAAAGTTGCGATCCGCAACATTCGCCGTGATGTTTTGGGTGATATTAAGTCATTGTTGAAAGATAAAGAGATTTCTGAAGATGATGAGCGTCGTGCAGGTGATGATATCCAAAAAATTACAGACAAGTTTGTTGCTGAAGTAGATAAACGTCTTGCTGCTAAAGAAGCTGAATTGATGAAGGTCTAAGATTTATAATGACCACATCTGAAGACAACCATCTTCCAAAACATGTTGCCATCATTATGGATGGCAACAATCGTTTTGCTAAAAAGAAACAGCTACAAAAAGGCGATGGACACCGTGAAGGTAAAAATGTCCTTGATCCAATTGTAGAGCATTGCTGTAAAGTGGGTGTTCAAGCTCTGACTGTGTTTGCGTTTTCAAGTGAAAATTGGAATAGACCGCAGTATGAGGTTGATTTGTTAATGAAATTGTTGGAAGAAACAATTCATGAGCAGATCCCCCGTATGGAAAAATTCGAAATCGCGTTGAGATTTATTGGTGATCGTAGTCGGCTTTCTCCAGAGCTACGTGAATTAATGTTGCATGCTGAACAAAGGACTGCTAAGTTCAGTAACATGACTTTAACAATTGCTGTGAGTTATGGTGGTATGTGGGACATTACGGATACTGCACGTAAACTTGCGCAACAAGTTAAAGATCAAAAAATTGATGTGAATCAAATCAATACTGAATTATTTGCACAACAAATAAGTTTAGGGGATTTGCCACCTGTAGATTTGTTGATTCGTACTGGCGGCGATTACCGATTATCTAACTTTTTATTGTGGCAAGCTGCCTATGCTGAGTTGTATTTTACTCAGACGCTGTGGCCTGAGTTTACAGTACAAGAACTGGATTATGCGTTTAATATTTTTTCAGGGCGAGAAAGACGTTTCGGAAAAACATCTGAACAAATTCAACAAGAACATATAGAGAACTGAGAATGTTAGAGCGGATTATAACCGCATTGGTGTTGGTTGCAGTCGTGCTGAGTTGCATGTTTGCAACAAAATCACAATATCCGATGTTAGTGTTAATGATTATCGCAGCTGGGGCGGCAGGCTATGAGTGGTTTAAACTCATGCCACATGAATCTGACTCTGTAAAAAAATTAAAAGCTGCTGGATTTGGTTTACTGACCGCTATTTTTTCTGGTTTAGCATTATATTTTAATGATTTGGCACTTATCCTCTGGAGTGCATCTATCCTCACTTGGTTGTGTAGTCTGTATTGGGTTAAAAATTATCCTGAATATGATGGCTGGTACAACGTTACGTTAAATATCGTTGGACTGGTACTGATCAGTGCTGCGGTCACCGCTATTTTCGAAGTATGGAAGAGTTCACCGTGGTGGCTGATGTATCTGTTTCTTTTGGTTTGGGGGGCAGACAGTGGCGCATATTTTGTTGGACGTAAATTCGGCAAACGCAAACTGGCACCGGATGTTAGTCCCAATAAATCCATTGAAGGTTTAATTGGCGGGATTGTGACAGTTGCTATTGTTATTGTCATTGTTCAATCGATTTACCTGCATTTAACGCTTTCACAACATATTCTTTTCCTTGTTCTGTCTATTGTGACGGTATTTAGTTCAGTATTGGGCGATCTGTTTGAGTCCATGATTAAACGTCGCGCTGGAATTAAAGATTCAGGTCGTATTCTCCCAGGACATGGTGGAGTGCTTGACCGTATTGATTCATTGCTTGCTGCAGCTCCAATTTTTGCAGCGGGAATGTATGTTTTAAAACTTATTGGTGTAGATTTATAGATGTCACAATCTGTTTGTATATTAGGTGTTACAGGTTCTATCGGGCGCAGTACTTTAAAAATCTTAGAACAGCATCCAGATCAGTATTCGGTTTTTGCTGTGACTGGTTATAGCCGAATAGAAGAACTCAGTGAAATATGCAAACAGTATCGACCGAAATGTGTGGTTGTTCCTTCAACGAAGGTGGAAGAACTACAACAACGTTTGCAAGCATATCAAATCACTGAGATCGAGATTTTAACTGATGAAGATGGTTTGATTGAGGTCTCTAAACATCCAGAGGTGGATGTGGTGATGGCTGCAATCGTTGGGGCTGCTGGCTTGCTCCCTACATTGGCTGCAGTGAAAGCGGGTAAACGTGTTCTGCTTGCAAACAAAGAAGCCTTGGTGATGTCAGGGGATATCATGCTGCAAGCAGCTCAAGAACATGGTGCTCTATTACTGCCCGTGGATTCTGAGCACAATGCAATTTTTCAATGTCTACCGCAAAATTATTTACAGATTGAGCGTCAAGGCGAACCGTTGCTGGGTGTAAAACAGGTTTTGTTGACCGCTTCAGGCGGTCCTTTTTTGAACCATACGCTTGAACAACTTGAAACAGTTACACCAGCACAGGCCTGTAAGCATCCGAATTGGTCAATGGGACAAAAAATTTCAGTTGATTCTGCAACCTTGATGAATAAAGGTTTGGAATTAATCGAAGCGTGTCATTTATTTTCAATTAAAGAACAATTTGTTACAGTTGTTGTTCATCCACAAAGTATCATTCATTCAATGGTTCAGTATGTGGATGGTTCGACTTTGGCTCAAATGGGTAATCCAGATATGTGTACCCCGATTGCACATGCACTTGCATGGCCTGAGCGGATTCATACACATGTGCCACCATTAGATCTATTCATCCATTCACAACTTGATTTTCAAGCACCTGATATTGTTCGTTTTCCAGCGCTTAAATTGGCTCGTCAAGCCATGCAATCTGGAGGATTGGCACCATCCATTCTCAATGCAGCCAATGAAATAGCTGTTGCAGCATTTCTACAGGAAAAGATTGCATTCTTGGAAATTTCACAAGTGGTTGAACATACTTTAAATCACGTTCAAAATGGTTCAGCAGATTCGATTGAAACGATTTTGCAGACAGATCAACTTGCTCGCCAAGTTGCTTCACAACGCATTACACAATTGGGAAGCTGATCATGAGTGTTCTATTTATCATTGTTGCTGCAATTTTGCTATTAGGTCCTTTGATTGCAATTCATGAATTTGGACATTATTGGGTAGCACGTAAACTGGGTGTAAAAGTCCTTGTTTATTCAATTGGATTTGGTCCAACTTTATTGAAATGGACCTCTAAAAAATCCGGTATTCAATATCAACTGTCAGCTTTACCGCTAGGTGGTTATGTCAAAATGCTGGATGAGCGTGAGGGCAATGTCAGTGCAGAAGATCTGCCTTTTGCATTTAACCGTCAGTCTCCGTGGAAGCGGATTGCGATTGTTGCGGCAGGTCCATTCATTAACCTGATTTTCGCTATTTTATTATTTTGGGTGTTATTTTTACCTGCACAAGAACAACTGAATACACGTGTAGGTGCTGTTTTACCCAATACGCCTGCGGCGACAACTCAGATGCAGGTGGGTGATAAAATTGTTGCGATTGATGGTACACAAGCAAGTACATGGGAAAAGCTGAATTACGCAATTGTCGATCGTGTTGGCGAAACTGGTCATATTGATGTACAAGTTGAGCGTAATGGGCAAGCACAAAGTTTTGCTTTACCGATCAAAGATTTCTTAAAGGATCAAAGTCAGTCACCATTTGATGTGCTTGGTTTCACCCCTTATCGACCGCATATTCCAGCCACCGTTTATAAATTAAGTGCAGATGGTGCTGCAATTCGCCAAGGCATGAAAGAGGGTGATCAAATCATTTCGATCAATCAAGTAAAAATGAAAGATTGGTTTGATGTGGTCGATGTGGTACAAAAATCACCTGAAAAATTACTCAATGTAGATGTATTGCGCCAAGGGCAAATTGTACATTTACAGGTCATGCCTCAAGGTAAGCGTGACAACATGGGGAATGTGACAGGAATGTTGGGTGTGCAGGCACAGACCGATAAACTTTCTATTCCTGCTGAATATAAGCAGACCATTCAATATAATCCTGCTGAAGCATTTGTTGTTGCTGTTGAAAAAACAGGACAACTTTCAGCAATGATTTTGAATTCTATGGTGAAAATGGTACGTGGTTTAATTGGATTGGATAATTTATCTGGTCCGATTACCATTGCTAAAGTCGCTGGTCAAAGTGCTGAAATGGGGTGGCAAACTTTCATTTCTTTTATGGCTTTGATGAGTGTAAGTTTGGGGATTTTAAATTTATTGCCTATTCCGATGCTAGATGGCGGACATTTGGTTTACTACATTATCGAAGCAATTCGTGGTAAGCCTGTTTCTGAACAAATACAATTGGTTGGGCTAAAAATTGGTATGGTACTGCTCGGAAGCATGATGCTTCTTGCAATATTTAATGATTTTATGCGTTTATAACGCGATACTGGATTAACTTACTGGAAAATAATAGGCATGCAGCACTCACATTTATTTATGCCATTGGCACTCGTTAGTGCAATGGCAGCTGTACAGCAAGTACACGCGGCAGATGAGTTCATTGCACGTGATATTCGTGTAGATGGATTGGTTCGTTTAACGCAACAAAATGTTCTTGCACTTTTACCAATAAATAGTGGTGACCGTGTTAGTGATCCAGTTATCGCAGAGTCTATCCGCGCTTTGTATGCATCCAATCTTTTTGATGATATTCAAGCTTCAAATCAAGATAATCTGTTGGTTTTCAAAGTTGTCGAACGTCCTGTTATTTCAAAGATCAACTTTAAAGGCAACAAACTCATTCCGAAAGAAGCTTTAACAGACGGCTTAAAGAAAATGGGTTTGGCTGAGGGTGAAGTTCTCAAGAAATCAGCCTTACAAACTTTAGAAACAGAATTAGAGCAGCAATACGCACAACAGGGGCGTTACGATGCTGACATTAAAGTTGAGCAGGTTGCGCGACCAAACAACCGGGTTGAATTGAATATCAATTTTAATGAAGGAAAGGCTGCTAAAGTTTTTGATATCAATATTATTGGTAATACTGTAGTTAGTGATGATGATATCAAGCAAGCATTTGCCGTCAAAGAAAGTGGTTGGCTTTCTGTAATCTCCCGTAATGACCGCTATGCACGTGAAAAAATGTCTGCGAGTTTGGAGTCACTACGTGCATTGTATTTGAACAAAGGTTATATCAACTTTGATATTAACAGTTCAAACCTCAATCTGAGCGAAGACAAAAAACATATTTTTATTGAAGTTTCAGTCAATGAGGGGGAGCAATTTAAATTTGGCGAGTCTAAATTCTTAGGTGATGCGTTATATAAACCTGATGAACTCAAAGCATTGCAAATTTATAAAGACGGTACAACGTATTCACAAGAAAAAGTCAATGCCGTAAAACAACTCTTACTTCGTAAATATGGTAATGCAGGCTATTACTATGCTGAAGTGAATGTGGTTCCAGAAATTAACAATGAAACCCATACGGTTGATTTAAACTACTATATCAATCCAGGTCAACAGGTTACGGTTCGGCGTATTAATTTCACGGGCAATACCAAAACTGCTGATGAAGTGCTGCGTCGTGAAATGCGTCAAATGGAAGGTGCTTTGGCGAGCAATGAAAAGATTGACTTGTCTAAAGTGCGTTTGGAACGTACCGGTTTCTTTAGCAAAGTCGATATCAAACCAGTGCGTGTACCGAATACACCTGATCAGATGGACTTGAATATTGATGTTGAAGAGCAGCATTCAGGAACAAGTACCTTAGCGGTCGGCTATTCTCAAAACGGTGGTATCACGTTCCAAGCAGGTTTAAGTCAAACCAACTTTATGGGTACGGGTAACCGTGTTGCAATTGACTTGTCCCGTTCAGAAACACAAGATTATTATAATTTAAGTGTGACAGATCCATACTTTACCATTGATGGTGTAAGTCGTGGCTATAATATGTACTATCGTAAAACCAAACTGAATGACAACTATAACGTCAACAACTATGTCACTGACAGTATTGGTGGTGGGCTTACCTTTGGTTATCCAATTGATGAAAACCAAAATATTAGTGCAGGTTTAAATATTGACCAAACCAAGGTAACGACAGGTCCATATGTTTCAACCTATGTTCGTGATTATTTATTAGCAAATGGCGGTAAGGCTAAAGGAGGTCAGGGTCGCTATTGTCCAAGTGGATTACTACAAGATTACAACCCTAATGATGATAAAAATATTTCGACTTGCGGGGAAAATGACGATAAATGGGAAACCTTTGATAATGAGTTCGAGGGTACTTATTTAACCTATAATCTAAATTTAGGTTGGTCATACAACACGCTAAACCGTCCGATTTTCCCAACCAGTGGTACAGCGCATCGAGTCAATGCTGAAATTGCATTACCAGGTAGTGATGTTGAATATCAAAAGATCACTTATGATGCGCAGACTTATTTTCCATTAGGGCATGATTTTGTGTTACGTGGCTATGGTAAGTTAGGTTATGGTAATGATTTACCATTCTACAAAAACTTCTATGCGGGTGGTTTTGGTTCGGTGCGCGGTTATGACAACAGTACCTTGGGTCCCAAATATCCTGGTGTAACATATAATGAAAGCCACACTAAAGATTATGACCCTGAAGAAGTCGGTGGTAATGCTTTAATACAGTTCGGTACAGAGCTGGCGCTACCTGTACCATTCAAAGGCGATTGGGCACGCCAGATTCGACCTGTGATTTTTGTCGAAGGCGCACAAGTTTTTGATACCAACTGTAATACGGCAACTGGTAAGTTATATTGGGAAGGTGGTGATAGTGATAAAGGTGTCGATGCAAAACAATATTGTAAAGACAATTATGACTTTGATTTAAGCAACATGCGTTACAGTGCCGGTGTAGGCTTTACATGGATCACCATGATTGGTCCACTTTCATTGAGTTATGCATATCCATTGAATGATAAACCAGGCGATCAAACCAAGAATATCCAATTCGAGATTGGTCGTACTTTCTAAGTACGATCTTTCTTTAATATTTAAAGACCATAAGGAACAAATATGAAAACAATGAAAATGATGGTGATGGGCTTAGGCTTGGGGTTTGCTGGACTTGTTCAAGCCGCAGGCTTCGGTGTGGTTGACTTGGAAAAAGTTGTAGAGAGTAGCACTTTCCTAAAACAGCAAAATGCAAGTTTAGAGCAATCTGTTAAACCGCAAACCACGAAATTGGAGCAAATCACCAAAGATATTGAAGCGTTAAAGCAAAAAGCTCAAGCTCAAGGTGCAAATGTTCAGCAAATCAATGCGCAATATCAAGCCAAAGTCAATGAATTCCAAACCATTCAGCAAGGTGTACAGGCAAAAGTTCAGAGCACAATTCAAAATACCAATGTAACTTTTGAAACACGTGTAAAGCAAGCTGCTGAACAATTGCGCCAAGAAGCAGGTTTGGACTTTATTTTGAATAAAAATTCAGCACTTGCGTATGACGCAAAGAATGATTTAACTGCTAAAATGATCCAAAAGGTTAATGCAATTAAATAATCAATGCGATCAAATCAATTTCATCTCGATGAATTAGCTCAACTTGTCCAAGGTGAGCTAATTGGTCAACCAAAGCTGCTGCTCAGCGGACTTGCCAGTTTAGAACAGGCTCAATCCAATCATATTGCTTTTGTCAATGGTGATAAATATTTAGCCGAAGCCCAGAATTCTAAAGCAGGTGCTTTAATTGTAACAGCCGCGTTAAAAGAGCAACTTGCCAATCATCAAAATTTTATTGTAGTTGCAAATCCATATCTTGCCTTTGCAATGCTCACGCATCAATTTGAAATTAAGCTAATAAAGCGTGGGATTGAGCCTACAGCTCAAATCTCTCCATCTGCGATTATTGCAGATGATGCCTATATCGGTCATTATGTGGTGATCGGCGAAGATTGTGTAATCGGTTCAAATACGATTGTCCAATCCAATACCCGAATTGATGATGGGGTTGAAATTGGCAGAGATTGCTTTATTGATTCTCAAGTCACACTGACTGGTCAGACCAAGATTGCAGACCGTGTTCGAATTCATGCCAATACTGTGATTGGCGGTGAGGGTTTCGGATTTGCGCCCTATCAAGGAAAATGGAATCGTATCGCACAGCTGGGTTCGGTACGTATCGGAAATGATGTGCGGATCGGTTCAAACTGCAGTGTAGATCGCGGTGCCTTGGATGATACGATTATCCATGATGGTGTCATTATTGATAATCTTGTGCAAATCGCGCATAACGTACAGATTGGTGCGAATACCGCAATCGCAGCGAAGTGTGGTATTGCAGGCAGTACGATTATTGGCAAAAACTGTATCTTTGCCGGTGCTGTTGGTGTAGTTGGTCACATAAAAATTGCAGATAATGTGACAATTACTGGAATGTCAATGGTCACAAAAAGTATTTCTGAAGCGGGTTCTTATTCTTCAGGAACTGGACAATTTGAAACAAATCATTGGAGAAGAACAGTTGTTCGTTTAAGACAATTAGCAGATGTGCCATTGACCAAATTGGTGAAACAAATAGATCATATGCAGGCTCAAATCGAGTCCATTGAATCAACTTTAAAGTCGCGTAAATAATTATGACTGAGTCTAAATCTCTACCTTTTACGGTTCCTGAATTACCAATGCAAACCCAAACGATTCGTGAGTATCTTCCTCACCGTTATCCGTTCTTGCTTGTAGATCGCGTAACTGAAGTTACAGAGAATGGGATTGTAGGATACAAAAACGTTTCAATTAATGAAGAATTTATGCAGGGTCATTTCCCGGGCTATCCAATTATGCCGGGTGTTTTGATCGTTGAGGCGATGGCACAGGTTTCTGGTGTGCTTGGTTTTATCATGAATAATGAAAAACCTCGACCTGGTTCATTGTTCTTATTCGCCGGGGCTGAAAAAATACGATTTAAAAAACAAGTCGTACCAGGTGACCAACTCGTGCTAAAATCTGAATTACTCATGCAAAAACGTGGCATTTACAAGTATTTATGTACTGCCAGTGTTGACGGCGTGGTAGCAGCGACAGCTGAAATTATCATTTCTCATCAGAAATTAGAGCAGGCATGAGCAGTAACGATTTAATACACCCAACCGCTATTATTGACTCTTCTGCAGTGATAGCACCTGATGTTCAAATTGGTCCATACTGTATTATTGGACCTCAAGTGACCATTGGTGCTGGTACCAAACTCCATTCGCATGTTGTGATTGGCGGTTTTACCCGAATTGGAAAAAACAACGAAATTTTTCAGTTTGCAAGTGTCGGTGAAATTTGTCAGGATTTAAAATATCAAGGTGAAGAAACTTGGTTGGAAATCGGTGACAACAACAAGATCCGTGAACATTGCAGCCTTCACCGAGGCACTGTACAAGATCATGGACTCACCAAAGTGGGTAGCAACAATCTACTGATGGTCAATACCCATATCGCACACGATTGTCAGATTGGAAATAACAATATTTTTGCAAATAATGTCGGTATTGCCGGTCATGTTCATATCGGTGACTTTGTCATTGTTGGCGGGAACTCGGGTATTCATCAGTTCTGTAAGATCGACTCTTACAGCATGATTGGTGGAGCATCACTGATCCTGAAAGATGTGCCTGCATACGTTATGGTTTCTGGTAATCCTGCACATGCATATGGTATGAATGTTGAGGGTATGCGTCGTAAAGGCTGGTCTAAGAATGTGATTCAAGGCTTAAGAGAGTCTTTTAAATTGATCTACAAAGAAAATTTAACTACTGAGCAGGCAATTGAACGCATTCGCCAAGAGATTCTTCCTGAAGTGGAGGAAGCACAATTGCTGATTGATTCTGTATTGGAATCTAAACGTGGTATCGTGCGTTAATTACTGCAAGATAAAAATCAAGTAAAAAAATGCCTCTGGATAGAGGCATTTTTTATGAATGAATTTTTAAAAATTACCCTTTTTTGAAATAACCTGCTTCTTCAGATTTAGGGTAGGTATTTAATAATTTAGTCTTGTAGACATTTGCTGTTTGAGTATTTTTATTGACATCTTTTGCAATACTGTAAAGCTGGTATAAAGCACGTGGCGCTTTGGATGAGTTAGGGAATTTTGCAGCGACAATCTCGTAATTTTTCTTGGCTTCATTATAGTTTGGTGGATCAATCGCCAATTGGAATTCAGCCAACCAAAAATAAGCATTTCCTGTATAAATACTGTTTGGATAATTTTTAATAAAATTCTGCATTGGGGCAATGGCTTGCTTTGCACCGCCTTTCTTATAAGCATCTAAAGCAACGGTATAAGCGGCTTTTTCAAGCGCGATAGCATCACTGGTATTGTTGCCATTTGCAGATGTTGCTGGGGTTTGAACAGTTTGTGTTGCAGATTGCTGCTGTGTGGCTGTTTGATTTGGTGCTGCTGTCTGCTGCGTAGTCTGCTCAGGGTTTTCTACAGAAGGATTTGTGGTTGGTGCATTTTCAGCAGGGGACTGATGCTCTTGGGAATTATTGTCTGGCTCTAACTTTTGATTCAACAACTCAAGGCGTTGATCAAGGTCAGTATAGCGATTGCTTAAATCTTTATTGAGTTGATCAATGGCATGATCTTGTTCTTCAATTTTGCCACGTAGTTCACGAATCTGATTTTCGAGTTGCTGATTCTTTTGAATGAGATCCCAATTCATATTTCCAGTAATCGGAGCAGGTGAATTTGCTACATCATTTCCTGAAGACGCATTACTTAATCCACGAGACTCAATTGGAATCGCGTATAAAGAGGCGGAACTGAGTAAGGCAATAGAAAATAGAGCATGCTTTTTTAGCATAATTGAAAATCCATTAAAGTCAAAATCTTCCAGAATAGGAATAAAGTTGCTTAAAAATCACTAATTGTGATCATTAAAAACGGCTGGACGCAGAATTGCAAGGCGCTTTTACAATCTTCAGATAATTCTAGTGAAATATGAAGACTTTTTGTATTAAATCCGTTGATGAATGGGAAAGGAAGCTTTTGAGATCAACCACGTATTACAGTAATTTATCTATTACTGCTGACTCTCAATCAAGTCGTGGTTAGGGACTGTTGACAATTGGTCTATGCTTGCAGCTAACTGTGTTCCTTGACGAGACTGAACACTAAATAAACCAGATACCAGATAAATATGGAAAAGGAAAACATCATATATTTTAATGATGATGAAGTTTACTCCTCAAGCCATAAAATCCAAGCTAATTCCACTTTATTTTCCGTATGAGTTTTTGCAAAAAACAATCATATTGATGAGGAAATAAGCAAATGAATGAATAACTTGAGAAAATCACAATGTTTGTCTTGCAAGAACATAAAAAATCTCTATACTCTGTTCTTGCAATGGTAGCCCTGCTGGTGGTTTCGCAATTGTACTCTGAAAACCCCGCCAGGACCGGAAGGTAGCAACGGTATCAGAACTATGATGTGCCGAAATTTTGCTAGTAGGGTTGCCACCAGATTTTAAAAATCTTCTTACTATGCAAAATATAATTTTCTCTTTTATTGCTTGATTGCTTTTTTTTATCTTTAACTCATTTTACATTTCTATTCATCCTCATTTTCTTTTCTAGAAATAGCTTTCATAATGGCATCCATTTCAAAGCCTCTGTACTGTAAAAAGCGAATTTGTTTGGCCTTGATTTTGGGATCTTTACTTACTTCAGTGCCATATTTTTTTACTTTTAACTGATAAGCCTGATAATACCAATCAATTTCAGCCATATCTTCTTGTACTAGGCTTTTATCGAGATGTTTAGCTCGCAAAGCCAGCTTAATTCGATTGGGTCCTTTGCCTTTACGGACTTGGCTGCGTACTGTCATTTCAGCTACACGCTGATCGCTTTGATAGTTGTTTGCAGATAATTCATCGACCAATGCTAGAACTTCTTCACGGTTTTGGGCCAAGGTCATTAATTTATCTATCAGATCTGCTTTTGAGTATTCTTTGCGTGTCAAAACTGCAAAAGCATATGAGCGTAAACGTGTTCCAGTCAAGCCCTGCGGTACAGGTCTGCAATCTTGATCGGCAATAAAGGCATGCTCATGATTGACCTCATTACTTGTTGTAGGGTGAGTTTCAGTTCCATCTTCGCCAAACTGCTGCTTTAGCTTTTCGTAGTCTAGCACTTTAGGAAATTTAGCTTGGCTCATATCTTTAATAACAATAATCTTCGTTCGTATTGGTCATAGTGTAGCGCCTATTTTTAGTTTTAACAGCGTATAAGCTGCACAGAGAGATGAATAGGTGAACTGTCATGCAATTTAATGAATAGGTTTACCAATACTGTCTGATTCAATTTGATCAATGATAAAAATAGATTTTGGACGTAAATAACGTGGCGCCTTTTGACTGATCCAGTCTTGTAATTGATTTGGATCCAGATATTGTCTAAGAATGATTTTAACGGCTAAACATTGACCTAGATCTACATCATCGACAGCGTACGCTTGAGCATATTCTATGCATGAATGCTGATATAAAATATTTTCTAAATCGATTGGGTAAACATTGATCCCTCCACAAATTAACATATCATCACGTCGACCTTTTAAAAAATAATAGCCTTGCCCATCTCGTACAGCCAAATCTCCACATTCAATCCATTGATTGGGGGTAATCGACCACGCACATTTACTCCATAATGTACCAATTTGACCCTGTGCGAGATTTTCTCCTGATGAATCGGTAATTTTAAGTGCTACACCTTGAATGGCTTTGCCAATACTGTCTGGATGTGTTTTTAAATCAGCAGGGGTTGCGAGCAGATTAATCCCAGTTTCTGAACTTCCATATAGATTAAATATTTGAATGTGTGGGTAGTGTTGTTGAACTTGATCAACCAAATGAGCACTTAAGGGCGCACTTCCAGTAATGACAGTCTGCACTGAACTGAGCATTGAGCGAGACTGAACTAGGCGATGTAGAATTGTTGGTACCACGTTTAAACAATCAATTTGATATTGCGTAATCCATAAACAGGCAGCTTGTACATCAAAGCGATTTTGTAAGATGACGGTCTTGTTAAAGCTTAAAGCCATTAAACTTGCAGTTAAACCAGCAGCATGACAGATCGGTGTCATGACAAAAATCCGCTGAATTTTAAAGAACTTTAATTGTCTAAGCATGAGATCTAATAAAGGCAGGCATTGCAGTGGATTTGACTGTCGTGTTGCAATTTTAGGAATACCTGTAGACCCAGAAGAACAGACACTAATTTTGTTAAAAAAATAGCATTTGAGGCGAAAATTCCGGCGTTGCTGCTGTGGTGGAATATTTGAAAAATGCTTAATTTTAAATTTTTGCAACCGTGCCAAATGCCCAATCAAATAAAACTTTTTCTGGTCTAGCAGTGTTTGAAGTTTATGTTCGATTAAATTGGGGTTAATAATTACAATATCTTTGCCTAAACGGCTTAAGGCAAATAAAGCAGCTAGGCTATCTAAATCTTGTTCTAGCATGAGCGCAATTTGGCTTGGAAATCGACTTTGATATTCTGGTTTGATCCATTCACAGATAAGTTGATCCGTACGATGTTTTAAATCGTGAAAACTAAACTCTACGCCATCGATAATCAATGCCGTTTTATTTTTATTGATTCGGGTTTGCGCATCTAAAATACTGTATAGATGAACACCATGTCTCATGATGCTGAATAACAGGCTAAGACACCATTTGATCATCAAGTACCATGACATTTTATTTTTTCCGTCCAAGCATATAGCAATAAAAATAATAAATCGGTGTTGAGAATAGTCCAGAAGCAATTTGTGCCAAGATGAGCCACCATGGTTGCCATTGTCGTTTATGACCCATCAGGCTATCTAAAATTGCATTCGCCGCACTTTGTACCTGCATTGCAGGCATGTGATCATAGTGTTTGGTCGGCAAAATCATTCGTGTACGTACCAGTGGCAAATAAACTAAGCAGGTATCAATCTGCTGAATTGCAAGTTCGGGTTGGATGGCCAGTATCCATTGTTGCATAGCAACTTTAGATGCTTGGTAACTTGACCAAAGTGGGGGAGCGAATAGTTTTGCATTAATAGTGGAAACAACCAGAATTTGCCCAGATTGCTGTTTTAATTCTGGCAATAATAAACGAGTCAGTTGAGCGGGATTGATGTAATTAATCGCAATACTTCGATCAATATCTTGAGCTCTATTTAAGCTCTTCCAAATGGAACGTTGAATGGATTTACCAGCATTATGAATCAGGATGTCCACCTGGATATCTTGGACTTGAAGGTGTTGAAAAATATTTTCTGCTGCATCCAGTTGATATAAGTCAGTAACTATGATTTTAACCTGACATTGATTCAGTTCTAATTCATTTTTGAGCTGTAAAAGTTTGTCGGTACTTCGCGCAACTAAAACCAAGGTGCATTCAGTATGTGATAAACGTTTTGCACATGCTTCACCAATTCCAAAACTGGCACCCGTAATCAATATCGTCTTTTTTTGAAAATGTTGATCTATTTTTGATTGAGTAATTCTTGGACCCTGAAAAAATAAAAACTCAGCCAATTCTGTGATTTTTGTCTGCATAGGAATAAATGTGTTGGATGGTGAAGATTATTTTAAATCAGTTATAACTGAAATTTATTCGCTAGTAAAATTTGGCTCAATTCAATAATTTATATAAAAAGCGCCTCGAAAGGCGCTTAGAGAATATAAGAAAACGAGAAAAATGATAGATGAGATTAAACATCTAAAAAGTCAGGCTCTTCTTCCTCTTTTTCTTCAACAGGTGCAGCGTTTGCAGTAGTCAAGAGCTTTTCACGAATCATCCGATCAAGATCTTGTGCCAGTTGTGGATTTTCTTCTAAATGGCGGATGACATTGTTTTTACCTTGACCGATTTTATCGCCTTGGTAGGAATACCATGCACCTGCTTTTTGAACCAATTCTTGGGCAACTGCGAGATCAACCAATTCACCCAGATGATTAACACCTTTACCATACATGATTTGGAAAATCGCTTCACGGAAAGGAGGAGCCATTTTATTTTTAACAACTTTCACTTTAGTTTCAGAACCGACGATCTCATCGCCTTCTTTCACTTGACCGATACGGCGGATATCTAAACGTACTGAAGCATAGAACTTCAATGCATTACCACCTGTCGTGGTTTCAGGGCTACCAAACATAACGCCAATTTTCATACGGATTTGGTTAATGAAAATTACCATACAGTTGGAACGCTTTGCATTACCTGTGATTTTACGCAATGCTTGGCTCATCAAACGTGCTTGTAAGCCCATATGAGAATCACCCATTTCACCTTCAATTTCGGCTTTCGGGGTCAATGCAGCAACTGAGTCGACAACAATCAAATCAATTGCACCTGAGCGCACAAGCATGTCGGCAATTTCAAGTGCCTGTTCACCATTATCTGGCTGTGAAACTAAAAGGTTATCAATATCGACACCAAGTTTACGTGCATATTGTGGATCTAAAGCATGTTCGGCATCAATAAAGGCACAAGTTCCACCTGCCTTTTGGCATTGCGCGATTGCCTGTAAAGTCATGGTGGTTTTACCAGAAGATTCAGGACCGTAGATTTCAACAATACGTCCTTTTGGTAAGCCCCCAATTCCTAATGCAATATCAAGTGTTAAAGAGCCTGTAGAAACAGCTTCAACTGCTTGTACAGTATTATCACCTAAACGCATCACTGTGTTTTTACCAAATTGTTTTTCAATTTGGCTGAGTGCTGCATTCAGTGCCTTGCTTTTGTTATCATCCATCTCGTAAACCTCAAACGATGTAATATCACTAATATCTTAAGTGGATGTCATTAAATTTGATCTTTCGTCCACAGGAGTAATAGTGACAGAAAATGAAAAATGGTTCTATCTTTAAAAACAGTAGTACGACATATTTTGTCGTACTGAACTTAAACGAATTCAGTCATCATCATAGGACCACGATTGGTCAAATTGTTGATCATTTTCTTGTTTAAATTTGCTTATTTGTCGTCGATCTTTTTTACTCGGTCGATGATCAGGTCGCGCTAGATTATGCAATTTTCTTTGGGTTGAAATCAACTCTCTGCGTGCCACACTGACTTCTGTTTCTTCATACAGTTGTTGCGCAATTGGCGCACCGCCACGAACAGCAGACAAGGCTTTGATCACCACTGTTTTTCGATCAAACCCTTGCTGTATGGTCAATTCCATGCCCACACGGATTTCTTTAGAAACCTTTACCCGTTCATTGTTATGATGAACTTTGCCACCTTCAATTGCATCTTTGGCAATCGAGCGTGTTTTAAAGAAACGTGCAGCCCAAAGCCACTTGTCTACACGCATTGTTTCAAGTTGTTGTTTCTCAGGCTGTTTTGACATCGACATCCTTATTTTCTAAGTTTAACTCGGTGAGTAAAGGTAAAAGCTCAGTTAAATGGTGAATTGCAGGGTATTCCAGTTCAAGTCGATGGCGCGCGGCGCGAGCACTTGATGGCTGAGTAATTGTAATCAAATGCTGTATACCAAATTTTTCAGCACCTTTGAGTACAGGCGCAGTATCGTCAATCAAACAGGCATTTTGAGCATCAAAAGGATGTTTCTGTTGAAGAATTTCCCAGAATTCAACACACTCTTTGGAGTAGCCAATTTCTTCACTACTGATCATTACTTCAAAATAAGGGCTTAAATCGATATTTTCAAGTTTAAGCTGTAAACCTGCACAATCTGCATTGGTCAGTAGCCAGCAACGATAACCTTGTGCTTTCAATTGTTTTAGGAGTTCAAAGCAACCCGGACGAGTTGCAATCTTGTCTTTATATTCACATTGTAATTTTAAAACGTCTACACCCACTTTCTCAGACCAGTATTTTGAGGAATACCAACACAGGGTATGATGGTGTTGCTGATAAAATGTACTCAGGATGCTATGACTCTGCTCTAAACTACATTGATGTGTTGCTGCGTGACGTTCAGGGAGTTTGGTGTTCCAGATGAAATCATCAAAAGCCAAATCGAGGAGCGTACCGTCCATATCAAAAAAGATAACCGGTTTCATGATCATAAAACTTTCCAAGCCTTTGGAGTGTGCTTAGTATAGTAAACCGAATAAAAATTTATAAGCCTATCCATGATATTCAAAATCATATCATCCGGTTAAAGTACAATTAATTATTTAAAAGCTATTGTTTTCATGCACTCAACATCAAAAAATGGTAGGCTTAAGCACAAAAATCAGACATCCTACAGGTCGGATCAATGTTTATCACTACTCAAGCACCGCAAGATGACCAAATTTCGAAATTGGTTCCTGTTTTGGTCCATGCAAGTCAAATTTTACTTGAGGAATATCAAGACTATTGTGCTGGGCAAGCATTTAATATTGATCGAAAGGATGATCAGTCTCCAGTAACCCAAGCTGATTTAAAGGTCAATGCATATCTTATTGAGCAATTGGCGCAAGTGACACCAGACATTCCTGTATTATCTGAGGAAAGTGATTATTCAGAACGCCATAATTGGACTACGTGCTGGATGCTAGATCCTTTAGATGGAACCAAAGAATTTATACATGAGCGTGATGAATTCACCATCAATTTAAGCCTGATTCAAAATCATCAAACGATATTTTCTATTATTGCTGTACCGACAGAACAAGTCATGTATTTGGGGTACTTAACAGAACTTCCCTATAAATATTCATTTACTCAGGGGACCTGGGAGCGTTATTGCAAATTTAAAGAAGTTGAAGAAGATGCCATCCAAGTTGGTTTAAGTCATAGCAGTAAGAATCCTAAATATCAGCAATATATTGATTATATTGAGCAAGAGTCACCCGTCATTAAAAGGGAAGCAGGCAGCGCCTATAAATTTTGTATGATGTTGGAAGGTGAAATTGATATTTATCCACGTTTCCACCCAACCTCAGAATGGGATACTAGCGCAGGACAAGGCTTGCTCGAAAGCATAGGTGGAGGACTGGTCAGTTTGGCAGCAGTACCGTTCACCTATAACCAGCGCCATACTGTATTGAATGAAGGTTTTATTGCATTTCGAGATGAAGAAACCAAGCAGATTGCCTTGGATGCACTTGGCAATGTTCGCTTTTAATATGATATGGATATCTATTTTATAGATGATTTAACGCTTTATGAGTTATGGTATAGTAAGCCTGTATAGAAAAGAGTTTTGAGTTGATATGGCGTTAGATTTATTGCCGAAAAGCATGCTGAAAGCGATAGATTTATTGCCAGATGCGCAGACCCCAGTGACTTTATTTACGCGCCATTCAATTCGTGAAGTTGTTAATGGACAGGGGTTGGCTGGCTATGATTTACAATTAACGACTCAGGGGCGTGACTTAGCACATGCGTGGGGTTCTTATTTGATAGATCATACCGATCGTGTGATTCAGCATTGTATTTCAAGTCCAATTCAACGCTGTGTCGATACTGCTGCTCTGATGATTCAGGGTGCAGATGGTATTTCGTCTCATCCCAATACCCATCATATAGAAATTGTCGAAAAAGGTTTATTGGTTGAGCCTGGAAGCTTTGTGCTGGATATTAAGCAAGCTGCACCATACTTTCGCAAACAGGGTGCCCTGGGTTTTATCAATAGTTTTGTAAATAATGCGCTACCGGGAATGAAACATCCGATTAGGGGTGTGGTTGATGTGCTTGAACTGATTTATGAAACACATCCTACAGTGAGTCATGGTATTAGTCTGGCTGTGAGTCATGATACGATTCTTGCTGCAATTATTGCTGTGATTTCTAAACGTACTCAAATCGATCAAAGTGATTGGCCAGAAATGATGGAAGGATTGTTTGTTTGGTTCGAAGGAGAGCGTTTTATGGACAGTCATTTAAAATGGATCTGGAGAGGCGAACGAGGCGAATTGTTGATACGTGATTTCCAACAATAATTTGATAAAAAAGAAAATGTTATGCCTTTAAGGGGCAATTGGTGTTGATTGAGTGTGTGATACAGCTGATATAAGTAAGCCTAAAAATTAAAAATTTAACCAGGGTCAAACTACCTGACGATTCATACAAGGGATTTGATTTCAATCATTCATAGCCCATGAATTTTATGTTTTATACAAATTTTAAAAAATTGTTCATTCATTTATCGTATTCTGTTAAATCATCGCTGGTCTTTCTATCTTCAGACAACATTGAGGTTAGCCTATTGAGCGGGGATATGTGAGCAAAAGCAAAAAACTGTTTTGTTTAAAGCACAAGAATGCGGTTACGATAAAAATGAAGTGAGCAAAGTGAGTCTTTGCCTACACAAAACAAATTTATTCCAACTTTAAAGCTAACGTGTGGCAATGAAAACTCTATATCATTCAAAATTATTTTCATAATGTTAATTTTATTGATCAAGAAAATTATATTTTGCGGTATGAGTTTTTTAATAGATTGGTGAACCATTCTGATCTTGATCATTGTTCCAGTCTGCATAGACCATCTTATTTTGCTGTTCTAAGATTTTTTCGTCGGTTAATGCTAAAAAAATAATGAAAATTTAATTGGTATGTTATATTTAAGTTATTGAAATTAAATATTATTTAAATTCGGTCTCAAAAAATATGGATAGAGATAAGTCGTTATAAATATTGGGGAACTTCTGTGATGCAATTAAAGTTTAAATATTTAACAATCTGTACGTTTTCAGCAATGCTGATTGCATGTGGGGGCGGCAGTGATCGTCATTCTGTAAAAGATCAGCCATCAAACCTGCCACAAAATCCAGGTGATGGTACAAATGAGTTACCTGGAGATGGAACGCCAGAAATACCCAATAATGGTTCAGGTGGTCCAAATAATGACTCTACAGAAACACCACCAGAGAGTGGTTCGGGAGGCTCCAATAACGGTTCTACAGAGATTCCACCAGAGAGTGGTTCAGGCGGTTCCACAGAAGCGCCGTCAGAAGATATGGAGAGTTCTGAAGACAATACAGGTACGACACCGCCTGTTGTCGATAAATATCCTGAACCTGCTAAAAATAAAATTTCGAATCAGATATTGGGATTCTATGATTTTAATGGGCAGGGTGAAAATCGATTGCTGCGTAATGACTTGACGGGTAATTTTGCTGCAATGGTGCAGTTTGTACAAAGTCATGCGGTCAACCCGAAGAATAACGAACAGGATAAAATGCCGCGTTTGACCACTGAAAAAGATGCTTTGTTATTGGTCACACCTTTGGTTGCAATGGGGGAACTCAACAAATTACAAGCCGAAATTTATCAGGGAAATCAACTGATACGCACGGTAAATTTGAAAGAGCCTTCTCGTCTTGCTGCTGCTGATCAATCCAATCAGGATGATCGAGCACGTGTGATGTACTCTAAGCAAGCATGGTCCGTTGCTTTAAAGTGGGATGAAGTTCGTGCTGGTCTTTCTATCCGAATTGTCGATCCAGTCAATAATCGTAGCGGTACGCTAGGCGGAAGCGATATTGACTTTGCGGCACCTGGAGAGCTTGTGGTTCAAAGTATTCGCTTAGGCTTGCTGACCGACGCACCAAAATCCAATGGGCACTATATGCTGTTGGAACCTGAAAAAGCGGGGACTGATTATTTGCAAACCATCCCAGCGGCAAAAATGATTGTCAGTAAATATGATGAAATGAAGCTCAATCGAGTGATGGTTGCGAGTGGGGTGATTTATGATTCAGTAAGCGCGACCAATGGAGGCGTTTATGATGGTGATATGCGTGAGAATACTGCGAAATCAACATTTAGTGTCGGTATAAATTTAGCCAACTGGGGTGTAACCAGTTCCTCAATGCAGAGTCAGGAGCAACCGCAAGTTACTCAGAGTGTTGTAATACATCATGCACGTGGTAAATATGCCAATGGTGAGTCGAACCATGGCTTAAGTGGTGGCAATGGAATTTTGACTTTGATTGATTCTATAGGAAATGAATTCAGTCATGAAATTGGACATCATTATGGATTGGGACATTATCCAGGTTCTGTTGAAACCAGTGGTAGTCCAACCAATTACTTCTGGTCTGCACATCATGCAGATAGCGGCTGGGGCTACATTGCCTTCCGCAATAAGATGCGTGGTAACTTAAATTGGGGCAGTACCAATTTAGGAGATGGCAGTAACGGGGTGCCGAATTTCCAAAATTTATATGCGTATGGCTGGGATGCAATGAGTGGTGGCGCGAGTGCCAGTTCGATTTCTAAATATACCCACTATACGGGTTATAGCACTTGGTTAAAAATTCAACCTGCATTTGATAAGTATATTTGGGATGCAAACTCAACCACTGGTTATAAAAAGTGGAACGCAAGCACACGAGAAATGGTTGATGCCCAACCCAAAACGCCGAATTCAGGCAATGTTTGGTACAACAGTGCCGATGGTAATTTCCTAAAGCCGCGACTGTTTAGTGTGCCAGTTTATACGATTTTAGGGGGATATGACCCAGTAAATCAGGTAGGTATTGTCTATCCTGCAGCACGTGGCAACTGGGGTAATGTATTCAATTTGCCTCAAGCCAATACCGCTGGTACAGCTGCAAGCTGTTGGCTGAATGTACAATATGCCAGTAAGGTTGAACATATTGCTCTTGCACCACAACGTGTAAATGCAGGAAGCAATGCCAATAAGTTCCATGTCAATCTTGCACAAAGTGATGCACCTCAAAACGTGGATCTTTATTGTCAAAAAACGGGTCAACAGGCAGTCAAGCTATCCAGTATCAGTATTCCTGTAGCAGTTGAACCCATGACCCCTTTTGTGACCATTGGCAAGGAAGCAGAATATTCTGCTTTAAGAAAAATTGAAATGCCGCAGCTTGAACAAGCTTTACTGAATAACCAAGGTAAAGCGGTGGTTAAACTTGATGCCGATTCACGGTTGTTATTTGACTCTTACCGGCTATTTAAAACCGAGCTTTCTCCAAATGCACAGTTTGAAATGGTACGTTATACCCAACAGCAAATTAAACTCTACCGCTTAAATCGTTGGATAAATGCCTATCGAGTTGATTTGGAAAGTGCGAATGCAGAAGCAATCGATGCATTGAATAGATTTGTGGCTAAATTGGAGTTAAGCAATGACTTGAATTTTAATGAAGTCTCTAGTCTAAAAAATGGAACCAATTGTTTAAAGGTAGAAACACTGGCTGATGGTAAACTCAACGCCTATATCAGCGGTAAGAGTGCCTGTACGGGTGATGAGTCTGAGCAGTGGATTTATGATGCGATGGGTAAAATCCACAGTAAGAAATATATGGATCAATGTTTAGCGAGTCAGGCAGGTGTGATCAATCTTGCATCATGTAATAATGAGCGTTCAGCGCAGGCTTGGACGATGAATCCAACCTTGCAGCGCATTGAACAAGGTTCAAAATGTTTTGATTTAGAATACGGTTATTTAAATAACAACCGCGCTCGTTTGATTAGTTATAACTGTGGGACAGGCGCGAATCAAAAATGGACCAGTTTATCCTCCAACAATAGTTTGATTTTGGCTACGACAAGTTCAGCGAACTTAGCATTGATCAAACAGTTATTGATTCACTAAGTCGGTAATATTGCTTTTATCATCATTAAATAAGCGCCTGAGGGCGCTTGTTTTTATCCTATTGAATGCTTTTATATTGAAATCATTCAAAACGAGCAATGATGGAATGGATGTTATTTTTTAAGAAAACTGGTCAGCGTGCATCAATGAATGCTGTAGGTCTTCAGTCGCCTTACGTCCTTGAAGTTGAAGACTGACTGCGTGAATTAAGCCCGTCCATGTTTCATTGGGTTGCCACACTTGATGCAACAATGCTTGTGCCGTTGGCATGTCAATATCCATAAAATATTGACGATATAAATACATCAGGCTACTGACACGCATGTTTTTGGCGCAATGTACCCACACCATTTTTTCCTGCACCAAATGTGCAATCAAATCTAGAATAAATAAACATTGGTCATCTGCAGGTCGATCCCAATGGATGGGAATTTGGATATAGTTTAAGCCTAATTCAGCACAGATTTTATCTTCATGTTCTAAATGGACTGATGCATCTGTAAATGCCAGATTGATCACCGTATCCACGCCGTATTCTTTAATTTGCTTCAGTTGTTCAGCCGTCGGTTGACCTGAAGTCAGTAAATGTTCATGGACAAACTGAAAGTTTGCGATTTGACAGAGTTCTTGTTCAAGTTCGTTCATAGCATTCTTACAGAAAAATTTTAATAACATCATAAACAAAAACGCCATCTATGTAGATGGCGTTTTCATACTAATTAACGATTTGGTAAAATATCTTTTAAGGCTGCATCCATTTCAAGCAATGCTTTTTCTGTCGTTTCCCAGTCAATACAGCCATCAGTCACTGATTTACCGTATTCCAAATCGCTTAGATTTTCTGGAATATCTTGGCGACCGCCTTTGATATGACTTTCAACCATGATGCCAACAATCGATTTGTTCCCATCAAGGATTTGTTCAGTGATATTTTTCAATACCAATGGTTGCAAATATGGATCTTTGTTTGAGTTTGCATGACTGGTATCAATCATGATTTTAGTACTGACTTTAGCTTTTGCGAGGGCATTTTCAGCTTCGGCCACTGAGCCTGCATCATAGTTCGGCTTACCATTACCGCCACGTAATACAACATGCGCATATGGATTGCCGCTGGTGCGAATCACTGAAACTTGACCTTCGTTATTCAGACCTAAAAAGCTATGTCCATGCTTCACGGATTGCATTGCGTTTGTTGCAACAGTTAAGCCACCGTCGGTGCCGTTTTTAAAACCTACAGGTGAAGACAAACCGGATGACATTTCACGATGGGTTTGGCTTTCTGTGGTACGTGCGCCAATGGCAGACCATGAGATGAGATCTTGATAATATTGAGGAGAGTTCGGATCCAAGGCTTCAGTCGCGCAAGGTAAACCTTTATCATTTAACTCAAGCAGCAATTTACGTCCTAAACGTAAACCTTTTTCAATATTAAAAGAATCATTCATATCCGGGTCATTGATCAAACCTTTCCAACCTACAGTTGTACGAGGTTTTTCAAAATAGACTCGCATGATGATATACAAGGTATCTTTTACTTTTTCGCTTAATACTTTTAAACGATCTGCATAATCATGTGCAGCTACAGGGTCATGAATCGAGCAAGGACCAATCACAACAAAGAGACGTTTATCTTTACCATCCAAAATATTGCGTACGGTTTCACGACCGTGAAGTACGGTTTGGTAGGCATTTTCATTTAATGGAAGTTCAGCTTTAAGTTCAGCTGGCGTTACAAGCGTTTGAATGCTTTGGACATTCACGTCATCAATATCTGATTGAATAATTGGATTTGAATTTAATGTATTCATTGCCGTCACTGGGTATTAGAACATACAGAAAGTATTTTTAGTGGTCAGAATATAACATGAATTGGTTCAAGTTTTGTTATAAATAAATCATTAAAACTTCATAGCCAATTCATAAGGATAAGTTATCAATAAAAGATTAAATTTAAACCTGCTGCTGTTGAGCCGTTTGAGTCACCATGACGGTCTGTGGTTTTTCAACAGGTTTTGATTTAACCGGATTTAAGATAAAGTTAACGCCCAAGGCAAAGAGCGTGACTCCAAGTATTTTACGAATCATTTTTTCAGGCATTTTCGAGCTGATTAATGTCCCAACGATGATGGCAGGAATAGACCCGACCAACAACCAGCCAAGTAACTGAAAATCTACATTGCCTGAAGTCATATGGGCAAAACCGGCTACAGAGGTGAGTAATACTGCATGTACCACATCTGAACCAATGATGCGAATCATCGGTAAGTTGGGAAACATCAGAATTAATGCCATGACCCCAAAAGCACCTGCCCCTACAGAGGAAAGCGTCACGAATACACCCAGTACAATACCCATGAGTACGACATAAAGCCGCTTGCCCTCAATATTAAAATGATTTGCCGCATGGAAATCCTGCTTCTCTGCACGAAATTTGGCAAAAAACTTTTCAATTCTGGCACGAAACATGATCGATAGACCTGTTAGAGTCAGCATAAATCCCAACACCATCGTTAAGATGGCTTTGTAATGTGTTGAACCACTCAAATAGTTTTCTAAAATCCAATGGGTCACAAACGATGCCGGAACACTGCCTAAAGCGAGCCAAAATACGATTGGCCAGACAATATTGAGTTTTTTAGCATGTACAAGTGAGCCGCAGAACTTTGAAATCGCAGCATAGAGGAGGTCTGTTCCGATGGCGATGTGTGGTTCAATTCGAAATAGGCTAATTAAAATGGGGGTCATCAGTGATCCACCACCTACACCCGTAATACCTACACAGAAACCAACTAAAACGCCAGCTAAAATAAACTCAACAGGACCAAACATGACTTATTGCCAGATATCAAAAAACAGGCATATCTTATGACTTTTTTGTATAAGTGGTTGTCTTGATTGTTGATTTGCTTATGCAAAAAAGTGCTAAAGCATATTTTCCTAAAAAGGTTTAATTTTTTAAAGGGCGGATTAAATTATCAAGCTGTTTTATAAGAAATAAAGCAACAACTGGGTGTTTTATTCTTTGTCGAGGTATTTGGTTTTGGATTTGAGAATGTAAAGCTTTAATTAAACGAGATAGACATTAAAAAATATGTAAATATTCATATAAGGGATTAAAATTTATATGAATATTTACAAGCGGAAAATTCATATCTTGATGGATTGGTAGCGTGTTGCCCACGGCTGTGCTTGTTCTAGCTGTGCTGCCAATTGCAATAGCGTATCCTCATGTCCAAATGGGGCGATAAATTGAGAGCCTAAGGGTAAATGATCTTTATTCCAGTACAAAGGTACAGACATGGCAGGTAAGCCCGTGATATTCGCCAGTTGTGTAAAAGGGACCCATTGCAAATTATTTTTAATCAATTGTTCAACCAGTTTTCCTTTTGCCAATAAGTGTGCTTGGTCAACTTTTAGTAAAGCCTTTAAAACAGGAATTTGCCAAGCAGGTGTTTTGACTTCGCCATTTTTAGGTGCAACAGATGCAGTGGAGGGGATGAGAAATAAATCATATTGGCTAAAAAAATGATTCATTTTCGTTACATAAACTCCCCAGTTATTCAGGTTATTGATGTAATCCAATGCAGATGCTTTAGCACCAAATGCAGCAATTGCTAAGGTATCTAATTCAAAATCTTGATCTTTGGCACCAAATTGTTGTTTAACCTGTTTTACGGTATAGGCACATTGACTAAACCATGTGGTAATAAAATCTTTAGCCAAAGCCATACCATCTATCTGGGGTGAGGCTTCTTCAACAATATGCCCTAAAGACTGTAACAGATTTACTGTGTTTTGAATGGCATTGACGGCATCTTGTGATACATGAGTACCGATAGGCGAAGCGACTGAAAAACCGATCCGTAATTTTTTTGGTGCTTTTTGAATAATCTCTAAATAGCTTTCTGTGGGATGTTGAATATTAAAAAGTGCACTATGATCTGGACCTTGTGTTGCATCCAGCATTGCTGCACTGTCTCGTACGGATTTACACAGTACATGCTGCATTGCTGCACCGTGCATGGCTTCACTAATTTGAGGTCCCCAAGGCGTGCGACCTCGACTGGGTTTTAGTCCAAACAATCCGCAATACGAGGCGGGAATACGGATTGATCCACCCCCATCACTGGCACCGGCAATCGGCACAATCCCAGCAGCAATACTGGAGGCAGCTCCTCCTGATGAGCCACCACTGTTATATTTAAGATTCCATGGGTTTTTACAGCTTCCCCATGCTTCAGGTTCAGTGATGCCTTTAATGCCAAATTCAGGTGAATTGGTTAAACCAAAAGTCACTACCCCTGATTTAATCCAACGCGTAACGATTTCTGCGTTTTCTTTAGCAATATACTGGGCATTTTTAAAAGATTTTGAACCGTAAGATGTTGCCACCCCTGCGAACTCTTGATGGAGATCCTTCAATAAAAAAGGAACGCCAGAAAAGTGACCTGCATGGTGGTTATCTGCATTTTTCATTGCCTGTTCATACATTGGAATAACGATGGCATTGATTTTAGGATTGACCTGTTCAGCACGTTGAATGGCGATTTCAAGCAATTCATGTGCTTGTATCTGTTTGCTTTTTACCAACTGTGCCAAACCAATGCCATCATATTGAATATATTCTGAATATTTCATTGCAGTCCCTCGCAATTTAAGTTTATTGGGCAAATAATTTTTGATCTTGCTGAATATCTGTTTCCAAACAAAGTTGGTTTCGTCCTCTTTCTTTCGCTAGATACAGTGCTGCATCTGCACGTTTGATGAGCTGTTGAAAGGGAATACAGTAGGGTAATGTTTGATAACTCAAACCTATACTTACGCTGATATGAAGTGTGCGTTGATCATCTAAATCAATGGGGGTATCGAAGGTTGTATTACAGATGCGTTGAGCAATCGCAATACTTTGTTCTAAGCTTAAATCTTTCAGTAAAATTGCAAATTCCTCTCCCCCTAAACGACCAAACAAGTCATGGGCACGCAGCTGCGTTTTTACTTGTTGGGAAAATGTCTGCAATACATAATCCCCAATCATATGTCCGTATTGATCATTAATTTTTTTAAAATGATCCAGATCCAGCAGCAATATCGCCACACTATGTACGGTTTTTTCAGTATTTCTGGCGATTGTGCGTTCACTTTCCTCATAAAAATAACGTCGATTTAGTGTGGTTGTTAAACCATCATGGTTGGCGAGATATAAAATCTGATGATATAGCTTTTGTCGGTTACGGCTGATAATGGTCAGCGTCAACGGTCCCAGCGCCAGCATGAATAAGCCTATTCGAACGGAAAGAGTGGTTTCTAAATAAGCATCAGGTGACTGGGTAATATAGTATGAGGTCAATGCATTATACAAAAGCATACATACCCCACAGTTGATGACCGAGACAAAGAATAGATTATAACTGAGTGCAGCCCAGATCAATGCCGCAATGGGGAACATGATTGCGCCAGGACCGATAAAAAAGTGGGTGAGTGCTACTGAAAAAACAACACCGAGAAAAGGTAAAAAGATTTGAACTTGAATAGGTTGTTGCTTAAATTCTTGGAAATAGTTCTGTAATGTTGTACGGTTTGGAATCGCCAAGACAATTGGTAAAAATGCAATCACATTGAGAATTTCTCCAGTCCACCACATCCCAAAGTCAATCCAGATTCGATCCATAGACATAAAGGTATTGGGTAAGTGAGAAACCGTTAAGCAAGCCACTGTAGCTGCGGCGAGACACCCCCCAAACGCACTGATGCCAAAAAGATATAAAAATGTTAAACCTTTATTGTATTGTTTATAGTCCAGTTTAAAAAAATAGATGAGTAACAATGTCACCAAAGCGTGTGATAGATTGGCCAAGGTTAAAAATAAGGTCACTGAAAAGCTATTTCCAGTGATCAGGTCTGCAAGCATAAAACCTGTAAATGCGCCTAACCACCCGCCGATATTTTTAAGGGAATGGAATCTTAAAAAAAGTCCAAGCAAGACAGCATTTGCTGGCCAAAAAATAGCGAGGAAGGAGAGCGGTCTACCCAATATTCCAGCCAAAGCACAGGCAAATATGATCACTGCAATCAGAAAAAATGCAGAAATATTGTCCTTAAATGTTTGACTTAAATATGGTATCGCTCGTGGCAAATGACTAACCTATTTTTAGAAGAATACTTAATTCCAATTCCAAGTCACGTGGCTTTGTCTTTAAGGTAGTAATGATCATCATATCTATATATATCGATAAATCAATAGCTTTAATCGCCTTTAATTCAGCATATTAAACATATATTTTGGAGGTGAGGCCGGATAAAGATTGTTCTTATATGGTTAATTTTACATGTTTTATTATAAATATATGATAGTTTATATAAGATAAAATTTGGCATACAAGATTGGGTATGAAAAAAACAGCACTTATAATTTCTTTACTGCTTGGCTTTTCTTCTTACACTAAAGCTGATGAGGCACCTCCACGCGCTCAAGCAACAACGACTAATAATGTGATGGCGACAAATACAACCAGTACCATTCGAATTAGTACACGGCCAGAAATTTTAGGCTTATGGGGAATGGAAATTCCTGAGAATAAAAAATGCATCGAATATTATAATTTTCGAGGTTCCAATGAGGTTGTGGTCAACAGTGCCAAAGAATGGTCGGTTGGACTTTTCGATTATCAACCATCACCTGACAATACTTTGGAAAAACCACCTGCATTGATTATGCAAATCCGTTATGAAAATAATGAAACTGATTGCTCTGGTCGTAAAGAAGATCAAACCGGGGATGTCTCGCAGTATTATGTAAAGTGGATTAATAAAAATACCATGAGCTTCTGTGCGTCTGACAAAGGTGATCAATGTTTTGCCACTTTGCGAAAAGTATTGCCTTAGGATTTAAATGATTAATTTGACCGAGGTGAATACTTGAAGATTTTGTGCTGATACGTAATTGCGTTAGCGACAGGTCAATTTTATTGATAGAAAAAAACCTCTGATTTACAGAGGTTTTTTTGTAAAACAAAATCAGTTAAGCGTCATTTTCATGACCTTGAAGTTGCTTTAATAAATGTTTTTCAAGGTAATGGATATCCATTGCCTGTGAACAGAAGTTTTTATCTTCTAGAATCAAATCTTTATGTAATGGAATATTGGTTTTAATCCCCGTCAGAATCATTTCATCTAAAGCCTGTTTCATACGGGCAATTGCGGTATCGCGATCTTTACCGTAAGAAATCAATTTTGCAATCATTGAATCATAATATGGCGGGATGCTATATCCTTGATAGATATGCGAATCTAAGCGAATACCTGCGCCCCCTGGTGCATAGAACGATTCAATTTTACCGGGCGAAGGCAAGAAGGTCGACGGATCTTCAGCATTGATACGACATTCAATTGCATGACCCTCGATCTTAATATCTTCTTGTTGAAGGTTAAGACCTAGACCGGCTGCAATACGCAGCTGCTGTTCAATAATATCTACGCCTGTGACTTGTTCAGTTACAGGATGTTCAACCTGAACACGTGTATTCATTTCAATGAAGAAGAATTCGCCATCTTCAAATAAGAATTCAAATGTACCAGCCCCACGATATTGCATTAATTTACAAGCGTTTACACATGCTTCTAAAATGTGGGCGCGAGCTTCTTCCGGTAGACCTGGTGCAGGTGCTTCTTCAAGTACTTTTTGATGTCGACGTTGTAATGAACAATCACGGTCATATAAATGAATTGCTTGACCATTCCCGTCTGCCAAAACTTGAACTTCAACATGCCGAGGTTTTTGCAGGAAACGTTCCATATAAACGGTATCGTCCCCAAACCACATTTCAGCATCACGCTGCGCAGCTTGGACAGATTCAAGTAGGGTGTCCACACGTTCAACAATACGCATGCCACGACCACCGCCCCCTGAGGCAGCTTTGACGATCAATGGAAAGCCAATTTCTTTTGCTTCAGCCAAAGCATTGTTTGGTGTTACTGCATGTGCAGAACCTGGAACTGTCGGTACACCAGCTTTACGCATCGCCGTAATTGCTGAAACTTTATTGCCCATTAGGCGAATGTGTTCAGGACGTGGACCAATGAAAATAAAACCTGAACTTTCTACAATTTCAGCAAATTCAGCATTTTCAGACAAAAAACCATAACCGGGATGGATTGCATCTGCACCAGTAATTTCTGCGGCTGTAATAATCGCAGGAATGTTTAAGTAACTTTCACTACTTGCACCTGGACCAATACATACCGCTTCATCACAAAAACGTAAATGCATTAAATCTTTGTCAGCATCAGAATATATTCCGACTGTTTTAATCCCTAAAGTTTTGCAGGCGCGAGTGATGCGGAGTGCAATTTCACCTCGGTTTGCAATTAAAACTTTTTGCAACATATCAACCCCCGAGGTATTACGCGCGGTAGCGGAATAAAGGTTGACCGAACTGGATTACATCACCATTTTTTACAAGAATTTCTTCAACCACACCGCTTTGAGTTGCTTCAATAGGGTTCATAATTTTCATTGCTTCGATGATACCTAAAGTCTCACCCGCAGAAACAGTTTGACCGACATTCACAAATGGAGCTTCACCCGGACTCGGTGCAGAATAGAACACGCCGACCATAGGTGAGGTTTCTACCGCACCGCGAGAGGCAGCTTTAACTACAGGTGCTTCAGCAGCCGGGAGTGCAATCGGTGCTACACCAGCGGCAACCACAGGATTACGACGAGTTAAAGCAATCGATTGATCACCTTCTTTCACTTCAATTGCTTGAAGATCAGATTCGATCATCAAATCGATGAGCTTTTTAATTTTGCGAATATCCATGGGTTCGTATTCCTAAATTATGATTGAGTTGAAGATTGAATTTTGTCGATAGCGTAATCGAGCGCAAAAGAATAGCCTTTAGCACCCAGACCGCAAATAACGCCAACGGCTTTATCTGATAAATAAGAATGATGTCTAAATGGTTCACGTGCATGAACATTAGAAAGATGTACTTCAATAAAAGGGATGGCGACCCCTAAAAGGGCATCACGTACGGCAACGGAAGTATGCGTAAGAGCGGCAGGATTTATGATAATGATTTTAACGCCGTCTCGTTGTGCTTGATGGATACGATCCACTACAGCACCTTCCCAATTGCTTTGAAAAGTATCTAAAGTAATATTGGCTTGCTGAGCTTGCATTAGGAGTTGTTGGTTAATGTCATCCAATGTGAGGTGACCATAGACCTCTGGTTCGCGCTTTCCTAGCAAGTTTAAGTTTGGTCCGTGAATGACCAAAATGGTCGAACTCATTGAGACTGCTCCAATTCAAAAATTGCAAAAAGTCTTTGCAAGATGTCTGCAAAGTTTGCATATTATGGCATGTTTTTCCACAAATACTTTATATTTTCTTTGAATTGTCGCGGAAATGCTGTGCCTAGTACGGCATATATAATGTAAATTTTGTCGTTAAATGGCAATGTTAAAATATGACATTTTCATGCATTGTTTTTAAGTGCTTCCATTCTAAACTGAGTGACCAAAACTATTCATTTGATTTGTGTAACAGCCATATGACTATCATCAATACATAAGATATCACTCCAGCGTGTGGTATAACTTGGAGAGCGATTTTGTTGACGCATTTTCCATGTTTCACTGGTGGAATGATAACCGACTTGAATACAATCAGAACCAAAGCGCTGCTTCATATTGGAAAGTGTATCCATGAGTTGATCGCGTTGCTGAATAAGGTCTACGGGATGCCATAAGTCATTGATGTGTTGGCTTTTGTGATGAAGGGCTGAAAGCATCACGGCGACTTTTATATATCTGGTATTTTCTTTAAATAAAACATCAATTTGCTGTAATGCAGCCTTGGTTAAAGTCATCAAATCATCTGTTGCATATTGCAAGCCTGCAACGCTGCTTTGTGCTTTTTTATAAGGTGCTTGAGCAATTTTTTCATACAGAGAGACGTGTATCACAGCACAGAGTTGTTGCTGCCGAGTGAGACGTTGATGCGCCCGATTGACATGAAAAATAATCGCCTGTTTGATGATTTCGGAATTATTCAATGCGGAGGCAAAACTTCGAGAAGAAAGAATCCGTTTAGAGGGAATTTCAGGATCGTCCAGAGCAATGCAGGATTGACCTTTTAGCTCACGAATAGTACGTGCAATGACCACTGAGAACTCTCGTGCTAGGTAATGTTCATTGGCAAAAGTTAAGTCATAGCAATTATAAATATTATATGCTTGCAAACGTTTGCTGGTTTTACGTCCAATGCTCCATACCTCAGCAACATTGGTTTCGAGTAGTAAAGCCTCAAAGCTGCATAAATCTAAGCCAGTCAAATCACAAACACTCTCAAATCCATGTCGCTTTTTGGCAAAACTGTTGGCAAGCTTGGCTTGAGTCTTGCTATATCCAATGCCAATACAGCAGGGTAAACCTAACCATTTTTGAATGGTTTTTACCAATCTTCGGCAATAGCTTTCTAAATCAAATAGGTCTCGATAAGAGCTCAGATTAATAAAACATTCATCAATTGAGTAGGGTTCTAGATCATCCTCTTTAAAAAAGGTTTTCAGTGTTTTAAAAAAACGTTCTGAAAAATCACCATATAAAGCATAGTTACTTGAATAGGCGATAACACCTGCCTTTTTCGCTGATTTTTCAACTTCATGCCAAGGTACAGCCATATCTATATTGAGTGCTTTGGCTTCATTGCTGCGTGAAACAACGCAACCATCATTATTGCTTAATACGACGACAGGCCGGTTGTTTAGGCTGGGATTAAATACACGCTCACAACTGACATAGCAATTGTTGATGTCGATTAAAGCAAAAATTTGTTCACTCATGATGATCTTGAAAAAGTTACAAATTCAAATGAAATATTAAAAGAAGTTTAAAATAAATTCAAATTTAAATAGATGTGGACACGTTGAATTTCACAGCATGAAAATTTTACTAGACAATGCATAGATACAGTGCTTTGTAAGGATTGTTGTGCTTCATCATGGTTTAAGTAATTCACGTAAACAACCCGAACCTAGAAGTTGTTCTTTTAAAACATGAATCTCAGATGATGGTTTACGATGTCGAAAAATGAAACATCTATACGCTTGTTTCCACTGCTGAGCACGTTAAATTAACAGTTGTCGTCGATTTGTACGGCATATCCCAATATTTAAAAAGGATGGATATGAAAATGGCTAATCAACACAACCAGCAACAAAATCAGCAGAATGATCAACAAGGTCAACCTAACCAGTCCAATCAACAGCAAAAGCAACAGAGTCAGCAGGACCAACAGAAGCAGCAAAATCAGCAGTCAAACCAACAGGCACAACATAACCAACAAAGTCAGAACAAACCTCAGCAAAAGTAGGAAATTAGGATTGTGACTTAAATTAATTCGATCAAAATAAGTACAGCGCCTCAATTCAGGATTGCGGCGCTGTACTTATTTTAGGTCACTCTATGACTATGGTATTCAATTCGCTTTCAATGACAGATTTGAGATGATTGTCCATGTCATGAAAGCTGTTTTACAACCTGCTTAAAAAGCTGATTGGGTTGGTTTTTAATTTGAGGGCATTGATTAAATTGCGCAAAACGATGTAATTCATTATTCAGTGCATTGAGCAAGTGAGCATGATCTATCTCTTTATTTTTTAAACAATGATCTTCTAAATGCAGACTCAGGACTTCAAATTGTTTCTGGGCTCGGTGTGCTTTACAGTCAATACGTCCTACGATCTGATCTGCATATAAAATAGGTAAACAAAAGTATCCAAATGACCGTTTGGCAGGTGTCACATAACATTCCAAACGATAGTCAAAGTTGAATAAAGTACGCAGACGCTCACGATGGATAACGAGATTGTCAAAAGGAGAGAGGATTTTAACCTCCAACTCACGGTGCGGTTTTTGTGCCAAAGCTTCGGTTTTGATATAAATATTTGGACTTTCTTTATCGGTATAACCTAACTGGGACAAGGTGATGATCACGCCTGCCTCCAGTTGCTCATTGACTATTTGACGCATCGCTTCGCGAATTTGACTGCCGACTTTAAGATGCAGTAATTGTTTCCAGGTAAATATGCCATGTGCTCTCAGTGTAGTGTTGAATAAATAACGTGCATATTCTTCTAGCGTTGGCATGCTGAGGTCGAGTTGGCTGGGAAGACAGCGCTCAGTCAGGTTATAGACTTTTTCCATTCCATTTCGTTCACAAATCATCAAATCACCTTGCATAAACAATTGATCGATTGAACGGCGTGCTGAGCTGGAGTTCCACCATCCCCCAGAGTTTGACCGATTGCCTTGCTCGATATGACGTAAACGAATGCTACCTTCAGCACGGGTTTTTGCTAAAATTTCATTCATTAAATGTTGATCGCCCCGATTAAAGTAGCGATGTTCGCCATTACGCACGGACGTCATATGAGGAAGTGCATAACGATAGTCTTGGATGGGTAAATAAGACGCTACATGGAACCAGTATTCAAAAATATGCTGTTGTTGTACCAATTGATTCAAATAATGGGATTGATAGTCTGGAACACGACTCCATAAGATATGATGATGGGCACGTTCGACGACTGAAATAGTGTCAATTTGAACATAACCTAGATGTCGGATTGCTTGAAGTGTTCCAGATAAGCCTAATCCAAATTTAGGTGGAGAAATTAAACCTTGATGCGAAAGCGCTAAACGTCTAAATAATTCAGTCATATTATTTAATTTCCCTTAAAATTAATTATATAGGCAATAGTTGGTTTTGATTTTAATGGGCAGCGAGCTCCATTCTGCAGCTTATTTGAGTTTTTTTAAAATACAGGTCACCACACCCCAAATCATAATCTGTTCTTCACTATGTGGATGAATATCGGGAAAATCGGGATTTTCCGCTTTAAGCCAGATGTCATATGCACCCGTGGATAATTTTTTATGCATAAAACGTTTAACGGTAAATTCATTATTGATTAATGCCAATACCACATCTCCATGTTCAGCATCTAGACTACGATCAATCAGAATTTCATCACCAATTTCAATTCCCGCATTTTTCATCGATAAAGAATTTACTTTTAAAATAAACGTTGCAATCGGGTTATGTATCAGATGTTCATTCAAATCAATTTTCTTTTCAGTATAGTCCTGTGCAGGAGAGGGAAAGCCAGCGGCAACGGTTTCAAGTGGATAGGGGATTTCTATTTTGATATGGGGATGTAGGGCATATATATCCTCAGATGAGATAGTACTTTTAAAGGAAAAAGCATGGTGAGTCGATTTAGGTCGAGGATATGCTTCGAGATCAATTAACTCAGACTTTGTCTGTGAAGATTGTGGCATCATGTTTGACCTCGAATAGCCTAATTTGAATATGTTACGAAATCAAGTTTAGCAAATTATATATTTTTTGCAATGCTGTCTATCGTTTGAACAGCATGTGAATTTGGTTGTGATTGTTAAAGTGTCAGCTTACAATCTCACAAAATCAGATTGTTTGAGAATAGATATGTTGCAGGATTTTATAGAAGAACAAAAATTGGTCTGTGAAGAATTTGATTCACGTTATATCAAAGTCAATGAAACAGATCTGGTTGCAATAGCTAAACACACCTTGAATAAAGAACCAATTGTAGGTTTACGTAAACAACCCGATGCTGAAAATGTTGCATGGTTTATTTACGGCGGAGAGTTAGAAGAAGGAGAGGACTTCTTTGATGTCATCAGTGTAAAAGAGTTAGAAGACGTTTTTCCAGATGCAATCCCTTATTTGGCTTTGGAGCAAGGCTTTCGTTTTATGATTGATGCAGATGATTATGAGGATGTCTGGAAAGCTGATGTCTTATAAATTAAAGGTCTGCTTATGAAGCATAAATTTATTTTGCAGCTATTGGTGATGATCTTTATTGGATTAATGAGCTCAGCTTTTGCTGAAAACAAGCAGCAAAAGCTCACACAAGATGAATATAACCAGCGTATTCAAACATATACTGCCCAAGTCAATGCAACCAAACAGATTCTAGATGATGAAGTAACGGAAGACCAAGACCCGAATCAACAGAGAAAGGCTTTTTGTTCTCGTTTAGAGGCATATCGAGGGATTGCACAAATTTCTCAAGAAAATTTGCAACTGGATACGGCAAACATGATGTTAATGATTGCCAATGATTTCTTGGATCGACAAAAGCAGAGTATGCAAGTTTCAGGGGCGGTACTGGAGAAATTCTGTTTGATTGAAAAATAAACAATAGGGTCATTTAAATTTTATTTTGTCAGAAAATGACATTTATTTGGCTGAAAATGACAAGGAAGTTTTTTAGAAATCATGAATAATAAAGGCATTGAAACATGATGATATTTGATTTTCCCTGGTCTTTGTCTCATCTTGTTTTAATCGTCAATTTCGCGATTGATGTATCCTAAACTCGCTTTATTGCGAGTTTTTTTATGGAAGAAATAAAGCTATTATTGACAGTAAATAGATGTGTTAAATATGAAAATTGATTTATTTGTAGTTATAAGGTGTTGAATAAAATAAAGATAATATTGCATGATTCCACCAATAAAAAGATATCAGATTCAAACGATGGATTAAAAAAAGTAAACTTGATTGTTAATTAAAATTAATTTTTTATTTTATTTCACATCTGATATAAATTTAGATGTAACAAAAAGAAAGTTCACTTAAATCATTGTCGTATAACAATTTGGATCTATTGAATGAAAACTCGATTCATCAATCCATTAGCATGAGTTTCATGAAAGGATTTCTATGAAAACAATTCGATTATCGCCTTCGCTAACTTTAGCACTGGTACAGGCACGTGAAGCCACTAAAACCTATTTTCGACCTGCTTTAAATGAGATGGGCTTGACTGAGCAACAATGGCGTGTGATTTGTACACTCTACCAATACGATGAGCTTGAGAACAACCATTTGGCAGAATTGACTTGTATTTTAAGACCAAGTTTAACTGGCATTGTCAATCGCATGGCTGAGCAGAACTTAATTATCAAAAGTAAGGATTTACATGATCAACGGGTGAGTTTAATCAAACTTACTCAAGCAGGTCGAAATTATTTTGAAACCCAAGCTTTAAAAATGGAAGCGTCCTATAAAAATATTAAAGAGCAATACGGTGCTGAAAAAATTCAACAATTGATGGAGTTACTGCATGATTTATCAAAAATAAAACCCAATTGAAAACACGATGAAATCAGATTAAAACCAACGGCGTAGTTTGAAAAAACTTGAGTACGTTCACCTAGAAGTATTCAATTTGATATAAATCAAAGTGTGATCGAACCCGCTATATTGGGTCTATTACACAGTTTAAGTCGAAATAAGCTTTACCTGACGCACTGAACATTTTATAGCCAAGACACCATCACAAAATTCGATATAAGCAGAACATCCATGTCATGCCTGCTAGATCAATCTGAAGGAGTGATAAAGATCGTTTATCATCATTTGATCATTGCTAAGTTCTCGTTTTTAAATCGAATATTTATAAAGATTCTTTGAATAATTTTTGAATATCTTTTGGTGCACCTTGTTGGCTCTGGATTTCACCTGATGCATCTTTCCAGACCATGGCTGGTGTGGCATAAAATCCATATTTGTCCATCAATTGAGTATTGGCATCCAACTGATCAGCTAATGTCTTGGGAATGTTTTTCATTTCAACCAGTTTGTTTTTACCATTGCTTAAATTATATTGTTTAAAAATTTCAGCAGGATTTGCACTGTTTAAAATCGTTGCTGCTTGTCCTTTGCTACTTGGGCGAATCACGCCGACCATAATATGGCGCAACTGCACTTGTCCAGAGGCAACAAATGGGCGTGCGTGTTGCCAAAAGGTATGACAGTAGGGACAATTCGGATCATTAAACACATAGACAATTTTTTTGGCGTTTGTATCACCATCCTGGATCCATGTGGATTTTTCTAAGCTTTTCCAAATTTCATCCAGCACTGCACCTTTAACATGTGTATCAATTGCTTGTTCTGTTAAATTTTTTCCGGATGCATCAAATAGATCACCTACAATATAATGTTTCTGATCTTTAGAGATAAACAGGGTAGATGGATATTCATCTTTATAACCTGTCCAACCTTCCAATCCATCAGGTGCATCAATTTTTTGAACGAAGTGATAACCTTCTTTTTCAAGTTTATTTTTGAGAAAATCAGCATCTGCGGCAAAAAGTGAGCCACTCAAGACTAAGCTTAAACAATAAATACCCAGTGTTTTTAAATCAATCATCAAGATGACTCCTCTGTTAATCGCAATGATTTTTACTTCATTGTCATGAAATCAATTATTCTGAAATAATGTTTTGAATTTTCTGACGTAGGACCGCATGGGTAATTTCTCCCATATGTGTATCAACTAACTGACCTTGAGCATTAAAAAATAGGGTACTGGGTAAACCAAACATTCCCATTTTTTGAGCAGTCAGGCTATCTGCATCTAACAGGACTTGATCTAAATGCAATCCATGTTGCTGTAGATAATGTTGTACAGTTTTTGCATCTTCATTCTGATTAATAAAGACAAACTGGATGTTGGGATGGTTCTTTTGTGCCTCATCGAGAACAGGCATTTCACGTCTGCATGGTGGACACCAGCTTGCCCATAAATTGATAACTGTCGGTTTGCCTAGATATTCTGTGAGTTTGATGGGGTGCTGTTGCAAATTCAGTAATTGAACATCAGGAAATTGCTGATATCGCAGTTGTATTTGCTGATGGGTGTAATGAGCTGAAACACACAGTAGGCTAAATATTGTGAGGAGCAATATGACAAAGCTTTTGTTTAGAAAGCGATTTTTCCATATGATCCATAGAAAAGCCGCAATGAGTCCTAAATAAAGATTAAACCCTTGGTCTTGAATTTTGATGATTTCAATTGGATGGTCTAAGTAAACTTCTAAATTTAATAGTACAAAGCCGATACGTGCACATAATAAACCCAGCCAAATCCCGGACCAAATCGAATCTTTAAAGGTTGACCACTGTGAAGCGTCCAGCCCAAAGTAACGGTAAGTCAACTTTCCTGCGATGACGCTGACTAAGATGGCGACCATCAAGATCGTCAGCGTCCAAGGTAACATGAATGGTCCGAGATGAATGGCTTGTGCGGTGATCATGATCATTGTGTTTTCAAGATTTGTTGCACTTGTGCTGTCTGTTTGAGCAATTGTTGTGCTGAGAAAGTTCCAGTGAAGCGTAATTCACGAATTTCTTCAGCATGATGATTCAAGAACAGCATTGTAGGTGGACCGAGTATTTCACGTTGTTTTAAAATAGTGTCCTGTGAGGCATTATATTCAGTTAAATCTAATTGAATCAGCGTGAAGTTCTTTAATGCATCCTGCACATCGACGCGTGGGAAAACTTCTTTTTCAATGGGTTGGCATGCCACACACCAATCCGCATAAACATCAATAATAATCGGTTTGTTCTGCTGTTTTGCTTGAAGCAATGCACTTTCAAGTTGTTCAGCTGTAGTGACTTTCTTCCAGATCAAATGTTCGGATTGACTGTGTTGAATTTGATAGGCTGCATAGCCTTGTTGAATGTTCCAAAGCCCTGCAAAAATACTTAATAGGGCAATGACGGCAAGTATAGCTTTATTGACAGCTTTTTCACTGTCACGCAAAGCAATCAATAAGTAGATTGCTAGTGCGATACACAATAGAGCGAAAATTGCAGCATAAACCGTAGAAGCGAGCATTGGACGGATAAAGTACAATGCAACCATAAGCATCACAAAGCCAAAGCTGACTTTAATGCGGTCCATCCATAAGCCGGGTTTCGGCAATAATTTAGAACCGAATACACTGGCAATAAACAAAGGTAAACCAATGCCTAAGCCCAGAATAAATAGATAGAGACCGCCTAAAGCAGCATTTTGAGTTTGTGAGACAAATAATAATGCACCAGCCAGTGGAGCACTCATACAGGGACCCACAATCAGTGCGGATAATGCTCCCATTACGATTGCACCTAAAACGGTTCCTGCTTTCTGATTGTTCTGCAGGTGACTAAGTTTGTTGGTGATGAATTGTGGCAAATTGAGTTGATATACACCAAATAGATTGAGTGCCAATATGACAAATAGCACGGCAAATAATGAAACAATCCAAGGGCTTTGGAACCAGCGTTGAAAACTATAACCGATCTCAGCAACCACGATTCCCATAATGGCGTAAATGATTGCCATACTCACCACAAAGCAAAGCGCAATCACTACCGCTTTATAGCCTTTTGCACGTTGAATAATGATTCCTGAAAGAATTGGAATGAGGGGCAGTGAGCAAGGTAAAAAGGCAAGCAAAATCCCCAGACCAAAAAATACCAATAAATTCAGAAACAATGAATCTTTTGACAAAAGTTTAAAAAATGATTGATCATCATTCCATTGTAATGACGTTGTATTGCTATTTGTTGCTGAATTTATATCTGGATTTGCAGAAGCGGATGCAGTTGTAATGACAGCGCTTGAACCCAGTACCTGATTAGCAGCTGTAATTGCATCAGTGGATTGATCTTCATCTATACTTTTTTGTGTGTTTGTTGCACTTGCTGTCGTTGAGGTTTTTTCTGCATTCGGTGTTGAGATTTTTACTTTATCAGAATCAGTTTTAATATTTTTATCTTGAGATGGAGCAGTTTCAGCTTGGGTCAACAAAGATTTATTTGTCAGACTGCTCAGCGTATTTTTGGATGCAGTATTGTTTTGAGGCAATAAGCCGTCTGCATCTGTGGCAATATTTTTTCTTTGCAGTGGATAGCATAAACCATCAGCAGAGCAACCTTGATACATCACCGTATATTGCGTATTGGGTTTAACCTGAATCGTCGTGCTCAGGTTTTCATAGTGAACCTCAGTTTTACCAAAGGTCGGATCATCTTTGATATGTCCTTTAGGCAAACTGAAGGGTACTGCTTTATTATTCACAGTGACCTTGAATTGATCGTGATAGAGATAATAATGAGGTGCAATCGTCCAATTTAATTGAGCTTTGTTTTCTGAGAGTGATTCTGCTGAAAATTGAAAAGCTTGATCTGGAGATAAAAATTCAGGATTTGCATGGGTGAACGTGCTAAGTCCTAACCAAGTAAAACAGCACACACTGAACAATGTTCGCAACTTCATAATGACATATCTTTGTTTCGTTTAACGCCATTATCCATAATTTCAGATTAAGAAAGCATTATTCTGCGTATTTCTTTGTAAAAATATCGTTTAAAAGCAATCAATACCTTGTCGATTCAAGTTTTGCCGTGTGTTTGGATCAAGATGATAAATTCTCTCGAATTTCGTTGGGCGATGGTTATTTTTAGCGGTATGGTTGATGGTAGAGAACATCGCACCTTGATAAATCACTTCATAAGTTCCCATCACTTGATTGTCGATGATTTCTTTATAAAAGTCGTGAAATTCACTTGGTCGATCTCGTGCTGTGTCTATTGCATCGTAATGAGAGAACTTCAAATCAATCCTTTTTAGATATGGATAATACTGAATCGTTTTGATTTCAGGAAATTCCTCAGCAGAAACCAGCAAAATATTTTGCTGATGATCTGTTTTAAAGCAAAAGTATGATGCTGTAGCATGTGCATCCGTGGATAGATTCAAGAGATATAACATCATCACAAATAGCCTAAGCATTTTATATTTTTCCCTATATTATATTGATATTGTTTATTAATTTTCCAGTAATGGATGTTGTCTAAATAGGACTGTAGGTTCTGATACCTAGGCGGGAGATCTGCTATTCAATCCTTTATATCCTGTATTAATTGTGCGCTAGGCTAGAAAACTAAAAAGTCTGATTGGATTTTAATCGCATTCATGGTATTGAGTGAATCGTGCATTTGCTCAGACATGAGGCTTCTTGACTTTTTCAAAAATCAGGATTCAGTATTTTCATATCGAAATCATTTCTAAACTTCCTGACACGCAATGTGATTCAAGAGCGCTATTTTTGTATAAATAAAGGGCATCTCGCACGTTTTTTGCATTGAAACGATTGAAATTAATTTCAACCAGACCCATATATAAATGAATAAACAATACAGACAAATTGTGAAATTTGAAGCATGATCAGATTCACAATACTACGTCTAAACTCAACAATAGGATTAGGACATCATATGAATATTGCGGCAAACCCCACCGTTGAAGCAGATCAAACCATATATTTAAAAGATTATCAGAAACCATCCTATGTTGTAGATTCTATTCATCTGGATATTCAAGTTTATGATGACCATACCGATGTAAGTTCAAAATTAGTAATGAAACGCCAGACCGATGGTGATTTAGTATTGCTGGGGCGGGATTTAGAATTAAAATCAATTAAAATTAATGGTAAGCAACTTACTGAAAGTGAGTATAAGTTGGATTCAGAACAGCTTGTCATCCGTAATGCCCCAGAACAAGCGATTGTTGAAACGGTTGTCCTGATTCATCCTGAAACCAATACACAGCTTGAAGGGCTGTATCTTGCTGGCAGTGATTTATTTGTAACCCAAAACGAACCTGAAGGTTTTCGAAAAATTACCTTCTATCCCGATCGACCAGATGTACTATCGGTGTTTACGACACGTGTAGAAGCTGATAAAAAATATCCAGTACTATTGGCAAATGGTAATCTGATTGAATCGGGTGAAGCAGGTGAAGCAGGTGAGGACCGTCATTATACAATTTGGCAGGACCCCACTAAAAAGCCTGCTTACTTATTTGCCTGTGTGATTGGTGATCTCGAGGTATTGAAAGATCGTTATACCACTTCAGAAGGTCGGGATGTTGCCTTGGAAATCTATGCAGAAGAGAAAGATATTCCAAAATGCCATATTGCGATGGAAGCACTCAAACATTCTATGCGTTGGGATGAAGAACATTATGGACGAGCGTATGACTTAGACAATTATATGATTGTTGCAACCAGCCAATTCAATATGGGGGCAATGGAAAATAAAGGTCTGAATATTTTTAATACTTCATGTGTGCTTGCTGATGAAGAATATACGACAGATGCAGCGATCATGCGTGTGCAATCTGTAATTGCACATGAATATTTTCATAACTGGACAGGTAACCGTATTACTTGTCGTGATTGGTTCCAATTGTGTCTGAAAGAAGGTTTAACCGTTTTCCGTGATCAGTCTTTCTCTGAAGATCTCCAATCCGCTGCAGTACAACGAATTGATGATGTTGCTGTTCTGAAAGCACATCAATTCCCAGAAGATGCAGGTCCACTGTCTCATCCACCACGCCCAGATCATTTTGTAGAGATTAACAATTTTTACACAGCGACAGTGTATGAGAAAGGTGCTGAAATCAATCGAATGATGTCCACATTGTTGGGTCAAGAAAAATTCCGTAAAGGCACAGATGAATATTTCCGCCGTCATGATGGACAAGCTGTGACGGTTGAAGACTGGGTTGCTGCTTTAACAGCAGGTTCAGGAGTAGATTTGTCAGCATTCCTCATTTGGTATAACCAACCAGGCACACCAAAACTTGAAGCCAAAGGTGAATATGATGCTTCCACTCAAACCTACCGTTTAACTTTTAAACAAACCTTAAAAGCACATCCTAAATATCCAAATTTAAAACCTGTGCCTATTCCTGTTGCTTTGGCCCTGTTCAATGCCCAGACTGGAGCGCAATATACCCTGAAATCAGATCGTCTATTTGAAAATGGGGTAAAAGATGGCGTGTATTTGTTTGATCAGGCAGAAGCGAGTATTGAGTTTACAGGAATAACTGAAAAGCCAATCGCTTCTTTGCTGCGTAATTTCTCTGCACCTGTCAATCTTGAATTTAATTATTCAGATGCAGAACTGGCATTCCTATTGCAGTATGAAACCAATGGGTTTAACCAGTGGCAAGCGACACAAACCTTACTTGAGCGTATTTTAATCGATGGTCACGATGCCCAAATCTATGTAGATGCAATACAACAAACTTTACCGAATGTGATTGAAAAAGATCCGTTATTGGCATCTCGTTTATTTGATGTTCCGACAGAAAGTTACTTGGGCAGTCGTATTGACCAAGATTATAATCCACTGATTGTCCATGAAGCACGAGAAGCGCTTTTAAACCGATTGGCGAAAGTATTGGGCAGTTTTGCCAAAGATACTTATTTATCACTTGATCCAGATTCACAGCATGAATTTTCACAAGCCATGGGTGTCCGTGCTTTGAAAAATATTATGCTGGGTTTAATGGCACGACAAGGTGACAGTGAAGTTTTTGATTTGGCTTATGCTCAATACGAAAACTCAATGAATATGTCGGAACGTTTGGGTGCCTTGAAAGTTTTAGTCTGGAATGATGCCCCTCAAGCAGAAGCGGCTTTACAGGACTTTTATACGCATTTTAAAGACGAAGATCTTTCATTGGATCAATGGTTTATGATTCAAGCTGCGCATCCAAAAGCAACTGCTGAAACAATCCAGTATCTAACTACACATGTCGACTATGATTTGGGTACACCAAACCGTATACGTTCAGTGAGTGGCGGTTTAAATGCTAATCCTGTAAATACCTGGAGTTTCGGCGTGCAACATTTTGTTGACCTGGCTAAATATCTAGATGAGAAAAACCCGATTGTAGGCTCTCGTTTACTACAGGTACTGACACGCTGGTATACTTTGGCTGAACCACAACGCAGTGACGTGAAGGCGTCACTTGAGGCATTAAAATCTCAAGTGAAATCAAAAAATGTCAGTGAGACATTAAACAGTATGTTGAGTGTTTAACTTACCATCTAATAGGCTATTGCTATCCCTTTGAATATCAATGGGATAGCTTGGTTTTAATCAAATGCAAGATGGCTAAATCCATAACCGTCATCACTCAAGACCGATGGCAGTTTCATTGTGGATATCCTCCATCCAATCGTTTAAATCCAAATCATTGGCAAAGCAGTGTTCTTGATCAATTTTGAATACTAAAAGCGAATCATGGATACTAATAATGCTGGCTAAGTGCTGGCGAATGATTGTTGCATCATAATGGGTATGTATCAGCCAAGTTGAAGGATTGACACGAATCGAAGCATCGTAGTCACAGATCAGTCTATGAACTTCCTCAAAATGATGTTGATGTGGAGAATTCAAAATAATTAAATAATTCATACTCACAACCTCCATAAAAGAGATCAAAACAATAACTTTTATTATGTAATGTGATAAATATCACGATTTATTCAATCTAGCACCGATCAAATAGCAATGTTGAGAAAATGTCAGACAATTTAGATCAGTTTACTGAAAATAACTTTTATGTTTTAAATCTGATTCATCCTTGTCTAAATTATGTTACATAAAAAACAGATTCAAAATTTTAAAACCTGGCTAAACTGAGATACACTTATCTTTAATTTATTTAAATAGTTGGCTCATCACATTATGAGCTTTTTCACATTTTATGATTATATGAAAATTTGAGGCTGTAAAATGTTGGTTAAAATTGAAGATGGTTTTTATCTAAACTCTCTACATATTATTGCAGTACATGTTTCTAAAAATATGATTACACAAGATTTTTCTATAGATATTAAATATACGCCACATAGCCAAAAGGCGAATGGAACTTATCATAAAAAATGTCAAACCAAAGCGGAGGCTGATTTGTTTTTGCAGAGTTTGCACCAGCAAATTGCCAAAATTTGACAACAAACTTTGTTGATTTTGGGTGGATTAAAATAGCAAGAAAAGTAGTTCATTTTAGGTTATATTGACTTCAATATGTTTTAACCCATCCATCATAGGGTTAGTGTCCATTTTGAGTTTAAAATGCTTAGATTTAATATTCTGATCTGTGCAATATCTTTACTCACACTTTCTGCTTGTCAAAATGTACAGAAAAGTAGCAGAGTTATAACACGAGTATTTGATACATCAACACATTTTCAACAATTTTTAATGGACAAACATGCACCTGATCATGTGGTTGTATATCAAAATATTGCTTATCAAACCACACCCCGATTAAATTTTGATCTCTATCAACCTGAGAATATTAACCCGTCAACACAACGACCGACTATTGTTTGGATTCATGGTGGAGGCTGGATTTCTGGCGCCAAAGACAATGCAAGAGGTTATTTTAAGTTACTTGCAGCTCAAGGCTATAACGTGGTGTCAGTACAATATCAATTTGCACCAGATTCCATTTATCCCGCTCAACTCAATCAAATTAATCAAGCATTACAGTTTATTCATTTAAATGCCAAGCAATACGCAATTGATGCAAACCAATTATTTTTGGCAGGGGATTCTGCAGGTGCGAACTTAGCCAGCCATTATGCAGCCTTACTCACAAATGTTGATTATGCAAAGCAGTCTTCATTTACCCCCCTCATTCAGCCATCCCAAGTAAAAGGTTTAATTTTGCATTGTGGAATTTATGATATGAATGCGTTTGTAGATACAGCACCAGACGAAATTAAATTGATTGAATGGGGAGTCAATACCCTTGTAGAAGCATATACAGGAAATCAAAAAAATAATGCTGACAATCTAAAGATGTTATCGCCCATTCATTATTTGACATCCCAGTATCCACCGGTTTTTATCAGTGGGGGCAATAAAGATTTCTTGACAGAAACACAGTCCATCCCATTTGTAAAAACGCTACAAGAAAAGCAGATTCCTGTAAAAGCAGTGTTTTATCCAGAATCAAAAGAATGGTTGGTTCATGAATATCAATTTTTCTTAGGCAAACAAGCCAGCCAACAGACATTCTTAAAAACACTGGATTTTCTAAAGAATAATACGCATTTACAGAAATAAACTTAAAAAAAATCCCTTTTTAAATGGAACTGTCATAAAACAGTGTTATAAAAAAATAAAGTGTTCGTGGGGGAATCAAAGATGGAAATTAGTGTTAAGCAGATTAATAAGCGTATTGAAGAATTTCAACAGTCTGGAAAGCAAGCTGAAACTTTAAAGATTGGATATAAAACGTATGCAAAATTGATGAATGAAGATAAATTTGCCGATGCATTGAAAAAAGATGTGAATGATCCAATGATTCGCTACTACAAAGACATAAAGATTAAGTTAGTCACTGAAAAGCATCATTTTGAAGTGAAATAAACGCTTTTAGAGGTTGAACACTCAGGGAAGAGTGTTAAGATTCATGAGAAAAACTCATTTATAGATTAAAACAATAAATTTAAGCAGTGAAGCTTAATCTTGATATGATTCGAAGCTTTATTTTCACCTCGTTATCATAGATTTATTATAAAAATTTTCTTAAATTATTGATCAATAAATTTTCCCAACATATATTGTTGAAATATATAATAT
>NZ_JADVOP010000019.1 GCF_016508585.1 Acinetobacter baumannii
AAATTAATACTTAATCAGCACAAAAAACAGTTAATTAATCGTATAAATTTCACTCGATATAAATTTAAGAGGCAGAAACAGATTTACTTTTTTTGACACTATGTGACTTTTTTTGTGCCAAAGCAATGCCGACTAAAATGATGATACCACCAATAGTATGATAAATCGTCCACTCTTCATGTAACCAGAAATAAGCAATAATGGCAGTAAATACAGGCATTAAGTTCATGAAGATACTGGTTCTATTTGGACCTAGATATTGAACAGCCATCATCCAGAGTAAAGGTGCGATCAGAGAAGGAAATGCACCGGCATACAGCACACTGGCAGCATTACTCGCATTAATCGCATCAATTCCCAAATAAAATACAAAAGGTAAGTGATAAATCAAAGTAAATGCAATTTGTACATATAGACTCAAGAGTAATGGCACTTTTAATTGCCATTTTTTTAAAAAGACCCCATAAAAAGCATAAAAGAATACGGCCAGGACCATGATCAAATCACCTGAATGACCTGACAATTGGGTCAAATGCGTAAAATCTCCACGTCCGATCACATACACCAACCCCGCAAAAGACAATATGCTTCCAACCACCGCATAGCGATTTGGAATTTCACGCAACAACATCATTGACACGAGAATGGTAAATACCGGTATAAAGGCATTGATAATGCCCATATTCGTTGCAGTGGTGTAATGCGCTGCACTATATGCCAAACCTTGATACAAGAACATCCCAAAAGCACTCAGAACGGCGAATTGAATAAAGTGCTGACGGATTAGGTCCCATTGCTGCCAAACCTTGGGCAACATCAAAGGCGTCAAAAGAATAAATGCCACCAACCAGCGATAAAAACTAATACTGACAGGTGAAATATAATCAGTTACATAACGTGTCACCGCAATATTCAGTGACCAGATCAAAACAGCGATAATGGGTAAACTGACGGCCCACCACATGGGTTTAGTGTTGCTGTACATAACTTCGACTATTCTTGAGGACTTGCAATAATTATCAATGAAGTCTGAATCAATTTAAATATGGCATTTCAGACATCTATAGGGCTTTTCAGACAAATCATGCTGAGGCATTGATCTTACTGAAAATTTTCAAGCCTAAAATAAGTCCCAGGTCTTTATTGCCAGTGCTACCACATTTTGCAACTGTTTTAGCCCCACCCCATCACGTGCCTGCATGGTTAAACCTTGAATCACTGTAGAATAATAATCTGCCATCGCTTGTAAATCAGCTTTTGGATTTAGATCACCATCTTTTATACCCTGCGCTAAACGTTGATAAATTCTTTCTTTAACTTGTTGTCTTTTGACTAACAAATCATGCTGAATTGGAGCATGTTCTTGGGAACAATTGATGGTCGCTGTAACCAGCATACAACCCGTTGGTTTATTTTGTTGAACGAGTTTTTTAAGATTTTCATGCAGATAAAGTTCAATGGCAATTTTTGCAGTCTTGGCTTCTTGAAAAATAATATCTAATGAACAAGCCTCGTGTTTTAAGTAATACGCTAGACATGCATGAAAAAACTGTGATTTATCACCAAAACTACTATAAATACTCGGTGCAGTCAGGTTGAGTGCTTTGGTTAAATCACTCATGGATGTTGCTTCATAGCCAAATTCCCAAAACAACAGCATCGCTTTATGCAACACCTGTTGTTCATCAAAACATTTGGGACGACCACGTCCGCGTTTAATCACCGGTTTTTCCGCGACTAAATCATGCTCTTCAGAATCCGCCATAATCTTCACACATATTTTTATAACAAACATTATTAAATTAATTGACAGCTGAGAATTAATCAAATATTTTATTTTTATAACGATCGCTAATGAATTAAAACTTTCCGTCACATTCTCACGCTTTCATCAGGACTATATCCATGAACATGATGCAATCAGAAATCTCGCAACAACCTTCAACAGAGGTTGCCCCCAGTAATCAGGGCAGTTGGCTAGCACTGCTCACCGTGGCTGTCACTGCTTTTGCCTTGGTCACCAGCGAATTTCTTCCCATCGGTGTTCTGAATAGTATTTCTGCAGATTTGCATGTTTCTGTCGGTACAGCAGGATTAATGATTACATTACCAGGCATCATGGCAGCCTTAGCAGCTCCACTGTTACCTGTGCTGGTAAAAAACCTGGATCGACGTTATTTGCTACTTGCTCTTGCCGCAACCATGGTCATTGCCAATGCCATTACTGCAATTGCACCGAATTTTGAAATTTTATTGATCAGTCGTTTTATTCTTGGTTTTGCGATTGGTGGCTTCTGGGCAACAGCAATTGCTTTAAGTGGTCGTTTAGCCCCGAGCCAACTGCCTATTGCCAAAGCAACCGCAACAGTTATGGCTGGTGTAACGTTAGCAACTGTGCTTGGTGTGCCGATTGGCACATGGCTCAGTGACGCTTATGGCTGGCGCACATCATTTGCCATTACTGCAGTCATCGGATTTATAGTCTTGTTGTTGGGTGTAAAATTTATTCCAAGTTTAAAACCAGAATCAGCAATCCATTTTAAAGATTTACCTGCTTTATTAAGAATCAATAAAGCCAGACAAGGTTTGATTATTATCTTATTAATTGGTTTAGCTCATTTTTCTTCCTATAGTTATCTCACACCATTTTTCAAAAATTCAGCAGGTTTTGATAATGCAACCATCAGTTCGCTATTGTTATTATTTGGCGTAGCCGGTGTATTTGGGAATGCGTTTGCTGGCTACAGCGGTAATTTAAATGTTCGCTATACTTTTGCCTTTGTCGCGATCTGCTTTGCAATCGTGTTCTTCGGCTTTCCCCTGTTTGCAGTTCAACCGATTGGCGCATTTATTCTGACTGCACTTTGGGGCTTCGCATTTGGCGCTTTTCCAACCACTGCAAATATCTGGATGTTTTTACATGCGCCACATGCAGTCGAAAAAGGAATGCCTCTATTTGTTGGTTTTTTCCAAGTCATGATTGCAACAGGTGCTTTGATCGGCGGCTATGTTGTTGATCATTTTAATGCCAACATTTTATTGTATAGTGTACTGAGCTTTATTCTTTTAGCCTTTGTTTCAATTTTCACCTTGAGTCGAGGCTTAAATAATCCAAAAGCTGAAACCAATACTATGCAATGTGAGAGTTCAAACTTTTAACCATGTATTCAAATCTGATTTCCGTAGAAGAATTTTTCTATCAGAAACATGATGTCGTCACCCCCCATTGTAATCTATGGGGGGACTTCAATTTAAGCCTCAATGGGACTTTAGAGCTTACCGTTGCAGATCAAATCTATTTATCACCGCCCAGTTATGGTTTATGGATTCCCCCGCAAACTGAACACTGTTGTACGGCGGTAGATGATTTGCTCACACGTTATATCTGTATCCGTCTTCATCCCCGGATTTGTCAACAGCTGTCAAGCAACACACAAACTTTAAGTATTCGACCATTTTTACGGCATACCATTGAAGAAATTTTAGATCAGCAAAAGCAAGGAATTCCATCCCCCACATATCATCAACACCTATTACAACTGTTGGTCGATCAAATTCAAAATAGCGCCTGTTATGAACACTATTTACCACAAACGGATCATCCGATTTTAAAACCTATTCTTGAACAGCTTTCAGACACTCGGCAATTTAACCGCGGTTTACAAGAAATCTTAGACAGCTTTCAGATTACTGAACGACATGCACTCCGGTTAAGCCAAGATTCCCTAAAACTGTCTCTGTCTGAATGGCGAAACCGCGCCAAGATCATTCATGCAATTTCACTGATTCAACAAGGTTTTTCAGTAAAAAAAATCAGCCTAGAACTGGGATACCAACATACCTCTAGCTTTATTGAATTTTTTAAACGCTATACCCACCAGACACCTGCTCAGATGCGTAATCTTTAGATCAAAGGCTTTTTTAAGTGACAATTTTCACTTTATTGCTAAGCTTATGTACAAAAATACTATAGAAAATTGCCTTAAAATTGTGCATTTTGCATCTTATGCTCAAAATTAAGCATATAACTTTATGAATATGTAGACTTAGGTCAGATTCTTAAGAATTTTAAATAATGAAGGGTTTTATAATGAAAAAATTACTACTTGCTACGCTATGTGCTTCAGCATTCGCTTTAACTGCATGTGATAAAAAACCAGCAGATGCTGCGTCTGGTACGGACAGTAAACCTGCTGCTGCAGCTGCTTCTCTCAGCACCAACAATGCTGCGGATATCAAAAGCGATTTAACTGCACTTCAATCTATGTCTACAGCAAAAGCAAAAGAAGCATTAAACTTCCAAACTGAAGTGATGCAAGCTGCTCAAAAAGGGGATAAAGATGCACTGAAAAGTGTAGTTGATAAAATGAAAACCTATGTTGATGGCTTCAATAAAGACTTGGACGGTTTGGCACTGAAAAGTACTGAAGTAGCATCGGTACGCGACAAAATGAAGGAATCAAACAACCTTGGCGTTGAAATGTCTGAAGCCGGTTTAGCAAGTTCGCCAGATCCACAAAAAATTATGGAGCTGCAAAAGAAAGGTACTGAGTTACAACAAAGCCTGTTAACTGAAATGCAAGCACTTCAAACCAAAGCCAATGCTGCACCATAACTCATTCAATTTGATGCGTATTAAAAGCAGATCTCTTGATCTGCTTTTTTATTTGCACTTAGATACAAATGCAACTTGCCGAAATCATGCAATATCGTTAAAACATTAAACATATTTTCTACTCGAAGACTTCATGTTTAAGGATAAAACCATGCGCAATTCTGTATATGATATTCCTGTCAATACCATCAAAGGTGATCCCGTTACCTTGAATCAATATCAAGGTAAAGTCCTGTTAATTGTCAATGTGGCTTCTAAATGTGGGCTGACACCACAATATGAAGGGCTTGAAAAGCTCTATACCGAAAAGAAAGATCAAGGATTTGAAGTATTGGGCTTTCCAGCAAATAACTTTCTTGCTCAAGAACCCGGTAGCAATGATGAGATCGAGCAGTTTTGTTCATTGACCTACAATGTAGATTTTCCGCTTTTTGCAAAAATTTCAGTGGCTGGCGATGACAAACACCCGCTTTATGACACTTTAATTCATGCAATCCCAGAGCGTATTGGTGAAGGTCCATGGTGGAAAGATTTAGTCGATTACGGTTTAACACCAAATCCAAAACCAGAAGTACTTTGGAACTTTGAGAAATTCTTAATTGGGAAAAATGGCGAAATTGTGGCACGTTTTGCGCCGGATATTACTGCGGATGACCCACGCATTACTTCAGCAATTGAAGCTGAATTAGCTAAATGACGATGCTGTTTGATGCTGAACATCGTGAATGGATGACCTAAAATACTCCAGCAGGATTTTATAGATCATTGGATAATCAGGATTAAAAAGTATGGGTACAACGATTGTGCTCATACTCCCCAATTTCCAAAGAAGTGAATGGTTCAAGTTACAGTCTGTATACCCTTTGCAACAATCCTCAATCTCTACATTTTTGCATCCTATATTATTCATTGCATAGCCAATCAGATGAATTGTGGATCTCAATGAAAAAGTTGCTACAGGGTGCTGTTTTACCTTTTATTATTTTTACTTCAGGCATTTTACTTTTGGGCTGTAATCAAGCAGTTGAACAATCACGTCAACAGCAAGAGTTTGAATCGAATGAGACATCCGATCAAGCATTAAACTCAAAATCAGAAGTAATCCATAAAACTTCTGAGGATTTAAAATCGGGTAACCTGTTTTATATCGCTCGCGATGTCGCCGATGTTCAATTAAAAACTGGTGATTATATTGAGAAACTGCAACAGACTCAGTCTGATTTGCAACAAGCTGTTCAATCTAAAAACAGCATCGTATTACAGCAAACCGTAAAAGATCTGAGCCGTGAGCTACAGGGCTTTAACACTGCTTTAATTTCTCTAGACCTGAAAAGTCAGGAAATCGATGGCTTACGCCAGCAAGTTTTACAGAGTAATCAGCAACTTCTTAACTCTGCACTGCTAAATGGTGATGTAGATATTTCAAAAGTCGATTTTAAGAAAATTGAGCAGCAAATGAATAATATTCAAATGGATATGCTTAAACTTGCAAGTATGATGATCCCCAACGCAAAAGACACGGCATCCTCCGAACAAAGTTGATCTGCTATCCCATTGATTCATTAGATAGGCTTGGCAGCATTACATGAGGGATCTTGTCCCAATGCTCGTTTTGCATCAAGTTTAAAACGAGCTTGAGCAGATTTATAACCTGTAGGTAAGAATAGTGTTAATCGGGTTTTATTCTTACCTATAGATTCCACCAAGGTTTTTGATAAATAGGCTCCGCCCTTCGTACGTGCAAATAAAGTGCCCATTTCCAAATCTTGTTCTAGTTTATTGTCAGTAAATACAAAGTCATGTTCGCCAGTAAAAGCAACACATCGGCCATAAGCCATTTTTAGATTCTTAAAAGCAACAAGATAATCAATATTCAACTCCGTTTCCAAACCATTATTGACTGAGTTTGCCACTAAATTGGCTTCAGTGGGTAGATTCGGTGTCGTGACAAACTGACTTTGACATGCACTCAGACTGCTGGCAATAAATACGCAAAATATAGCGCGAAATTGAATATGTTTGTTCATTTTAGATTTATTAGCGTTCTCCACATTGAATCGATTGTAGCAGAATTCATAAACATGCTTTAATACTGAATTCATCTTATTTTTGTAGTGTTTCATGCAGCTGATTCTATTCACAGGTGTACAAGCTTCTGGTAAATCAACATTTTATCAACACTATTTTTACCATACTCATTTACGTATCAACTTAGATATGCTGAAAACAAGGCATCGTGAGAATATCATCTTTGAAGCAGCTTTGGCTTCAAAAACCAAAATTGTGATCGACAATACCAACATGCGCCAGGTAGATCGTACCCGTTATATACAACGTGCCAAAGCGGTAGGTTTTCAAATCATTTCTTATTATTTTGAAACAGACCTCGACAGCACTCTACAACGGAATGCGCAACGCTCAGGTAAAGCCAACATTCCAGAAAAGGGCGTAAAAGCCACATTTTATAAACTCGAAATTCCCAAAATTTCTGAGGGCTTTGATGCATTATTTAAAGTAAAACTCATTCCAAACGATGGCTTTGCAATTCAGTCTGTTGATCAATAAAAAATTAGTCTTGCGCTGTTTTCCATAGTTTAAATGCCATTTGCATCTGTTGTTGAATCGGTAGCGACACTTTATTGCGTTCTAAATTTGAAAAGTCACCCCGATAGGTTTCCGCCACAATCGAGTTTGCCAAATCTTCGATTGCAATTCGTCCTTTGTGCTGATACTGCACAATATCTGTTTCAGTGAGTGCAATATCCCAACAAGATACAACTGAGCTCATATCCACAGCAATGCTGAGATAATATTGGTCTTGAGCTTGGTAGAGTTCCCAAAAGTGCGCTTGCTGCTCAATAAGTTGCATCATTGAATAAAATTCCATTTTTATTGTTCAGATTATGCTAAAACTAGTTCATCTTGAAATATAACTTTAGCATGATGAATAATTCGTAGTATCGCCATGAGATTTGATGATTTAGATCGTACATTACGTGTTTTTGAAACAGCTTATGACTTTTGTGTTCCTCCTGAGCAATATATTGTGGTTCGACTGGATGGACGGGGCTTCACCAAGTTGACCAAAGAGATTTGGAAATTTGAAGCCCCCTTTGATCTGCGTTTCCGCGATTTGATGGTCGAAACAACGGTCCATCTCATGCAGTGTGGTTTCAATATCATTTATGGTTATACACAAAGTGATGAGATTTCCTTATTGTTTCATTTAGAAGATGACAGCTTTAATCGTAAAACACGAAAAATTATTTCTATCCTCGCCGCCGAAGCCAGCGCAAAATTCAGCATCTTACACGGTGAGATGGCAACTTTTGATGCTCGAATTTGCATACTGCCCAATGCAAAAATGACCGAAGATTATTTTCGTTGGCGCCATGAAGATGCTCATCGCAATGCACTCAATGCTCATTGCTATTGGATGTTGCGCAAAGAAGGTCAAACTGTAAACAATGCAACCTCACAAGTAAAAGGATTATCTCGCCAAGATAAACATAATCTACTTTTTAGCCGTGAAATTAACTTCAATGCATTGCCATCATGGCAAAAGCGTGGCACAGGTTTATATTGGACAGAAATTGAAAAAAGTGGTTTTAATCCCAAAACCAAACAGCCGACAATCTCAATCCGTCGACAGATTTTTAAAGATTATGAATTACCTTTAGGGGATGAGTATAGTCAATTCATACAACAGCAATTTTTATTGAAGCAAAAACAAGCCTTTTAAAATATATCTATTCGAGTAAACCCATATCGATCTTTGCTTATACCACTCATGTGTAAATAAATTAGATATTATTAAACTAAATGAGTATTCACTTCTAAAATCCAAGTTTTCGTTATAAGCCATTTGTTTAGCAATCGCATAAAAAAACCACCCTCTCGGGTGGTTTTTCAATCGCCAACTGCGTCTTATTGAGCGCGGTTTTTGATTTTGCGGATGGTTTCCAACTGAGCAGCAGTTTCTGCAAGCGCAGCCAAAGCAGCAGCAGCATCCAAGTCGCTTTTTTGATTTGCGAGCAATTGTTCAGCATTTTTACGTGCTTCGATAATTGCAGCTTCATCTAAGTTGTCAGCACGAATTGCAGTATCTGCAAGAACGGTAACAACATGCGGTTGAACTTCTAGAACACCACCAGATACATAGATTAACTCTTCTGTACCGTTTTCAAGCAGAACGCGAATCGCGCCCGGCTTGAGCAAAGTGACTAACGGCGCGTGACCAGGCATAATACCCAATTCACCGCCAGCACCTTTTGCGATAAGCATTGTCACAGTGCCTGAGTACAAAGACTCTTTAACACTTACAACATCACATTGCATAGTCGACATGTGAATCTCCTAAATGAGAGTTGCTAATTAAAGCTTCTCGGCTTTAGCGATCACTTCGTCAATACCACCAACCATATAGAACGCTTGTTCCGGGATGTGATCGTATTCACCAGCTAGAAGACCTTTAAAGCCACGAATTGTTTCTTTAAGTGGTACAAGTTTACCAGGAGCACCAGTAAACACTTCAGCTACGTGGAACGGTTGAGAGAAGAAACGTTGGATCTTACGTGCACGATACACAGTAAGTTTGTCTTCTTCAGCTAACTCGTCCATACCCAAGATCGCAATGATGTCTTTAAGCTCTTTATAACGTTGCAATACGTTCTGTACAGAACGTGCAATTTCATAATGTTCAGCACCAACAACCAATGGATCTAACTGGCGTGAAGTAGAGTCAAGTGGATCGATTGCTGGATAAATACCAGAAGATGCGATGTCACGGCTCAATACTACAGTTGCATCTAAGTGAGCAAATGTAGTTGCAGGCGATGGATCTGTTAAGTCATCGGCAGGTACATATACCGCTTGGATAGATGTAATCGAACCAGACTTAGTCGATGTAATACGTTCTTGAAGAACACCCATCTCTTCTGCAAGCGTCGGTTGGTAACCTACTGCAGATGGCATACGACCTAAAAGAGCAGATACTTCAGTACCAGCCAATGTGTAACGGTAAATGTTGTCAACGAACAACAATACGTCACGGCCTTTACCGTTTTCATCTTTCTCATCACGGAAGTATTCTGCCATCGTCAAACCAGTTAACGCTACGCGTAAACGGTTACCTGGTGGCTCGTTCATCTGACCGTAGACCATCGCTACTTTGTCAAGAACGTTAGAATCTTTCATTTCGTGATAGAAGTCGTTACCTTCACGAGTACGCTCACCAACACCAGCAAACACAGATAAACCTGAGTGTGCTTTCGCGATGTTGTTGATCAATTCCATCATGTTTACAGTTTTACCAACACCGGCACCACCGAATAAACCAACTTTACCACCTTTTGCAAACGGGCAAAGTAAGTCAATGACTTTAATACCTGTTTCTAAAAGGTCAGTAGAAGCTGCTTGTTCAGCATAAGAAGGTGCTTGACGGTGAATCGGTAAACGCTCTTCAGTCGCTACAGGACCAGCTTCGTCGATTGGGCGACCAAGAACGTCCATGATACGACCTAAACATGCAGTACCTACTGGTACAGAAATTGGCGCACCAGTATTAGACACGTTTAGACCACGTTTAAGACCTTCAGTAGATCCCATTGCGATGGTACGAACTACACCATCACCAAGTTGTTGCTGAACTTCTAAAGTAGTTTCAGTACCGTCAACTTGGAGAGCGTCATAGATCTTAGGAACGCTGTTGCGTTCAAACTCGACGTCGATAACCGCGCCGATGATCTGAATGATACGACCGCTACTCATTGCTGTCTCCTCAATTCAAAATAATGTTAAACGGCAGCGGCACCACCAACGATCTCAGAGATTTCCTGAGTAATCGCGGCTTGACGCAGCTTGTTATAAATGAGTTGTAGGCTCTTGATAAGCTCACCTGCGTTATCAGTTGCAGCTTTCATTGCAACCATACGTGCAGATTGCTCACATGCGATGTTTTCAATCACGCCTTGATAAACCATAGACTCAATGTAACGAACCAATAAACCATTTAAAAGCTCTTCAGCTTCTGGTTCATATAGGTAATCCCAACCATATTGACGGTTAAGATTCTCTTCCGTATCAGCCGCAGCTAAAGGAACGAGTTGTTCGATTTTTTGGTTTTGAGTCATGGCATTGACAAAGCCGTTTGACACAAGATAAATACGATCTAATTCGCCTTTATCAAATGCGTCTAACATCACCTGTACAGAACCAGTTAACTGTTCAAGACTTGGAGCATCACCTACGTTTGTAGTTGCTCCAAGTACTTTACCGCCGTAGTTTTTAAAAAACGAAACCGCTTTTTGACCAATCAAAGCAAATTGAACTTCAATTGACTGCTCTTGTTGCTGTTGAACGTGTTTGACCACTTTTTTGAACAAGTTAATGTTCAAACCACCAGCAAGGCCACGATCTGAAGAAACAATGATATAGCCAACGCGCTTTACTGGGCGTTCAACCATATAACGATGTTTATATTCAGGATTCGCTTGTACCAAATGAGCAATTACACGGTGCATATTTTCGGCATACGGACGGCCCTGAGCCATGCGCTCTTGCGCACGACGCATCTTAGAAGCTGCTACCATCTGCATCGCGCGAGTAATTTTCTGCGTGCTTTTGATACTAGCTACTTTGGCGCGAATTTCTTTTAAATTTGCCATACGCTTAACCTAGTATTCGAAAGCCCTTTCGAGCTTCCGAAGGTTGATCCGTGAACCAAACCATAACTAGATTCAACATCGTTGAATCTTAGTAAGTTTGAGTCGCTTTAAAGCTTTCAATACCTGCTTTAATCGCAGCTTCGATGTCTTTGTCGTAGTTACCAGTTGCATCGATATTTTGCATTAACGCAGCATGCTCTGAACGGAAGTAAGAGATCAACGCAGTATCAAAGTCTACGATTTTCTTCACTTCAACGTCAGCCATATAGCCTTCGTTAGATGCATAAATTGAAACTGCTTGGTCAGCAATTGAATATGGAGCATATTGTTTTTGCTTCATTAATTCAGTTACACGTTGACCATGTTCAAGTTGCTTACGTGTTGCTTCATCAAGGTCAGAAGCGAACTGAGCAAACGCAGCCAATTCACGGTATTGTGCAAGAGCGGTACGGATACCACCTGACAATTTTTTGATGATCTTAGTTTGAGCAGAACCACCAACACGTGATACAGAGATACCCGCGTTCACAGCAGGACGGATACCTGCGTTGAATAATGATGTTTCTAAGAAGATCTGACCGTCAGTAATCGAAATTACGTTTGTTGGTACGAATGCAGATACGTCACCCGCTTGAGTTTCAATAATTGGCAATGCAGTTAATGAACCAGTTTGGCCTTTAACTTCACCATTCGTGAATTTCTCAACATAGTCGGCAGATACGCGAGAAGCACGCTCAAGTAGACGTGAATGAAGATAGAACACGTCACCTGGATATGCTTCACGACCTGGTGGACGACGAAGAAGCAATGAAATTTGACGGTAAGCAACAGCTTGTTTAGACAAGTCATCATAAATGATAAGCGCGTCTTCACCGCGGTCACGGAAGTACTCGCCCATTGTACAACCAGCATAAGGTGCTAGATACTGCATTGCTGCAGGATCAGCTGCAGCTGCTGCTACAACAGTGGTGTACGCCATGGCGCCAGTTTCTTCAAGCTTACGTACTACGTTTGCAATTGTTGATTGTTTTTGACCAATCGCAACGTATACACATTTAATGCCTGACTGTTTTTGAGCAATGATCGCATCGATCGCCATTGCTGTTTTACCAGTTTGACGGTCACCGATGATCAACTCACGCTGACCACGACCAACAGGGATCATTGTATCTACTGATTTATAACCAGTTTGTACAGGTTGATCCACTGATTGACGCCAAATTACGCCTGGTGCTACTTTTTCAACAGCATCAGTAAGTTTTGCATCAATAGGGCCTTTACCATCAATTGGGTTACCCAAAGCATCTACTACACGGCCTAAAAGTTCTGGACCAACCGGAACTTCTAATACACGACCTGTACAACGAGCTTTTTGACCTTCTTGAAGGCTTAAGTAGTTACCTAAGACAACGGCACCCACTGAATCCTGTTCTAGGTTCAGTGCCATACCAAATAAGCCGCCGTCGAATTCGATCATTTCACCGTACATTGCATCAGCAAGGCCGTGAATACGCACAATACCGTCGGAAACCATAACAATGGTCCCTTCGTTCTTAGCGGTCGCGCTGGTGTCCAGATCGCCGATACGCTGTTTAATGAGCGCACTGATCTCGGATGGATTCAGTTGTTGCATTGCGCTATACCTCAATCTTTTTAAAGTTCAGTCTTCTGTTCGCAGTTATTTTTAACAATTACGCTAGAAGACGAGTCCGCATTTTTTCAAGCTTGCTAAGCGCAGAATCATCTATCACTTGGTCGCCTGCACGAATAACAACACCAGCAATCAATGCTGGGTTTACTTCAACTGTGATTTTCACAGCGCTGTTCAAGCGTTTTTCCAACGCATGAGCCAACTTCTGTTCTTGTACTGAGTCCAGCGGGAAAGCTGACTCAATCACAACATCTACAGTGTTGTTATTTTGCGATTTGAGTTGTTCAAATTCTGTGTCGATTTCAGGTAACAATGCTAAACGGCCATTGTCTGCAAGAAGTGTCAAAAAGTTTGACACAGCTTCAGTTTGTTCATTACCTAAAACTTTCGCAAAAAGACCAACCTGCTCAGCAGGTGTCAACTCAGGGCGATTTAAATAAGCGGAAAATGCTTCATCTTGCACCGCAGCACTGAGCAGTTGTAATGCATTTGACCAAGCGTCAGTTGCATTTTGCTCAGATGCATAAGCAAATGCTGCTTTAGCGTATGGGCGTGCCAACGTCAAGAGTTCAGCCATATTCGCCTCTCTTAAAGTTTAGCAGCCAGCTGATTCAGCATGGCATTATGAGCTTCTGCGTCAACTTGTTGGTTCAGAATTTTCTCTGCACCAGCAACTGCAAGAGCAGCAACTTGTTGACGTAATTCTTCACGAGCAGAATTGATGTCTTGGTCAACAGCATCTTTCGCTTGTTGACGAATACGCTCACCTTCAGCAGATGCTTGGGTACGCGCTTCTTCGATCAATTGTGCCGCACGACGGTTCGCTTGTTCGATCAATTGAGCCGCTTGTGCTTTCGCCGCATCAATTTCTTGCTTAACTTGTGCTTGTGCATCAGCAAGATCAGCTTTCGCTTTCTCCGCAGCGTTTAAGCCATCAGCGATTTTACGCTGACGCTCACTAATCGCATTGATTAGTGGTGGCCATACGAACTTCATGCAGAATGCGACAAATATCGCAAATGCAATCGCTTGGCCAAACAATGTGAGGTTGATATTCATTGCAAATTCCTCAAATAGTGAATTTCGGAATTAAGCTGATTAACCTACAAATGGATTAGCGAAGATGAAGAACAAGCCAATACCAACACCGATCATAGGCACAGCATCAAGAAGACCCGCGATTAAGAACATACGAGTTTGAAGTTGTGGAGCCAATTCTGGTTGACGAGCTACAGCTTCAAGGAAGCGACCGCCTAAAAGACCAAAACCAATCGCAGTACCTAAAGCACCAAAAGCGATCAAGATAGCAGATGCAATTGCAACTAGACCTAAAGTGAGTTCCATGATAATTCCTCAGAGGTTAGGTTTATACCAAATTAAATTAAAAAAATTATACCTAACCACCTGATGACAGTTAGGCAATACCATTAATGTTTTTCGCTTGCCATGCTCAAGTATACGATTGTTAGCATCATGAAAATGAAGGCTTGCAACGTAATAACAAGAATGTGGAAGATAGCCCAAGGCACAGACAACGCCCATTGGATCCAGAAAGGTAACAATGCGATCAAGATGAAGATCAACTCACCCGCATACATGTTACCGAATAATCGGAGTGCCAATGAAATTGGACGTGCAAGGAATGTTACCAATTCTAGAATCAAGTTCACTGGAATCAATAACGCTTTTGCAACTGGGTTACTTGGATTAAATGGGTTAAGTGCTAATTCACCAACGAAACCGCCGATGCCTTTTTCACGAATACTATAGAACAAGATCAAAGCAAATACAGACAATGACATACCAAGGGTAATGTTAGGATCTGTAGATGGAACAACCTTGAAGTAAACGTGGTGAGGATCCATACCAAATACGCTTGCACCAATTTGTTGTGCTAGATAAGGAATCCAGTCAACAGGAATTAAGTCCATCGCATTCATGAGGAAAATCCACACGAAAATGGTCAAGGCTAAAGGTGCAATTAAACGTGATTTACCATGAAAAGTATCACGAACACTTGAGTCAACAAACTCGATAATCATTTCGATTGCAGACTGGAACTTGGTAGGAACACCAGAGTTTGCAGCTTTCGCCACACACCAGAATATCAAACAGAAAATCAAACCAAGGCCAATTGACCAACCCATTGAATCCAAGTGAATAGCAGTGAACCCCATCTGTTGAGCTTCTGCACCATTCTCAGCCAATTTCCAAGTACCATCTGGCATTTTGCCATAGGTCATATTGGTCAAGTGATGCTTGATATACTCGGTCGAAGTCAGGGCATGTTCTTCAGCAGCCATAAATCACACCTGGTCAATGTCAAATAATAAATAGAGTTAACGAATATCGCGTGCTGCATGATATCTCGTTAATCCCCAAAAAAATTTTCAATTTCTGCTGCGCTTATACTCGTTTTTGTTGTCGTGCTACCCAAAATGGAGCAACCCACGACATCGCCTGAACGAGAATAAAACCACAAAACAATGCTACCGGGGATAACGGTTTGACATTGCTTAAAATTAAAATGAAACCAACGATCACAATTGCAAATTTGCCCATCAAGCCTCGATACATGTTCGAAAGAACCTGTTTTGAAGCACGTGCACCTGCGGCTCGAAACGACTGCCAAGAAAAATAACAACTGGCAAGCCAACATAACAGTGCACCTAATGCTGCACTTAAAGCCGCAGTCGAGTCTTTCAAGACCCACGCTACCAAGGCTGAAACAGGTATCATTAATGCTTGTAAATAGACCAAAGCTTTTGCTAATCGTCGGTCAATCAAGCGACTAGTTTGGCTCATTTTTTATCCATTCACAGCATAAATGCTTGACAAGTTTAGCTGATGATCGTTTTTAATCGCAGGCATTATAGAGTTACACCCCTGAACATGCAATCTTTTCCCGACCTTAGTCGTGTTTTTTTCGATATACAGGTTGCTTTTCATATGAGCAATTGTTGATTAATTTTTACATTATTTTCGTGCATTAAGTACGCAGGCTTGTGTCTGTTGTGCCAAAGCTTGCCATGCAACCACAAAATCTTGTTGTTTTGCTAACGTCTCATCTACGGATTGAAAAGAAATTTCTCCCAATTTTCGATATTGACTCGGACTTGCACTGGCTTCTGCCAATAAACACATTTTTTTGTAAGGACGCGTATCATTTAAAAACTTGATCTGTGTAACCGTCGGCGCCACATGAGGATCATCAGTCATTGCACCTGCAAATTTTAAATTGAGTGAACGTTCAAGATATTGATATGCATCGTGATATGCCCAATAAGGACGTGCAGCACCTGCCGCAGTAATTTTTTGTGAAGCAGACAACATTTCACTGGCAAACTTTTTCGCATTGTTCCAATAAACAGTTTTATTTTCAGGATGCTGTTGTGACCTCAATGCCGCAATAAAGAAGCCTATGCGTACGGCATTGTTTGGGTCTAACCAAACGTGGGTATCTATGGTGTCTTTCAGTGCAACACCTTTCGGATTTCTGAGTGGAAGTGCCTGAATGATGCCTGAGTCAAGAATAGAGATGGCTTTGGTATTGTCTCCAAGAACTTTTTCCAAAGGTGCTTCGTGTGCTTTCCCCAACCAAACCACCAATGAAGCCTCCATAATCGTCTTTCGGTTATCTGGTGTTAGCTGTACATCATGTCCTGTCTGATTTCCCAACAGCAAAATAGGTTCTTCTACCCCTTGGGTGATTTCTTTTGCGATCAGATAAATAGGATGAGTTGAGACCACCAAAGGCGCTTGAGCCCAAGTGACACTAGCAAATAATGCACATAAGCAAAAAGCGATAATGCGATTCATGGGAGTGTATTACCAAAAAAAATTTATGTTATAGTATAACAAAAGTTAAAAAATACCTACGCCATTCGTAAGTTGATAGAGCTTCATGTTAATATTTACGATTGTCTTCATTCAAATAAGAAGTTTTGAGGTCTGATATGAGCTTATGTTCACACGAACACCATGATACTTTGCATGGTGTACACGATCATCTCAATGTACAAGAGCGTTTATCAGAAGCAGAAAACCTTTGTGCCACCTCAGGCGCGCGTCTTACTCCCCTACGCAAAGAAGTACTGGAGTTGATTTTGAATGCATCAGGACCAGTGGGTGCATATGACCTTCTCGCCAAGATGAAAGGAGCCGCGGAACGTCCAGCAGCTCCTCCAACCGTATACAGAACACTCGACTTCCTCTTGGAAAAAGGATTTATTCATCGCTTAACCTCTATTAATGCCTATATCCCTTGCTGTCATCCACGCGAAGGGCATCAAGCCGCTTTTCTGATCTGTACTGAATGTCATACAGTGAAAGAAGCTTCAGCAATAGGTCTGATTCAACAATTGAATCATTTAGCAGAGTCCGACAAGTTCAAAGCACATCATAGTATTATTGAGATTTCAGGAATATGTCAGCAGTGCTCAAGCAAAGCGTGAACACTCCCCTTGTTCAGCTAAAGCAGATCAATGTCCAGATTGATGATCGTGATATTTTAAAAAATGTAGATTTTTCACTGCAAGAAAAAGAAATTGTCACGCTCATTGGTCCCAATGGTGCAGGTAAATCCACATTGATCAAAGTTCTGTTGGGTATTTTAAAACCCAATTCAGGGAGTATTGTCAGCGCATCAAAACTGAAGCTCGCCTATGTACCTCAGAAATTTAATCCCTCTCATAGTCTTCCATTAAGGGTTAAGGACCTGCTTGATCTGGAAAAATGCGATAAAGCCATTAAAGCCGAAATTATCCGCGATACGGGCATTGCCAAACTCGAAAACTCTAAAGTGCAACAACTTTCTGGTGGTGAACGTCAACGCGTTTTATTAGCACGGGCATTATTACGCCAACCTGATATTTTGGTCTTGGATGAGCCTATGCAAGGTTTAGACATCCAGTCTGAGGCAGAATTATATGGTTATGTTCGAAGCTTGCCTGAACGCTATGGCTGTGCCATCTTGATCGTCTCTCACGATTTACAATGGGTGATGCAAGGCACACAGCGTGTCGTATGTTTAAACAAGCATATCTGTTGCAGTGGTTTACCAGACAGCATTCAGCAACATCCTGAGTATCGGGCTTTATTTGGTGATACCTTTGGCAAGCAACATGCCTTTTATCAGCATCATCATGATCATTGTGCCCATGGTGATTCTGCCAAGACCTGTGAACATGGTTCTCATCCTCACATTCACCCTGAACCGGAAGCTTAAACCATGATGGAATGGTTAGAATTACTCTTACCTGCATGGATCATGGGAACACTGTTGGTGTTTCTAACTGCGCCTTTAGGTTGTTTGATGCTCTGGCGAAGAATGTCCTTTTTTGCAGACACCATGGCGCATGGCACTTTGCTTGGCGTTGCCTTAGCTGCCGTTCTAAGTTTACCACTTTGGGTTGGCGTTACCTTCACTGCGATTCTTTTAGTTGCTGTACTTTGGGTTTTACATGACCCTCGTCTGCCTAATGATGCCTTGCTTGCTTTATGTGCAGCTACCCTGCTCTGTTCTGGTCTATTGCTGATTCAACACTTACCTGCTTTGCGTCCAGAGCTGTTGAGCTACTTATTCGGTGATTTACTCACCATTGAATGGTCTGACTTGGCTGTTTTCGCTGCTGTGATTATAGGTGCTTTAGCAATTCTTTATTATCACTGGCAAGCACAAATTCAAATTGCAATTGATCCTGACATTGCAGTGAGTGAAGGTGTCAATGCCAAATGGCAACGTTTGATTTTTATGTTGCTATTGGCATTATTTACAGTTCTTGCCTTACGTGCAGTTGGTTCATTGTTGATGGGTGCTCTTCTCGTCATCCCCGCCTTAGCATCACGTTTGATTTCACATTCTCCTAAACAAATGGTGGTCGGTGCTTTTGTGATTGCACAAATTGGGGTGACTGTAGGCTTATGGTCGAGTGCTGCATTGAATATCTCAACAGGTTTAAGTATCGTTTTAACCATGTCCTTATTGTTTGCACTGATCTTCTGTACCATGAAAGTCAAAAAAGGGCGTTTCAACTGAATCAGGGTCATTTTACGATTCAGTTGAAATCTTATTCTTAAAGCAAGTTTTGGATAGAAACGTATAAGCCGTAAAATGCAATTGTGATTAAAATCAGCCCACAAAGTCCCAATATTTTGGGATAAATTCTACTTTTAGAGAGCTGATTAAAAGACAAGTAGACTATAGATAAAGTGAGAAAATCCAAGATAATCCATGTGATCACAAGAATAACCAAGCTCATATTCAGATCAGAATGAACATGAATAAATTGCGGAAAGAACGATGAGAAAAAAATAATATCTTTTGGATTTGAAATACCGACCAAAAAGCCTCTCGCTAGCCCTCCGTCTACTGGTGAAAGTATAGCATTTGATTGTTGACCATGCTGAAACCAAACCTCTTTGAGTATGCCATAACCGAGATAAGCGATATAAAGGCATCCAAGAATTTTAATGGTCAGGAAAAGTGTTTCATTTACACTCAGCATGCCTTTTAGAATTAAAATGGAAATTGCAATCAATACCAATGACGCAAGATTTGTTCCCACGATGGTTTGTAATGATTTGCGATAACCTCCTTTTAAACCTGCACTTGCCACCAAAATCATGACTGGTCCAGGTGTTGCAATCATAATAATTACGCTGATGGCATACAGATAAAATTCTAGATAATTCAAACGACCCTCGGCATATTAAATGTTTTATTGATTGTTATTGATTGGTGAACAGTTTAATTCATGAAATTTTATTGATGTACTAAACTTAATAAACCTGCGGCACAACTAAATAATACGGCAAAGGTGCGATTCATATACTTCTGCTGCTCGGGAGATTTAAGCAATCTCAAAACTTTTGCAGCCAATCCTGTATAGCCAGCCATCACAATTAAATCAATCGTAATCATCGTGATCGCCATAATCACATATTGAATCCATTGAGGTTTAGACATATCTAAAAATTGAGGCAAGACAGCAAGTAAGAATACGATTGCTTTTGGATTACTGATATTGACCACAAAGCCGTTTAGAACCAATCTGGGAATGGATTTTGTCGGTTGTTCAGTTGGGATGTCTATAGATTGTGTTTTAGCTGTCCATTGCATATAGGCCAAGTAGAGTAAATAGAACACTCCAAACCATTTCACCGCAAGAAAAGCCATCGGTGTGGTAGCAAATAATACACCGACTCCAGCAGCAACAATTACAATTTGCACCAGCAATGCCAGCTGTAAGCCAATTGCATTCCAATAACCACGGCGAAAACCATAATTTAGACCACTCGACATTGACGCAATAGCGCCAGCACCAGGTGATATACTAATCACCCAACACGCCAACATATATGCAAACCAAACTTGATAGGACATAACAAAAAATAAAATATTTTGAACAAAGCATTATAGCGGTTTTAAAACGATACATTTCGATTAATTTAATTGGTAAAAAATATAAGACTTTACTATTCAGCTCTTGCCAGTTCATGCACAATAAGTAAATTGATAAATAAAAATTGAGGAGCCATCACGATATGACAGCCCAATCTGTAATTTTACCTTTACCTTCTGACCACGCGCGTTTTATCGTTTTAAATTTAAAAAATCTGTCTATTGATGGCTTAAAAAAGCGTCTCAATGCGCTATTAAGTACACGTGATCGACTGATCACGCAACACCCCGAAGCTGAGATTAAAACCGCAATCGCTTTTGGTCCAGAACTTTGGTCAAGGCTTTATCATACTGCTCCTCTGGGATTTAAACAGTTAGAACCGATTCAAGGCGCATTTCAAATGCCCGTTGTTCCTGCTGATGTTCTGATTCACATTGCTTCTGCACGTACTGACATTTGTTTTGCACTGAGCCAATCGTTTTTTGATGGTATCCAAGATCAAGTTGAAGTTTTAGACGAACGTGTATGTTTCCGTTATCTCGATGGTCGTGACCTGACGGGATTTATTGATGGTACTGAAAACCCTCAATTTCCTGATGATCGTGCGGAGACTGCTTTATTGGGTGAAGATTCAGGTATTTTCGAAGATGGATCTTTTATTTTTGCACAGCGTTATGTCCATGAACTTGAAAAATGGAAACGTTTAAAAGTAGATGCGCAGGAAAATGTGATTGGTCGTTCTAAATTAGAAAGTATTGAGATGGACGATGAGCAAAAACCTGAAAATGCCCATATTGCGCGTGTTGTTATCGAAGATGATGAAGGTGATGAATTGGAAATTCTGCGTCACTCTCTGCCTTATGGTGATGGTCAAGGTGAACAGGGCTTATTTTTTATTGCTTATACCAAAGATTTAACCCGTATTGATCGGATGTTGGTGAATATGTTTGGTACCCAAGGGGATGGAATTCATGACCGTTTATTGCACTTTGTAACCCCTGTCGATGGTGCGTACTTCTTTGCACCGAATGAAGAAGTGTTGGAAGAGATTTTGGAGGATTGAAATAGATAGGGAATAGTTCGTTATAACTATTCCTTAAACAAATTCAATGTTTTAAATCAAAAGAAAGATCTATTAACTTATGCAATTTAAATATCTTGTAAAGCTTAATTATTGAGCTGAATAAACTTGATCTAATCGTTTAAGTTCGCCTAGTCTAGCTTTATCAATTTCGAGCAAACAAGATTCAATTATTGTGGTCGCACCATGGTAATTCCCCCGAAAAATTAAGAAAACAATAATAAATATATTTTGTTAAATACTTTTAAACATGCTGAATTCCTTTGAAATATTTAGAACCTGTTGATGTTTAGGGTTCATAATTTAATCTACAAGAGTAGCCATAAAAATATACAAGCTAATGCAACAGAAATTTCATATTTCCATTTTAATTTGTCATATCAAGTGGCTATTTCTCAAAACTACTTTAGTCTACAAAACATATTTTCTACTAAATGCGGACTTTATATCAATAACAATCTATATGGTCATTTTTTGATTGGCTATTGGATTTTTTCTTTTTACCATTATAGGACTTAATTTGTCTGTTTAGGATGTTCAATCTCAGATTCTGTTATATCCACAATAACAAAGTCATGATCTGTAATCTCTTGATTTTTTTCGATAATAAAAATACTGTATAACGCAGTTCTCAATTTTTTGGATGGTTCGATTGGCGTTGCTTTCAACTATTGCAAACTCAGCAGAAAATTCAAGGTGAATACTATTAGATCGTAAGTACTTCAATATTAATAATAACTGATCTTCAAGTGCTAAGCTGTGAAGGCAAACAGATTTTTCTTAGAACGTTCAGCCTCTTCTAAAACAAGAATCATTTTAGAAAATAAAAGACATGTTACTCTGACTAAACGTTTGAATTCAAAATCATCGAACTATGTTAAATTTTCATATTTCATAAAGCTACTATAAACAGTTTATAGTTTCGCAAGAAGTCTATTATATTGAGCTATAATATCAAAAGGAATTAATTTTTAAGCTTAACTCATTTTGATATATTACAAAATTTACTCATTTAATAAAATATGAATATTGTCCACCACTATCATTTCTTGAAATAACTTTATTGCTACCTTTTACCCTCTCAACAAAATTTTTAATCAAAAAAGGTTTTTTCTTGTCCAAGACTAAAGCAAATGAGTATTCAATAGGTGTTTTTTCGTAAACTAGTCTACCAGTCGAACTAAAATTCTCTTTTGGCTGTTGTATTTCATAAACTATATTATACATATTTTGATTTTTATTATATTTTATAGAAGCTAGTTTACTAAATTTTAGGGGAATTTCATAAACATTTTTCACCTGAGAATCAATAGTTAAAAAAGCAGGGTTATATAAACCTAAATTTTTTTTATTTACAATATAAATATTACTCTTAAATTCTTTTGAATCGTTACTCGAAACTGGATTCACATAACTTTCTATCGAAAAGATTGATATGTTACTATCATCAAATATCATACTTGTACCAATAGCGCTAACATCTGAGATAATAAAGGGTAGCTTATAGCTACTATTTTTAATTGAAAAGTATGGTTGATAATTTATAAAATAATAATTTTCACCCTTAATTTTATTATTATTACTTAACAATGGATTAAGTAAAATTGAAACATCTTGATATGGAAGTTTTACCATATTTTTGTTTTGATAATTTTTTTTATCAATACTTATATATGTAAAATACGAATTTAATATATTTCTATACCCTTGTTCAATAAAAGTAGGCCTATCCTCATTTTCAATTAAATTATACTCAGCTTTAACCTGAGAATTAATCATTAAAAATATAGTAATTACAGTGAAAAAAAATTTAGTCATATAGCTACCTTCCAAGCTGCACACCATTCTCTATTGTCTTACAATTATCAATCCACGGAAATGGATCTAAACGATAATCCATTCCTGATTTTCCCATTGATTTATTAATTTCTGTTCTTACTTCAAAATGTAAATGAGAACCTTCTTCAATTTTCGTCATATTACCTGCATTACCTGAATTACCTGTAGCGCCTAGAACAGTGTTTAGATCTGTAATTTGAACTCCAGCTTCTATTGATATATTACTTAAATGTGCATAAACAAAGTAAACCACCCCTTGAGTTTTATTTTTTAATAGTTTTTTCTTTTCTTCTGGTAAATCTTTTACATTGCATTCCAAAATTACCGTTTTACCATAACCTGGATAAGCTAATAAAACCCTCGCAACTCTTCCAACACAAACAGGGTAAATTTTTGTTCCCAAATCAGCTTCAATATCTATACCTTGATGTTTTCCTTGTGCCCGATATGTATTTACTGTAAACCTAGATGCAACATTAGTCGCTTCAGATAAAGTTTTAGAATTATAATTTTTCGCATTGGCGCTTAATGGTAACGATTTATAACCAAACCTTCTAATTTGGCAAATCCCATTCAAAGGATTCCTCCATTTTCCGAAACTCAACCCTTCATTTACATTCTCTATTTTTTTTTCTTCATTATTAATTTTTGGAAACTCAATTTTAAACTCCTCTCGATCATTTTTCGCGACAAGGGTTTTTAATACTTTATTATCAAAAATAATTTCTAAAGAATCTCCTTTTTTCACACTTAATGCATCATTTCCACTAGCATTAGTTGTATGTAGCTTCTTCCCATAAACAGACTTTACATAATAAGTAACATTTGGCTTTACTTTACTTTCATAAAGAGACGTAATTACGATAGTAATATTTTCAGAAGAGTTATTAGAAACTGTTGACTTATTTTCAAAAGCTTTACTCGGTCTAACTAATGGTTTTCCTCCCAAATAGATAATAATATCTTCCATCGTACGTGGTTCTTTAAATTTCCCACCATTTTTCGGACTTAATGTATATCTATTAACATTAATCTTTAGATCTGTGTATTCAGTACATAACCACCATCTATATGCTGAATTCCCGTCATTAAATCTTTCTTTATACGCTTTTATTTTTTTACTATTTGGATCATTGGGACTTACCTGAGTAACTAACTTATCCCACCCACCTTCATTCGTAGCTTCAATTATTCTACCAAATCCAGTAAAACCGTCATGATGTGCTACATAACTTACTTTTGCTAGATCAGCAGGCTCCAATTGTGCAATCTTTGGATAAGAATTTTTCATTCCATTAATATTTGCTCTAGCATAAGCTGCCGCTGTATCTACTGAAAACTGAGGATTAGTCCCCAAGGCTCTTAATTTAATTTTGCTTGCATCCGAAATATCTTTTATTGACATATTCTCTTTAAAATTAGGAATTAATTTATTTTTTACAACATATTGTTGCAACAAAGTATCCTTATATTTTGAAGAAACACACATTTCATACCATGTCCCTTTTAAAAATTGCGTTAAACCTACAGCCGTAGAACCAGAGGCCTTTGCTTCTGCATTCCATTCCTGACTTCCTTTTTTAGTTCCAGCTTCTGCATTTATTTTAGCAGCTAAAGCTTGTGGAGCTAAATCATACTTTTTTGCAGCATCGATAATAATTCGTCTATATTTTTCATTATCTGGATGCAAATATAAATTTTCCTCTGAATATACAACAGCAATAGTTGTAGCTGGCAATCCATTTTCAACTCTTGTGTCATAAACTTTCGGAATTGTTCCAGATGTTCCAGATGTTCCAGATGTTCCAGATGTTCCAGATGTTCCAGATGTTCCAGATGTTCCAGATGTTCCAGATGTACTCTCTCTCTTTTGATTCGTTTTTTTCAATTTTTTTTCTATGGTTTTTGTATCTATTTGAGGAATCCCATTTTGCTGCAAAGTTCTTCCTTTTAGAACCATAGCTCTGGAACTTAATTTTATTACTTTTCTACCCAACGGAAGAGTTTTATGATTAGCTATTAACTCAAATTTATTTTTCACTGTGTATAAACTAATTTTTATTCCCTTTAATGAATCCTCAATTTGAATATTTTTAATCACGCCATCATCATCAGAAGTTACAATATAACAATGATCATCATATTCTAATAAAAGTTTTGCGTTAGAAATAGCTTCCCACTTCAAATCGAACATTTTTATAGTTAAAATAGTATCTATATTCTTTGCAGTTCCTTTTAAATATATTTTTTGACCTATTTGTAAGAGGTGTTGCTTTCGACCATAAAGCTTATTTATTTCAATTAATTCACTAAGCTTGATCTTATATCTATTAGAAATCCCCCAAAGAGTATCACCATTTTTCACGATATATACATTATCCATTGTTTTTATCCTCATTATGATCGTATGGATTAATATGATCTCCTAAATCAATCTCCTCAACCACCTCATCGATATCTTCTTCATCAAACCATGATACCCAATCATCAAAACCAACAAGAGCTTTATATTCAAAATTCTCATCATACTCTTCTAGTTTAAATAATGAATCAGTAATCTTAGAATCTGCTTTTATAAAGTAATCATCTTTTATTTTTTGGTATACTTGAATAATAGCATTTTCAAACTTTTCTCCTTCTAATGACACAAAATGAAATGCTTTTGTGAATGGTCCACTACTTGGCAATTCAGGCACCTCATAAAACACCTTCGCTCCACTGGTAAACAAATGCTGTCCAGACTTCACCTCAAACTTCCCGCCTGTCTTGATAAAGACACCATTGCCATTAACAACGAGCTGAGAACCACCCGCTTTTAGATCGATCTCTTTAGCGCTGGTTAACTCAATCTTGTCTTCAGTTGCAATCAGCTTAATGACTTTCTTTGCAATGATTTCAATCAAATCGTCCTGTGCCTGTACTTTTATCGGTCCTTTTGCAGCAAACGCACTTAACCCTTTCTGTGCGGCAAACAAACTAATTTTATCCTGCGCATGACCCACAATATTCTTCTGAGCGCTCAGGTTAATCGAACCATGTGCACTTTCAGCAATATCTTGAGAAGCTTGAAGAATAATGTCTTCTGGAGTAGTTAATGCAATCCCATTTGGCGAAGCCAATAACATCAATGCTTGACGGAAAATCTTACCTTGTTCTTGTTTGGCGTTGTCGCTGCTATTTTCCAGACCTTGTGTATAGCCCTCCATAAAGCCCTGCAAACTACTCAAAGCCTCCAGCGGCTTAATTTCAAGCTTATTACCCTTGTTAAATGTTCCACAGGTACTCATGATGTCAAAATCTTTGATTTCGACATTGGACAAGACTTTACCCACATTACTGATGGATTCAAAAGGATTAGATTTAATATTATCCTTTAGGGTCGCAAGCTTGCCTTTAATGATATCTGTACCGTGTTCTTCCACATTTTCAATAAATGCTTTTAAGTTTTCAACGGCTTCTTTCGCATCAGAAAAATATTCATTAAATTCATCCACAATACCTTTTGCATTGCCACCTAAGGCACCAATATCTTTAATGAATCCACCGCAATCTTTTAAAGCGTTCAAGGGGTCATTACTCACCCCTTCTTTAAATAGATTGAGAGTTGTATTTAATGCCTGTCCTGCACTTTTTAATTCTAGGGATTGAATGAATTTAGGCAATCGATTGATGACATTCAATGCATCGGTTTGTTGCTTAACAGCAATCTCACTTAGCACCTTCATGCTTTCAGCCCCTTGATTCAACAAAGACTGTGCTTGGGCTGCTTCTAAATGATCTGCAATCGCATTTTCTTGGGCATAGGTCGTGATAAGCATGCCTTTTCCTGCACGTACCGCACCATAAGCATCTGTTCTTAATTCAAAACCTTCGCCACGACCATTGCTGGTTTCTTTATCTTTGGGATGACTTAAATTTCCCAAGTTAAGTTGTGTGGCTGCGTGACTGCTTTGCAGTTGGGCACTGATTTGCCCAGTCGTATCATCAAATCGGAGTTGGTTAAAGCCTGAACCACCGACCTCAGATGAGCGTATACCACTGAGTTTCTTGGTATCTGGAAGCTGCCCCTTGACATCAAACATGGTTTGATGGCGTTCTGCTTCATGTAAACGTCCCATCACAAATGGACGATCTACATTGCCATCAAAGAAATCAATCACCACGATTTCACCAACCCGAGGATGAAATCGTGTCCCGTAACCTTCTCCTGCCCATGAGGTTAATACATCCACCCATGCTGAATCGGTATCGTTATCATTGGAACCTGCACCACCGTCATGGCTATTATCGTCACTACGGGTAAACAAGAAACGGACTTTAATGCGTCCCCATTGGTCCACATAAATTGTTTCACCTTGTGGACCCACCACTTTAGCGCGTTGCGGGAATGCAGAAGGTCTGTGTGTTAATGGATTGTATTCTGGAACGACAGGAATTCTGCGTCGTACCAATGACAGCTCATTGGCTTGACGCTGATCTTTAATCAAATGATTCCAATAGTTTAAATTAAGCAGTTTAGAAAGTTGATCTTGCAGTTCTTTCGGTAAATTATTCTGATTATAGAAGGTTTTACCGAGAATCAAGAACTCGCGATCTGAACCTTCATGCTGATCAATTTCCGGATGCTCTCTCAACTCAAACCAATAACCAACTTGTGCATCACGTACTGAACTGATTGCGGTAAAATATTTGGCTTGTAGTTCTTGGTATTGTGAAAGTTGAGTATTGAGTTTATCCACTTGAGCCGAACTTGAAGCAGTGGTCTGGTCTTCACCTTTGAGGTCACTGGTCCACGCTGGGCTAATGGTCCACGCCTGCTCTAAACTCAACGTTTCATTGTCTTGTTGTTCACTATGCTGATGATTGCTGAGTTGACTATCGCCCTGATCTTGTGCGAGATTGTCAGCTTGCCAGCGCTGCACTTGTACAGCTGTGGATTGGATTGATCGTTGTGCAATTAAGCTGGTAATGGTATCAAATCGTTCTGTTGCATGACTGCGATGGAAGCGTATACTGCGTCTAGGCATTGCTTCATATTGACTATTGTCATCAATCAATCTTAATTTCTGGGTTTGAATCTGTGCAGCGGAAACGGGAACTATACGTTCAGATTCATCAACCAACCAGTTAATGCCCTCACTGCGCCACAATCTTGTTAAAAATTCGTAATCTGTTTCGTTTGATTGCATCACAAAAGGACGCACATCATATTGTTTTTTTAAACCACGGCTATCCAAACTCAAACTAGATGCAAATAATGCACTTTTGGTTTGCCATTCCTTGAATAAAACTTCAGATATTTCCAAAATACTTTTATTCATGAAAACGCGGCTATTGCGACGTTTATGCCAAAGGCTGGTCGCATCTTCAAGCGTGAGCTTGTAAATACTTAATGCACCGTCACTTTGTCCTTGACTTGCGCCAGTAATGATTCCTGTGGTTCGATAGAGTTCCCCAAAGTCAGTGACTTGGTCAACAGAAACCTGACAACCTATAAATTGTTTTAAAGCAATATGTGCATTGGTTGAAAGGCAAAGTAATTCTGCTTTCAATCCTTGATTAATATATTGTTGTCCCTGAATGCACTGTAGAAATACACTGCCATTTAAGGCTTGATTTGAGAATTGGACATGGACAGCCCTAGTCTGCAATCCCAACCCAAAACTTTCAAGTAAAGTATTAATATTTTTCAACATTTTAGTTATTGATATTCAATGACATGTTGGCTTATTGTAAATAAAAACTCATAGAAAGACATACAGAAATTGTTAAATTTTTTATTTTTGTAACTGACAAACTCAAAATCCACCTCATTTTTATGAGAAAAATACAGATATTTAAATCAATAACAACCTCCAATTTTATCCGTTCATCCCATTACAAAAGGGGCAATTTGCCCCTTCTATAAAAAATTGGAAATGCTTAGAAAGGAACACGCTTATAATCACGATAAGCGGGTTTCCAAAAGTTTTGTTCAATGCTTTCAAGTAATTGTTCATCACTCATTACCGTCGCAACACCATCTTGCATTGCTGCTTGAGCAACTTTAAATGCAATAATTTTAGAAACTTTCTGCAACTCGTTTAAATCCGGTAGCAAGTCCGCATGAATATCTTGTAACTTTGGTGAACAATCTGCCAAAGCCGAACTTGATGCCATTAACATGTTATCTGTAACACGCGTAGCCTGAACCGCCACGACACCTAAACCGATACCCGGGAAAATATAAGAGTTATTACATTGGGAAATATTAAATGTTTCACCATGATAATTCACTGGTGCAAAAGGACTACCCGTTGCGATCAATGCCTTGCCTTCAGTCCATTGAATAATATCGGCAGGAACCGCTTCGACACGTGAAGTCGGATTGGATAGCGGCAATACAATTGGGTATTCACAATTTTCCGCCATGGTTTTAATGATTTCTTCTGTAAATAAGCCCGGTTGACCCGATACACCGATCAATACCGTTGGTTTGGCATTTTTAACAACATCCAGTAGAGAAATAATTTCTTCTGCATTGCCCCAATGTGCAACATCATCAGGCTTCTGTGCAAGCTTACGCTGGAAATCAAGTAGGTTTGGCTGATTTTCAGTGATCAGCCCAAAACGATCGACCATAAAGACTTGCGCGCGTGCTTCAGCATCGGTTAAACCTTCAGCCACCATTTGCGCAATGATCTGTTCTGCGATACCACACCCCGCTGAACCTGCACCCAAGAAAGTTACTTTTTGATCTTTCAGCTGTTTGCCTGCCGCACGACTTGCCGCAATCAGTGTTCCTACACACACAGCTGCTGTACCTTGAATATCATCGTTAAAGCAGCAAATCTTATCACGATATTTTTCCAACAACGGCATCGCATTCTTTTGTGCAAAATCTTCAAATTGAATCAACGCTTTTGGCCAGCGACGTTTCACTGCGGCAATTACTTCGTCTACAAACTCATAGTATTCGTCACCACTGACACGTGGCTGTGACCATCCCATATAAATTGGATCATTGAGCAATTGTTGATTATTGGTTCCCACATCTATTGTAATTGGCAATGTATATGCAGGACTAATACCGCCACACGCGGTATAAAGTGATAATTTTCCGATTGGAATACCCATACCACCGATACCTTGGTCACCTAAACCAAGAATACGTTCACCATCTGTAATCACAATCACTTTAACGTTCTTACGATTGACGTTATGGATGATCTCATCAATATATTTACGATCAGGGTAAGAAATAAATACGCCACGATGACGTCGATAAATATCCGAAAAACGCTGACATGCCTCACCCACTGTTGGTGTATAAATAATCGGCATCATTTCACTTAAATGATTTTCAATCAGATGGTAAAAAAGTGTTTCGTTGGTGTCTTGAATATTTCGTAAATAAATATGCTTATTGATTGCTTCACTAAAAGAACAATACTGCTGATAAGAACGTTGACTCTGTTCCTCGATACTTTCAATCACATGAGGAATCAAACCGTGTAAGTTGAACTGAGTTCTTTCTTGCTCTGTGAAGGCAGAGCCTTTGTTGAGTAATGGCAGTTCTAGTAAGGCATTGCCTGCGTAATGAATATATAGAGGATATTTTTTCAAGGTTTCCGTTGGCATTTCCATTCTCATTGAAGCAGTCATTCTGCTTCTATCTTTTGCTAAGCTACGACTTTGGTCGCATACAAGCTTAAGCCTATTTTCGACTAAATGGGTATTTAGATACGTGATAGTGATATTCAAAGTATTTTACAGAATGATAAATTATTCTCATTTTTGGAAAATCCGTTATACATTTGATACAAATTATAATTTTTTATATACATAACAAGGTATTAATTAAATTATTCAAGCTACTTGGTTTCTAATCCGCTTGCCTGATGATTGATTTTTTGCGTATTTCAATTTATTTTGTTCTCAATCAAATGAAGCACATCCAATAACAATGAACACAAATATTTTTATACTTCTGATTAGCACTGTGGTGCTCTGTACAGGTTGTCAAACAGCAAAAAAAGTATCTTCTGGTGTTTCCAAAACCACTGAAAAGGTCAAAAGCCTGGTTGGTCTCGGTGAAGCAAAAGTCCCTGAAGTTGATAAACAAGGCGTAGTTGACGTCAGTAAAGCGACCTTGGAAAAGCTTGAACAAATGAAACTCAATATGCCCACTGGACAATGGGTCTATATTGAAAATGATTTACAGGGAATTTATACCCTACAAAACAAAGCTGCTGACGGCAATATTTTATATTTACGTTTAAACTGTAAAATTCCTTCGCAAAAATCAGGTTTCAGTATCGAAGACAAAGACGGCAAAGAATTATTGAAAGCGCATGATCCACAGGCAGGTCAAGTACAGTTCCTGGTGGATAATAAGAACTATGGCAATCCTTTTGATTTGGTCAACGCAAAAAAAATGCCGACTTTCCAAGCCACTCTGAGTAAGGCAAAAGTCATTAAGATTTTTAATAATTCTAAGCTTTATACTTTTAACAATGGACATGCTGAATTACTCAGCAAACCCGTCAGCTGTATGTAAAATAACGCAACTTTATTTAGGCATATCTACAAACACAGCAGTCAGTCGACGAACGAGAGGTAAAACAACCAACACAACTGGATATGCCACTGCCCAAGAAACCATCCAAGCTGAAAGCCATTTCGTCCAAAAACCCTCAACTAAACCGACATTAATCAACATATTAATCAAGGACACCATGCCACTCATTAAACAGGATAAAAACAGAGGCATGATCCATGCCGCGAATTTTGCAGGGAGTTTCGGAATATTTCCGATAATCGTGGGAGGCATATTTGACATGATGACTCAAAATTTAATAGGCAAGGCAATTTTATGCTTTTCAGGTGAGTGAAACAATCAATCATTCCACATCACATCCGACACATTTTGCCACTTTGTTTCAGTGGGTAAATTCATTGGTTCATCGTAGAACATTACTATGCTATTTAAAGCGTGCTCCAATGAAATGATTGAATTTAAAGGCAGCCAAGTATCGTCGCCAATATCAAAAAGTTTCGAATTCATTTGTTCATTGTAAGTTAACCAAGATTCGCCTTGTTGTGCAGTGGGGATATTTTTGTCATAGCGCAAGATCAAGTGGGTGTGATCCACAAACCAAAACAGAAGAATGATTTGTCCTTGATTTGCAAGATCCAGTGCAAAATAGCCTGAGTTTGAAAATTCAAGATCTTTCACTTTAACTTGGCTAAACATTCGAATAATTTGTTCTTTTTTTATTTCCTGATCATCAAATTGATCCAAAAAACTCACCAACATCACCAATTATCCTTTTTTTTGAAACAGGGTCAATCTAAACTGTCAGTTGACCTTTTCAATATCGAAAATAGATAAAAAATCCAAGACTGCGATTCTTCCCATTGAATAAGTTTTATTCTATACAAATGCATTCCCCTAAAAGGCTTAAAATTTGCTATATTTAGCGTTTTTCTGCGACATTTATTTCTCTATAGATTATGAATACGGCCATACAAGCAGCTCTTGATCATGCAGTGCAATCCCTACAAGCTGAAGGGACTCTTCCATCTGACTGGAAAAACACAAGTGTTTTAACGCGAACCAAAGACCGAAGCCACGGTGATTTCGCATCAAACATTGCCATGATGGGTGCAAAAGTTGCAGGTATGAAACCACGTGATCTTGCTGAGAAAATTTTAGCAAATCTCCCAGAAGTGGTTGATATCGCAAAAGCTGAAATTGCCGGACCTGGTTTTATCAATTTCTTCCTCAATGCAGATCAACGCTTTGCTGTACTTGATCAAATTCAAGCACAAAAAGATTTGTTTGGTAAAACCCAAGCCAATGCAGCCAAAAAAATCCAAGTTGAATTCGTTTCTGCCAATCCAACGTCCAGCCTACATGTAGGACATGGTCGTGGTGCGGCATATGGAATGACTGTTGCAACATTATTAGAAGCAACAGGTGCTAAAGTTGATCGTGAATATTATGTGAATGATGCAGGACGTCAAATGGATATCCTTGCGACCTCCACCTATTTACGCTACTTAGAGTTGACAGGGCAAACTTTAGTTTTCCCCAAAAATGCCTACCAAGGTGACTACGTTAAAGAAATTGCTCAAAGCATTATCGATAAAGATGGTGATGCTTATGTACGTCCTGTCGATGAGATTTATAAAGATGTTCCTGAAGACGTTCAATATGCTGAAGAACTCGATACAGAAGGCAACAAAGTCGTGCTTTCAGGTGATAAAGAAAAGCATATTGATGGCTTGATTCATAACTCACAAAAACTGATTGGTGAAAGCTATCGTGTATTCCATCAAGCTGCATTACATGCCATTTTAGATGATATTAAAGATGACCTTGGGGAATTCGGTGTTACTTTTAATCAGTGGTTCAGTGAAGCTTCTTTGACTGATAAAATTGACGAAGCTCTACAAACCTTGGATCAACGTGGTTATCTTTATGAAAAAGATGGCAACATCTGGTTTAAATCGACTGAATTTGGCGATGAAAAAGACCGTGTTGTAAAACGTCGCAATGGACAAACCACATATTTTGCTTCAGATATTGCCTACCATTTGAATAAACTACAGCGTGGCTATACCGACCTGATTGATATCTGGGGCTCAGACCACCACGGTTATATTTCACGCGTAAAGGCAGCCATTGATGCGATGGGCTATGACTCATCTAAACTTACCGTGTTACTGGTGCAGTTTGTAAGCTTATGGCGTGGTGGAGAGATGGTACAAATGTCATCTCGCTCTGGTCAATTTGTGACTTTACGTGATCTTCGTAAAGAAGTTGGCAATGATGCGGCTCGTTTCTATTATGTCATGCGCAAATCTGAACAGCATATCGACTTTGACTTGGATTTAGCCGTATCACAGAGCAAAGACAATGCGGTGTATTATATTCAATATGCCCATGCACGTATTTGCCGCATGTTAGAAAAAGCAGCGACAACAAATATTCAATTTGATCCTGAAAATGCGCGTCAATTTGCTGCAAGATTAGAACTTGAAGCAGAGGCTGAGATTTTGGCGAAACTTGCTGCTTATCCTGAAGTGATTATTCGTGCGGCAAACAATTATGAACCGCATCAAGTGGGTAACTACTTGAAAGAACTCGCGGCTTTATTCCATGGTTGGTACAACGAGAATAAGGTTTTAGGCGAGGATGCTGAATTGACACAAGCACGTTTACTGCTGTCTGCCAATGTTCAGCAAGTTCTTCGTAATGGTTTAGAACTGCTTGGTGTTTCTGCGCCTGAAAGCATGTAAGTCAGCAATAAATCATTACTTTACATCGCGCTCAAGCGAAACTATGCTTGAACGCGATGTTAAACAATAAATAATAAGAGGATTTCTCGTGTTTGGAAAAACGCAACGCGGTGTGTCTGAAAGACCAACCAAACCTAAACAACCATTGATTCCTAAATGGTTAGGGATGCTTGTGGTCATTTTAATCGTGTTAAGTTTTGGTGTCGCACTGATGCTATGGAAACCATGGGCGCCTGTTCAACCTCGAAATGAAATTACATCTGAACATTATCAAGAAGATACCAACAAAGACTACCGCTTTTATGATCTGTTGCCACAACAGCAAGTGACACCGATTCCTGAACAAGCGGTTCCAGAGAATAGAAATCAGCAGCAACCCGTGATTGTTGAAGCACCTTCTCAAACTCAAACAGACAACGTTGATGTCGGTGTAAACGCTGAGCGAACAGCACCAGCCCAACCTGAATACATCCTGCAAGTTCGTAGTTATGATGATCCCGATGCCGCAGATGCTCGTCGTGCCGAAATTATTTTAAATGGTTTATCTGCTGATGTTGTACAAAGTACTGAAGGTGGCAAGACTTGGTATCGCGTGATTTCTGGTCCCTATGAGTCACAAAATGCTGCGGTGATCGCACAGCAAACCCTGCAACATAGTGGAATAGATTCGATTGTGGTTAAACGTTAATTGCTCTCTTTCCCATTGAATTAAGCTATTTATTAAAAACAGGATGTCTTAGCATCCTGTTTTTAATTTAAATTTTAACTGTTCTATCTGTTCAAATCATTCGCCTATTTTTTACTCAAAAAAATATAATTTGACTAAATATTTACCCAAGCCGATCAAAATTAGAGTAATCTATTTCCCGCAATACATTACCCATGTATCCGCAGAGAGATCAAAAGTCACCAATACTCTTGATTTGCTGTCCTGTAGTTGGCGTGACGATCAAATCCGAACATTACAGGGCGCTCCGAGCTTGGCATGGGTAAATGCATATTTGCATCATCCGCTACTCTTCCTAAAATAATCCTTTCCTTTTCCTAGAAAATCTTCATTTAAACTTCACTTAAAATTCATTCGCCTAAAGATTTCAATTTCAGTACACTCAACACAAGATGATCAATATTTAATTGCAATGAGTCATAAAAAGCAGATTTTATGCGTTGAAGATGATGCAGCTATACTTATGCCATTACGCTACGCACTTGAGCGTGAAGAGTGGCAAGTCACATGGGCAAATTCAGGTATCCAAGCCCTTGATTATATTCAACAACAGACTTTCGACTTTATCATTTTAGATATTGGTTTACCGGACTTAAACGGTTTTGATGTATGTAAAAAAATTCGTCATTTCAATCATACTCCACTGCTCTTTCTGACTGCACGTGATGATGAAATTGATCGCATTGTTGGCTTAGAGATTGGTGCAGATGACTATTGTACCAAACCGTTTAGCTCAAGAGAAATTGTCTCTAGAATCAAAGCCATTTGGCGCAGAATGGAGATTCAAAATCAGCTTCAACAAAATACGCAAATCACGTCCCCTTCGATATCCAAACATTCCCAAACATGGCAATGCAATGATGAGTCTTTGCAGATTCAATACTTGGGTACTGCACTGCAATTAACACGTTATGAATATCGTTTACTTAAACTGCTGATTCAACATCCCGAGCAAGTATTTAGCCGTCAACAATTGATGGATCAGGTTTGGGAACATCCTGAACACAGTCTAGATCGAACGGTTGACACCCATATCAAGAGTATAAGGAATAAACTTAAACAAATTTCTGCTGAACAAGATCCCATCGAAACTCACCGTGGTTTTGGTTATAGCCTAAAAAGGTAAGCATAAAGCATGTCGATATTTATCCGTATTTGGTTCTTCTTCGGGTTAATTATCTTGCTCGGTTTATGGTTTATGTCTTATACCTTTAACCAGCAAGTTAAACCCAATGTACGACAGGTTGTCGAAGATACTCTTGCGGAAAATGCCAATATTATTGCCATGTTGGTGGCGGAAGATGTCTACGAAAATAAGGTTGGTACCCCCCAGTTTGATGAAAAAATCCAAAATGCACTCAATCGAAAAATCAATGCCAATATTTGGCAACACAATAAGAATGAAATCAATCAACAAATTTATATCACTAATCAAAAAGGCATTGTGATTTATGATTCACAAGGCGTTGCAACAGGACAAGACTATTCAAAATGGAATGATGTCTACCTTACATTAAGAGGCAGATATGGTGTTCGTTCAACCCGAAGTTATGAGGAAGATAGTAATAGCAGCACCATGTTTATTGCTGCCCCCATCTACCATCAACAGGGTCAGCAACAAAAATTAATTGGAGTGGTCAGTATTGGTAAACCCAATATATCCGTGCAACCCTACATCCAACGTGCTGAAAATCAACTGATTCGCCAAGCTATATGGATTACTTTGTTGAGTTTATTTTTAGCCAGTCTTGTTGCCTATTGGCTTAAACACAGTATCGATCGCGTACGTAAATATGCTCAAGCACTGGCTCCTGTCAATCAGACACCACATTTTCGTTCCGCCAAAGAACTCAATCAAGTTGCTCAAGCCGTCGAAGATATGCGTGAAAAACTCGAAGACCGTGCTTATGTCGAACATTATGTCAACACGCTCACCCATGAACTTAAAAGCCCTCTAACCGCGATTCAAGCCAGTGCTGAGTTGCTCAAAGAAGATTTGCCTTTAAGGGATCAACAAAACTTTGCCAAGCATATCCATGAACAAAGTCAGCGTTTACAGAACCTGATTGACCATATGTTGTTGCTGACGCGCTTAGAAAAATCAAGGCATCAAATTGAGATTCAAAATTTTAATTTATCCACTTTAATTCAGCAGACTTTAGATCGGCATGCCAGCCAAATGCAGGCTAAAAGAATTCAGTGCCTGCTCGATATTGAGGCCGATTGTATGATCCATGCAGATCGTTTCTGGATTCAACAAACGCTCGCCAATATTTTAGACAATGCTTTGGATTTTTCTCAGGATTCAGCAAAAATTCTGATTCAACTGCATCGACAATCCCCTCAACACATTGAATTAAATATCTTTAACGAAGGTGTATGGATTCCTGATTATGCCCTTACACAAGTCTTTGATACATATTTTTCTCTTCCTCGTCCAATCAGCCAACAACGTAGCTCTGGCATTGGGCTCAGTATTGTTCAGCAAGTCATTGAGCAACATCATGGTCAGATTAATATTCTAAATATTGAAGAAAATCAGATACCAATTCTACAATCTCATCAACAAGGCGTATTGGTCAAGATTTTGCTTTAATTAAACCAGTTTGAATTGTTCACCTGAACTTCACATAAAATACAAAGTCAGCTCAAACAAAACACATTTCGGCTTTGCACACTGAGAGCAACAAAAATAACGGCTCAGGAACACCGTGATGCGATCCAATTTTCTTACCTTTAAAATTATTGCAATTGCTATTTTGATTGCACTGTTTTGGATAGGTTTAGTATTCATTACTACACTTGTCTCAGAACGACAGGGATATCAGCAAGCTTTTCTTAGGGAAATTTCACAAAACAACATCAGCCCACAAACCATTATTTCACCGTATATTCGTATACCCTACAATGAAATTAAAACCTGTTTGGATGACAAAAAAGTCGCATATTCATGCACGGAAGAACATTGGGTATATATCAGTGCAGACAGTACCCAGTGGGCATCTGATTTTCAGGTTTACGACGATACTTATAAACGTACGATCTACAGAGCGATTAGCTATAATGCAAATTTAACTGCCAAAGGCGTCTTTCAAAAACCGATACTGGAAGATAAAGACTATCAATGGAACCGAGCAGAAATCATGTTTCCTGTACATGACCCTCGAGGTTTAGATACTCAGCCAACATTAAAAATACTCAATAAAAATTACCTATTTGAAATGAGCCCCCAAGGCAGTGATGCTTCTGGTTTTGACTTTATGCGTGTGGCTATAAAAAATCATCCTGAATTGATCAATACCATTCAAAATGGTTTTAGTTTTGATTTAACCGCCAATCTTACTGGTCTTGGTAAATTTACATTGGTTCCAACCAGTCGAAGTGTCACATATCAAGCAAAAGGTAATTGGGCGGATACCAAATATTCAGGACAAAATTTACCTTTTGCCAAAACCAGTAGTCACCAACAATTCAGCGCAGACTGGAAAAATATCGCGTTGGGACATCAGAACATCAACAAACTGATTGAATGTGATAGCAGTGATTGCATTCGCCAGTTCAATCAGGGGTATTACACTCAAGAAAATACCTATGAGGCTGAACAAAATCCACGTATTGGCTTATCAACCGAATTCTTAGAATCCGTCAATGTTTACACTCAAACAGACCGTGCAATCAAATATGGGATTGTGATTATCATCATTACTTTCGGTTGTTTCTTTTTATTTGAAATCCTGAAAAGCTTGCGTATTCATCCAATCCAATATTCTTTGGTGGCAATGGCTCAAGGCATTTTCTTTGTTCTGCTTCTTTCCATCAGTGAATATTATGCCTTTGCATGGGCATATATTGTTGCAGGTATTGCCTGTGTTGGGCTGATGACATGGTATTTATTCTATGTAATGAAAGGATTTAAGGCTGCTGCTCTATTCAGCGTAATTCTAAGTTCACTTTATGCCGTGATGTATATGTTATTACAGTCCTCCGGCAGAACCTTCTTAATCGGTTCCGTTATTTCATTTGTACTACTTGCAGTCGTTATGTTCATTACACGTCATATTGACTGGTACCAAATCAACCCTAAGCCGGAACGGATACTCAAATCCTACACTCCTCCTCAACCTTAATTGCCATGCAGTGAATGTCCCACCATTCACTGCTCAATCATATTTTTAAGTTCACTGAAATAGTCATGAATATTTTCATCAAACAAAAAGCGCCAGCACAACTACAGCAACTTTGCCCTTTACAATCTTCGTTTGCATATTGCTTAAATCAATTACGCATTGCAAAAATTCAGTTTTTGAACTTAGGTAGCCTGATCATTTGCCCTGAATACGATTGTTTGATTGTTTTTAAACACAAAACTTTAATTCGTATCGATACGTTTACTCATGCATAACAAAGTTGGTTTGCAGATGCATCTTGATCACGTAAAATTTAAACCATAAACAAGATTTGAGAGTAATCATGACTGTACAACGTTTGCATGTAGAAAAGCGCTTTTCTGAAATTGCGATTTCAGGCAATTTAGTCCATTTGGCAGGTCAATTGGCAACGGATTTAAATTTGGATATCAAAGGGCAAACCCAGCAAACTCTAGATATGATTGACCGTTTTCTTGCAGATGCAGGAACAGACAAAAGCCACATCATGTCTGTGATGATCTTTTTAAAAGATATTGAAAATGATTATGCGGCAATGAATGAGGTTTGGGATGCCTGGTGTTCAGATATTCAAGCCCTTCCAAGAACTTGTGTTGAAGCCAGACTTTATCGACCAGATGTTTTGGTTGAAATGACAGTAGTTGCAGTAAAACCAGAATAGTTGTAAAAATTAATTCAAACAGTTAAAAATGCATGTCTCAACATGCATTTTTCATCAGCCATATACACGATTGGAATAAAGATCAAACTTCCCCAACAGTTGTTCCTCTAATACATGCGGTTGGCTCATTTCAGCGAATTCTGTTAAAAAATCTTCACGCAAATCCTGATATTCAGGAATACCCAAATAACGAATGACGCGATAGCCGGCAGATTGCAGCAAGGCATCTTTATAAGTATTTTGGTTGCTACGTTTAATTGCATTGATATCTTCCAAAGCAATCACAGCCAAAACTTTACAGTCTTTATCCAGTACAACAAAATCTGCAAACATTTGCTGATATTTACGACGCGTGTGTAAATATTTTGTTGTGAGTAATGCATCAAAAGAGACATGTGCCAGAATATTGGCTTCAGGTAAAATTTCTTTTAATCGAGTAAAAGTAATTTGTTCATGTGAATTGAACACTGCTCGTCTACGCAGAGCACTATCAACTTGCTGCTTATTTTTCAATCCTTTATAAGCAATCACGATCAAGGCGGCAAATAGTATCAAACTCGCAACAATCAATATGTCCATGTTTCATCTTCCTAATTCTTTATTATAATTTGGTCAAATAAGACCAGTTGTTGTGTATCTTAAGATACTTTTTTACTATCAGCTCAACGTCACATATGAGATATAAATTTGATCATTTTTAAAAATAACAACTCATATCACGGTTTTTAAATATTTGTTGAACTATTATTTATTTTCCTCATTTATTCTTACAAATAAATGAATTGATTTATGGCTTTTATACCTTGTATCTATTACGAATACAACTAAATCCGATAAAACTTTAGTTTGATTGTAGGACAATTAAAAGAATGAATTGTGTACTTTTAGTACACATTTTTTTTCAACAGTTTAAGCATAGTTATCCACAGATTTGTATTTTAATTGGTCAATTCAAATTTAAAAAAGAGGATGCTTTCACACCCTCTTTAATATGGACCAAATCTTAAGCTCTGCTTTTAGGCTTAGATTTTCCTTTGCTGTTTCCACCCAAAGGCTTTTTACGATCCCCTGTTTCCCGCGGTGGTAAACCTGTATGTTGCGTCAACACTTGCCCTTTTTGAGGACGATTTGACAGAGCAGCATGACGTGACTGAGATCGTACAGTATTTTCACCCGTACGTTTTTGTGAGTCGCCTGCAAATGACGAATTCTTCTTGCGTGCAGATTGATACTGACCATCTGTACCTTGGGGCTGGTAAGTTGGAATTAAATGCTGTTTAGAGTTACCAATCAAATCAGCACGTCCCATTTCACGTAAGGCATCACGTAATAAAGGCCAGTTATTTGGATCATGGTAGCGTAAGAATGCTTTATGTAAACGACGACGCTTTTCACCTTTAACAATGTCGACATTTTCAGTATAACGCGCCACTTTCGCCAATGGATTTTTATTGGTGTGATACATCGTTGTCGCGGTTGCCATCGGTGATGGATAGAAAGTTTGAACCTGATCAGCACGGAAACCATTTTTCTTGAGCCAGATCGCCAGATTCATCATGTCATAATCTGTAGTTCCTGGATGCGCGGCAATAAAGTAAGGTATCAGATACTGTTCTTTACCTGCTTCCTTACTAAAACGGTCAAACATCTGTTTAAAACGATCATAGGTCCCGATTCCAGGTTTCATCATCTTTGACAATGGACCTTTTTCGGTATGTTCAGGGGCAATTTTCAAATAACCACCCACATGATGCTGAACCAGCTCTTTGACATACTCGGGATTCAATACAGCAAGATCATAGCGTAAGCCAGAACCGATCAGAATTTTTTTAATACCTTTGATTGCCCGGGCTTTGCGGTACAACTGTGTTAGAGGTGCGTGATCCGTATGCAAGTTTTGGCAAACGCCTGGATAAACACATGAAGGTTTACGGCAATTTTTTTCAATTTCTGGGTCTTTACAGTGTAAACGGTACATATTTGCCGTTGGACCACCGAGATCAGAGATAATGCCTGTGAAGCCCGGTGCTGTATCACGAATCTTTTCTACTTCACGCAAAATTGATTCTTCTGAACGGTTCTGAATAATTCGCCCTTCATGCTCTGTAATCGAACAGAACGTACAGCCGCCAAAACAGCCACGCATGATATTCACGGAGAATTTAATCATGTCAAAGGCAGGGAAACGTGCATTACCATAAGCAGGATGTGGTAGACGTGCATATGGCAAATCAAACACATAGTCCATTTCCTCAGTAGTCAAAGGAATCGGCGGAGCATTGAGCCACACATCACGCTCACCATGTTTTTGCACCAAGGCACGCGCATTTCCCGGATTGGTTTCCAAATGTAGAATACGATTTGCATGTGCATACAATACTGGATCTTCAGCTACCTCTTCAAAAGCAGGTAAACGAATTACAGCCAACTCACGGGGCGGTAACTTATGTTTGATCGCCTTAGATGCAGGTTGTAAACGTACAATCTGGGTATTTTCATCCAGATGATCGCCTTCACGTACCACAGGATTGGCCACCAATTCTTTTTGGAAGTTTTGATATTGGCTTAAAGAATTTCCTTTATTTTGCTCAATTTCACAACCATCCAAATCTTCAGTCATCACATACGGGTTGATGATCGGATCAACTCGACCGATTGAATCCACATCGTTGGATGCAATTTCAACAAATTTGGCTTTTGAAGCCCGATTGCTCTTATTGACGATAAATGCTGTACCGCGAACATCAGTAATTTCGTGAATTTTTTGACCTTTGGCAAGGCGGTGCATCACTTCAACTATCGACCGCTCACCATTGCCATACATCAATAAATCCGCTTTAGAATCCATCAAAACTGAACGGCGAACTTTATCTGACCAGTAATCGTAATGAGCAATACGACGTAAAGAAGCTTCAATGCCACCCAATAACACGGGTACGTCTGGAAATGCTTCACGGCAACGTTGGCAATAAACCGTTGCAGCACGATCTGGACGTTTATTCGGTACATTGTCTGGAGAATAAGCATCATCTGAACGAATCTTGCGATCTGCGGTATAGCGGTTAATCATCGAGTCCATATTACCCGCTGTAACACCCCAAGCAATATTTGGTTTACCTAAAACCTTAAAGGCTTCAGCAGATGTCCAGTCTGGTTGAGCGATTATGCCGACACGGAAGCCTTGCGCTTCAAGTGTTCGACCAATAATCCCTGAACAGAATGAAGGATGGTCAATATATGCATCCCCACACACCAAAATAAAGTCACAACTGTCCCAACCGAGTTGATCCATTTCTTCGCGAGACATAGGCAGAAACGGTGCTGGTTCAAAGCACGATGCCCAATATTTGTCATAATCAAACAACGCAACAGGCGCTGTCTGAGCAGTATAAGCGGTCGACATGGTGAGTTTTCTCGATTGGCAGTTGGCGATCGGGAGAGATCTAAGATGAAAGCCAATCATTTTACCATGAATTTTGCTCATGTTGCTTGATTAAAAAGTAAACATTTTATTTTTTTAGCTGCAATTTTTCCATTTTCAGTCCATTCAAATGGCTAAACCAGAACAACAAGCTGTTTTTACATGAGGTGGGTGAATCAATCCATAAAACCTGGAGACGGATTAATTCGATTCATGCCTTGTTGAATCTGACTCGGAATACTTCTGCATTTGATTCAATTTTAAAGCGATCACCATCCCCATCCCCAACACAGCAGTTATGCTAAGGGTTAAACCCGACCAGCCATATTTTTCCCAAACCAAGCCACTACCACTTCCCAAAAGGCTTGAACCCAGATAGTAGCAGAACAAATACAGTGAAGAACCGACTGCACGATATTGTAAAGACTGTATGGACACCCAGCTGCTTGAGGTGGAATGTGCCGCAAAAAATGAAAAAGTGAAAATAAATAGCCCGATTAACACGGTCCATAAAGAGGGAATGAACATCACCCACAAGCCAAAAGACATGCTACAAAACATAGCAATCAAAACTTTTGCACGTCCAAATTGACGACTCCAGCCAGCAGCACGCGGTGAGCTATAAATACCGGATAAATAGGCGATCGAAATCAGACCAATCCAAGTCTGAGACAACTCAAAAGGTTTTTCTAAAAGATGGTAGCTCATGTAGTTAAATACAGTGACAAAGCATCCCATCAAAATAAAACCTTCGATAAATAACAATCTTAATTTTGCATCAGAGAGATTTTTCTTGAACGACTCGATAAAGCGAGAAAATTGAATGGGATAAGATTTAAAGTGCTTGGAGGCAGGTAGTGCAATATAGAATGTTATTGCGATCAATAAGTTAAGCAGACCAATAATCATGGTGGCTGTTTGCCATGAAATATAATCCAGTAAAACACCCGCAATTAAGCGCCCGCCCATACCACCAATCGCAGTACCTGAAATATACAGCCCCATCGCAAAGCCAACATCTTTTTGTGCAATTTCCTCACCTATATAGGTCATCGCAACAGAAGCAACGCCACTCACGGCTAAACCAATCATCATTCTTGTTGCAAGAAAGATTTCCCAATAGGGTAACAATGCGCTTATTAACAACAAGGTTGCGGTCGCAAATAAAGACATTGCCATGATCTGTTTACGACCATAGCGATCTGAGATTAGCCCGGCAAATAAAAGTCCTAAAGCCAATGCAATGGTGGAGAATGAAAGTGGAAAACTGCTATGTGTTGGGGTAACGTGAAAGAATTTTGCTAAAAAAGGCATCATCGGTTGAACACAATACAATGATGAAAATACCGCAAACCCTGCAAGAAATAACGATAGTAAAATCGCTTGAAAAGGGCGAGTACCATACTCAATATAGGGTGTAGATTCAGCTGCTTCAGACATAGTTATTCCTCATGTCTGTCCAGTATACGCTTATTTTAAAGGATTGATAAAAGTGAAAAGTATTGTAAAGAATAGGCTACTGTAGCAGGATCGATGCAATCCAGATAAACATATGTTTTTAATTAAATAAGTTTTTAATAGAATTTATGGATTAAAAAGAGCATATTTTTAATACACTCTTCATATAGTTTTAGAGATTTTTCCAGGGTTCATTAAATCATCAGAAAAAATTTAAACTTTCTTCTCTTCGATATTCAGAGCATTGATTGCCAAAACAGCTTGAGTACGGTTTTGTACGCCCAACTTACGGAAAATTGCGGTTACATGGGCTTTAATGGTCGCTTCAGAAACATCCAACTCATACGCAATCTGTTTATTTAACAAACCTTCGGCAACCATCATCAAGACACGGAATTGCTGCGGTGTTAACGATTGGATACGTTCTGCTAAAGCTGTCTCATCTGCAGCACGAGGATCAAAATTCATATTCGCAGTCGGTAAATTTGGCGGCAACCAAATTTCGCCTTCTAATACCTGACGAATCGCCTCCCCAATGTGACTTGGATGTGCAGACTTCGGAATATAACCCATTGCACCGTGTGCAATCGCACGTTGAATAATCGAGGCTTCTTCGTGGGCTGAAACCACAATAATTGGAATCGCAGGATATTGTGCACGAACATGAACCAATGCAGAGAAACCCGATGCTCCAGGTAAATTTAAATCCAATAAGACTAAATCTGGTTCTGGACCATTTTCCAAACGCTCATAAAACTCATTAACAGCCGCAGTTTCACTGATTTGAGCCTGTGGCAAACTATAACGAACCGCCTGAATTAACGCATGGCGAAACAGTGGATGATCATCAACGATTAAAATATTCATAAGCGAAGTGAGAGATCTCTAGCACAGTTCTTTTATTCTAACCGCACTATTGCTATTTAAGATACGTTAATATTAACGAATTTTTGAATTATTTGTGTGCTTTAATTAGAATTCCCTACTATTTTTCGGTTATTTATCGAAATACAGATTTAAATATCACTTTTAAATATAAAATAAACACATAAAAAAGAATTGCTTATTCTCACAGGTAATATCATTTAACTTCATACGCTTAATCATCAAATCCAAGAAATATCTGTGGATTTTTGTGTTTATCTCAAAAATTGATAACCAATCTGTTTTTCATTATTTTACCAACTTCACTGAATATAGATTAATGAATGGCATTCCGAGATCCAATTTATTAGGTTGCCAACATGTCTATTTATACTCAACAAAAACCCTTGAATATTGTTGCTGTATCAGGGGGCTTAAATAACCCTTCCAAAACAGAAAGTTTAGTTCAAGCCATATTAGATGAGCTCGGTCAAGCAACTCCGATCAATGTGCATTTCATTAAATTCAGTGAAATTGGTCATTTACTTGGTGGTGCAATTTATCGTAACCAGCTTCCACAACGTGTACAAGATGATTTGGCAGCAGTCGAAGCAGCAGATGCCTTGATTGTCGGCACACCAGTCTATCGTGCGTCTTTCACAGGTTTATTCAAACATTTCTTTGACTTTGTTGAACAAACAGCATTGGTCGATGTGCCTGTATTACTGGCCGCTTCAGGTGGAAGCGACCGTCACGCTTTGGTATTGGAACATCAACTCCGTCCATTATTCAGCTTTTTCCAGGCACAAACATTGCCTATCGGTGTCTATGCAACCGATCGTGATTTCACGCCTGAATACACCATTAAGAGCGAACATATTCAAGATCGTATTACTTTGGCTGTAGCACGTGCATTGCCAATTTTGGAATGGGCACCTGCAAAAGGGCAACGCGCTGAGGTTGTCAAAGCAAAGACTGAACAGGCCACTCAAAACTTAGGGATTAACAAACAAATCGAGCAAGATGAGGTTCTGCCTTCAGCAGCAGTCCCAGACTTGGATGCAGCAGAATCTCGTCTGCATGCAAAGTCCAAATCACCACAATCACAGGTTGCTTAATTGCAACCTCGTATCCGCAGACAATAAAAATAGAGGGTCATGTTATGTCACAGTTTTCATCACACCATAATCCAGCCATTAAGTTTGCATATTGGGTTCCCAATGTCAGTGGTGGTTTAGTGGTCAGTAATATTGAACAGCGTACCGACTGGAGCTATGACTATAATGTCCGCTTGGCTCAAGCTGCTGAAAAAAATGGCTTTGAATATGCCCTCACCCAAATCCGTTTCACCGCTGGCTATGGCGCTGAAAATCAGCATGAGTCTGTGAGTTTTAGTCATGCTTTATTGGCTAAAACAGATAAATTAAAAGTCATTGCTGCGATCCTTCCTGGACCTTGGAAGCCTGTTTTGGCTGCCAAACAATTGGCAACAATCGACTATCTGACCAATGGCCGTATCGCCATTAATGTAGTGAGTGGTTGGTTTCGTGGTGAATTTGATGCGATCGGTGAACCTTGGCCTGAACATGATGAGCGCTATGTACGTTCTGAAGAATTTATTCGAACATTAAAAGGCATCTGGACCACGGACAACTATAGTTTCGATGGTAAATATTATCAGTTTAAAGATTACACTTTAAAACCAAAACCTTTGCAAAAACCTCATATTGAAGTATTTCAGGGAGGAAGTTCTCGTGCAGCACGTGATATGGCATCTCGCGTATCTGATTGGTATTTTACCAATGGCAATACTCCTGAAGAATTAAAGAAGCAAATTGATGATATTCGAGAAAAAGCCAAGCTCAATGGTCATTCAGTAAAAATTGGGGTCAATGCTTTCATTATTGCCCGTGATACAGAAGAAGAAGCCCAAGCAGTGTTGCAAGAAATTATTGATCAAGCCAATGTTGAAGCAGTGAATGCTTTTGGTGATGCCACCCGTGAAGCAGGCGCCGCCTCTAAAGAAGGTGAAGGCAACTGGGCAAAATCAACATTTGAAGACTTGGTGCAATACAACGACGGTTTTAAAACCAATTTGATCGGTACACCTCAACAAATTGCTGAACGTATCGTTGAGTTAAAAAGTATTGGTGTTGATTTGGTCCTATCTGGCTTCTTACATTTCATTGAAGAAGTCGAATATTTTGGTGAAAAAGTACTGCCTTTGGTGCGTCAGCTAGAAGAGGCACAAAAAGCACACATTACTGCGAAATCAGCCTGATTATTTAGAGTCACAGTTTGTGCCGTCGAAAACAACAATAAACAACTAAAACAAAATTTGCAGCTTATCCCTCATGACTCGGCTTGAGGGATTTTTTTTTACAGCGGTAAATAGAATGATCATTCAGTGCCAACATTCAAATCAGCTATAAAACATCGTTGTTTACCTATAGATTTGTTTTAATCATCTATTTTGATCTCAATATTTATATTCGCATACATATACTCAACAAGCTTGATCTTGGAAAATAGCTGATCAACATTAAAATAATCTCTTTTTTACCTATAGATTGGATGAAGTGGTTATGGCTCTTTTAAAGAAAACAAAAACGATCTTTTACGTCTTGATCAGTAGTATGGGATTGACGACTTATGCAAATGCCAATCAGCAGCCAACCACAGCTAAGGTTGAAAATGCAATAACCCAAGCATTTCAGCCATTAATGCAAAAATACGCGGTACCAGGTATGGCAATTGGAGTGCTGTACCAAGGCAAAAGTTATGAAAAATACTATGGTGTACAATCCCTTACTGATGAAAAATCAATCAATAAAAATACACTTTTTGAATTAGGCTCGGTGAGTAAGCTGTTTACTGCAACAGCAGGAAGTTATGCCCAAAGTTTATCCAAACTATCACTTCAAGATCATCCAGGAAAATATTTACCCGCTTTGAAAGATTCACAAATCAATAAAGTCACTCTCTTACAGTTGGCGACCTACACGACTGGCAATCTGCCATTACAATTTCCTGATCAAATCAAAACGGATGCACAAACACTCAAATACTTTCAAGACTGGAAGATCAATCGACCCATCGGCCAATTTAGACAATATTCCAATCCCAGTATCGGGTTATTTGGCGAAGTTACTGCAAAAGCCATGAACATGCCATTTAGTACTTTATTAGAGCAGGTTATCTTTCCCCAACTTCAGCTCCAACATAGCTATGTCAATGTCCCGAAATCACAACAGTCCAACTATGCTTTTGGCTATGATCAAAACAATCACCCAATTCGAGTCAGTCCAGGACCTTTCGATGCCCAGGCCTATGGAGTTAAATCAAGCCTTCCTGATCTGCTCCAGTTCTTAAATTTAAACTTAAATCCAGAACAAGCGAAAGCATCCGTTCGACCTGCAATTCAGGGAACACATGTCGGCTACTTTAAAATGGGGGAAATGACCCAGGCACTTGGATGGGAAACTTTCAACGATCCGGCAAGCTTAGACACTTTATTAGAAAGCAACTCTGACCGTGTGGTGCTGCAATCAAATCCAGTTGAAAAAACATTGGTTCAATCAGGTGCCAGGGTGTTCCATAAAACAGGTTCTACAAATGGTTTTGGAACCTATTTAGTTTATATTCCATCGGAAAAATTTGGCTTGGTTATGCTGATGAATAAAAGAATTGCAAATGCCGAACGTATTCGAGCCGCCTATGATGTGCTCAATACATTGAAACAGATATCTAATCCCTAATTGCTCCTGTTTATCGAACTGAGGTACGTCATGTGCCTCTCACTGATTCAGCGCTTGCGCGCTATCTACGCTTTTCACCTAGCTGAGTTTGGGCGCATGGGAAAATGAAATGACTGCGCCGGCTTAAGAATAGAAACTAGGATCTGGTACTTTTCCAGTCAGCACCCACTCTCCAACCTCCTGATATTTATAGTCAATGGGATCATGTAAAGTTTGTGTACGTACATTCCGCCAAAAACGGTCTAAATTCAATTGTGCTGTAGTTGCACGTGCACCCAAAACTTGGAAAATATTTTGAGTCACCAATAAAGAAGTATGGGTTGCAGCAATTTTTGCAGTAGCAATTGCGATGGACACCTGACCACGTTGTTCTGCTGTTAAATTTTCACCGATATTCCAGGCCGCTTGCAAAGCATCAACGGCTTGAGCAGTGAGTAGGCGTACACTTTGAATTTGGACATAAAACTCGGCAAAATGCTTTTGGATATAGGGATCATGTGTCGCTTGTTCCACCAAAGATTTTGACCATGCTTTTTGTTTCTGTATGGTCTGCTGGGCAATTTCAAATGCACCTTCTGCCACGCCCAGGAAAAGATGTACAAAAATCAATTGTGCTATCAGTGGACGTAAGCTGGAATACGGCGTACTCAATGGTCCAGGATTTAAGAGCAACTCATTTTTATAGACTTTAACTTGCTCAAAATGACTGGTTCCACTGTCAGTTTGGCGTTGCCCCATGTTATTCCAATCGCCTAAAAAGCTTACCCCTTCTCGTTGAGTTGGAATCACAGCAATGAGCAACTTATCTGCCTCATTAAAACCAGAACACAGTAAAATGTCTGAATCTATAGAACCTGAACAAAAACTTTTATCGCCATGAAAAATAAATTCATTTTCAGACACTTGTTGAACAGTGGTTCGTTTATCCAAAGGATTGAGCGTGTTACCCCAAAATAAATGATGTTGTGCAGTCCGCTCGAACCACTGCTGATATTGTTCAGGCTGAGCAAAGAGCTGAACCGTAGCAATCAATAAATGATGAAAAGCATAGACATGGGCTAAGGAACTATCCACTTGTGCAATGGTTTGAACGGTCTGAAAAATCGTCTTCCAATCTGCACCTTGCCCACCATATTGCTGTGGGATCGACAAGCTCAACAACCCACTTTTTCGGATCAAATCACGTTCGAACTTCGGATTGCCGCCTGCTTTATCTCGCTCAGCTGCAGTGCGTGCAAATTGTCTTGCCAGTTCTTGTGCAATATCCAAAGCCGAAGAATTTAAAGCAGGTTGTGGTGCATTCATCGTTTTAACTCTTGTATCTGATCCATTGAGCTTAGCAGATCAAATAAGATGCCCTTATCACAATGCTTGCGTTACTTATTCTGTTCATTGCAAACAATATTTAAAAAACGCCAGCTTTTCAGCCGGCGCTAGTCAACTTTCATCAAATCCAATCATCAGTATTGAGATTATCGGGTGTTTGCCTTGACTTCAGTAATCAATTGATCCACTACGCTCGGATCAGCCAAAGTCGAGGTATCCCCTAAGCTATCCAACTCATTGGCAGCAATTTTTCTGAGGATCCGACGCATAATTTTACCTGAACGAGTTTTTGGTAAAGCAGGTGCCCAATAAATGGCATCCGGTGTTGCGACGGGTCCCAATACTTTACGAACCCAATTCACCAATTCTTTGCGCAACGCTTCAGTTTCAGCCTCACCTGCCTGTAGGGTTACATAGGCCGCAATGCCCTGACCTTTAATTTCATGAGGCATACCCACAACAGCAGATTCAGCGACTTTTTCATGTGCCACCAATGCACTTTCAATTTCAGCCGTACCTAAACGATGCCCTGAAACATTTAATACGTCATCCACACGCCCCGTAATCCAGTAATAACCATCTTTATCTCGGCGTGCACCATCACCTGTGAAATAACTGCCAGGATAGGTCGAAAAATAAGCTTCAATAAAACGCTCAGGGTCTCCCCATATGGTACGCATTTGCCCCGGCCAAGAATCTTTGATAATCAGGTTCCCTTCAGCTTCACCTTGCAGCTCCTGACCTTCCGCATCAACCAGAGCAGGCTGTATGCCAAATAAAGGACGTGTCGCAGAACCAGGTTTCAACGCAGTGGCACCAGGCAATGGCGAAATTAAAATCCCACCTGTCTCGGTTTGCCACCATGTATCGACAATCGGACAACGGCTTTCTCCCACCACAGTATAGTACCAATTCCATGCTTCAGGATTGATCGGTTCGCCTACTGAACCCAATAAACGCAAACTACTGCGGTCGCTCTCGCGAACAAATGCATCGCCCTCACGCATCATGGCGCGGATTGCTGTCGGTGCTGTATAGAGAATCGTAATATTATGCTTATCGACAATATGTCCAGTACGTGCCCACGTTGGGTATTGCGGAATCCCTTCAGACATCACCGTGGTGGTGCCGTTAGAGAGTGGTCCATAAAGCACATAAGAATGTCCTGTAATCCATCCCACATCAGCAGTACACCAAAATACATCATCCTGTTTGATGTCAAATACTTCTCTAAAAGTTGAATTGACATACGTGAGGTAGCCACCTGTAGTATGTAAAACACCTTTGGGCTTTCCTGTTGAACCTGAGGTATATAGGATAAATAAAGGATCTTCGGCATTCATGGCTTCTGGCGGGCAGATATCTGTCACCGTCATAATTTCCATGTGATACCACAAATCACGTCCCTCTTTCATCTGAATCGGGTGACCTGTGCGATGAACGACAATCATTTTTTCAACAGAACTGGTTCCTGCAAACGTTAATGCAGCATCCACATTTTCTTTCAGTGGAATCGTTTTTCCGCCACGCATCCCCTGATCAGCAGTAATGACGAGTTTGGCCTGACTGTCATCAATCCGACTGGCTAAGGAGTCAGGAGAGAATCCTCCAAAAACGACACAGTGCACGGCCCCTATACGCGCGCATGCCAACATCGCGATTGCAGCTTCGGGAATCATCGGCATATACAAGATGACTCGATCGCCTTTGGTTATTCCATTTTTTTTCAATACATTGGCAAAACGACAGACTTCATCATGCAGCTCTTCAAAAGAAATAATTTTATGTCGTGATGGATGATCACCTTCCCAGATGATTGCAGGTTTAAGTGGATGTTCTTTGAGGTGACGATCTAAACAGTTTGCACTGACATTCAATTCACCATCTGCAAACCATTCAATCTTAAAATGATCTTTGTCAAAACTGGTATTTTTAACTTGGGTAAATGGTTTTATCCAATCCAGTTTTTTTGCTGCTTCTGCCCAAAACTCGTCTGGATGCTCTATTGACTGTTGATAACGGTCAAAATACTCTTGTTCATTGGTTCTTGCTGTTTTTACAAATTGTTCTGGAACTGGATATATTTCGTTCATATTCTGCTTCCTTGATCTGCCACCTCATCACGAGATGTATGCCTACGTTATTGATTTTATTTGCTGCATGTGTTCAGTATTACGATAGCGCATTTTGATTAACAATTGTGCTTTGGTCGTAGACACGGGGGTCACTTTAACCATCGGAAAATGTTAAGTCATTTGCCAAAACATTCGAATTTTCAATATCTATGTCGTTTTTTTGATCTTATAATTTGTGGTGATAAGTGCATATGGATTTTTTCAGAAAAAAACATTTCCTTACTGAACTTCTTCAACTGGACACAATCACCATGCAAACCCAAGAATCCTCTCCATTTTTCTCAAAACAGGTCATATCACCAACTGATCATCCACTATCGATGCACAGTCGTTTCAATCGTTTAAGTTATATTGCTTGGTTCGGGATCTTACAGCTGTTCTTTAGTTTTGCACTGTTAAGTTTAAGTGTAATGCTGGGAATCCTGAATTTAAATTCAATGCATTTTAGCCAACATGCAATCCACTCACTTTCCGGATTAGGTCAAACCAGTTATATCTTTTTAAGTTTTATATATTTATATTTCATCTTCGTGGTGATGACTCGCCGGCTCCATGATCGTAATAAATCAGGTTGGTGGATGGTGTTATTTTTGATTCCAATCGTGCAGTTTTTTATGGCATTTTATTTGCTCTTTGCTCGTGGTTGCAGCAAGGCCAATCGTTTCGGGCATCCACGCCCATCTACATTTATTGAAAAATTACTCGCTTGGCTGATCGTGATTACTTTTGTGATTGGTTTATTTGCATCTACCAGTATCGTGTCTTTTATGCTGGGAACAGGAGAGATTGACAATCCTACGGCGATTATTCAAAAGGGAACTGAATATTTTTAAAGCGCCTTGATTTTGCAACGAACGTTGTGAATGCTGATAAAATTCTCATAAATATTATTTTATTTTTAGGTTGTACGAAAAACTGTAATCAACGCTTAACTTCTTGAAAATTTCAGGCAAAATATGCCAATTATTTTATTGGACATCATTGTGGCTGAAGAAGCAAATGCATTGAGTACCGTTGCGCAAGACACGACTCAATTGATTAGTTCTGCAGGCGAAAAAACTGCACAAACGGTAATTCAACATACCGAAAAGTATAAAGATGCCTACTCAACCATCGACAAATTCGTCGATGGTTTTTGGGAACGTATGCCTTATTTATGTATTGCACTGATTGTCATTACCATTTTCTGGTTACTGTCTAAGCTGTTTAAATTTTTTGTCCGTAGAACACTCGAAAATCGCACCTATACACGCCAAAATTTAGTTTTAGTATTGAACCGTGTAGGCAGTACGGCGATTATCTTTTTTGGTTTTTTAATTGCCATGGTCATTGCAATCCCAGGTTTCACACCAGGGCAATTGATGAGTGCATTGGGAATTGGTTCGGTTGCAATTGGTTTTGCCTTTAAAGATATTTTCCAGAATCTACTGTCAGGGATTTTAATTCTTTTAGGTGAACCGTTCAAAATTGGTGATGACATCATCGTGAATAACATGGAAGGGACAGTTGAAGATATTCAGATTCGTGCCACCTTCCTACGCTCACCCGATGGTCGCCGTATTGTGATCCCGAATGCGACAGTTTATACCAGCGCAGTTACCGTCAATACTGCTTATCAGCGTCGTCGCTGTGAATTTGTGGTCGGTATTGGCTATGAAGATGATGTACAGAAAGCCAAGGACATTATTCTCAAATTACTGGATAAAGATCAACGTATTCTGAGCCAACCGGGCTTTACTGTAAACGTATCGGCTTTAGCAGATTTCTCAGTTAATTTAACAGTCCGTTGGTGGGTAGATACCACTCAAGTTGTTACCGCTGCATCAATTAGCCAAATCCAAGAAAATGTACTGGAAGCCTTTGCAGAAAACAATATTTCTATCCCTTATCCAGTTCAGGAAGTAAAAGTATATCGTGGTGATCCATCTAGCGATGATCTCGAATCAGCACGTGCTAAATAAGCGTCCCAGTACATAAGGAATCGCAGTTTCAGTACGCAGAACACGGTTGCCTAAGCTAACAGCTTGGCAGCCGTTTTTGATGAGCAAATCAATTTCATAAGGAATAAAACCACCTTCTGGACCAATAATCACAGTACACGCATGCTCAATTGCAAAAGGCATCTTCTGTTCAGTATAGGGATGTGCCACATAAGCTGGGCAGTGTTCATCAATCAACTGTGGTAAAACATCTTCTACAAAGGGTTTAAAGCGCTTATGTAGTTCTATTTTTGGTGCAATCGTATCTCCTGCTTGCTCCAATCCCAACGTCATATAGTGTTCAAGCTGCTGTAAAAAAGGCGTTTGCCAGTAACTTTTATCGACGCGATAACTATGTATAAGCCTAATATGCTGCACCCCAATGGTGACTGCATCCATAATTATACGTCGCAATACTTTCGGGCGGGGGAGAGCAACAATTAAAGTCACGGGTAATTTGGCAGGAACAGCTTCTTTTTGAATCGGTCTCAATAAAACTTCTCGTTCAGAAACTGCAATAATCTCCGTTAAATAACGATCGCCATCTCGAATTCCCACTTTCAATGTATCACCAACTTTGGCAGCAAGATGATTGTTCAAATGTGCAATTTGTCGATCTGAACTGATTTTCCAAATATCGGACTGTGTTTGACGGGAGTCGAGAAGAACAATGTTCATAATAAAGTCTGGTTCATTTTGGCTTGCTATCTTACTTCATCCGCAACATGAAAATTATATAATCAATCCACTTGATTATTCATACAACTGATTTATAAAAATTTATTGATCACAAAGTAAGCTTGTGTTTTGGTATGCACCTTTAGAAACTGTTGCTGACTAATTCATTTTTTGTACTGTTGCATCATAGATGATTATCCTACCGCCAAGCGATGGATGTCGCCATTGGGCGAAGGTATTGGACGTACCCCTCGTCCAAGATCAGTAAAAAAAACAAAGCACTGCTTTGTTTACAGCTTAAGGTTTGTCAGCATCTCTGAAAAGTGAGGCATTGCTTAGGTAAAGATATTTAAACTTTGAATGTAAGCTGTGGCATTACAAGCTTTTTACAATCAAACAGCTTATTCTTCCATATATTTGATTTAATTAAAAATATTAATTAATAGAAATGATATTCCTGTGGATGGTTTTTTTGACCGATTGACTATAGATACCGATCAATTACTGCAATATGCTTCTGTAAGGAGCCCTTATTACGATTCAGTACTTCAACTGCATGCAGACTCAATTGCCGGGCAAAATTCTGATCTTCCAAGCAACGGACCAAAAGTTCAACAACCTCATCAACCGTTTGTCCCACTTTTACAGCATTTGCCTGTAAAAACTCATCCACGATCGCCTGAAAATTAAAATAACGCGGTCCAATTACAGTGGGAACATCTAAAACCATGGGTTCCAGAATATTATGACCTCCACCTGGTTCATTTAATGATCCACCCACAAAACATGCTTGGCTCAAGGCATACCACAGCCACATTTCACCCATGCTGTCTGCCAAATAAACTTGCGTATCGGTTTGGATTTTCTGTTCTAAACTACGGCGATGAGTGATTAGATTTAAGCTTTGTGCTGTCGAAAAAACATCATCAAAGCGTTCGGGATGGCGTGGTACAATGATCAATAACCAGTTTCGATAACGTTCTAAATATGGCTTAAATGCCATCAGCAGTTTTTCTTCTTCAGGTGCATGCGTACTGGCGATGGTTATAATTTTTCGATCACTCAATTGCCAGTCATGTTTAAGCTGTTCAGCGTGATGAATAAATTGTACGGGTGCAGAAATATCAAATTTAATACTGCCGACCACTTCTGTTTTGACTTGCTGAATGCCCAAATCAACAAAACGCTGCTGTGTTGCCCGGTCCTGTGCCAATAGATAATCCAGTTTTTTCAGCATTGGCAAAGTCAGACCCGGTGCTTTGGCATAACCTTTGGCTGACTTTTCTGAAAGTCTGGCATTGACCAAAATACACGGCACTTTAAATTGCTGGCTTTGATCGATCAAGTTTGGCCAAAGCTCTGTTTCTACTAAAATCAGCAGCTTTGGTTGATATTTTTGATAAAAATCAACGATCAGATGCTTCTGATCTGCAGGCAAATAAACCGCTTGAAAAAGTGGCTCATACGCTGCTTTTAAAAATAATGACTTTGAGCGCGCTTGTCCTGTTTTTGTTGTATTGGTCACTAAAACCGTACGACCTGCTTGTAAATAATGCTCAATTAAAGGTTGTGCCGCATTGGTTTCTCCCACTGAAACACAGTGGAACCAAATCGCATGTTGATTTTTGACTGCCTGAAATGGACCAAAACGTTCAAGACTTTCTTGTTGGTATTCTGCCATGTTTTGCGCACGCTTTTTGATCCGCCACCGATACAAAGGTTTGACGATTGCGAGTGCTGCGTTATACCAGAAAGGAGTAGCCAAAAAGAATGCCTCTATACAGATCAATGGGCAAATATAACAGAGCATTATTCAGTTGTTAATGAATAATATTTAACGATTTGTTGTTAAGGCACTGGAAAACTCAAAGATCAAGCCAAAGTGATGAACCGATCATCATAAAAGCATGTTTTACTCAGCTGATCAGAAGTAAAATCTATTCAAAGTTTAAGGGCTGAAGCATAGGGATTTATACTTCAACCCAATCTGATCTTTAGCGCTTGCGATATATTCGATATGCACGAGATCCTATGCTGCAAAGCTTTGCATATTTCAACTACATCAACTTATTTCAATATGATTAAGCAAAAAATAATTGATATCTCAAGACAACAATGTAATTAAACTAAGCTTGGATAATCAATATAGCCTTCTGCTGTTTGCGAACCGATCATGTTTTCAAATACCAATTCATTTAAAGGTGCATCTTGAACAAGACGCTCAAACAAATCTGGATTGGCAATATACGCCTTACCGAACGATACCGCATCTGCCTGACCCGTTGCTAATAAGTGAATCGCATCTTCACGGCTTAGACGCATATTGGCAATATATGGTACACCGCCTGAACGCTGCTTCATATATTGACTGATACTGTCTTCAGCCAAATACTCACGAGTAAAGAAAAACGCAATTTTACGTTTGCCAAGTTGCTCAAGTGCATAACCAAAAGTTTCACGTGGATCAGCATCGCCCATATCATGCTCATCGCCACGTGGTGCGAGATGTACACCAACACGACCTGCACCCCATACTTCGATTAAAGCATCTACCACTTCAAGTAAAAAACGGGCTCGATTTTCCACAGAACCACCATATTCATCCTCACGGTGATTGGTTGAACTCTGTAAGAACTGATCGATCAGATAACCATTGGCTGCATGTAATTCCACACCATCAAAACCTGCTTGTTTGGCTTTGATTGCAGCTTGTTTATATTGTTGCGTAATGCTGTGAATTTCAGAAATTTCCAAGGCACGTGGAATCACATAGTCACGTTTAGGACGCAATAGACTGACCTGACCGGCTTGCTGAATCGAACTTGCAGATACAGGAGTTTCGCCATTGAGTAAATCTGGATGCGAAACACGACCCACATGCCACAGCTGTGCAACAATTAATCCGCCTCGATCGTGTACCGCTTGAGTCACAGGTTTCCACCCGTCTACCTGCGCATCATTAAATAATCCAGGCGTGTTGAGATAGCCATTGGCTTCTTCTGAAATGACAGTAGCTTCAGAAATGATCAACCCTGCACTGGCACGTTGTGCATAGTATTCGACCATCATTGGGGTAGGTACACGGTCAGTGGTGGCACGGCTACGTGTTAATGGTGCCATCACCACACGATTTTTGAGATGTAAATCGCCAAGTACCAGGGGAGAATTGAGTTCAGCCATATTTGCCTCATCACTCGCTGTCCCAAATTTGGGACCTTAAAGCGAGTTTTGTAGATAATCAATATATTGCTGAATTAAAGCTTCATTGCGTGAAAAGTATGACCACTGACCATATTTTTCTGCCTGAATTAATCCTGACTGCTGTAAAACAGACAAATGATTTGACATGGTTGATTGAGAGACATTACCGAGTCTTTCGATATTCCCTGCACACACACCACGCCCAAAGCCACCGCACTGCTCTTCAGACAAATATTGTTGTGGATTTTTAAGCCACTCCAAAATCTGACGTCGAGTTGGATTCGCCAATGCTTTAGAAATTAAATCAATATCCATCTTAGACACATTCAATTCAGAGCAAAGCTCCATTCAGCATCTTCCACATAATATATCGCATTTTTTCGATTTTAATATCGATTTTTTTAGATATATTGCAAAAACACAGATAAAGCTTTGCTTTTGTTAAAAATTTAAATTAAAGACCTTGTTTTAAACTGGCTTCAATAAATTTATCCAGATCACCGTCCAATACCGCACCGGTATTCGAGTTTTCTACGCCTGTACGTAAGTCTTTAATACGAGAATCGTCCAGTACATATGAACGAATCTGGCTTCCCCAACCGATATCCGATTTCGAATCTTCAAGCGCTTGAGCTGCTTCATTACGTTTACTCATTTCCAATTCGTATAATTTAGCACGTAATTGTTTCCAAGCATGATCACGGTTGGCATGTTGTGAACGTTGGTTCTGACAAGCCACCACAATCCCCGTTGGAGCATGGGTTAAACGAACTGCTGAGTCTGTTTTGTTAATGTGCTGTCCACCTGCACCCGAAGCACGATAGGTATCGGTACGTACATCAGCAGGATTAATATCAATTTCAATATTATCATCGACTTCAGGTGAAACAAATACCGCAGAGAATGAGGTATGTCGACGGTTACCAGAGTCAAATGGTGACTTACGCACTAAACGGTGTACACCTGATTCGGTACGCAACCAACCATAGGCATACTCACCTTCTACACGAATGGTGGCAGATTTGATTCCGGCAACATCTCCATCTGATTCTTCCATCAATTCTGCTTTAAAACCATGACGTTCGATCCAACGCATATACATACGTAACAGCATCGAAGCCCAGTCTTGTGCTTCTGTGCCACCAGAACCTGCTTGGATTTCAACATAACATGGATTTGGATCCATCGGATTGCTGAACATGCGACGGAATTCAAGTTTTGCCAACTCTTCTTCAGCCGAACTCAATTCTGCTTGGACATCCGCCAATAAGCTTTCATCATCTGCTTCAACTGCAAGATCAAGCATGGCTTGGGCATCATCTAACTGGGTTGCCAAACCTTCTAAAACATTGATGACGTTCTCAAGCTCACCTTTTTCTTTTGCCATTGCTTGTGCACGGCTTTGATCATTCCAGATTGCGGGATCTTCTAACTCGCGGAGAACCTCTTCTAAACGCTCTTTCTTCAGATCGTAGTCAAAGATACCCCCGTAGTGTTAGACCACGGTCATTTAAGTCTTTTAGCTGAACTAGATAAGGATTAATTTCCACGAGTTTTAATCTCACATTTGACGTCTTTTAATTCGCAGGCATTCTACCACAGAGTAGAAAAAGTTGAGATATGGCTTTTTTATAGATCAACATAAAGTGGAAAGCGCCACGATAATCTCTTTAAAAAATAAGTCGGTCTTCCAATCGAAATCATCACTTTTAAGAGTTAAAAGATCATGTTTAGATTTTATACAGCAGCTCAATAAATTAAGAATATTTTAATTTTTAGGTACTTTTTTATTACAAACTATGTCCCCGGCTTACCCAAAGGCTACTAATATCCACATTATCTACACAGTTTTAATAAAACAAAACACAATATTTAAATTATATTTATCATATATTTAATATTAACCATTTACATATACTCACTATTGTTACAGTGCCGTTACCATAGCATGGTTGACGATTTTTGAATTTCACCTAGACTCAAAATTGTAACTAAACATGTATAAATCAATTCTTCTTCATAGGGGGCAAATTCCATGAAAAAATTAGCAATTGCATCTGCAATCTTTTCCGTAGCCGCTTTAACTGGCACTGCACATGCTTACCAAGCAGAAGTAGGTGGTTCTTATACTTATAATGATTGGGACAACTCTGATGCTACTCATAACTTCGGTGTAGATGGTACTTATTATTTTAAACCAGTACAAACTCGTAACTCACCGTTGAATGAAGCTGCATTCTTAGATCGTGCAAGTAACGTAAAAGCCAATGTGGAATATGCAAAAAATAGCGGTGTAAAAGACAGCCAATATGGCGCTGGTCTTGAATACTTCGTACCAAACTCTGATTTCTATGTCAGTGGTCGTATCGGTCGTGATGAGCATGAAGTTGATCGCACCAACATCGACAATAAAGTAACAACTTACGGTGCTGAAGTGGGTTATTTACCTGCACCAGGTTTATTACTTGCTTTGGGTGTAACCGGTTATGACGTTAAAAACGGTGATGACGGTGCAGACCCAACTGTACGTGCTAAATATGTGACTAAAGTGGGGCAATATGATGCTAACTTTGAAGCATTTGGTGCATTCGGCGATTTAGATGAATACAAAGTACGTGGTGACTTGTATCTAGACAAAACTTTAAGTGTTGGTGCTGATTACTACAACAATGATCTAACCAATCGTGATGAATGGGGTATTTCTGCGAAGAAATTCTTCAATCAAAACGTAAGTCTGGAAGGTCGTGTTGGTTTCGGTGATGACTACAACACTTATGGTGTTCGTGCTGGATACCGTTTCTAAGCCTCAGTACATTAAACAACGCTCTTTGTGAGTAACAAAAGCCAATCAACTCGTTGATTGGCTTTTTTATATCTCTATACCAACTTCATTCACACAATCCAGTTCTGACATCACAAAGAATCGACCAACAATCTTGCTTAACCACTAAATTCCTTAATGCGTTGCCAATTTTGTGCAACCTCTTCCATACTTAGACATTGAATTCTTGCCAAATTTTCAGGATAAATCACGTCTGCATTCTCACAAAAACGGGTTGCTGTAAACTGGCTGTTACTAGCACGAAGAATCACACCTGTATCCTTGCAAAGCGGGCTCGCCAAATAGAGAACACCTAGAGTTACCCATTCTGGCTTTAAATTCTCAGATGGCTGTATAATACCCCACATACGGGTCTTAGCCACTGGGGAGATCGCATTAATTAAAATTCCAAAGGGTTCCCCTTCTTTACTTAAAGCATTCATAATCCCTACTTGAGCCATTTTGCCAGCAGCATAAGCGACTAAACCAGATTGAGCATAATGTTGATACATTGCACGGTCAGATGTATTGAGTACAATTCGCGCAGATGGCGATTGTTTGAGATGCTTCCATGCGTACTTGCTCAACCAAATCGGCGCAAATACATTAATCCCCATGGCACGCTCCAGAAAATCGTTATCCTGATCCTCAATCTGCTGATACCCCACCCATCCAGCGTTATGAATCAGGATGTCTAATGCTCCAAACTTTTCAATGGCTAACTCAATCAGTTCCTTGCATCCCATCTCCTGATCTAAGCGCCCACAATGTGAAATTAATTGTCCATCATAGGCATTCAAAGCATGGGCTGTCTCAACAATTAAGCTTTGATTGCTTCCCTGCCCCAAACGATCTGTACCTAAATCGCTAATGACGACACATGCACCTCGATCTAATAACGCTTGTGCATAAGCTTGTCCAAGACCTTGTCCCGCACCAGTGATGATGGCAACTTTATTTTTAAAAAGCGTCTGTGCTTGTTCGTATTTCTGTTCCATCTTGCATCTCCATAAATATAGTCAACACAATGATGAGACAGTCAGATTTACACGTAAAATATATTATTTATACCAAAATCATATTTAAATGATCTCAATGATTGACTGTGATCCCATTACATTACGGACCTCATCAAGTAACTTGTCACGAATTGCACAGTGTTTATATTCATTCCACACCATCAACAACTCCACATAGCGTAATGCATCGGGTGCATCTACTTGAATAGGTTTAAACACGACATCCTCTCTTTCATGTTGTGCCAATGAAGCTGGCAACAACGCAACACCGAAACCAGCTGCAACCAAGGCGACCAGTGTCTGGAGTTGCCTTGCCTGTTGAACAACTCGTGGGACAAAACCCGCTATCTCACAAAGTTGCATCAACTGGTCATGGAAGCCTTGACCTAAATACCGAGGAGAAGAAACAAAAGCATCCTGCTGTAGTTGAACCAATGGAATCTTCTGATATTTTGCTAGACGATGTGCGCAAGGCAGTGCCACTATGACCGATTCTTTTAAAATGGGTTCAAACTTTAAACCTAGAGCTGTCCTACCTGGTCGTCTCATAAAACCAATAGCAGCATGTCCTCGCTCTAAATTTTCGATCTGCTCTTGTGTGGTTGCTTCCTGCATCGTGAAAGAAACAGCAGGATAATTAAAATGAAAATGTCGAATTGCGGTAAGTAATTTGGCATAGGGTTCGATATTAATAAAAGTCAAGATAAGGTGACCTTCAACTCCCTGTGCCACACGTCGACTATGCTCAACACCCTGATCAAGAAGGTCTAATACTCTTTTAGCTGACTCTAAAAAAACTTTACCTGCTGGCGTTAGCGTGACTTTACGATTAGTACGTTCAAATAAAGGGGCTCCTATTTGCTCTTCCAATCGACGAATAGCTTGACTCAAAGGAGGTTGCGCCATATGAAGCCGTATCGCCGCACGATTGAAATGCAACTCTTCTGCCACAGCGATGAATTGATAAAGCAATCTGGTTTCTATCATGAGGATTTATAGGGATCAATATTGATGAATTTATGTCCAAATCATATCGTTAATAAAAATACAGGTCGAGCTTAGTAATCAGGATCCGCTTTTAAGAAATGGTCACAACACTTGGCTTGATAGCATAATCTTCTATTTTTAGTTAGATTAAACATTGCATATTATTTATTCTTGATCGATAAATCTTGTTGAATTCTTTAATATTTTTATTATCAATTAAACATTTAAAAAGAGCGCCTAAGCGCTCTTTTTAAAGTCATTTATCGAACCTAATAAAAGCATATCCCCCTGGCGTAAAATCAGCAAGAAGCGTTGCTTTTAAAAAGTCCCTGCTGCCGCGAGCATAGCCCTTGGCGTAAAATCAGCAAGAAGCGTTGCTTTTAGAAAGCTCTTACTGCCGCGAGCATAGCTCTTGGCGTAAAATCAGCAAGAAGCGTTGCTTCTTGAAAGCCTGATTTTACTCCCATTCAATGGTTGCTGGTGGTTTAGAAGAGACGTCGTACACTACACGAGAAACGTCTTTAATTTCATTCATGATACGTGTCGAGATTTTGTCCACCAACTCATACGGCAAGTGAGCAAAACGGGCAGTCATAAAGTCAACTGTTTCAACAGCACGTAGTGCAATGACCCATGCATAACGACGACCATCACCCACCACACCCACTGATTTTACAGGTTGGAATACCGCGAAAGCTTGAGCAGTTTTGTCATACCAACCACTTGCACGAAGCTCTTGCATAAAGATGTCATCTGCAAGGCGAAGAATATCAGCATATTCTTTCTTCACTTCACCCAGAATACGAACACCTAAACCTGGACCTGGGAATGGGTGACGATACAGCATTTCATGTGGTAAGCCTAAAGTTGTCCCTAAACGACGCACTTCATCTTTAAACAAATCACGGATTGGCTCAACCAACTCAAATGCCAAATCCTCAGGTAAACCACCCACGTTATGGTGTGATTTAATCACATGTGCCTTACCATTTTTAGTTGCCGCAGATTCAATCACGTCTGGATAAATCGTGCCTTGCGCAAGGAAGTTTACGCCATCAAGCTTACGTGCTTCTTCAGCAAAAACTTCGATGAATTCACGACCAATAATTTTACGTTTTTTCTCTGGATCCACTTCGCCTGCAAGTGCAGCTAGGAAGCGATTTTCAGCGTCAGCACGAATCACACGAATACCCATGTTTTTCGCAAACATGTCCATCACTTGCTGACCTTCATTCAAACGAAGTAAACCATTGTCAACAAATACACATGTCAATTGATCACCAATTGCTTTATGAAGCAATGCAGCAACTACCGAAGAATCCACACCGCCTGAAAGCCCTAAAAGAACTTTTTGATCACCAATCTGCTCACGTAATTGTTCAACACGTAAGTCGATGATATTTTCAGAGTTCCAAAGATTACGGCAACCACAGATTCGATGTACGAAGTTAGACAATAACTCTGCACCTTTGGCAGTGTGCGTCACTTCTGGGTGGAATTGCACACCATAAAAACGACGCGTTTCATCACTCACCGCTGCAAAAGGACAACTTGGTGTACTTGCAGTCACTTTAAAGCCTTCAGGAATTGCTGAAACTTTATCGCCATGGCTCATCCAAACATTGAGCTTGTCATCACCATCGTTTAAATCGCCAAGCAATTGGTCACGAACCAAGACATCAACGGCAGCATAACCAAACTCATGTACTGTGCCTGGCTCTACTTTACCGCCAAGCTGTTCAGACATGGTTTGTAAACCATAGCAAATACCCAATACAGGTACGCCTAATTCGAATACACACTTCGGTGCACGTGGACTACCTTCCTCATGCACACTCTCAGGACCACCCGACAAGATGATGCCGTTAGGATTAAACGCACGAATGTCTTCTTCAGACATATCAAAAGCATACATTTCAGAATATACACCAGCTTCACGTACACGGCGTGCAATAAGCTGGCTATATTGAGAACCGAAATCCAGAATAAGGATACGATCTTCAGTAATTTGAGTATTGGTAGTCATGAGTCAACAACTATGCAGGCAAACGAATATAAGCGCCGTATTCTATCATTTTTATAAGCTGTACGCACTCCATTCAAGCAAGTTCGCAATCTTTCAAAAAAATCATTTTAAATAATCAACTTATAGATTCATTTTCTGTTTAATGATCTCGATTAATTCTGTGGGTGTGATACACCGATTTAAAAAATCTTCCAAATAACCTTCATGCGTCACTTCTTTAAAAAAAACTCATGATCTGTGCCGAACAAGGTAGGATTTTCAGGACAGGGATCTGACGCATAAATATATAAATGATCAGGAAAACCGTATCGGTAAAACAATTGTAAAAAATCAGGTTCTGTATTATCGGTCAATTGAATGATTGCTTTAAGATCAATCTCATCATCTAAAAAGTCATCATTCCATTCATTAAAATCAGCCGTACCTTCTTTATAGGGGGTCAAAAGTGTCGGTTGCCAAAAGCTTTGCCCTCGTCCTTCTTCAGTCAGTTGATAATATTCTTGGATCAATTGAGTGAAAAATACCTCAGGATTTTTATCGAGTTCGGCTTGATGTTGATCGATATATTCACCTAGACCATAAATAGGTTCTTGATCATCCGATGTTGCCCACGGCGCATCTTGAGGTCGCTCATATAAAGCGGTATTAAAACGAATAGCGCATCAGTCATCTATTCACGATATACCTTTGACACGATCAATATTGCCACCAAGTGCCTGTATTCTTTCCAAGATTTGTTTTTTCATTGTGCAAGCTTGAACACGGTGTCTGAGATAGCATAAACCAATTCATCTATTTGATTAATCCAAAGCAAAACGCGCAAAAAGCCAGAGATTGATCTGGCCTAATTGCAAGTTCCGTTTTTATTTTTCAATGGCATGATCAATACTGAAACGACCTGCACCATGAAGCATTAAGAAAAATAGACCGCCCGCCATTGCAAAGTTTTTCATAAAGTTAATTGCATCTGTTTCACCGCCGTGGAACAAGAAAGCCGTAATCAAGCTAAAAACACCTAAGCCGAATGCAGCAAATCGTGCTTGGAAACCAAACAACAACGCTAAACCGCCACCAAACTCAACCAAAATCGTTAAAGGCAACATTGCTCCTGGTACACCCATAGATTCCATATAACCGACTGTTGCACTATATGCTGTGATTTTTCCCCAGCCTGCCACAAGGAAGATATAAGCCATTAAAATTCGAGCAAGCAATGCAATGAATGCATTCATACTCGGTTGATTTACAATATTTTTAACCACAACATTTGGATTAAACATGAGAACACCTAAATTTGTATTTCGTTTTGAAGATGGATATATATTAGTCAGTAAAAATTTTCAGATCGATACCTAAAATTTAAACTTATCGTTGCAAATTAAGAACAATGATAAATTCAAATATTTACTTTTTAATACTGACTTTCATAACTCACACTGCTAGGATTTGTGCACCAATTCGCATAGTTTTTGCCTTATGGATCTGATTGATTTTATTTTGCATGTTGATGAGCACCTTTTTGAATTTATTAAAAATTACGGTGTTTGGGTATATGCAATCTTATTCCTGATTATTTTCGTTGAAACAGGTTTAGTGGTCATGCCATTTTTACCTGGAGATAGTTTACTTTTTGCAGCAGGTATGCTTGCTGCATCTACAGGTGCAATGGATCCAACTGTTTTAATTTTACTGTTATTTATTGCCGCCGTTCTTGGTGATACTTTAAATTACCATATTGGCAAATATATTGGTCCACGTGTTTTCGAAATTGATTCAAAATTTATCAATAAAGAACATTTGCTTAAAACATCACAGTTTTTTGAAAAGCATGGTGGAAAAACCATTATCTTTGCACGCTTTATCCCATTCGCTCGTACTTTTGCACCCTTTGTTGCAGGGGCAGGAAGTATGAATTACAAATACTTCTTAACCTATAACGCGATTGGAGGTTTTTGTTGGATTGGTTCATTTGTCACAGCAGGTTATTTATTTGGTAATGTGGCATTTATTAAAGAACATTTTACCCATTTTATTTTTGCTATAATTATTATTAGCATATTACCTGGTGTGATCGGTTATATACGGCATAAGTTTTTTGATAAAAATAAAGCAACCAAGGAACAATAATTGCTTCAAATTTAATAAGTTAAAAAAAGCCGATTTTTAAAATCGGCTTTTTTATAGGATTAAAGCATTTATTTTTTTACTTGCTGACGCTTAGGTACATAAGGGCAGTTTTTAAATTGAGCCGCTTGTGAAAGCGCATCTTGCTCACCATACAAGCGAGAGAGTTCAGTGTTCTTGGTATTTGAAGATTGTCCTAAGTTTACCGAGATGCTTGGACCGATTCCCCAGCCCCATCCACCACTCCCCCAACCGCCACCAACACCGAGTCCAACACCAACGCCCGTGCGTTTCGCAGGTTGAACACCATTGTTGATATACTGCTGAATGCGATTAAACTCAGTATTGAGCTGCATGCAGTTCATGGCTTGGTACTGAGTTGGTGATACATAAGTTGGCTTTACCGTTGTCGCACATGCCGACACAAGTACCGTCGCTAAAGCAACAACGGATAATTTAACAGAAGTCATTTTCAATGATTTCATTACAATCTCGAAATTATTTTTTATCAATCTCATTGAACAATGATTGATAGGCTTGAGTCAATTTATGATCTGTAGCCAAATGAATTAATGGTAGATTTTTATGATGTGATTCTTTCATCAATACCGATGGCGGAAGCATATTCTCCAAAACAGGCAGACCTTCATCTTTAAGCTGTTGTACCACTTCACGGGGTAATTTTGCTTGTGCCTGATATTGATTCACCACAATGCCTTCAATTTCAAGGCGATCATTATGATCATCCTGTGTTTCAATGACATTTTCAATCAGGGTTTGTAAGGCACGTTTTGAAAATACATCACAATCAAATGGAATCAATACGCGATCTGCCGAAATCAATGCAGACAAAGTAAAAAAGTTAAATGCGGGAGGTGTATCAATATAAATACGTTCATATTGATCAGACAACGTTTGAATGGCATCACGCAGCTTGTAAATCTTATGCTTTGACTCTAGCGCATGTTCCAACTCACCTAAACTTGGGCTTGCAGGCAAAACATCCAAATCCTTAAATGGCGAGCGATGAATATATTGTTCAAATCCCTTATTTTTTGTTTTGAGAAGTGTACCCAGTGCATTCCCAATCAGCCCCTTTTGCTGATTGTTTCCAAGCACATCATTAAAAAAGTTTTCAATATTGGGTTCTAAAGCCGTCTTTTCAGCAGAATAGGTTGCATCATCACCTAACAGGTATTGGCTTGAATTTGCTTGCGGGTCTAAATCAATCACCAGTGTTTTAAAACCTTGATGCGCACTGATTGCTGCAAGGTTTACTGTAATACTTGATTTTCCTACACCGCCTTTTTGGTTAAACACCACACGAGTTAACATACAAATCCCCAATATCTCATTATTTTTAAACTTGTATGCAGTTTAACCCAGACCTCATCCAAGTGTGAAATTCATGTCTAACAATCAGCCAAAAACTGGTTTAACCATCACTAAACCCAGCGTTGCAATCAACGCTACCGCGCCAATCACCATACCTGCACGGCGTTGAACCAAAAGCACTGAGTCATCTTTTTTATAGGCTTTAATTTGAGAGGAAAGGAAGACCATAAACAGCATGACTTTGGCATAAAACCATGGCTGTACTTTGAAATCATTGATGATTAACAAAGTAATACCCGTGAGCACAATCAGCGTCAAGGAGAGGTGCTGTAAGGCAACCAAAACAACACGCCCTTTTGAACTTGGCTGTTGACCTTCTGTACCTACAAATAAAGTCACTGCACGTAAAACAAAAACCAGCATGAGTAAAGCAACGCTGGTCATGTGAATAATTTTAACGAATAAATGTATATCCATCTTTAATCTTCCTAAGCGTTATGACTTAGGTGCATGTGCACATTCAGGGCTTGCAGGTGCTTGACCTTGCCATTCACTTGGAATGTAGGCATGAATTGCCAAAGCATGAATTTTTCCAGGACTGAGTAATTCTTTTGCGACTGCATAAACTTTTTGATGACGCTGCACCAAACGTAGCCCTGCAAATTGTTCACTGACGATCACCACTTTAAAATGTGATTCTTTTCCCGGGAAATATCCACCATGACCAGAGGACTCATTGATCACTTCTAAATGAGAGGGCTCAAGTTGATTTAACTGTTCAATCAATTGTTGTTCTAAACTCATGCGGATTCCTTTTAGAGATGCCAACGGGTAGATTCGATAGTATAACGGATTCTGTATACTTCTCCGTGACTAAAGCTAGACTTTTACAACCATATTGGAATGTTTTAAATTAAATTTTGAATTTTTTTCATAAAAATGTCTTTATTTTATGCAATTAACCATGAACCTTGCAGAAAAATCTTGACCCTATCATTTGTTGATGTATTATACACCGCATGCGGGAATAGCTCAGTTGGTAGAGCATAACCTTGCCAAGGTTGGGGTCGGGAGTTCGAGTCTCCTTTCCCGCTCAAAATTTTTTCATTCAGTTTTTTTATTTAAAAAATTGGACAGACTCCGCGGGAATAGCTCAGTTGGTAGAGCATAACCTTGCCAAGGTTGGGGTCGGGAGTTCGAGTCTCCTTTCCCGCTCCAAATTCAAAAAGCCCTGATCGAAAGATCGGGGTTTTTTATTGCCTGAAAGACAGGCTTTAGACGCTAAAGTTTATTATTCTAAATTTCAACCGATTGATCCAATTCATGCTCAATAAATAAGTCCAACACATACGTTAAATCAGAACTAAAGCTCAGCTGTTATCACAGTGAAGTTGTCCAAGTGGTTATGATAATTTTCATTATTTATGAAAACTATCATATAAAAGCATCTTTAAAAAACACAAGCTTTTGTTTTATATAATTAAAAATAATTGGCACAGCAATTGCTTAAAACACAAAAATTGTACTTCTTAATGGAATAAAGATGCCGATTCATACATTCAAGTCTGCGCATAAATTAGTAACTGGTTTTAATGCATCCAAACAGTTAGCCAAATACTGCCATGATTTAAATATGTCTAAAGTTTTAATACTGACTGATCATGGCATCTTAAATTCAGGTTCATTAACGCCACTGACCGATCTACTACAACAAGAGCATATTGAGTTTTCAATTTATGCGGATATTACGCCTGAACCTGAAATTGAAGTGGTTTTACAATCCAAAAAATTCTTTGAGCAAGATCAATATAATGGCGTGATCGCAATTGGCGGTGGAAGTGTTATTGATACCGCAAAATGTATTGCCATTTATGGCAACAATCATGAGCCTTTGGAAAGTTTCTTTGGCGAGAACAAAGTCAGTCAAAAGGGACTTCCTTTGATTGTATTGCCCACTACCGCAGGAACAGGTTCAGAAGTCACCAATATTGCCATTCTTTCTGACTCTAAAAATCAAATTAAAAAAGGTATCGTGAGCGACTTTCTACTGCCGGATGTTGCAATTGTCGCACCTGAAATGACCTTAAGCTGTCCATCACATATTACCGCAGCCAGTGGTGTGGATGCCTTGGTTCATGCAATTGAATCGTTTATTTCTGTCAATGCTTCACCCTTGACAGATGCCTTGGCGATTCAGGCAATGAAATTAATTATCAATGCCTTACCCAAAGCCTATGCCAATCCAGATGACCTACAAGCCCATGAAGATATGGCAAATGCCAGCTTAATGGCAGGTTTGTCCTTTGGTAATGCTGGCGTTGGTGCAGTACATGCACTTGCATACCCTTTAGGTGGGCGTTTCCATATGGCACATGGTGTCAGTAATGCCTTATTGCTGCCTTTCGTCATGGAATACAACCGCATCGCCTGTTTGGACAGATTTAAAGTGATTGCTGAATGCTTTAATGAACCAACAACGGGGCTGAATGATCTTCAAATTGCTGATCGTGTGATTAGCCGTTTACATAATATTTGTGAGATGGTCAATATTCCCAAAGGTCTTCGAAATTTCAATATTCCTGAATCAGTGATTCCTGAACTGGCTGCGGAAGCGATTAAGGTGGAAAGATTACTCCGCAATAATCCACGACGTTTAACACAGCAGGAAATCGAAAACATTTATTATGAAGCATATTAATAATGAATGAGTTTCTTGCCATGACTTGGGTCAATCTTCTTGCAAACAATTCAAAAGATGCGGATATTTCTTATCAAATATTAACATCGATTATGAATGCCTTAGATGACGGTGTATATATCACCGATCATCTGGGCACCACTTTATTTGTCAATGATGCCTACTTAAAGCTGACGCATTTAAATCGAGAAGATTTAATTGATCATCCGATCCAAGACTTGGTCAATCAAGGTGTTTTTTCACGTTCAGTCTCGATGGACGTGATTCAAACTCATCAGAAAACTACCATTTTGCAGTCCTTACAAAACCATACTGAACTGCTGGTCACGGGACATCCTGTATTTAATCAGGAAAATCAACTTATTGCAGTGATTACATCGGTTCGTGACATCACAGTTTTACTTCAAGCCCAAAAAGATCAAAAAGAGCTTGAAGACATTCGTAACACGCAAAAGAAATATTCAACACGCAAGTTAAATGACAACTATTTGACCAACTTAAGTGACAGTACCAATACAACCTTTAATCGAGCGAAGCGTATCGCACATTCAGACATTAAAATTCTCATTCAAGGCAATACAGGGACAGGAAAAACCGTACTGGCACGCTATATTCATAAGAACAGTCCACGAAAAGATCAGCCTTTCTTGGAAATTAACTGTGCCACCATGCCAGACGGTTTACTGGAATCTGAATTATTTGGCTATGTGCCGGGTGCTTTTACAGGTGCCTTACAAAAAGGTAAGAAAGGTTTATTTGAAGTCGTCAACGGCGGTACTTTATTTTTGGATGAAGTCGGTGACCTGCCTTTGGCGCTACAAGCAAAATTGCTCAAAGTCATTGAAGACAACCGTTTTATTCCAGTAGGCGGTTTTGAATATGTCTACACTGACGTTCGTATTATCTCTGCAACCCATCACGATTTATTAAAACTGGTTGAGGAAGGCAAATTTAGAAGAGATCTTTATTATCGCCTTTGCGTCACCTCATTAAAATTAGAAGATTTAAAAAATCGCATCTCTGAAATTGAGCCATTATTAGAACTTTATTTGGCAAATTTCAATAAGAAATATCATACCAACAAACACTACTCAGCAGAGGTGATCGAGTTGGTCAAAGCCTATTCATGGCCAGGAAACATTCGAGAGCTGACTAATTTTGTTGAGCAAACTGTTGTGCTGAGTGAGTCATCCACCATTTTGCCTGAAGACATTCCTGAAGATATACAGTGCGCTTTACATGGCAATACCCAGTTCAGCACGCCCTTTTCAAACTCATCAGAAACACTCAAAAAACAAGTCGATGATTTTGAGTTCAAGATTATTTCTCACGCCCTTGCTGTGTTTAAAACCACACAAAAGGCAGCCCAAGCTTTAGGTATTGACCAATCAACATTGGTTAAAAAACGACAGCGTTATCAGCAACATTATCAAGAGTAAACCAATATGGATATTGCTTCTTTATCAACCTTTAAACAACAGGCCTATGTCAATGGTAACTGGATCAGCTCAAGTGATCAACGTCATATCGATGTGCAAAATCCGGCGACAGGTCAGGTGATTGCACAAATTCCCGCGCTTACCGTGGCACAGGTCGAGCAAACGATTATTTTTGCTCAAGAAGCATATCTGGACTGGAAAAAACAGTCCGTCAAATACCGTTCTGATCTACTTAAAAAATGGTTTGCGCTCATCCTTGAACACAAACAGGAACTTGCCAGCATCATGACGCTTGAGCAAGGTAAGCCGCTCAAAGAAGCTGAGGGTGAAATTGTTTATGCTGCGAGTTTTATTGAATGGTTTGCTGAAGAAGGTCGTCGTATGTACGGTGAAACCATTCCTGCGCCTACCCAAGACAAACGTTTACTCACTTTTCGTGAACCTGTGGGAGTCTGTGCCGCCATTACACCATGGAATTTCCCTGCTGCAATGATCACACGCAAAGTAGCACCGGCATTGGCCGCGGGTTGCAGTATGATTGTCAAACCTGCTCAAGAAACACCTTTAACTGCACTTGCGCTCGCTTATCTTGCTGAGCAAGCCGGTATTCCCAAAGGTGTTTTAAATATTGTGACAGGTCATTCAAAAGAAATTGTTGCCCCATTGACACAGAGTCCAATCGTACAAAAATTAAGTTTTACAGGATCTACCCCTGTCGGCGCTTTATTGATGGAACAATGTGCGCCGACCATTAAAAAACTATCGCTGGAATTAGGTGGCAATGCACCACTCATCGTCTTTGAAGATGCAGATTTAGACAATGCCGTACAGGGAGCCATTGACAGTAAATTTCGAAATGCAGGACAAACGTGTGTTTGTAGCAATCGCATCTTCGTACATAGCAGTATTTACGATCAATTTATTCGCAAACTCAAAGACAAAGTCTCGCAGTTAAAACTCGGTAATGGTTTAGATTCTGATACAGATCTAGGACCACTCATCAATCAAAAAGCCGTAGAGAAAATCCAGCAACATATTGATGATGCCCTCAGCCTAGGTGGTGAATTGGTTTATGGCGGTCAAGTTTCCACCTTGGGACCACAATACTTTGAACCGACCATTATTGCCAATGCACAGGACAACATGCTGTGTTTTCGAGAAGAAACTTTTGCCCCTCTCGCCCCGATCTTTAAATTTGAAAATGAACAGGACGTGATCCAACGTGCCAATAACACTGAATTTGGTCTGGCTGCCTATATTTTCACAGAAAATCTTCATCGTACATTTCGCGTTGCCGAAGCCCTGCAATATGGCATGGTGGGAATTAATACCGGCTTAATTTCTACTACTGAAGCACCTTTTGGAGGGGTTAAAGCTTCAGGACTAGGACGCGAAGGTTCAAAACATGGTTTGGATGAATATAGCGAATTGAAATATTTATGCTTGGGTAATTTTAAAGCTTAACTTTAATTAAATAAGGACATGATGTAATGGAACAAGTATCAGGAAATACTTCTACACCGCTTACAAGTGACAGCTCTCCACCGAATATTAAAAAGGTGGTCGGTGCCTCAATGGCAGGGACTGTTGCTGAATGGTATGAATTTTATATTTACGGTATTGCCAGTACTTTGGTATTTGGTCATTTATTTTTTCCTAATGCAGGAACCACCCTAGATGGAATTATTGCTGCCTTTGCCACTTATGCGATTGGTTTTATAGCACGTCCTTTAGGCGGTCTGGTATTTGGTCATTTTGGCGATAAATATGGACGTAAAAAACTTTTACAGCTCAGTCTGTTTTTAGTCGGTGCTTCCACGTTCTTGATGGGGTGCTTACCGGGTTATAACAGCATTGGCTATATGGCACCTGTGTTATTGATTGTGCTGCGTTTTATCCAAGGCTTTGCAGTCGGTGGAGAATGGGGTGGTGCAATCTTGTTGGTGGGTGAACATAGTCCAAACCATCAACGTGGTTTTTGGGCGAGCTTTCCACAATCTGCCGTAAGCGCTGGCAATATTTTAGCAAGTTTGGTGATTTTGGCGCTGTCTATGATTCTCTCCAATGAAAATTTCCTGAGCTGGGGATGGCGTGTCGCTTTTTGGCTTTCAACCATCATTATCTTTATTGGTTATTGGATTCGCCGTAGTGTGGAAGATGCACCTATTTTCCAAGAAGCATTGAAACAAGCTGAGGAAAAGCAAGATAACTCTTCAAATTTTAAAGAATTAGTTACTACTTATCCTAAACGCTTAGCGTCTGGATTATTGCTTCGTTTAGGCGAAAATACCTCCTATTATATGATCGTGGTATTCACCATCACTTTCCTCACCCTAAAAGTCGGTATTGAATATAAAACAGTGCTGATGATTCTGCTGGCAGCCAATGTTTTCCATTTCTTTACCATGCTTTTCAGTGGCTATTTATCTGACAAAATTGGACGTAAGCCAACCATGATGGCTGGAAATATTGGGTTGATCATCTGGGTATTCTTTTATTTCTCAGCAATTAGTTCAGGCAATTACGCCACGATTTTTGTGATGATGTGTATTGGTCTATTGTTCCAAGCCATGGCATATGCCCCTGAATCTGCAACATTGGCGGAATTATTTCCAACCAAAATGCGCTATTTAGGTGTTTCTTTTTCTTATCAATTTGCATCAATCTTAGCAGGTTCAATGGCACCGATTATTTGTGCCTATTTGTTTAAAACTTACGATGCAACATTGCCTATTGAAATTTATATTGCAATCGTTTCATTCATTTCAGTACTTGCTGTAGCAAGCCTGAAAGAATCGAAAGGCATTGATTTAAAAGATGTGAAATAGTTTAAAACGTTTTTTGACCACATTAAATTTTCCAACAAGGGCAGCTTAATGTGCTGAGCGGTATATCACCCGGATATTTTAAGTTTATCAACTTTCCGGGATCAATGCTATTCAGGACCCAGACGCAACAGACATCAATAAAAAACCAATCTTCGGATTGGTTTTTTATTTCCATCGATGGATTTCAATCCATGCTTGTTGACCTAAAAACACTCAACGTTCTCTTAATGCTTCCTTGGCTTTATTGAAAGGTTTCAACAAGTATTCAATAATGGTTTTCTGACCTGTACGAATATCAACAGTTGCCACCATACCCGGGGTAATCGAAAAAGATTTACCCGCTTTGTTCACCAATTTATCTGTATTGGTTCGAATATAGACACGATAATAAAACTGATCCTGTTTCACCTCATCACGGATGGTATCGGGTGAAATCACCGTCACTTTACCTTCCAAGCCACCATAAATGGAATAGTCATAGGCCGTGATTTTCACTAAAGCCGGTTGTCCCGGATGAATAAATGCAATATCCCGTGGAGAGATCCGCGCTTCAATCAATAACTGTTCATCAATCGGTACAATGGTCATCAACTTTCCATTCTGTGGTACAACCCCACCGATGGTCGTTACGGCAATTTCTTTTACCACACCGCGAACAGGCGCTTTAAAGGTCGAACGTTTGACTGAGTCGTTTCGTCCTGCCACGATTTGCTGTAAAGACTGAATATCCGCATTGGCTTTTGCCAACTCTTCACGTGACTTTACATAGTAGTCATTCCGTTTATCATTGATCTGGTTTTCAAAGTTATTGATATCACGTTTCAGACGCAACACTTCAACTTCAGATGCCGCACCTTTGGCAACCAGCGGTTGAGTCATTTGCAATTCATTTTGCACCAAGGACAAGGCATGTTTTAGCCCGGTGATGGACTCATCCAGATTGGCACGACGGGAGGTATACAGTGCAGTTTCCTCTCGAACCAAGGCAGGTATGGACAATACCTCTTTGGGGAAACGCAGCGGTGTACCATTCACTTCTGCTTCTAAACGTGCAGCGGTAGCTTGGGTTGCCAGTAATTTGCTCTGGCTTTCTCCGACCTGTGACTCAAATCTGGTGGGGTCAATCTGGGCAAGGGTTTGCCCTTTTTGCACAATATCGCCCTCTTTGACATCCAAACTGGTGAGTACCCCACCATCTAAGGATTGAATGATTTGCTCTTTGGAGGAAGGAATCACCTTACCTGTGCCCGTTGAGACTTCTTCTAATTTAAAAACACATGCCCAAATCAGAAATGCCAGTAAGCCCGCAGCCACGATCCAAATAATAAAACTGGCTTTAGGCAAAGGCGGTTCTGAAAACTTTAATGCGGATGGATTGCTGGGACGCTTGAGCAGATCGCTCGTCTCATGATCATGGGGAGCAGCCGGTGCAGTGCTTTGCAGTTCAATCTTTTGTTGATTGTTTTCTTGACTCATGCTGAAGCACCTCCCGCATTCGGCTGATGTTGGGGATTTAAAATGGCATCTCGTGGTCCATCTTTAATAATCTTTCCTTCATGTACCACAATGATACGATCCACCAGTTGCAGGACTGCAGGGCGGTGGGTTGCCACCACCAAGGTGCGATGACCCAGCCATTGTTTTAGATGTTGAATCAGGACTTTTTCAGAGACATCATCAATCGACGCCGTAGGTTCATCCAGCAAGACAATATTCGGGTTTCTCAACAATAAGCGGGTCAGCAGTAATGCCTGTTTCTGTCCGCCTGAAAAGCCCACACCGCCTTCAAGAATGGTATGGTCCAAGCCCTCTTTTTTCTGCTCAACAATTTCCAGTGCATTGGTGATTTGCAAAGCACGTACAATTTCTTCATCGGTTGCCAAGGGGGCACCCAAGGTTAGATTTTCACGGATGGTACCAAAGAATAAATGGGCATTTTGATTGAGCAGTGCCATATCCCGGCGAATATCATCAGGATCCAGCAAGGATTGATCGACACCATCCAGACTAATTTTGCCCTGTACAGGCAATTGCATCCCTGCCAGTAATTGTAAAAGGCTGGATTTCCCTGCGCCATTGCGTCCCAGAATCGCCACCTTTTCACCGACCGCAATTTTGAGTTGGGGAATGACCAAGGTCGGTCGTGGATCATCATCGGTATATTTAAACACCACACCTTTAAAATCATAATCGCCTAACAGCACTTTACGCTGAATCAATTGAGCACGTTCAGGGCGATCAACCGGTTTTTGCATCAACTCATCTAAACCGTTTTTCGCCACTTTGGCTTGTTGCCAGCGTCCCAGCACGCCCGTTACTTGAGAAATGGGGGCTAGCATCCGTGAGGAGAGAATTGAACACGCCACCAAGGCACCCGTGGTCATATCGCCTTTCATCACCGCGAAACACCCCACCAAGACCACGATGGCATAGGTCAAACCTTGAATCTTTTGTGTCCATGCATTTAACCACCCGACAATTTTTCGTTGGCGCATGCTGACATCAGCAGAAACTTCATTCATGTGGTTCCATTGATTTTGGAACCTGGCTTCAGCACGCAGCAACTTGATATCTTCAATGCCCTGCACGGCTTCAACCAAAATCGCATTACGAATTGCGGATTCACGCATCCCTTCCGTCGCCAATTGTGCCAATTTCTTTTGTACCAAGAAGCCCGGAACAATCATCAACGGTACAACCAGCAACATCACCCAGAAAATATTGCCCCCAATCAGCCAAAAGATCACCAGAAACAGAAAGAAAAACGGTAGATCGGCAATCGCACTGATGGTGGTTGAGGTGACCAATTCACGAACCCCTTCAAGTTCGCGAATCTGCGAAATAAAAGAGCCTGTTGAACGTGCCCGATCTTTATTGCGAATGCGCAATGCATGACCAAATACCCGGTCTGAAATCTTTAAGTCGGCACGTTTACCGATAATGTCGGATAGATAGACCCGTGCGATTCGCAGAATGAATTCAAAGACTGCTGCGATCAGCACACCACCTGCAAGAACCCACAAGGTGGGAATAGACTGAGAAGGTACCACACGATCATAGACTTGCATGGAGAAGATGATGGTCGCCAACGCCAAAATATTGGCAATCATGGAAGCCACCATAATGTCGGTATAGCGTCTCCAGTCTTTTAGAACAATGTCCCAGAACCAACTTTTCTCATAAGGCTTGATGTACTCATCAACACGTGCATCAGGCACGGAGGTTTCGGGTCTAAAAATATAGACGCGCTTGGCATGGGCTTGAAGCTGCTGCACACTGAAGCTTTGTGACAGCCCTTGATCACCACTGAGCTGCAGACTGACATTGCCAGTCGTGTCGACTTTCTCAATCACCGCCACCTGACCATCATTGAGTTCAACCACTACAGGCAAGCGCCAGGGATTGAGGACATCTGTGCTAAAGTCAGCCTGACGTACATTTAAGCCGACTTGACGGGTAATCAATGCCAGCATGTCATCAATATGGTGATATTTATTCCAATCCAGTTGCAGACGAATTTGTTCTTCTGAGGGTTGAATACGGTAATGTTGTGCAACTGCGACAATGGCTTGTAACCAGGGTTGATAGTTGAGTGTATTATTATTCATGGCTGAACTTCAAACCCCTGAATTTGAATATTATTTAAATGATAAGCATGTCTGCTCTTACCGGTTACATTGATAAACTGTGCAATGGTGTCATAGATATCAAATCGTGCAGCTTCTCTTTCAATCCTTGAGCTTTGATATGATTGTTCGGAACTGAGTAAATCTAAAATCGAGCGTTTGCCGAGTTTGTATTGCTCTTCATACAACTCACGGGTTTTGGCGGTTGAGCGTTCTCGGTCCATCAATACCCAAATTTGTTTATCGGTGTTTTCTATACTTTCACGGGCAATCTGTGCCTGATCCATAATATTGAGATAGGTGGCATTCAATTTGGCGCGTGCGGCCTGTTCGGCATAATTTGCCGCTTTGACTTGTGAACCAACAGCACCGCCTTGATAGAAATTACTCGACATCTGCACCCCAATTGAACTGTCGGTATCGTTTTCAATCCCGGTATTGGGGTTTTGACCATGCAATGCCTTGGTCACCGCACCGACCAATGAAATGGTTGGATAAACACTGAGTTGGGTCTGTTTCTTTTGACTCTGTGCCACATCAATTTGAGCCTTTGCTGCAATCATGCTGGGAATGGTATTCACTTCAGGGTCGTCATATAAACCTGACTGCTTAACGAATTCATCAGGAATATTGAACTCGGTTTGGCTGACATCAAAACCCAATAAGGTGCGTAGCTTTTGTTCTTGCTGTCTGAGAAAATTCTGTTGAGTAATCAGATAGGAACGAGAATACTCAACATAACTTTGTGCCTGTACAGGATCTGCATGGCTGCTGATGCCTGCCTCGGCTCTTAATCGTGCAATCTCATGTAAACGGCTGACCCCATCAAATTGATCCTGGGCGATTTTTATAATATTACGATATCTCAGTAAAGCTAAAATATCTCGCGCCGTTTGCGTGGAGATTTCATCAATACTGATCAAGACGTTGGCCTGTTCAACCGCCAATTTATTCTGTTGTGTGGTGACACTGCTTTTGACTTTGCCAAAATCATAGAGCAATTGATTGGCTTCAACAGAATATAGCTGCCGCCCTTTATCATTTGAAGTAAAGTCACCAGTATTCATACCGGCTTTTAATTGCGGATAATATTGTGCCTTGGCGACATCGATATTGGCATTTTGAGAAGCCAGAGTAGAAATGGTTTGGGCAATATTGGGATTGCGTTTAACGGCGATTTGCACGGCTTCTTCAAGATTCAAGGTTCGTGTAGATAACGCATATTGCTGGGCTGGTGAGGTATTTTCCAGATAAAGATTATTCAAAGATGCTTTTTGCCCTAGATAGGGTTTGACCACAGGCAAAGTGTTGGCTGTGCTTTGCTCGGGTTGGTATTCAAAGTCAGCGAGTTGCTTAAGTTGTACGGTACGAAAGGATGAGTCATCTTTGGGTTTGATTAAACCTGCGACGCTGTCCTTGATGCCTTTTAAATAAGTCGTATCTTGTGCATGACCATGGTTCTGAATCAGAACACATACACTGATCGCACCCAAGTTTTTTAAAAAAATTGCTGGCTTTTTAGTGATTAACATTCCTGAATGGCACCTAAACATGCTTGTAATTATCGGCATTGAATTATTTTGAATTATTCCCTTGCTCGATTGCTATTCTACACATTATAAAATTCAAGCAAATAGATATTTCAATTTTTTAAAGTATAATTTTTTCTGAAAACATCTTCTAATTCAATAAGAAGAATAAAATAACCGTGATCTTTATCACA
>NZ_JADVOP010000020.1 GCF_016508585.1 Acinetobacter baumannii
ATTGAATATTTAATTTAAATATTTTTATTGAACAAAAAAAAATGGAGTTTTAAACTCCATTTTTTAATAAAAATTATTAAACAGTAAAATCATCACCCAAATAAACTTGACGTACTGTTTCATTGGCCAATACTTCTTCAGGAGTGCCTTCTGCAATGACTGCTCCCTCACTCACAATGTAGGCATGCTCACAAATTGCCAATGTTTCACGGACGTTGTGATCAGTAATTAAAACTCCAATACCACGGTCCTTTAATTGCCGAATAATATCTTTGATATCACCCACGGAGATTGGATCTACGCCTGCAAAAGGTTCATCCAGTAACATAAACTTGGGATCTGCTGCCAAAGCTCTTGCGATCTCAGCACGGCGACGTTCACCTCCCGAGACACTCATACCCAATGAATCTTTAATGTGGGTAATTTTAAAATCTTCAAGCAACTCTTTAAGACGTTGTTGTCGTTGCTGTTTATTCAGATCTTTTCTAGTCTCAAGAATTGCCATGATGTTATCAGCGATTGTGAGCTTTCTGAAAATAGAAGCTTCCTGTGGCAAATAACCAATTCCTTTACGTGCACGTTGGTGCATGGCTAAGTCGGAGATATCTTCATTATCTAAATGAATTTCTCCTTTATCCATACGAACCAAACCCACAACCATATAGAAACTTGTTGTTTTACCTGCACCGTTTGGACCCAGTAATCCCACAATTTGTCCACTCTGCATGCTAAAAGAAACATCTTTTACCACCCAGCGTTTACTGTAAACTTTAGCTAAGTGTTTAATACACAGTGTTTGGCTTTGATTCGAAGCTGTCATTAATCACGTGCTCCAGGGAAAGACTTGGCGCTGTTTGGTGGGATAATAATTTGCACGCGCCCTTTTGATGAACCTGTTGTATTTGATGAACCTGAAGCTTCAACGTCCCCTTTATTCATACTGTATTTTAAAGTACTGCTTCGAATACTTGCACCATCTTGATATAAATAAGCATTACCTATCAGATTGATGATACCTGTTTCAGCATTGTAAACAATTTTCTGCGCTTCACCACGTGCCACACCTTTTGCACTGTCTACCTGTTGTTGAAATTTAGCTGGACCACCTGTAGCAGTAATGGTGCTGATTTGTTTACTTTTATTCAATTGAGCAACAATTGAAGAAGCTTGAAGCTTCATCGTACCTTGTTCAATAATGACGTTACCTGTGTAGGTCGTCACACCTGTCGCTTCACTATAAGTGGCTTTATCCGCAACAAGCGAAATGGGTTGATTGCGGTCTGATGGTAATGCAAATGCCGTTACTGATAAGCTCAACATACTGATCGTACAGATCGCTTTTCTCAGGAAAGATTGTTTCAGTGAAAAGATCTTAATTAGGTACATACTTTCCTCGAATATTTGCAAATTCATATTGACCTTGGTTTAAATCAGCTTTTAAACCCTGACTAATAAATTGTGCATCAGGTGCATTGACAGTGACTTGGTGAGTCGTTTCAAACTGACGAATTTTAGGATACCCGGTTAATTCATCCGTTTGAAATTCCATCATCCCACGTTCACCAAGCTTAGTTGCTTTAACTTGTCCCGATAAAACAACCTTTTCATTGTCATTAAATCCCCTTGCTTCTTTGGCAAAAAAAGTTGAGTCAACTTGATTTTGATTAAACATTGAAGCATTGAGATTGCTGAGTTTAGACGTTTTTCTTTGTAAATCCTGTTCTAGATGATCAACTTGAGCACGAACATAAAGATTGCCCTTTTCATCGGTTTGAACCAACTGAATACCTTCAGCAGAATAGGTCATGCTTTGTGCTGAACTTCCATCCAACTTTTTGCCCTTTCCGCTGTAATAGTAATAGCCACCACTCATTGCCGCAATGACAACAGCAGTCACATATAGAACCTTAGTATCCATAAATTATATTCAACATTTGATCAATCTGAATTTAAGCTATTAAAGCGGTATAGCTGTATATTTTTCAAGTAGTTCTTGGTAAGTGCCTTTAGCCATCAGCAACATATCGCAAACTTCTCGTACCGCTCCACGCCCGCCCATTGCCTGTGTGACTAAGTCTGCTCGACGGCGAACTTCAACGTGACCATTAGGTACTGTGACTTTCATTCCAGCCAGTGCAAATGCTGAAAGATCTGGCCAATCATCCCCCATATACAAGCAATCTTCAGGTTCTAAATTGAGTTTTGCACACGCTTCTTTCAGTGCAACCCCTTTATCTTCACGCCCTTGAAAAATCAGATCGACACCAAGGTCAGACATACGCTTTTCAACGATATGACTTTTACGCCCAGTAATGATAATGACTTTGATCCCAGATTTTTGGACCAGTTTCATACCCAACCCATCACGGATATCAAATGATTTGATTTCGTCTCCAGAATTGGTCAATGTCACGAAACCGTCACTTAAAATTCCATCTACATCTAAAACCAATGCTTCAATATGACGCGCTTGTTCTAATAAAACATAGGAAGCCATTGATTAATTTACTCCAGCTTGAATCAAATCATGCATGCTAATGACACCGATCACTTTATGCATCTCATCGACAACCACAAATTGACTGATTTTCTTTTCATTCATTTTTTCTAAAGCTTCCACAGCACGTGCTTCTTTAGAAATTGTTGATGGGTTTTTTATCATGACCTCAGACACAGCCAAATTCACATCAAAACCTTGTTGTTTATCAATTAAACGACGCAAGTCACCATCTGTAAAAATACCCAGTAAAGTATCATTTTCATCGACAATCGTGGTTAAACCCAAACGTTTATTTGAAATTTCATACAATACTTTATTCATTGGCGTATTGGGTAATACTTTGGGTAAATCATTGCCTGTATGCATTAAATGTTTTACATGCAATAACAGACGCTTACCCAGTGCTCCAGCCGGATGAGACATCGCAAAATCATCGGCAGTGAATCCGCGTGCATCTAACAAGGCAACTGCCAAAGCATCACCTAGTGCCAATGTCGCAGTTGTACTTGAAGTCGGAGCTAAACCCAATGGACAAGCTTCTTTAATATTTCCCAGTGTTAGAGCCACATCGGCATTTTGTGGCATCGGACCTTTATCATCACCGCTAATGGTGATTAATGGAACACCTAAATATTTAATCAAAGGCATCAGCATCATAATTTCGTCACTCTTTCCCGAGTTTGAAATTGCAATAAGCACATCTCCTTTGACCAACATCCCCAAATCACCATGCCCTGCTTCACCAGGATGCATAAAAAATGAAGGGGTTCCTGTAGAAGCAAAGGTTGCTGCCATTTTCCGTCCGATATGACCAGATTTTCCCATTCCTGTTATCACCAGACGACCTTGGCATTGCAAAATGATTTCGCAGGCACGCGTAAATCGCGCATCGATTTGAGCCGCTAAAATCTTTAGTGCATGTTCTTCAATGCGCAAGGTTTCAAGTGCAACCTTTTGAAAATCAACAGGATTTGATTTATTTTCAGAATTCAAAATGGACTTACCTTAACTCTAAAAGAGTTTTGAATATCAAACGGAATATTTTTGCTATTTTAGCATAGCAATACAATAGCCTGCTTTCCTAAATGTATAAATTTCATTTTCTTAGAAAATTAACGTATAAATCTTTATGAAATATGGAGCTTAGGTTAAGATAAATCACCCTTTTGTTGAAACATTTAGAAAACCTATGCAACCATTTGTTCTTTACAACTCTGAGCAACGTAAAAAAGTTGAATTTGTTCCCCGTAAAGAAGGACATATCGACATGTATGTGTGCGGTATGACAGTTTATGATTACTGTCATATTGGACATGCTCGAGTGATGGTTGCTTTTGACTACATCATTCGTTTTCTACGCAGTCAGGGCTGGAATGTAAAATATGTTCGAAACATTACGGATATTGATGACAAAATCATTGCACGTGCCAATGAGAACGGTGAAAGCATTACAGCACTTACGGATCGCTTTATTCAAGCCATGAATGAAGATGCAGAAAATCTGGGATGCCTACACCCCGATGAAGCACCTCGTGCCACCGACTATATTGACCAGATGCAAAATATGATTGGTCATTTAGTCAATAAAGGTGCTGCTTATCCAGCTGCAAATGGCGATGTATATTTTGAAGTGGAAAAATTTACCAAGTACGGTCGCCTCTCCGGACGCAAACTTGATGATATGCAAGCTGGTGCTTCTGAGCGTGTCGATGTAGGCGTTGAGAAAAAGCATCCTTTTGATTTTGTGCTTTGGAAACATGCCAAAGCCAATGAACCTTCTTGGACTTCACCATGGGGCAATGGACGTCCGGGTTGGCACATTGAATGTTCCGCAATGTCGACTTGCTGCTTGGGCAATCACTTCGACATTCATGGCGGTGGTTCAGATCTTTTATTTCCACATCATGAAAATGAAATTGCCCAATCAGAAGCTGCTACCGATGAACAATATGTAAATTACTGGATGCATGTGGGTTTTATCAATGTAGATGGTGAGAAAATGTCTAAATCACTAGGCAACTTCTTTACGATTCGTGATGTGATGGAGAAATTCCATCCAGAAGTGATTCGCTATTTCATTGTTTCTTCACACTATCGCAGTCCTGTAAACTTTTCAGACTTTGCATTAAAAGAAGCAAAAACAACCCTGTCACGCTTCTATCATGCATTTAAAGCATATCAGCAGGTTTATGGTGATCTATCTACAGATTTACTTGATGAAACCTTGGTAGAACGCTTTAATGTCGCGATGCGCGATGATTTCAATACATCAGAAGCAATTGCTGTACTGTTTGAAATCATTAAAGAACTGAATCGTGCTGTCAAAGAAGAAAATGCAGAGCAAGCAACGCTTTATTATTCTACTTTACGCCATCTAACCAACATTCTCGGTTTAGTTCAGTACAATGTCGACGAGTTTTTGAAGTCAGATATTGGACAAGACGCATTAGGTTTAACTGAAGCTGACATTGAAGATTTGATCCAACAGCGTGTAGATGCCAAGAAAAATAAGGACTTTGCGCGTGCTGATGAAATTCGCCAGTCTTTACTCGCTCAAGGAGTGGTACTTGAAGATACGCGTCAAGGTACAATTTGGCGTCGTGCTGATTAATTCAGCAAGGTATCATTTCTTCTATAAAAAACCTGATCAGTGATCAGGTTTTTTTGTTTTGATTTTTTAAGCAGATTTCATCGTGCCTGTTTCTTCAAACTGTGCATGCCAAGACAAAGCCTCAGCTAAAAGATGTGGTGTTTGTCCACCCAATACACATGCCCGCTCAAAATAATCCATTAATTCAGTCCGGTAGGATGGATGTGCACAGCATTGTATAATTTTAAGGGCACGTTCCCGTGGTGCCAAGCCTCTTAAATCGGCCAGTCCCTGTTCTGTCACTAAAACATCAATATCGTGTTCTGCGTGATCACAATGGCTGACCATAGGAACAACCGAAGAAATTGTACCCTCTCTGGCAATCGATTTGGTCACAAAAATAGCCAGATGCGCATGGCGAGTAAAGTCCCCTGATCCTCCAATACCGTTCATCATTCTGCTACCAGCCACATGTGTTGAATTTACATTTCCATAAATATCAAACTCTAGTGCAGTATTGATTGCAATAATTCCTAAACGTCGAATGATTTCAGGATGATTCGATAATTCCTGTGGGCGCAACACAATTTTATCTTTATAGTGCTTAAAATTAGTCATCACATGTTTGGCGCATTCATCAGACAAGGTCATTGAACAACCCGAAGCAAACTTCATTTTGCCAGAGTCAATCAATTCAAATGTACAATCCTGCAACACTTCTGAGTACATTTCTAAATCATGAAAGTTTGAATGCGCAAAACCTGCAAAAACAGCATTTGCAATTGAACCAACACCAGACTGCAATGGACCTAAGTTTTCAGGTAAACGTCCGAGCGCTACTTCATTTTCAAAAAAGCGTATCAAGTGCTGTGCAATGGCAAGTGTTTCATCGTCTGCTTGATCCATTTTAAATGAGGTATCTGGAATATCATTGAAAACAATCGCCGAAATTTTATCAGGATCAAGATGAATACCCAATGTTCCAATACGATCACTCACCTGCGTAAGAGGGATAGGATCGCGATAAGGTCGCTTCTTGGGAAGATAAATATCGTGTGCTCCTTCAAGTATCGGATGAATAGTTCTGTCAATTTCAACAATAACCTGATCTGCCATTTCAACAAAATTTGCAGCATTTCCACATGAACCCGTCGGAATGATTTGTCCGTCCTCTGTAATCGCAGTGGCTGCAATAATCGCGACATGGGGTTTTGCTAAATTATGATGGCGAATATTATCTGCAACTTCAGAGAGATGTTGATCAATATACATGACCTCGCCGGCATTAATCGCTTTGCGCAAAACAGGATCAGCTTGATACGGGTAACGGCGCGCCAAAGCATGTGCCTCGGTTAGGCGACCATCTATACGATTCCCTAAACTTGCACCAGACGCTAAAGTAATTTTCAAAGGGTGCAGTTTTGCATAATCTGCCAATGCCAAAGGTACTGCTTTAGCCTCGCCTGCGCCCCCAAAACCACTCACACCGACCACTGAACCATCTTTGATTAAAGTTACAGCCTGTTCAGCAGACATTATTTTACTGTGCAAGCTATTTAAGCGTACACGTTCCAAACCGTTAATCATTTTAAAAATCTCAAAAAATAAAAATAAAGCATGAAAGCGCCCGCCACCCCTGCGAACAGGGATGGAGGAAATCTGGAGTTATTCGTTTATGAAGGAGAAAGGATTAAACTAATTCAATGGCAATCGCTGTTGCTTCGCCACCGCCAATGCATAGGGCTGCGATACCTTTTGTACCCCCTGTACGTCTCAAAGCATGAATAAGTGTCACAATAATACGTGAACCCGAAGAGCCCAGCGGATGACCCAATGCACAAGCACCGCCATGAATATTGACTTTATTTACATCCAGTTGGAAAGCATCTATCGCCAACATGGCAACCATTGCAAAAGCTTCATTAATTTCCCATAAATCAACATCTTCTGCCTTCCAGCCTGTTTTCTTCAATACTTTTTCAATTGCACCTACGGGTGCAATCGTAAATTCAGAAGGATGCTGAGAATGTGTCGCATATGCGGATATTTGTGCCAACGGCTTTAAACCACGCTGCTTGGCTTCCTCATTTGAAGTGATCACCAATGCCGAAGCACCATCGGAAATTGAACTTGAGTTTGCGGCGGTAATGGTACCGTCTTTTTTAAATGCTGGACGTAAAGTCGGAATTTTATCGGCTTTTGCATTCAATGGTTGCTCATCCTGCTCAACCACAACCTCGCCTTTGCGAGATGATACTGTAACGGGAACAATTTCAGCTTTAAAATAACCGTTGCTGATCGCCGCTACCGCTTTATTTAAAGAACCAATCGCATAAGCATCTTGCTGTTCACGAGTATAGCCCTTGCGATCTGCCATTTCTTGCGCAAGAATCCCCATGGATAATCCTGTTTCAGCATCTTCCAAGCCTTCCTGAAACATATGATCAATGACCTTACCATGCCCCATTCGATAACCAGAACGTGCCTTTTCCAGTAAGTATGGCGCATTTGTCATAGACTCCATACCACCCGCAACAACGATATTCGACGAACCTGCCTTGATTGCATCACACGCCTGCATGACTGCTTTCATGCCTGAACCACAAATTTTATTGATCGTGGTTGCACCGGTTGAGTCTGGCAAGCCCGCCTGACGCATGGCTTGACGTGCTGGACCTTGTTTTAGCCCAGCAGGAAGTACACAACCATAAATCACTTCATCAATATCATTCGGCTGCAAACCTGCACGGGCAACCGCTTCTTTGATGACGACCGCGCCTAAATCTGGGGCGGCACAGGCTGATAAAGCACCTTGAAATCCACCCATTGCTGTACGTACTGCCTCTACAATTACAATCATTTTTATCTCCCTATCTATTGATTTAAATCTTGTTTTAAACCATAAGGAAGTGAACTCGCTTATGGTTTCCCGTTGCCAACCTCAGGTTTTAAGCCTGTGCTGTAAAATAATCTTCAGGCAATTGCATAATCAGATCAGCACCCGCTTGAATACGCTGTATTCTTGCCGCTAAATCTGGAAGCACTTTAGCAACATAATACTGTGCCAAGACCAATTTGTTTTGATAAAATGTATCCGATTTACTCTGAGCCGCTTGAGCAATTCGTGCAAACATATAAGTAAAGCTCAACAACCCGACCACATGTAAATAGTCTACGGCAACTGCACTTGGAAAATCTGGACTCGCTTTTGCCTGTTCAATAATCATTTTTGTGATTTCATCGACCTCAACACAGACATCCAATGTGGCAGCCTTGATTGACATTGAATCCTGCATAGTGTTGGCAAATTCGCGTATTTCTGTCAGATAGTCTGCGATAAACGCACCATTAGATTTAATTGTTTTTCGTCCAATTAGATCGAGTGCTTGAATACCATTGGTTCCTTCATAAATTTGGGAAATTCGCAAATCACGAATACATTGTTCCATTCCCCATTCACGAATATAACCATGTCCACCAAAACACATTTGTGCCTCAAGTGCTGAATCCAGTGCCTTATCCGTCAGATAGGCTTTTGCAATAGGAGTTAACAATGCAACACGTTCGTTGGCTTTTCTTACACATTCAACATCTGTTGAGAATTTGGTAATATCAAGTTGTTGTCCAACATATACGGCAAATGCACGCGATGCTTCATTATTGGCACGTGAGTTTAGCAACATACGGCGCACATCCGCATGAACGAGAATAGAATCGGCAGGTTTATCTGGTGATTGTTGACCCGTTGCTGAACGACCCTGTAAGCGATCTGAGGCATATTCCGCTGCATTTTGATAAGCAAACTCTGACGCACCTATTCCCTGGATCCCCATAGAAAGCCGTTCATAATTCATCATAATGAACATGGCTGCTAAACCTTCATTCTCTTTACCTACTAGATATCCTTGAGCAGCATCGAAATTCATGACACACGTTGCTGAGCCTTTAATTCCCATTTTGTGTTCAATGGAACCTGCACTCACTGTATTGCGCTTACCCAATGAACCATCTTGATTGATAAGAATTTTTGGTACGATAAATAAAGAAATGCCGCGAGACCCTGCCGGTGCATTCGGGGTTTTGGCCAATACAAGATGTATAATATTCTCACTGAGATCGTGCTCTCCACTGGTGATAAATATTTTTGTTCCTGAAATATTGTATGAACCATCGCTGTTTGGTACTGCTTTTGTTTTGATCATACCTAAATCAGTACCTGCATGGGGTTCTGTCAGACACATGGTTCCAGACCATTCCCCCGTATAGAATTTCGGTAAGTATGTGGCCTTTTGTTCTTCTGATGCCGCTTGATCAATTGCCATACCGGCACCCACAGTCAGCAATGGATACAGCATAAATGAGGGATTGCAACTCCAAATCATCTCATCTGCAAGAACGGTCAGCATTTTTGGCATACCTTGACCGCCCCATGCTTCATTGGCGCCCAAACCAATCCAACCGCCTTGGGCAAACTGTTGAAAAGCTTTTTTAAAACCACGTGGTGTTTTGACTTCGCCTTGGTTAAATTCAGCACCACCTTCTTCATCTGCACTACGATTTAAATCCAAAATGACATTTTTAGAAAATTTTGCCATTTCTTGCAAGATTGCATTGGCGGTCGCCATATCCAGATGCGCTAGATTTTGGTTTTCTTGCCAGAATGTTTCAGCCTTAAAGACATCTTGAAGAATAAACTGCATATCTTTAAGTGGTGCATTGTAAATGGGCATGATTGCTTTCCTTGTGACATGACTTTTCAGTTACGACCAAAGCCATGTATAAATCTTTCTGCATTTTAAAAAATCAAATATCTCATTCATCAACACCCCTGTTTTATACATAAAATACAGATAAATTGATAAATTTTGATCAAATCTAAAAAGTTGATTTAAAAAAAATTTTAGGTAAGGCCTTATATTGTTTGTAAAAAATCAAATAACTACAAACTTTTGAGGCAAAAAATAAGTTAAAAAAACAATAATTCAATTCTTTAAATAATGGAAATATATTTACATAGTTTGACCTCATAGGTTCAATTTTATTGACTTTAAAAAAGTAAATTCTTTATCTTTAGCCAATTTCTAAATCAATGCTTTGTGACATGGAATATCAGGATTGTTTTGAAATATTTTCTTGAAAATGATGATTATAGTTTTATTGAATAACTGGAATAGCTGATATACTCTGACTCTAGTTCTTCATCAGTGGTTTTGGATTAATAGAATGAGTTCAGTGCGCCAACAAAATTTTCTTCTCCGTAAAGAGAAAATTTTAGCAATGGCAGAAACCTTATTGCTTGATAATAATCAGGATATTACTTTAAGTGAGCTTGCTGCTGAACTTGATATTGCTAAAGGCACGATTTACAAGCACTTCAAAAGTAAAAACCAACTCTATCTAGAACTGATTATCTTAAATGAGAGAAGACTCTTAGATATTTCCAAAGCGTACCATCACGACATTAAAATTTATGTCTCTCAATACATGCTGTATAACATGCTGAATTCAAATCGTACCATTCTATTGCATGTTATTGAAGAACGACTCACCAATAACGAACGTAAGCTGAAAGACTTGTTTGAAGAACTTTATTCAATCCGTGAACAACGTATTTTAGAAATTAAAGATCTCTTTGGTGCGCATCTGAAATCGCTCAACAGCATTATGTCGATCCGAGATTACCTGTCTTATATTTGGACGGTGACCTATGGTGCATCGCTACTGTTAAATTCAACCCATTATCAAAAGTCGATTGGCTCTCGCGAACGACTGATTAAACTTTATGTTAATCAAGCGCTTATGACACCAGATAAATTAACTGATGCTGAACACCCTAACGAATGATGTTCTGCGCTGCTGTCAGGAAAATAGCGTATCCAACCCGAGTATCACCTGCACACTATATATCCAATTCATTTTGAGGACTGAGTAACTGACTGGGTAATGGCATGGAATTGACTTGACTAAAAATTTCATAACACATATGTCTGAGCCACTGATGGCTAGTTTTATGGTGGCATGACATATGCCAATACTGCTTAATCGAATAAGTTGGAAATGAAATGGGTGCCGGGAAAATCTGTAGGTTCCCTCTTGATAATAATACTTCGCTCAAATAATACGGAACGGTAGCAATCGAGTCTGTATCTTGTACCACCAGTCCCACACCGAGATAACTTGGGATGCGCATCAACACATTGCGTTTTAAGTCCAGATTTAACAGCTCATTGGCAATATGGTAATGTCCCACCCCTGCATCAATATCAATGTGAGATTCACTCAAATATTGCTCAACCGTCATACTCTGCTGACTTAAGCGTGGATGATCTTTCGAAGCAATCACCACATAAAACTGTTCAAATAATTTTTGTTGGTAGAATCCATTTTCCAATTGCGGCAAAAAACCAATGGCTAAATCAATTTCTCCATTTGCCATTTGATAGCTGGTTTCAGAGGTAATTGCACGAACATTCAATTTAACGTGTGGTGCATGTTGTTTCAGGTATTGAGAAATCTTTGGAAGCAAAACCAAATGCGAAACATCGGTCATGGCAACAGTAAACTGCTGGTGTGACGCCGTTTCGTCAAAGTTCACACTGAAATTATTGATAATTTCAACCTTACTCAGTGCCTCACTCACCAATGGATAAAGTTGTTTCGATAACTCAGTCGGCACCATTTCATTGCCGATCCTTAAAAACAACGGATCATTGTAGTGAGTACGAATTTTGTTCAGAATATTACTTACTGTAGGTTGGCTCATTGCTAAATGGTCCGCTGCCACAGACACACTTTTAAACTTATAGATATAGTAAAAAATACTGAGCAACTTACAATCTAACTCAAACACGAAATTACATCTCACTCATTTGTGTATTCGGTAGTATATCTTCTGCTTTTTTATAAAAATTGCCAATGTTTTAATGTACCGATTTTAAACAATCAGATCAGTGATTGAAAATCAGTACACTGCATCTGTTTCAATCTCTATTCTTTTACAAATAAATCAACCATTAATTCATCTTCTGAATCAACATAGCGATATTCAGAAAAATCTGTGATACCAGACGCTCGAAGAATATCTTCATCAATCAGCAAACGTCCTGTCAATGCACGCTGTTGACTGTTTAAAATATGATAAGCAGCATCTGCCATAATATTGGGTTTGCGTGCTTTGCTAAACAACGCCTTACCGCCTAAAGAAAATTCGATTGCGGCAGTTGCAATGATTGTTCTTGGCCAAAGTGAATTTACACTCACGCCATAACTTGCAAATTCCTGATTCATTCCCAAAGTCAACATACTCATACCATACTTAGTAATCGTATAAGGCGCATAACTCGCAAACCATTTTTCATCCAAATTCAAGGGCGGAGAGAGATTGAGAATATGCGGATTATCACTGTTTTTTAAATAGGGTAATGCGGCCTGACTGCATACCATTACTGCACGGGTATTAATTTGATACATCAAATCAAAACGATTGGGATCGAGTAGCTCTACGCCAGATAATTTAATTGCACCTGCATTGTTAATCAAAATATCAATGCCACCAAAATGCGCTGCAGCCTGTTGCATTGCTAAAGCGACCGCAGTTTGGTCTCTCACATCCAGCTGAATGGCTAACGACTGACCACCTGCTGCTTCGACTTCTTCCGCGACGGTAAAAATCGAACCGCCTAATTTGGGATGCTCCTCTGCTGATTTAGCCGCTATCACAATATTTGCACCGTCTTTTGCTGCTTTCAGTGCAATTTCTCTTCCAATTCCACGGCTTGCACCTGTAATAAAAAGTGTTTTTCCTTGAAGTGACATGACATCCTCTTTGTATTTGTTCTAAGCTCTCCAATTTACTGAATTTTGTTATGTTGTTGTAGTAGTAAATCCATTAATTTATATACTCATGAGTACATTAATTATTTTATCTTTTGTCTGTTTTAAAAATCAACAGCTTGCATAAGCAAGCTGTGGGTAATCATTATCATTTTTACGCTGCACCGACTTTTGGACTTGCACCAATCTGCCAAACGAATGGCAGAGGTTCACGGTTTACTTCCCAGTCTCCAATTACTTTCTCCTTATAAACTAAAGGATTATGTGAAGCAACCACACGCGCGTTTCGCCAAAAGCGATCGAGCTGCTTAGATGTGCTACTGGCTGATGCACCCAACGAATTAAATAATTGACTGGTTAAATCCAGCAGCAAATCCGAGATCACCACTTGACCTTGTGCAGATTCAAGTTCGGCATCATTATTCGCCTGAATGTTTTTGACTTCAGACTCTCCAAAATGGCTAAGATATGCTTGCTGTAAAGCTTCTGCCGTTCGCAAGGTAATGGTTTCACTGGCATAGGCCTGTGCAGATGCTTTGCCTATCACTTGTAAAATTTGCGGGTCATTTCGGACAAGATCCGCATTGCCATGACTGAAAATACGATCACGCTTTTGCACTTCATGCGTAAATGCTGCAACAGCAGATTGCGCAATCCCCGTCAAGGTTGCCAAATGAATGACTTGATAAAATGCTGTTTGATATTTAAAGCGCTGTTCAAAAGGCAATATATGATCACGTTCAATTGCAACATCGGTTAAGCTTAATGTACCGCTTCCCGTAGTCTTTTGCCCAAAACCATCCCAATCATCCAATACCTGTACGCCTGAAGCATGGCGAGAAATTGCTGCAATCACATGTTGATCCGTTGTTTCATCATAGGCAAATAAATCGACCCAATCGGCAAAAATAGTTCCTGTTGAGTAATACTTTTTCCCATTCACCAGTAATTGATTGTTTTTTTGTTTTACTCTGGTGATCACATCCCCAATTTTTACCTGACCAATTTCAGTCCAAGCATTTCCGATGAGATCACCTTGAACAAAACGTTTAAACCACAGCGCTTGATCAGCAACTTTATGGGCATTTAAACGGTCTTCAACAAAGGCAAAATGCCCACGCAGTGCCTGAACGATATTAGAATCTGCTTTGGCAAGCTCTATAAGCAACTGAAAAAGTTGTGGTAAAGAGACACCATCACCACCGAACTTCACAGGGACCCGAAGTGCCCCAAAACCCACTTGTTTTAACCAGTTGATCTGTTCATAGGGCAATGAACGCTGCTGTTCACGCGCTCGTGTTCCTTCAGCAATTTTTTCGAAAATTGGACGATACTTAGCTGCAACTTTCTCATAATTGGCTGCGGTTGATAGCTCATCATTAATATTGGTTTGAATGTTTTGTTGACTCATATTGGCGCTCCATTATCTGATTGTTACTGTCCTTAACTCCACGCATGACGTGGCAAGTGAATGTTATTTAAATAATAATTACCAACCAAATTAAATTTCCAACGTACTGGGTCATGTAAAGTATGGGTACGTGCGTTACGCCAATGGCGGTCTAAATTCAACTCAGATAAAGTTGAACGTGTGCCTGATAACTCAAACAATTTATTGGATGCCAAAATCGCAATTTCTGTGGTCAATACTTTTGCCTCAGCCACCAACAATGTCGCTTCATTGGCATGCGTTTCTGAAGGTTGCGCGATGGCTAGATCAATTGCATCACCTGCCAAATCTAAAACCGCTTCAGCTGCTCTTAATTTAATTTTTAATTCACCAATATTAGCGATGGTATAAGGATCATCGGATGCTTTTTCCAAACCAGAATCTACCCAAGGACGCGAATGCAGTCTCACATATTGAATGGTTTCGTCAATCGCACCGCGTGCAATGCCAGCATCGACAGCAGCTTGAATAAACTGTGAAATTGCACCTGCAACTGTTGGTTTTTCAAAAGCTTTATATATCGGTACAATATATTGGGCATCCACCTTTACCTGTTTCAATACAACTGTGCCACTTGCTGTAGTCCGTTGTCCAAAACCAGACCAGTCATTAATCACCTCTAGCCCAGCCGTGGTTCGGGGAGTTAATGCCACAACTGGTAAACCTTCTTCATTGACCGCGACTACAGGTACCCAATGTGCTAACAATGCACCTGTAGCAAAAAATTTCTGTCCATTGATTTCATAGCCCTGCGTTGTTTGATGAATTTTCGTTTCCAAATCAGCAACTGTCTTGCTGCCTTTTTCTGAAAAGGCATTTCCTAAACGACGCCCTTTTAATATCTCTGCAAAGAAAAACTTTTGCTGCTCCAGGCTAGCATCCAAACGTAAATGTTCGATAAATGCCCAATGGTTTTGCGCGATCTGCCCTAAAGAAGGATCAACACTTGAAATCGTTTTTACCACTTCAGCTAAAGTTCGATATTTTACTTCTGCGCCACCGAAAGATTTAGGAATATTAATTCCCCACAAACCACTTTGTGAATATTGCTGTATCTCAGCCAGAGGTAGACGACGCTCATAGTCTCGCTGTGAAGCTTCTTTGGCAAACTCTTTCGCCAAAGCTTGAGCGACTTGAATGGCTTCTGCATCCGATTGAATCACATGTGCATCTTGGTTGAGTTCAAAAAAATGTAAAGGTACAGCCGTCTGTGAAGAAAATTTTTCTTGGTTTAAATCAGTCATTGTTGTCACTCTCTTAAAATAAGCATGACCTTAAACTAGCATTATTCTTTTAGTTCATTTATATAAATAAATGCATTCAATATTCAAAAAAGAAAGTACTAATTTATGATTAAAATGTATAGTTAATAAAATCAAAAAATAATGCCCACATAATGTGGACATTATTTTAACTGATCATGAATTATTTCCAAGACATGCCTATTGCCGATTATTTTATTAGACAGAATTTTTTAAATAGCCTTTCATCATCAAATAAAACCTCTAACACAGGCTTACATCATCAACAGCAATGTTCAGTCAAACCTAAGCAAAACTCGAAAACAAATCGAAATCATTTAACTGGCATGTGCGAATTTATTTTTAGTGCCTTGACGGTATTTTGCGCCACGATGATTTTCTGCCAGATGTGGACCATGTCCAAATAATTTTTCTCTTAACGTACCATGACCATATTCAGTTTGATAAACCCCGCGTCGCTGTAACTCAGGGACAATAAAATCTACAACATCGATAAAAGTCTGATGCGCCAAAATATAAGCCAGATTAAAACCATCAACGTCAGTTTCTTCAATCCAGTGTTGCAATTCATCGGCAACCGTTTGAGCTGAACCGACAATTACAGGACCATTTCCACCAACACTGTTCCATTGCGCAATTTCTTCTATTGTCCAGATACGATCAGGATCCGCATTAACATATGCATCCAACATTGATTGGATGGCATTGGTTTCAATATATTCCACTCTATCTTTCGCTTGATATTGTGAGAAATCCACACCAGACCAACCGGAAACTAATGTTAGCGCACCATCATAGCTACCGTAGCTTTGATACTCTTTAAATTTAGCATCTGCCTTTTGATCCGTTTCATCCGTCACAATAGACAACAATGTATATATTTTCACGCTATAAGGATCACGTCCTTCCTCACGCAATTTCTGGCGTATGCTCTGAACAATTTTTTTCGCAGCAATTTTTGAAGGCGGTGCAATGAAAATGCATTCTGCATTTTGACTGGCAAACTTTTGCCCACGAGTGGATGCACCGGCTTGATACAATACAGGCGTTCGTTGCGGGGACGGTTCACAAATATGGATACCAGGTACTTTAAAATATTTACCTTCATGTAAGATCGGATGAACTTTTGTATGATCTGCAAATCGACCTGCATGTTTATCTCTTAAAACCGCACCATCTTCCCATGAACCCTCCCAAAGCTTATACAGTACTTCTAAATACTCATCCGCGACTTCATAACGGTCATCGTGATTGAGCTGTGCACTTAATCCGAGGTTTTTAGAGCCACTTTCCAAATAAGAAGTGACAATATTCCACCCAACCCTCCCCTTGGTCAAATGATCCAGAGTACTGATTCTTCTGGCAAAGGGATAAGGGTGTTCAAATGAAATAGAGGTTGTGACACCAAAACCCAAATGCTGCGTAACTGCTGCCATAGCGGGGACAATTTGCAGTGGATCATTTACAGGAACCTGTACTGCACCTGTTAAGGCATGTTCAGCGCTCTGATGATAAACATCATAAATTCCAAGCACATCTGCAATGAAAATCCCATCAAATAAACCCTTCTCTAAAATTTTGGCTAGATCGGTCCAATATTCAATGTCTTTATATTCTGTAGAACGGTCTGATGGATGGCGCCATAACCCAGGGGATTGATGCGCAATACAATTCATTTCAAAAGCATTAAAGCTAATTTGCTTAGTCATTACTATTCAACATCGATATTCATAATATTTTTTATCCTATGCCATTTATCTTTATTCTTTTATCTTAATATCTTCGATGATTATCACGAAAGTTTTTATCATATTTTATGGCTTAGATATATCATTTCATCACATAGCCCTGTTTAAAATACAACTTGAATAAATCGCCTTGCAATTGATATTGTCATTTATTGGGCAGAAATAATAAATAAACTGAGTTGAATAAAACTATTGATGAAACACAATCATCGAAAACATCATCCGCAACTGTTTGAGGCAGGACTATTTTTATCGTGTATTGTTTTTGCGACCGATTAAACAGGCGGGTGTCTAACCAATTTTATGCTGAACCGCATATCACTGCGAGACGGTGATCCTTGTGGAGCTGCTCCTCACGCCAAAATTAAAATACAGTTATGTCAATCGCAGGTTAAATATTAAGTTTTAATTTTTTCAGCAAGTCTTTTACTGGCTTTAAAATCTTTATAGAAATATAAAAATAAACCACAAATCAACACTGCTGCACCAACAAATACCGTTATCGTCAGTTTTTCATTATTCAACATAGCTCCCAAAAACATGGCAATCATGGGAGTCATCACTGTTGTTAACGATAATGTCGTTGCTTTAATATTTTGAACCAATTTAAAGTAACAGAACATCGCCAGCAATGATGCCATTAACACAGTATAAATCAGTGCAAATAGTGATTTGGTTTCCGGGATATGGGTTGGAGCATGTTGCCAGATAAACGGAATAAGACAACTTGCGGCTAAGGTTGAAACAAAAATTGAGCCCGTTGCTTGCGCCATCGGCAACACGTCTGCATTCACTTTTTTAACCCAAAAAATTGACAAGGCATAAGTAAATACACTCATTAACATCAATCCAATGCCAATAGGATGAACGTGCTGACTTGCGCTGCCACTCATGCAGATGATTGCTAAACCGCATACAGCCACCAACATACCCAACCATTGAATTCCAAGCAAACGTTGACCAAAACCAAAGCGACCAATCAATCCTGCCATAATTGGCGCTAAACCGAACATCAGCGCAATAATTCCTGAACTTAAATAACTGGTTGCGGCATAAGTGAAAATCTGCGAACCAATCAAACTGAATGATCCGGCTAGGTAACTGTGTAAAGCAATTTTATTGAGCGGTAGTTTGACTTTGAGAATAAAAAGTAAAATGAGTGCAATCGGCAATGCAATAAAAAAACGCAATACCAATGCCCACATCATATGTAAATCAGCCACACTCCAAACAATCGCCAAAGGCGTACTTGCCCAAATGAAGACCAGTAAAATATAGGTCGTCACCAGGTTGGATTTGGAAGGCATAATGGGTCCTGTAAGTGATCAGTTCAATTCAATGGTTACGGTGTTCAAGAGGATAAGATCAAGCCATTATAAAAATTCAGAATAAACGCCTCAACATGGCTTAGATCGAAGTTTTCCGTTTCTGCTTTTGAATTGTTTGGTCTAGACTACTCGAAAATTCACGTTTATCTCGTTCAGAAATTGGCGGTGGTCCACCTGTTTGTACACCGGCTCCACGCAAGGTATCCATAAAATCACGTAAATGCAGCCGAGCTTTTACATTGGCTGAGGTATACACCTCTCCACGTGGATGGATTGCAACACCACCTTTTTCAATCACCTGGGCAGCTAAAGGAATATCTTGAGTAATCACAATATCATGCTCGCCCATGCGCTCAACAATCTCTCGGTCGGCCTGATCGGCGCCAGACATCGCTTGAATTGAATTAATTCGAACCGAAGGCGTAATGCCAACCGGTTGATTGGCAACAAAAGTGACTTCAAGTTGATAACGATCAGAAGCACGTAAAATCACTTCACGAAGAATTTTAGGCAAAGCATCTGCATCGACCCAAAGTTTAAATGGCAGCACAAAACATCTCGAATCAAGATTTTCCACCATTTTAGCAAAATGCATCTGGCGTGTCCTATGCTTATTATTTTATTTGCTTCGAATATCGCGATGTCATGTTTATCTTCACACAACATTGTTATTTTGCTCATTAAAAATACAAGCCAAGCGCTTCTTGTCGAAAATTCGCTTTAATCTTATGGTTTTTCTTGTGATTTTACATTTCGTGACTTGAAATTTACTGATCATCCTCGATTTAATAGAATAAGAGAGGCATTCAATACGTGAAAATGAACAATCAAAACAGACCCGAAACAATTATCATCGAAGATCAAAATTTTGGTAGCCATGTCGAACATTGGAATCTTTTAACTGAGAATCCAACAGCAGAAGTGCCCAAATGGTTAGGTCTTGCTTTAGATGCACCTGTTATGCCAATGGGTCTCTGTTCACAAGAATGCGATATGGATGTGTCAACTTGGTTGATTCAAGGTCCAAATGGCTCTGCAGTGCAATTATGCCAAGTCATCGATGTTGAAAATAATAAGCCTAAAGCCGTTAAAACCGCATTTCCTAGTTTTGAAAGCCCTTACCAGTTAAATGCTTCTATTGATCGTATCATTACCTGTAAAACCAATACTCAAGCGGTACTTAGTTTAAAAGTTGGAACCAACAGTGTGGTCTATGCCTTTGATAGCTTATACAGTGTCAACAGCCATCAATACCTGCAAGACCAGCAATATAAAGTGCAGTTGAATGCGTGGGCTTACGAGCTCGAAAAAGTTTCTGATCATGAACAAATCATTGTGGATGATCCTGCTTCAATCAAGCATCATCGTGCTTTAAACGATATCCTTTCACAAAACAATGGTGTTGCCCCGGAAAACTTGCAAGAGCAGATTGATGCATGGGAACCCAAATCGGAAGACGATAAAGCCCCCGTAACAGTTGATTTTTCAAAAATGGTGGCATATCTCTATGGTGAAACACTTGGACAAGAAGATGAAGCTTGGTTTCAAGGTAAAGTGGTAGGAAAAACGCAAATGCAGTTTATGCAACAAGACTACACACTTTATGATGTAACATTGATTCTTGAAGAAAACCAACCTGCGATTCTGGTTCGCATTGCAAGCAAAGACCCCGCATATAAAGATTTTGAAATTGGACAATATATTCGTGGCAATATTTGGATTCAAGCCAATATTTACTCTGCTGCATAAATCAGCACAGCATCTCAAAAGCATGATGAATATCCATCATGCTTTTTTATTACATGTTTTGTAACATTTTAAATATACTGAATTTCATCTGTTCAATTTTTCTTGTTTTGAATTCAAAACAACGAGTTATCCACAATTTAAATTCAAAATAAATTAATCTTCTAATTTGTTTGTTAATAAATTAAGCAATATGGGGAATTTATTTTAATAATCAAATGACCCTCATGTTTCTCAGCGTAGAGATTTATGAATTTATAAATAAATTTAAAAACAGATATTTAGATCAAAATATTAATTCATTGAATTTCATTACTTTGTATAGAGATTTGGCTCTCTTTAAGCGGTATTTATACAGATTTTTATTGATGAAATTTTGAAACGATCAGAGTTATCCACAAATTACCCACAAAACCCATGTTTTAAATTCATATTCCGTATAATTTTTTAGAGATAATAATTTCTCAAAATTTATAATAAATAGATTTAGCGCTTTATTTAACCAGTCAATTATGTTAAAAATACGACGAACCAATAGGATTTAACAATAATTTAAAATCTAGGCTCAGTAATGAAAATTATACCTGAACAATCGACTAGTCTAATCAATCAAGTTAGTGGTTTTCACTTACGTTTGGATAAAGGAGCATGTTGCTTTTTTGTTCTGGGTATGTTTTTAGCTGCAATATTGATCCATATATTAGGCATCTTTCCAACGACTTAATTTGCAAGATACGATTTACATAAAAAATCCCTCTAGATGCTCATCGGAGGGATTTTTTATTTGCCTGAAGACTGTCTGTTCTTCTTTGTTTACAGAAAAGCGCCACCTTAGACCAGATGGCGTATGCATTTTTTCACTCAAACAGATCAGCCATTACGTTGGGCAAAATCATCCATAAAGTTGACTAATGCCTGTACACCTTGCAATGGTACAGCATTATAAATACTTGCACGCATCCCACCTACTGAGCGGTGACCCGCAAGATTTAATAGATTGTTCTCTTCTGCTTCTTTCAAAAATAATTTATCCAGTGCATCGTCAGCCAATGTGAAAGGTACATTCATGATTGAACGGTTTTGAACAGCAATTGGGTTGTTATAGAAATCGCTTGAATCGATATAGCCATAGAGCAATTTAGATTTTTCAAGGTTGGCTTTATGCATTGCATCTACCCCACCCTGCTCAAGCAACCACTCAAATACCAGACCTGATAAATACCAAGCATACGTCGCAGGCGTATTGACCATAGAATCATTTTTTGCTTGAGACGCATACTTCAACAGGCTAGGAATTTCAGGTTTTGCCTGATCCAACAAATCATCGCGAACAATGACCAATGTTAATCCTGCAGGTCCAATATTTTTTTGTGCACCGGCATAAATCAAACCAAACTTCGAAACATCAAGTGGCGCAGATAAAATGCTTGATGAGAAATCTGAAACCAAAGGTTTGTCTGTTTCAGGAATATCTGCAAATTGAATTCCACCAATCGTTTCATTATCGGCATAATGAACATACGCTGCATCATCAGACAAATTCCACGTGCTTTGCTCAGAGATGGCTAATTTACCCTCAATTGTTGTCCCTGCCTCAACAATATGGATATCACCATAACGCTGTGCTTCTTGAGTTGCCTTTTCAGACCAGATCCCTGTATGGATATAATCCGCTTTTGAGTTTTTGCCCAATAAATTGAGTGGAATTGCAGAGAACTGAAGTGATGCTCCGCCTTGCAAGAACAATACTTTGTAGTTCTCTGGAATATTCATCAATTGACGTAAATCAGATTCGGCTTTTTCTGCGACAGCCACATAGTCTTTACTACGATGGCTCATTTCCATGATGGATAAGCCTTTACCATGCCAATCCAACAACTCTGCTTGAGCTTTTTCTAAAACGGCAGTAGGTAATGCAGCAGGACCAGCACAGAAATTGTACGCGCGCATGATTTTTCCCTTTTATAAAGTGAAACGAATGAAATAGGCGCATTTAACCACAAATCGCCTTTTCTTGCAGTAGCTTTATCAGTCAATATTTCAATGTAATTGCATATTTAGAGCTAAGATTTCAATAACAAAATTTGAATGTTGTTTAAGTTTTGGGAATCAGGTAAGTCATCGATTTATATTTAGGTTGTTGCGAACAATAAACAGGAGTTCCATTTAATGATTCTGCAATACGACGACTTGCATCGTTTTCAATTGCAACAGGATAGATAAAAGCTTCAAAATTAAAATGTTGAGAAGCCCAATGAGCAATTGCTGTGACAGCCTCTTTTCCATATCCAAAGCCATGGCGATCTTCTCTAATCCAGATGCCAAGTTCAGGTCTTGATTGCTTTGCTTGGTGAAAACCAACCAAATCCAAAAACTCATCATTTAATTGATTTCGAATTACAAAAACCCAATCTGATTCATTTTTGATGGTGATTAACCATGTTCGCCAAATATTTTCAAAGGCAATTCTGTCTTGAGGCGGATCCCAAGACATATACTTTGTCAGCGTAGGGGTAATACAGCCATAACACTCTTCTGCATCATTGCAAGTAAATGGTTTTAATTGCAATCGTGTTGAACTCATCAAAACAGTATTCAATCCATTGGGGTAAATATTTCATTGATCATCATTTAATATCATCAAACGTCTTAAATTCTATTTTCCACATAGCGTGCAAAATTATCTAAGATGGCTTGCCATCCCGCCCGCTGTTGTTCAAAGGGATAGACCGTTTCAGGGTCAAAGCAAATACGAACCAATACCGCTTGGTCCTGTTGAACAAAGGTGATTTCTGCTTTGCGCTCCCCAAACGAGTAAGCAATCTTTTCATGTGGAATAATATCCGTATAAGTCCCTGCGAAATCAAAGCCCATACTGCCATCTTTAGCTTCCATGCGGTTTGAAAACTCACCGCCCACACGTAAATCATTTTTCGAATTAACCGTATGCCAATCTGGCGAAGCTGTATTCCACTGCTCTATATCCTGAGGATTATTATAAATACGCCATACCACATCGATTGGTGCCTCAACTAAAGATTCCACAGTGATTTTTGACATTTTCAACTCCATCTCTTTTTAAGATTTGATTGTTATTTAAATATCCCGGTAGTGATTATAATTTAACCAACTATATATACTTTATAAAACTACAAAACTACACATATTCTTATGGTTATTTAGATTATTTACTCCAGCCTTTTCCATGTAAAATAGTTTTTAAATTTAGTCAGATGCAAAAGATTATGCTGATCAAATCACAACACCTTAAAAATAGAAAAGCATTATCCAAAACACTTAAACTTTCAACTTTCGGATATGTTTTTTACAGCCTGATCATCGGGCAAATGAGCTTTGCTGAAAATTTAAGCTATAGTCAAGCAGAACAATATTTACTTGAAAACTCGTATACAACTCAAGCCAGTAATGCCTTAAATCAAGCATCGAAACTTCAAGCTGAAGCGGTTAAAAATATGGGTTTACCCCGCATAGACTTGAATGTCCGTGCTTATAAATTTCATACAGAAACTGATCTTCCTTTAAACAGTGTGAAAAACAATCTAGAACAAACCCTATCGCAAGGTGTGAATGAACGTGTTGACCAATGGCAGTCAGAACAGAACATTCCTTCCACGATCACCGATCCTTTAAAACAGGGATTAACCCAAGGTATTCACAGTGGTATCGGTTTAATTCCAGACACAGCAAACGTTGTGTTAGAAGATGAAGTTGTTCGCCCGACAGTTTCCTTAATGATGCCAATTTATACAGGCGGGATTACTTCAAGCACCAAACAAATTGCCAATCTGAAGGCTGAACGTAGCCAACTAGATGCTAAACAGCAACAGGATATCCAACGTTTTGAAGTGATACAGGCTTATTTTAATGTGCAATTACAACAGCAGCTTGTGGATGCCAGCCGTTTCAACCTTAAAGCAATGCAGCAACACTATGACAATGCCCTCAAACTCGAAAAACAGGGTTTTGTCAGTAAAGGACAACGCATGCAATTCGAGGTTGCACGAAATAATGCCTTGCGTACTGAACAAAATGCCGTGGCAAATTTACAAGCCAGTCAGTTTCAATTGGGGAATTTACTCAATAAATCAGGTATCGACCAACTGACCACTCCACTTTTTGTCAATCGCCAACAAAGCCAGTCACTGAAGCAGTTGCTTGATTCTTATCCTGAAACTTCAAGTCTGGTTCGAAAGCTGCAGATGGATACACAATTGGCTAACCAAAATGTCAAAATCCAAAGTGCAACCAAGAAACCTACCCTATTCGCTTTTGGAGAATATAGCCTAGATCACAATCAAAACTGGATCGTAGGTGTCGCTGCCCGTTATAACCTGTTCTCAGGCGTTGATAAAAATAAAAATGTCCAAGCTGCCGAATTACAGCGCTATGCGACAGAATTGATGACTGCACGTACCCAACAAGAGATTGAGAATATTATCTACAAATCTTATAGTGAATTAAGTACCGCTCAGCAATCCAATCAGCTGTTGCAACAAAATGAACAAGCTGCCTTAGAAAATCTCCGTATTCAGCAATTGTCATTTAAAGAAGACATGGGTACAGCAAGTCAGGTGATTGATGCACAGAATCAATTAAGCGTATTAAAAACTGAAAAAGCACTCAATGCTTATAAATATGTAATGTCCTTGGCTACACTCCTACAAAGCCATGGCTCAATTTCTCAGTTCAAAGACTACGTTAATCAAACCAACACCGATTATATTCGTTGAGATGGAGCTTAAAATGACACAAGAAAATAACCATCAGAATACGCCTAATGATTCAGCATCGGATTCTAAGTTAAATACTGAAGGTCAACACGACAATACCGCCAATACGCAGTCTTCAGATCAACGTCCTGAACATCATGACACATCAAACCAGCAGAATAATCATGTGCCCAATTCGGTTGAGGACGCTGTCCAATCTCAGCCAACTGATGAAAGAGCGCAAGCTGTCAAGCCTGCTACAGTCAACAATCATCCCTCCAAATCTAAAAAAGGTATTGTGATTGGTTTGATTATTTTCATCTTTTTGATCGGATTGATTGCTTTTGGATTATGGAAAAGCTATCAACCTAAAACTGTAGATGTTCAAGGGCGGGTAGAAGCAGAAACACTGCATGTGAGCACCAAAGTACCCAGTCGAATTGAAGGTATCTTTGTCAGTGATGGACAAAAAGTCTACAAAGGTCAACTTTTAGTCACGCTGAGCAGCCCAGAAATTGAAGCGAAGAAGCAGCAGGCTCTTGCCACTCTACAATCAGCATTGGCATTACAATCGACAACTGATCGCGGTTCTCAACAAGAAAATATTGATACCCTTTACGCCAATTGGCAGAGTGTAAAGGCACAAGAAAATCTTGCTAAATCAACCTATCAACGCGGCGCTAATCTCTTTGCCCAAGGTGTAATTTCGCGTCAGCGCCGTGATGAAATGTATGCTGCGGCTCAATCGGCAACGCAGATGAGTGAAGCCGCCTATCAACAATATGCACGTGCAAAGCGCGGAAGTACCGCTGAGCAAAAATCAGGTGCGGATGCACAAGTTGAAATTGCGAAAGCTGCTGTTGCGGAGGCAAATGCTCTAGAAGCAGAGACCAAGCTCTATTCACCTGTAAGTGGTACTGTATCTAAAACCTACGGAAAACCGTCCGAATTGGTTGCAATTGGCGTACCGGTGGTCAGTATTCTCCAAGATGACGAAAAATGGGTAAGTTTAAATGTGAGGGAAGACCAATATGCGCAGGTTTATCAAGCCAAATCACTTGAAGGATTTGTTCCAGCATTAAATAAAAATGTTGCATTTAATATTAAAAACATTGATGCGGAAGGCGAATTTGCAACCATTAAAACCACACGACAGACAGGTGGATATGATATTCGTAGTTTTAAAATTAAATTGACTCCTGCTGAAAGATTGCCAGACTTAAAGGTAGGCATGAGTGTGGTCTTTAAACTTCAAGAGCATCACTAAACATGTGGGCGAACATACAAAGAGAGCTTCGATATCTGTTCACACATAAATGGGATTTGTGTTTAGTTACACTCGCCCCTTTGTTTGTCATCGTTTTATTCAGCAGCATGTTTTATGCAGGTAAAGCAGAACATTTACCGATTGCCATTATCGATCAGGACCAAAGTGAATTAAGCCGTAATATTGAGAAATACCTCAGTCTTAATCACACGCTTTCGATTTACACCGTTTCAAACGACCCAAATCAAGTTGAATACTTACTGAATCAGACTAAAATCTGGGGTTATGTACACATCCCCGCAGGCGCAGAACAAAGATTGGTACAAGCACAAGATGCACAAATCAGTATTGCGTTTAACCAGTCTTATTTCAGTATCGGAAATGGCATTTCATCTGCAATGCTACTTTCAACTGTTGAAGCCATCGGTGACTTTGCACAGCACTCTTACTATGCAAACAAAATCCCCTATGCTGAGATTTCGACACCGAATGTCAAAATTTCACCATTATTTAATCCCAATCTCAGTTATGAATTCTATCTAGAACCTTTTATGATTCCTGCAATTTTGCACCTCTTGCTCTGTTGTTGCGTTGCATTTGCAGTAGGTCAAGAATTGAAATATGCAAGTGTCAAGCAATGGATACAAGGACGATCGATCTTGGCTGCATTGTTGGCTAAAAATATGGTCTATGTATTGATCTTCTGTTTCTGGACATGGTTATGGATGTTTTGGTTGGTCGAAATTCGGGGATGGTTTATTGCCGGAAGTTTATCGATGATCTTGCTAGGACAGTTCTTGCTGTATACAGCCTATGCATTAATCAGTAGTACAGTTGTTCTCGCAACCAAAAATTTATCTAAAACCTTTGGCTTTATTGCAGTCTATGGTGGTTCTTCTTTGAGTTTTGCAGGCGTCACCCTGCCTCTAAATAATGCACCTATTTTCACCCAATTTTGGGCAAATATTATTCCCTATACACCTTATGCAAAATTGCAAACGGAACAATGGGTCGTAGGTAGCCCTGTCTTTATCTCAATGATTCCATTCGCGATTCTTGCCATATACTGCCTATTTTATGCTGTAATATCGACTTTGTTACTCAAAAAAGTTAATCAAGGAGCACAGTATGATTAATTTTTTAAAAGCACTTGCTCAACATTATATTGCCACTTTTAAGAATATTGCGAAAAATTCATCCATATTGACCACCATGGTTCTTTCAGTATTTTTTTATAGTTTCTTTTATCCTACTGCCTATAAAGCCCAGACCGCAGAAAACTTACCCATCATTATTGTAGATGAAGAGCAAAGTTTTTTAAGTCATGAGATTATTATTCAAGTTTCGAAAAGTCCCAATGTTGCAGTTACAGAAATTACAGGTAATTTCGAACACGCCAAACAAATGCTTCAACAACAGAAAGCGGATGGCATTTTATTATTGCCTGAGAACTTGTCCAATAGCGTTGTACGGGGCGAAGAAGGTGGCATAGGTTTATATTTAAGTAGTGCTTATTTCCTTAAAACCAAACAAATTGGTTTAGGCCTGGCGACTTCAATTGAAAATACAATTGCAGAATACGCAGAAAAATTTGGCAAAATTTCGCACTTTCAACCTCCAGTTCCTGTTCATCAAATTCCACTTTTTAATACTTTATCTGGATATGGCAGTTATATTTTCCCGGCAATCGCACCTTTAATTATCCATCAAACCATAGTTTTAGGTTTATGTATGCTGCTTGCTGGTTATCGTGAACAACACTGGCGTGCCACACTGCCTGAGTTTTTAGCGATTTATTTAGCCGCTTTAACCATTGGCTGTTTGGGTTGTTATTATTTATTTGGTTTTACCTATTGGTTGAATGATTATCCACGAGGTGGAAATTTTTGGGGAATGCTCTTTGCAGTACCTATATTTATCAGCTGTGTGATTGCAATGGCGATGGTTCTAGCAAGTTATCTGGATATTTCAGAACGCGCTGGACATGTTATTGTTTTTACATCAATTCCCTTATTTCTATTATCGGGTGCTGCTTGGCCATTACAGGCAATGCCATATTGGATGCAGGCATTTGCTCATATTTTACCATCAACACAAGGCATCAATTTATTTATCCAGCTCAACCAAATGGGCGTACCCACTCATATTGTTGTTCCCAAACTGATCTATCTTGGATTTCTGTTTGGAATTTTGATGATATGGGCTTATATCCGACTCAGCAAAATACATAAACAAATAGAATGAATATGTAAAATATAATTCATATAATTAATAAAATTTCACAATCACATCGAATAATTTAATCAAACTGAATTATTTTTAATCAATTAAACGTATTTTGAATAAAAATATTAGTATTACAGCATCAAATAGCGGCAGAATACACCATTTTCAAAATACTCTGAATGTTCAGAATCTCCCACCCTAAAGTACCCACATACTTTAGCGGGATTTTTTTTTCATTTTTTTGATAGAGTTTTCTTTTCGCCAAAATCTGAATTTTAAGGGCTCAGTATGAAGAAAATGAGAATTAGCCTAGCTTGGCAAATTGTTATTGCGCTCTTCTTAGGTATCCTTGTTGGTGCATTCCTGCACAACTCTCCTGAACTTCGTAATGACATCGTTGCAAACTTTCTACAACCATTAGGTAAGATTTTCATTAATCTGATCAAAATGATTGTAATTCCACTTGTGCTTTCCATGCTGATTTTAGGGATTGCCAATGCAGGTGACAGTAAAAGTGTCGGTAAATTAGGCTTAAAAACCATTATTTACTTTGAGATTATTACGACCGTTGCCATCATTGTGGGCTTAGTTGCTGCGAATGTATTCCAGCCAGGCGCAGGCATTGATATGTCTACACTGACAACTTCTGATATTTCTCAATATAAAGAAACGACACAGGAAGTCAGTCATGAAGCTCATGGTTTAGTGAATACCGTTCTTTCACTTATTCCACCGAATATCTTTGCTGCAATGAGCGATGGGCATATGTTGCCAATCATCTTCTTTGCAGTGATTTTTGGTATTGGTCTCGGATCATTATCAAAAGAAACCAAACAGCCTTTGATCGATGTATTAAAAGCTGTTTCTGAAACCATGTTTAAAGTAACGCATATGATCATGATGTTTGCACCATTTGGTGTTTTCGGCTTGATCGCTGCTACTGTCGCAAACTTTGGATTCAGTTCGTTACTGCCGCTTATTAAACTGGCAGTATTGGTTTATGCAGCAATTCTGTTCTTTATCTTTATCGTGCTTGGTTTTGTGGCTAAATTCTGTGGTTTCAGTATCTGGACAATTATCAAAATCTTAAAAGATGAATTGATTCTTGCCTACTCAACCGCAAGCTCTGAAACCGTTTTACCACGTATGATGGAAAAAATGGAAGCTTATGGTGCGCCTAAATCAATCACCAGTTTCGTTGTACCGATTGGTTATTCATTTAACCTGGATGGCTCTACGCTTTACCAAAGTATCGCGGCAATTTTTATTGCTCAGCTTTATGGTATTGATTTAACCATCACCCAACAAATTGTTTTAGTGCTTACACTGATGATTACCTCTAAAGGGATCGCAGGTGTTCCAGGTGTGTCTTTTGTAGTTCTATTGGCAACTCTGGGCAGTGTGGGTATACCTCTAGAAGGTTTGGCATTTATTGCGGGTATCGACCGTATCTTAGATATGGCACGTACAGTATTAAATGTAATTGGTAACGCACTTGCTGTTCTTGTGATCAGTAAATGGGAAGGCAAATTCGATACCGAAAAACAAAAATCTTATAATTTTGATGCCACACATTAATTTTTTAAGATCAGAAAAACCACCTTCGGGTGGTTTTTTTATATTCTATTGTTATCACAATTTAAGCGGTAAATTTATTTACAAAATAAATGCATAGACTTGCCTCAACTGCAAATAAATAATTATTTTAATATTTCTATAAAATTCATAATCTTAGCTTATGGCAGTTCATTAAGCTTTTCTTTCTTAAAACGTTTTAAGTTCCAATTCAGGTTATTTTAAGTCATTTTTTTAATAGTAGCAGTCCAATATGTCCAAGGACATGGGGAATATGATTTTGTTTGATTTTCAATCACTAGAACCAATTGGAAGTACTGCACATGAAAATGATTTGTTATTGTGCTGATGATTTTGCATTGAATGATGAAATCAGTCATGCCGTATGTGTACTTCTGAGAAAAAATGCCCTACAAGCAACATCATGTATGACGCAATCACCAATTTGGCATACACAAGCAAATAAATTACGGACCCTGAAAGCTGAGATAAATCATCCAATAGAAATTGGCCTACATCTTAACTTTACCCATCATTTTGACCATAGCAACTTCCTTTATTATCCACTTAATCAACTCATGCTAAGGGCATGGTCAAGAACTTTAAATAAAGAAAAAATAAGAGCAAGTATTACTCAACAATGGGAACTTTTTGTAGAAGCGATTGGGACTCAGCCAAATTTTGTAGATGGACACCAACATGTCCACCAATTTCCTGTAATTCGTGAAGTTTTAATGGACATATTAAAAGAAAATAACTTTAACGGATGGATCCGCAATCTAGATCACACAATCTCTGTTCAAGAATATCAATGGAAAAGCAAAATACTGGAATATCTCGGCGCTAAAAAAACACTAAAACTAAGTCAAAAAAATCATTTCAAAACCAATGCTTATTTTGCTGGAATTTATGATTTTAAGAATGAAAATTATGCTGTACTGAATTATGAATGGCTAAAATCCGCACAAAATGGATTATTGATCATGTGCCACCCAGCTTCTGCTCAACCCAAAAAATTTGATGAAATTCAAGATGCTCGTATTTATGAGTACCAATATCTCAACTCCGAACAATTTTTCCGGGATTGTAAAACTTTCAATATTGAATTCCAACCAATAGGCCAAATGCTATGAGTAGATTAGAACCGTTTATTTCATGTGTTGTGCCTGCATATAATGAGGCAGAAAATTTAAAAACATTTATTCCAGCGCTTGCAGCAACACTGGAACAACAAAAAGTTTCCTTTGAAATCATCGTGATTGATGATGGCAGCAAAGATAATACCATGACTGTGCTTGAAAGCATGTTGGATCGGTATCCACTTAAAATTTTAGAACTGTCACGAAATTTTGGTAAAGAAGCTGCTTTAAGTGCAGGCTTAGATCACACAACAGGGAATCTAACCTTAATGATCGATGCCGATTTCCAGCATCCTCTTGATGCTATTCCTACTATGATCAATCTTTGGAAAAATGGTTATGACATGGTTTATGGAATTCGTAATAGAAATACTGAGTCGGGGTTAAAACGTTTATTTACATATGTTTATTATAGAATTCTCAATTTAAGTTCAGAAGTCGTTATTCCTGAAAATGCAGGCGATTTCCGCTTATTGGATGAAAAAGTCGTAGAAGCAATCAAAACACTTCCCGAGAAAAACCGTTATATGAAAGGTTTATATGCATGGGTCGGTTTTAAATCAATTGGTATTCACTTCTCTGAGTTAGAACGAAAAAATGGTCAATCAAGCTTTAACTTCAAGGCTTTATTTAACCTTGCTCTTTCAGGGCTTACAGGATTTTCCAATCTTCCATTGAGAGCATGTATCGCATTTGGTGCTTTGTTGGCACTTTGTTCGGTTTCCTACGGCGTCTATATTATTTTTGAGACTTTAGCCGAAGGTATAAAAGTACCAGGTTGGGCAACATTAATTGTTGAAATCAGCTTATTGGGCGGTATTCAATTATTATTTATTGGAATACTGGGTGAATATATCAGCCGAATTTATACGGAAACAAAAGATCGCCCACGTTATATTGTTTCGAATAAATACTCCAATACAAAGTCCATTCATTACACCCCTTCAAATAAAAATAAAATCTTTTAAACATGTTTAATTCAAATATGTATGCCTTTTCAAAGTTTTGTATCGTTGGTGGTGCTGCAGCATTTACACATTATTTGATATTCATGCTGCTTGTACACCTCACTTCGATAACACTTGCATTAGACAATTTAATGGCGTTCAGCATTGCATTTTGGGTGAGTTACTTTGGGCACCGTATTTTTACTTTCAATGCCCACAAAACTCGACATAGGCATGTATTACCCAAATTTCTACTTGTTGCTTGTTTAGGTTTTATTTTTAACGAAGCATTCCTACTCACGACCCAGTATTTTTTCCCTGCTGAGAATTTATCAGCTCTTATCATTTTGACTATTGTAATGACAGCAATTTTTACATTCTTTTTAAGTAAGTTTTTTGCTTTTAAATTTTCAGGATAAGCTCCATGAAACCTATTTTTCGCTCATCTAAAACTTTGCTGATTGGCTTATCACTTTGGTTATTTATCTCAGCTTTTATTCGCCCAATGTCTGTGCCAGATGAAGGACGTTATGGGGATATTAGCCGCTGGATGTATGTAAGTGGTGATTGGACAGTACCACGGTTAAATGGTATTCCATTTATGCATAAACCCCCTTTACTACACTGGTTAACTGCAAGTTTAATGGAAATATTTGGTTCACATGTATGGGTTGCTCGTGTAGTTCCTGCATTTGCAGGCATTCTCATGTTGGTCAGTTTGTTTGTTTTTACTAAGAAACATATAAATGAAAGAATTGCCCAGATTTCGACTGCTATTTTAGCAACCGGGTTATTATTTTATGGCTGTGCTGAATACATTAATCATGACATATTAGTCGCATCTTGGATTAGTTTAACCGTATTCTGTTTTGCAGATTTCATTCTCAGTGGTAAAAGAAATATTTTATTCCTAGGTTATTTTGCATGTGCATGTGCCTTTTTAAGTAAAGGATTGATTGGGGTTCTGATTCCTGGAATGGTTATTCTTCCTTGGATGATTTACATAGGACAATGGAAAAAAATTCCATCAGTTTTAAATCCGTTTGGTCTCTTGTTATTTATGCTAATTGCTTTACCTTGGGTATTCATAGTTCAACAACATTATCCAAACTTTTTACACTATTTTTTTATTGAGCAACAATTTAGTCGGTTTAACTCTGGCGAATTTAATAATAAACAAGGTTGGTACTTTTACGTTGCCATACTTTTTGTAAATTTTTTACCCATCATACTCGCGAATGGCTTCAAATTTTCGAGCAACGCCATTCGTGCACAAACAACCCACCCTATTTTTAGTTTACTCATCTGGTGGGGGTTGTCTGTTTTATTGTTCTTTTCTATTCCGCCATCGAAACTTGCAGGTTATATTTTACCCTCAATTGCACCATTTACGATGATTTTCGCACTTATGACAAATCGAATCATTGAAGAAAATCAATTGAGCAAGTTCCAAGTTTATGCACTTCCAACCTTACTGTTGGTATTGGCAAGTGGCTTAGTCGTTGCCCCGTTTACCATGCATCGAGATATTGGCTTTTACGCGGCCGAGAAAAATCAAATTTTCGCAGTTGCAGGAATTGTGATGATTCTCTGTATGATCTTAATTCTATTATTTAAAAAGCATAAAATTGATTTTTTTACTTTTATCGTTGCGTGTATGATGGTGCTATGCAGTATGGCAAGTAGCAGCGTACAGTTCTTTGATATTCGATCCAACTCAAATCAGGTTAGTTTTGTTCAAGATATTCCAAAGGATATTCCTATCGTTTTTTATGATAATTATTTCTATGATGTTCCCTTCTTATTGAATCTTAAGAATCCTGTTTATGTTGTAAAAGATTGGGCAAGTGTAAATACGGATAGCTCATCGCTTGAACTTAAAGATGGTCTACTTTTTGAAGCCAATAAAGCTCAGTATCTGTGGGAATTTTCACAATTTAACCAAGCAATAAAATCTAAGCAAAAATTGGTCGTTTTTGCAAAATCCGGAGATTTAAAATTAGATCTTCTTCAAAATCAATATCATGTTCTACACAGCCGTAACTTTGATATTTTTATCATAAATTAATTGCGATTTTCTATAATCAATTAACACACATAAGGAAACGATCTTGATGGATTGTTTCCTTTGGGCAATGTTATTTTAATTTTAGAGTCAGAACCAATCTTAATAAATTCTTGGGTGATATAACCATCTTTGGCAACACATAAATACCAGTCATAGAACTGCACACCATGAATCATTAGGCTCTCAACTTTCCATTGCGCTTGCTTTTCGAAGTTTACTGCTCCGAATTGATTACTAAACTTTTCATCAAATTGATCCTCTATTTTTGCAGGATGTACAGTGGTCACTAAGACCACTTTTGCATCAGCAATAGCGAGTCCCTGTTCATTGACAACATTCACAGTCAGTTGGGTTTTTTGAGTTTTATATACCGGATAACACGCGCCAAGTGAAATCACTATGGGAATTAACAATATAAATCTAGACATTCATTTACCTTGTATAACCACAGCTTAATTTTGAGTTCCCCTGTGGTGTTTCATCTAAAGTATTTTCAATATTCCAATCATCTCCCACAACCTTGCGTAAATGATAGAGTACTGTGGTTGGTTCCCCCCGAAACACAAAATAATAACCTTTGGACTGAGTATTGGCCAATTGATGTTTTTGTACTGCAATTTTAATCAGCCGTACGCCAAAAACATCACTATCTACGGCTAAATCATCTTGTTCTAGATATGCTGTTCTATGATATTGGTGACCTTGTATTCCCGAATATGTATTCCCTCCAATCGTCATGATTTGTTTTGATTTGTTGAGTTTGATCTGCCTTGACCCTTTTGCGTTAAAATCACGCAATAATATTGCAATTTTGCTTTCTGGCTTTTGAAAAAGTTGATCACAATTTAGTGCTTTAATATCGATTAATGATGCAATCTGAAAGTCTTTAGCATGAGTAATTTGAGTCCCCAAACATACAGAAATAGCAAAAAATATTCTTATCACATTGAAATCCTATTTTATTTCCTCTCATTATTTTGTCAGCAAGTCAATCTTGTCTGATATTTAAAATAATATGCTGATTCACCGTATAGCTTTAAATGATTTTTGAAATAAGATTGGCTTTATAAATCATCATATTCTTTAAAAGTCGCATATACTTTACCATCTTTATATCTATTATAAATGGATTTTCTATAGGCAAAAACCACAATATAGTGGCTTTTGCAATCGGATGAAATAAACCCTGTTGTTTAAGCAATAAAATAGGCGCTCAAAATAATCAGTATTTGCAGAATTAAAACTGCACTAAACCATTTCCATCCTTTTTGACGAAGGATAACCTTTTCTGCTGTTGAGTAGTTCACTGTTCTTATCATTTTGTCACCTCATTGTTGCTACACGATGGCACAGCTTTGGGATAAAACATGGTCTTTTAATAGACAATTTATAACAAGCAAGAAATAAACCAACCCTAGAAATGTAACAATTTCCCAATTCAAACATTTATATTAATTCGATACCTTCTGATAGAACTTTCTATGTTAGTGTAGAAATCAGTCAAACATCTTTGTGTGTTGAATCTATTCAATAGGAGTAAAACAATAGCCATCCGATTCGGAAAAAAGCTGATCTTTTTGCTCTGTGAATTCAACTTGAAGATAATGATCATCTCCATATCCAGTCGCAGGCTTTAAACGTTGATCACAATCAAAGTCTGGTGAATCATGGCTGTGTCTAAATCGCACTGAACTTTATGTTCAATACTGAAAATAATGCTTTGGGTATTTACAATAACTTTAATGAACTTTTCCCAGCATTGACCTTTTAGGTCATAACGCTGACTCAATAAATTAAAAGCAAAACTTGAAGGATTTAAATATTGAATATGTATTTAATCCATTATGCCTACCCCAAAACTTTTAATAATGCTGCTAGCGATTGCTAAACTTATCCAAAATAATTCCTGCTACATCTAATCATCTTTTTTTTCATTTTTAGTACGTATTCAACATTTTCAACCATCATAAATTAAAAAAGCCCCTTAAGGGGCTTTTTTAATTTATGATGGTCTAGCTCTAATTAACCAATAAACTTACGTGCATTACGGAACATACGTAACCATGCACCATCTTCCGTCCACTCATCAGGCTTCCAAGAGTGCTGAATTGCACGGAAATTACGTTCAGGATGCGGCATCATAATCGTTGCACGACCATCTTTTGAGGTGACGCCAGAAATCGCCTCAGGAGAACCATTCGGATTGAGTGGATACTGTTGAGTCGCATTACCCAAGCTATCGACATAACGTAAAATCACTTGATTATCTGCATTTAACGCAGCAAAGTTTTCAGCAGAAGTTTCTGCACGACCTTCACCATGCGCAACAGCGATTGGTAAAATTGAACCGTCCATGCCTTCTAAAAGAATAGATGGAGATTTTTCAACTTTTACATTCACCACACGTGCTTCAAATACTTCTGAAGTATTGCGACGGAAACGTGGCCAATTGTCTGCACCAGGGATCAGTGGTGCAAGTTGTGCCAACATTTGACAACCATTACAAATACCCACAGAGAAGGTATTGTCACGATTAAAGAATTTTTCAAATTGATCACGTAGCTTAGCATTGAACAATACAGATTTAGCCCATCCGCCACCTGCACCTAAAACGTCACCATAAGAGAAGCCACCACAGGCAACCAAGCCTTCGAAGTCATCTAAATCAACACGACCGGAAAGTAAATCACTCATGTGGACATCAACAGTATTGAAGCCAACTTTATCAAAGGCAGCAGCCATTTCCACATGTCCGTTGACACCCTGTTCACGCAAAATCATCATGTTTGGACGACGTTCGTTAATATAAGGCGCTTCAACAGGTTCATTTAAATCAAAGGTTGGTAAAGCAATCAAACCTTTATGTTCACGGTCACCAATCAATGCAAACTCAGAGTCAGCAGTTTCCACATTATCACGCAGGCGCTGAATCTGATGAGAAACCTCAGTCCAAGCCTGCTGTAATTCAGCACGATCAAGCAGCAAACCATTGACAGCAAGTTGATCAGAACTGTTTACTGTACCCACAACACTGATCGCATCTTTTAAGCTTGATGCGGCAACCTCATCAACCAAGCTTTCCCAATCTGCTTGTGCAATTTGCAATACTGCACCGATTTCTTCTGCAAACAAGCTTTCATTCGTTTGGTTTTCAAGTGCCACGCCTAAGCGTGAAGCGAACATCATTTCTGCCACAGTTGCCAAAAGACCGCCATCGCCAATGTCATGATAAGCCTTGATCAAACCACGATTATTCCAATCTTGCACTAAAGCAAAGAAAGCTTTGAAATCATCAAAACTATCGACATCTGGTGTTACTGAACCAATTGCCTTATACACCTGAGCAAGAATAGAACCACCCAAACGGAACTGACCTTTAGATAAATCAATACGTACTAAAACTGAATCTTCATTTTTCAATTCAGGCGTCAATGTTTTACGTACATCTAAAACCGGTGCAAATGCAGTGATCACCCCCGACATTGGTGAAGTAACCGATTTATCTTCGCCTTGGTCATTCCATGTAGTACGCATAGACAGCGAGTCTTTACCGACAGGGATCGCAATACCCAAGGCAGGACACATTTCCATACCAATGGCTTTTACACCTTCGAATAATGCCTGATCTTCACCTTTTTGACCTGCCGCCGCCATCCAGTTTGCTGATAACTTAATATCACTGATTTGCTCTATATTGGCGCACATGATATTGCTGATTGCTTCAGCAACTGCTAAACGTGCAGAAGCGGCAGGATTCAGTAATGCCACTGGCGGACGTTCCCCCATTGCCATTGCTTCGCCTGTATAACCCTGCAAACTGGTCGTTGTTACTGCTGCATCAGCAACAGGTACTTGCCAACGCCCCACCATTTGATCACGCGCAACCATACCTGTAATCGAGCGGTCACCAATCGTAATCAGGAATGATTTAGAAGCAACCGTTGGATTTTTCAATACACGGAAAATTGCATCTTTCAGATCAACTTGGGCAGCATCAAATGCATTGCCTGTACGTTCAATCGTTTCATATGAGCGACTCATACGCGGTGTACCACCAAGCATGACTTGCATTGGCATATCCACAGCTTTGTTGTCAAACAATGGATCATTTACGGTCAATTGACGTGCTTCCGTCGCCTCACCCAATACTGCAAATGGGCAACGTTCACGTGCACAGATAGATTCAAACAATTCCAATGATTCTGGTTTGATTGCCAACACATAACGTTCTTGTGCTTCATTTGACCAGATTTCCATTGGCGACATGCCAGGTTCTAGTGATGGAATCTTGCGAAGATCGAGAATTGCACCCAACTCATGATCGTTAACCAATTCAGGCATTGCATTGGAAATACCGCCTGCACCAACATCATGTACAGATACGATTGGGTTGAAATCTTCCATTCTCCAACACGCATCAATCACTTCTTGACAGCGGCGTTCCATTTCCGGGTTTTCACGTTGAACCGAAGCAAAGTCTAGGTTTTCACCCAATTTACCACTGTCTACGGAAGATGCTGCACCACCGCCTAAGCCGATCAGCATCGCAGGACCACCCAGGACAATCAGTAGATCTCCGGGTTGAATCGCATCTTTTTCAACGTGATCGGGACGGATGTTGCCGTAACCGCCTGCGATCATGATCGGTTTGTGGAAACCTTTTACTTCACCATTTACGTTTTGTTCAAACGTACGGAAGTAACCATTAAGTGCAGGACGACCAAATTCATTATTGAATGCTGCACCGCCCAATGGACCTTCAATCATAATCTGAAGTGGTGAAGCCATACGCGATGGTTTACCGTAATTCTCTTCCCAAGGTTGTTCAAAACCCGGAATATTCAGGTTGGACACCGTAAAGCCTGTCAATCCCGCTTTTGGCTTACCGCCACGACCTGTGGCACCTTCATCACGAATTTCACCACCTGAACCCGTTGCCGCACCCGCAAATGGTGCGATTGCAGTTGGATGGTTATGGGTTTCAACCTTCATTAAAATGTGGGCAGCTTGGCTTTTATATTTATAGACGTAGTGTCCAGTTGCTTCATCTTTTTTAGGATAAAAACGTTGTGTATCAAAACCAACAATCACCGATGCATTATCTTTATATGCAGACAACACATCTGTCGGAGATTCTTTATAGGTATTTTTAATCATTTGGAACAATGACAATGGTTGTTTTTCACCATCGATTGTCCATTCAGAACCAAAAATTTTGTGGCGGCAGTGTTCTGAGTTTGCTTGAGCAAACATCATCAACTCGATGTCGTGCGGATTACGACCCAATTTATTAAATGCAGCTGTTAAATAATCGATTTCTTCATCTGACAAGGCAAAACCAAATTCAGAGTTCGCTTTAACAAGTGCGTCTTTACCTTGACCTAAGATATCAATTGAGTTCAACGGCTTAGGTGCAGTTTCTGAGAACAAAGCGGATGCATCATCAATTTTATTGAAAACGCTTTCTGTCATACGGTCATGTAAAACTTGTTTCACTTCTTCGGATACTTCAGAAATACCCTTTAAAGTAAACAAAACACCGCGTTCTAAGCGGTGTACAGGCGTATTACAGTTGGCAAAAATATCGGTTGCCTTAGACGACCACGGTGAAATTGTACCGACACGTGGCGTGACTAAAATCTGTACTTCATCACTGGTTGCCTGATGTAATTCAAACGATGCACCATCGTTTAAAAGCTGTAAAGCAGATTGCTGTTGTTGCTCGTTGAGCGCTTGGTCGAAAAGGTAAACCCATTGGCTTTCTATTGATTGAACAGAACTGATTGACGCAAGGCGTGTTAATAGTTGTGTTTGCTTAAAAGAAGAGTGTGCAGGTGCACCGGCAACGATAAACATGCTGTTTTTGGCTCCACGGGCAGGCTTTGGCAACCTACCTCAATGTGACTTGAAGAGAGCGCATATTCTACTGTGAAAGCAAGATTTCAGCTAGTCATATCCAACTTAAAAAATGCTGAAATCTTGCTTTTAAACATTCGATTTACTTTGACTTTCGTGTTTAAACATGATTCGTAACAATTGAATTATTGAGCACGATAAGTAGACTCGCCTGTTTTGGGATCTTCTTTTGCGATGATTCCACTTTTTTGATAAAAAACTTTTCCGCATGAAATATCTGGTTCAATTTCTCCATCAATTGCATAGGACAATTCAACATTTACATGTCCTAAATCGGGATTTTTAGGTACAGAATCTATAAAAAATACATCTAAACTTTCCATGTTGTAGCACACATAGATTTTTTCAGGATGCGCGTTTTTATTCAAATCAATTGTATAAAGGTGGTCTGCCGTTTCTGTCATCCTGTCTAATTTGAGGGCAATCGTATTGACTAAATCACCACTGTGATCTATCGCATAGGCATATTTTGCTTTTTCATTTTGATAGCCTTCAGTACAGTTCTTGATTGGCTGTCCGATTTTTACTTTGCTTGGCGTAATATCCTCGGCAGTAAATTTAGATTTTCCATTCAACATACTGCTCGGTATGATGCTCCAATACACTTTCCCTTGCGCATCTGGATCATCTGTCCAAATACAGTTATTGATGAGATGACCATCTGAGCTTTTCTGAAACGCAAAAGTTGCTAAAGCCTGATCTACGGGTTCAGGCGTTGCAGGAATGCTTTCTTCAATTTCAAATTTACTCACTTCCGTTTTTTTCTGGGTTTCGATTTGTTTATTTTGGCTGCTTAAGTTTTTATCAGTTGGGTTACATCCTGACAAAAAAATCATGAATAGCAATATCAATTTATTATTCACTGAATACCCTTCATTATTTTGCGTTGCTCTGACAACATACGTTGCATAGTCGGCGAATCATAGTTATAAATCCCTAAGTTTGGATCAAATTCCACTCTGTTTATCTGGTCTTTATCTTCCAATTTATAGTTGGAAAAAATAAATTTATTACCTTTATATTTGATCTGTATTGGATAATATGACTGACCTTTTACCGGTATAAAAGAAAGTTTTGAATCAAACTTGTGCGCTTTAGGTGTATAAAACATTTCTGTTGTGTCTTCACTCGCATTTGAGACTAGATAGCTTCGTAGAAACTCATCCTCTTTCAAACTTAAGACGTACCAATCTGAGTACTCAGCTCCATTATTTGTTATAGCATATAATCTGAAAAAACTTCCCTTTCGATCTGCGCCAATTAACCTAATATTTGAAGCAATTTCAGGTATACTCAATTGACTTAGGGAAATTTCAAAGCCTTCATAAGAATCGATGCCTTCATAATTGATTGGTGTTCGAGTAACCAATTGATATTTTTCAGTTTCTAATTGCTTAAATAGATAAAGTTCCAATTTAGGATCGGTAATACGTATTTCTCGCCCAGCACCATGCATTTTAAATATTTCGACTGGAAGTAAAAAACGCTTTTCCTTTTTTATATTTTTGAATTCAATAACTTTATGGGGGAAAACGACGATATTTTTCTCTATGAGTTTTTTACCCTCATCACAATTACATTTTTCATAGTATTTGTATTCAACAGCGGTCCATAACTTTGTATTTGAATGTGAAAATTGTGAATCATTCATTTGTACAATATCAAATGGATACAAAGTTTTAACTATATTCTGGAGCTCAAAATTTTCTAACTCTATCTGCTTCATCTCATCTGCGTTAAACACCTGATTTTGCCCAGTCTGCTTATGAGGATAAAACGTATAATCAATGATTGTACGCTCTTCAAAAGAACGTAATCCTAATGCATTTTCGGTAATAGAAATTTCTTTTGCAGGATCAATAACAGGATAATCTTCACCATGAGTATCAATTATTGGTAAACATAAAATAAGCACAAAACTAACAAATTGATCTTTTAAACTCATTGAATATCAAGCCTATTCTTTATCATTTATAATGCGAAACTCTAACATTTATTGGTGAAAACTCTAAACCAAAGATCAATTGATTTGCTCTCTGTAATTGTGATGATATCAAAAATAAATCATTACTCAGACAACTTATGTCGCACGACTCTGGTACATGCTCAATAAATTTGGCATCATACCCTTAACGAAAAAATGATAAATGATAAATGACTCAAATGCGTTGGTTAGAACTTCTCTCAACTGTTCGTTTAGGAAGTAAGAAGCAAAGTACAGAACAGGCACGAAGCCCTTTTCATAAAGATTATGACCGCATCATATTTTCACAAAGTTTTAGACAACTGAATCGAAAAACGCAAGTCCATCCCCTGACTCAACATGACGGTATCCATACGCGACTGACTCACTCGCTTGAAGTCTCATGTATAGGTCGTTCATTGGGTATGCTTGCAGCCGAAAAAATTCAAAAAGAACTTCCCATCTGGATTTCTCCTGCCGATGTGGGTGCAATCATACAAGCAGCATGTTTAGCACATGATATTGGTAATCCACCTTTTGGACATGCGGGTGAATATGCCATTCGTGAATGGTTTGATGATGCCGCGCATACCGATTTTTTACAGGACTTGAGCACTGAGCAACAAGCAGATGTCCGTCAGTTTGAAGGCAATGCACAAGGTCTACGTTTATTGACTAAAATTGACTACCATCCTCATGATGGGGGAATGCGCCTAACTTACGCAACGTTAGGAGCTTACCTCAAGTATCCCTGGCTATCACAAACCATAGAATCTCAAGGTGATACGCCTGCAAGCAAGCGTGCAAAATTCGGCTGTTATCAAGCTGAGAAAGAGATCCTCAAACAAATTGCTGATCAACTTGGCTTGCTTCAGTTGGGTGAATATCGTTGGTGCCGCCATCCTTTGACCTATTTATTAGAAGCAGCAGATGATATCTGCTATGCCTTAATTGATCTAGAGGATGGGATTATTCTCAACATGCTTGCTTATGAAGAGGTTGAACCTATTTTCCTTGATTTATTGGGGGATTTTGGTGTACCGGCTGAATTGAACATGCCCTATACCACTTGGCAACAAAAAATTGCTGCATTACGTGGTCGTGTAATGAAGCGTTTGGTTGAAGAAGTGACGACTGCTTTTGCAAAGCAACATTTTCAAATTCTATCAGGACAGCTCAAAGGCTCGCTATTGCAATACTGTTCTGAAGATATTGAACTGGGGATAGATCGTGCCAAAAATCTTGCCCGTGAAAAGATCTTTGAACATCCACAAAAGTCAGGATTGGAAATTATTGCACATCAAAGTTTACAGCATATCTTAGATGCGTTTATCCCATTAACCACCCCACATAAAACCTTAAGTTTTAAAGATGGACGTTTGATGTCGATATTAGAACGTTTTGGTGCTCGCTTTAGTGACAATCATTATGACAATATTATGCAGGTTCTCGATATTGTCAGTAAGTTCTCAGATCACCAGGCGTATAACTTGGCGCAAGAACTTCAAGGTAATAAGGTTGGATTTTTCTGATGACATCACGCTATGTAGATGATGGAGTTTATAAATCTCAGTTTATTTTTGCCGATCAATGGGTGCATTGTCCTGACTGCCAAGCTCCAGGAATAATCCGTTATCAAAAGTTAGATCAAACAGCACTCAGTTGTGATTGCACTTCGCATTTTGTATTTACATGTAATCAATGCAATCGCCATTTAGATAGTCATGCCAGCCAGTACAATAAAGAATTTAATGGTCATTACTATGTTTATGTCACTGAGCGCTGCCATTTCTGTGGCGGAACTCAACTGAGTGTAAACCACAGGATACGTCATCTTAAAAATCCGGTGACGCATGTTGAAGCAACTTGCCCTGTGTGTAATAAGACCTCACAGCTCAGCGTAAAATCACAAGATATTGACTATGCCAACGCAAATCGACTTGAGCATACACAATTTGGACTTAAACTGTATTTAACCGCTCATACCCGTCTTGGCAATCTGTACATACATAATCCTGAGCATTTACAGGTACTCAAGTCCTTTGTTCAAGCGGATCTACGTGAAAGAACACAAAGCACAGGAAATTCCAGTTATTTTTCCCGTCTGCCTGCTTGGATAAAATCTGCGCGAAATCGTAAAGAAATTCTCAAAGCAATTTTGCGTTTAGAGCAAATGGCATCTACTATTCAACCATGAACAAAATAAGTGAACCCATGCAATGATCGGATGTCTTATCGGTGAAGTCCTAGCCTTAGAAGCACCCACTGTACTTTTGAATGTTAATGGTGTTGGCTATGAAATCGACACCCCGCTTTCAACATTTTGCCAACTGCAGAAAGGACAACAAGTCACTTTATGGACACATCTAGCTGTACGTGAAGATGCTCAATTGTTATATGGTTTTTCAAATGCGCAAGAAAAAACCATTTTCCGTACCTTACTCAAGGTAAATGGCGTTGGACCTAAGATGGCTTTAGGTGTTTTGTCTACCCTCAGCGTAGAAATGCTGGTGCATACTGTTGAAAATGGTGATGTCAAAACATTGGTCAAAGTTCCCGGTGTAGGGACCAAAACAGCGGAACGCTTGATGATTGAACTGAGAGATCGCTTTAAAGCATTTTCTACAGGTACAACAGCAAGTAATTCAACTTCACCTCAAATACAATTTACCGGTAATTCTGCTGTTGCTGAAGCTGAAGCTGCATTACAATCTTTAGGCTATAAACCTTTAGAAGCGCAAAAACTGATTAATGCCGTGAAAGCAGACTACACTGAAGCGAGCGATATTATCCGTGCCGCACTCAAATCCATGAATAAATAAGACAGATCAAATTACTCATGCAAGACCGTTTAATCAGTGGGACTGAAAAACCTGAAGATCATTTTGATCGCGCCATACGTCCAACATCATTGGATGACTATATCGGACAACCCGTTGTCCGTGAGCAGATGGAAATCTTTATTGGTGCAGCACGTGGCCGTGGTGAAGCACTAGATCATACTTTGATTTTTGGTCCACCTGGTCTAGGTAAAACCACTTTGGCCAATATCATCGCACGTGAAATGGGGGGGAACCTCAAGTCTACATCTGGTCCTGTTTTAGAGCGTGCCGGTGATTTGGCAGCCATGCTGACCAATCTCGAAGAAGGTGATGTACTGTTTATTGATGAAATTCATCGACTTTCACCTGTGATTGAAGAAATTCTTTATCCAGCCATGGAAGACTATCAACTTGATATTATGATTGGTGAGGGTCCTGCTGCGCGTTCGATTAAACTGGATTTACCCCCGTTTACCTTGGTTGCAGCAACAACTCGTGCAGGTTTACTCACCTCTCCATTACGTGACCGTTTTGGTATTGTGCAACGTCTTGAATTCTATTCAGTTGAAGATTTGACCCACATTGTCGCTCGTTCAGCACATTTGATGGATGTACCGATGACTTCAGAAGGAGCTATTGAAGTCGCACGTCGTTCTCGTGGTACACCACGTATCGCCAACCGGTTACTGCGACGTGTGCGAGATTATGCACAAGTCAAGGGAACAGGCGAAGTAACTCAGGAAATGGCACAACGCGCCTTGGATATGCTGAATGTCGATAAAGATGGACTGGACACACTAGATCGTCGCTATTTGTCGATGCTACTTGAGCGCTTTGATGGTGGCCCAGCAGGTGTTGAAGCTTTAGCCGCTGCAATGGCAGAAGATTCGGGTACTTTAGAAGATGTCATTGAACCTTATTTGATCCAGCAAGGTTATGCCATGCGTACAGCACGTGGACGTATTGCGACCAATCAAGCTTATTTACAATTTGGTATGACTCCTCCCGAATCCAAGTAAGTCATCTCGGGAATATTAAATATTCCCGATCCTTTGCGTCATTCAAAAAGTCTTCTGATCAATTAAAAAATATTTGAAAAATCTAAATCTTTACCACCAAATATCAAAACCTGTCAGGATAAAGCCTTGATATAGGCTCATCCTTAAAATTTAAAGGTAGTACTTAATTGAACACGACGACCTTCTTGGGTATTTCTATATCGGTTATAATAAAGAGAACCTACATTTTGATAATCAACAAAGTTTTTATCAAATACATTATATAAGCCAACGCCAATATCAACTTTATCATTTATATTAAAATTAGATCCCACATGCATCAAAGCATAGGCTTTATAGTCACCCAAGGCATCATATACCCCTTTTTCAGTCGCCGTTAAATTATCGTAAGTGGATGTATAACGTGCACGTTCACTTCGATACTCGCCTCTCGCCCACAATTGAATTCTATCGTCGGCTTGCCATTTTAATGATGTATTGACTATATGTTTAGGTGTATCGTTTAGAGGCGGATTACCCAATGCTTTATCCTGGATTTCTGTTTCAGTCCATGTATAGTTCAAACCCAATTTCCAATTTGGTACAAATTCCCAATTTAAACCTGTTTCGACACCATAGATTTCAGCTTTCTGCGCATTGATTGGACGTCTAACGCTCCAAGCACGAGAACCTGTATCGACAGATTGCATTAGCCATGGTGTACCCACACTTGCCATGTAATCTTCACAGGATTTTTTTCCCGCAGTATTCTTAGCATCACAAGTTTTCTCAATCGAACCGGTCACGATTTTGTCTTTCACCTGACTATAAAATGCTGTGATATTGGCATCAAAATTGGAAGCATTAGTAAAATAAGTACCGAACTCGAGGTTACGACTTGTTTCAGGTTTCAGATCAGGATTGCCAAAAAGCGGAATTCGCCCTTGTCCTCCCACATTATAAATTCCCCGAGTTAGGCGCTCTAGACGAGGCGCTTTGTATCCCTCACTATAGCCACCTTTGAGCGTCCAATTATCATTTGCATTCCATACCAAGTACGCTCTAGGTGTCCAAAAAGAACCAAAGGTATCATGATTGTCAAAACGTAAACCTGTCGTTAGCGCCAAACTTGGTGTGAACGCCCAAGTATCTTCTGCAAATACACCGATTTGTTGAAAGGAAACATCTTTATTTACCCTCAATCCGTCTTTGATGCTTGCATCCCACCATTGCCCACCTAAAGTAATGTTATGTCCATCAAAATATTGGCTGGCAAATTTTGTATCAAAAATCGTATCTTTACTTTCCAATAGTCGAGGACTAATCACATTAGCCCCCGCTTGAGCACGAGATGGAATAAGACGACCTATGGTTTCTGTTTGTGTATTACTGATGCTTGAGTCCAACGTTCCTATATCCGTACGCCATGTGTGGGCAAATACTATTCGATCTCGATTATATTCTTGCGCTCTATCATATCCACCATTTGCACCAAGCGTTCCCAATTGCGCTTTACTATTGTCATACCACTGCTCTGTTTTTTCATATTCTAAAGAGAGATCATGTTGCTGGGTGGGCGTCAATGTCAAACGGGCACCAACCGTGTCAATATCGGATTTGGTTGGATTGTTCCCCATAGACAGCTCAACAGCATTATCATTCTGGTCGAGATAACCTACATTTGACTGATTACGCTCTGCTTTACGCCCCCTAAGTTGTATCCCGAGCAGATCTTTGATAATTGGTCCCATAATAAAAGAATCTATTGCCCGTTGATTACCAAATCTAGAACTATTGGGCTGCAAGGTCGCTTCTATGGTGGTACTACCTGTCCATTCATTGGATACTTTTTTAGTGATGATATTGACAACACCGCCCATAGCATCAGAACCGTAGAGTGTGGAAGCAGGTCCACGAATAACCTCAATCCGCTCAATGGCAGAAATTGGAGGAATAAAACTATTATTGGATTCACCAAAACCATTTGGAGTGATATCTCCTGTACTGTTTTGACGGCGACCATCAATTAAAACAAGGGAATACTCAGAATCCATCCCTCTGATTCGAATATTCAACCCACCTGTTTTTCCAGCTTCAGGACTGATATCTACACCTTCAATATCAATTAAAGCATCAGCAATAGAATTAATCCGTTTATCTTTTAAATCTTTTTCTGTAATGACCGTAATACTGGCTGGTGCGTCTTTTAGCTTTTGCTCGAAGCCTGCAGCTGAAACCACAATCGTGGCAAGTTGTTGAGCAGAATTCACTTCTGCATTGTTATTTGCAAAGACTGTATTAGTTGTAATACCTAAAAGTGCTATCGAAACAGGACGAAGATCAAGCGTTCTCATACATAAATCCCCATTGATAAACGAGATAAATTCGGACAATAAAATTTAAAACACGCAAATACAAATAATAATTATTCTTATTTGCATAAAAAGAATACAAAACCCACAACAAATAGTAAAGAAATATTACACATAAAATTAAATATGACTAAAAAGTAATTTTCAGAATCAATCCCAAGAAATCATCTACTCAGATATTTCATTCTAAATTATTGTTAAAACTATTCTTTTATAAGTTTCCATTGTGTATAGCTGATCGATCAATCATTGTAATCATGCAAATTGGGGAATTCGCTGCACTGCGCTTTAGCCCTTTCTTGTGATTTCTTTGAGCATGGAAAATTTTTTTAATACGAGAGAGGATTTTTGAACATAAAAAAATATAAAAGTTGAATCAAATCTTATGCGGATGCCCTTATCTCGCCATGCAAAAATATGGCTGCGCGCTTTGGATTAATGAGTTTTTCTTATCGTACGTTTAAAAGTTTAAATTTATAAAATGCTCAATTCAATGTTAATAATTTAATACAAACAGCATGAATGTTTTATCTCACGCTAAAAACCGCGAATCAAACAAATAGGCTTACAAGGAGTGTAAGTTTAAAAAATCAAACTTTATGGATCAATTGCTCAAAAATCATTTTTATACAAATAGTTAAAACAGGCTGATGCAGACCAGTCAATCAGAAATCGTCAATATTTTCACTATGGATGCAGTCGCTTTATCGCCAAATAAATAGGATGTTTAAATATGGATAGTTCTCAGAACATATTACAAAAATTTGCCATAAGAGTAAGTAACTGGTCAGAAAAATGGTTTCCTGATTCCTATATCTTTGCACTCTTGGGTGTAATCATTGTTGCCATAGCTGCTATTGGAATAGGAGCACCTGTTCATGATGTTGCCATTTCATTTGGCAATGGTTTCTGGAGTCTGATTCCTTTTACCATGCAAATGTGCATGCTAATTGTTGTAGGTTATGTCGTTTCTGTTTCTAAACCGATCGAAATGCTCATTCAAAAAATGGCTCAAATTCCCACTTCAGGAAGAAACGCAATCGTTTTTGTTGCAACAGTGAGTTTATTGATTTCACTGATTAACTGGGCGATGAGTACAGTTTTAACAGCCCTTTTGGTGATTGCACTGTCCAAACGTAAAGAACTTAACATGGATTATCGTGCCGCCGCTGCCGCTGCTATTATTGGTATGGGAGCGACGTGGGCACTTGGAATTAGTTCTTCTGCAGCTCAACTACAAGCCAATAAAGCGAGCTTACCTGAACCGCTGTACGATTTAACAGGAATCATCCCCTTCTCTGAAACGATCTTTTTGCCACAGTCTATGATGATGACTGCAGTATTGATTATTGTATCGATTGCTATTGCATTCTGGTCTGCACCTAAAGCAAATAGCATCAAGACTGTAGATGATTTTGACATCCATTTTGAAGACGAAAAAAGCAAAGCACAAGACCGAAAGCGCCCTGGTGACTGGTTAGAAAACTCCCCCATACTCAGTATCTTCATTGTAGTTTTAGGACTGATCTGGATGTTTAATGAGTTTACCAAGAGTAATCCAATTATAGCGATCTCCAGTCTAAACACTTATAACTTTATCTTTCTCATGCTCGGTATTGCTTTACATGGCACACCTCGAAACTTTTTAAATGCAGTTTCTAAAGCCGTCCCTGCAATTTCGGGTGTACTGATTCAATTCCCACTTTATGGCAGTATTGCTTTTATCATGACCAATGCAATCAATGCACAGGATTTATCGTTATCTCATTATATTGCTGAATTTTTTGTGTCAATTGCATCTAAAGAAACCTTCGCAGTTGTCATGGGACTCTATTCTGCAATTTTAGGCTTTTTTATTCCTTCAGGCGGTGGGAAATGGATTATTGAAGCACCCTATGTGATGCAAGCTGCACAAGATTTAAAAGTACATTTAGGATGGTCTGTCCAAATTTATAATGCGGCAGAAGCTTTACCCAATTTAATTAATCCATTCTTTATGTTACCAATGCTGGGCATTTTAAAACTAAAAGCCAAAGACGTTATCGGATTTACCGTGACCCAGCTGGTGTTCCATGTTCCCTTGGTTTTATTCTTATTGTGGATTCTTGGGCGTACCCTTACCTATAACCCGCCGATATTTTAAACCTTATAGGACTTTGTCTCACATTGTTATTATGAGCGGCTTCTTCAATATAATTTACTGTTGAATAAGTCCGCCGTTCAAAACTTATTTTAAACAATTAAGCTTAGACATGATCATCAAAAATATTGTTATAGATAAATATGTATCATTTTTAAAATAAAATTCTCTACAAGTATTGATTCAACCATTGAAAACTTTCGCTTATTGACCTGTTTATTTATAAATTTACCATGTAAGCATTCTTCTGAAATATAAATGATTCAATGACCATGGAGATATCTCTCCAAAACGCCTGTAGAAGTCAATCAGCTTTTAATCATAATCTCAAAAAAAAGCCCACTATTGGGGAAGTGGGCAAAAACCTTTGCTAGCCAAGTGTACGCATTGCAAAGAAAATTGATTTATATAATGAAATAAAATAATTTTCAAGTTTTTATAAATTAATTGTTTAATTAAATTAAAATAATGTGACAATTGTCAATTTTTTTATTAAAAAGCCAACCTACGAAAATTGAACTTTGATCAATATTTCGACTTATTTTTAAAACTTTACTTTTTTCATCTGTAACATGACCGTGTTGAATCACAATCTGCTCAATATTTACAAATAACCGTCTTACGATTTTTTCTTTTCTTAGTATGAATGTTTATTTTTAAATACTCTTTATCTGTCCTATCGAATGCAGGCTGTTGTCTTAGCATAGTTAAGCAGCTTTCCTGATACTTATACATTCAGTCACGCCTAGCTGATTCGGAATGTAATCTTGTGCCATTTGAGAAAACACACCTTATGCTAAAATTTGCGCCGAAGTTAGTGCTGAATTCTTGTGAAAAATCTATCAGTGAGTCGAATCAATTTACTTTTCTGCAATATAGCGTTTAAAGCCTATATACATGTACTGTCCAATCAACCAGTTCACTGTTCATGTAGATTTTTTTCTCAAAGCATCCATTAAATGTTTGGGTAGGGTTGATTTATTTCTTTATAGAGATTGTAAATTTTTATTCAGCGATTCAGTCAGCAATATAAAATTCTTGATTCCAACTGAATGATTTGAAATTGAACTAAAACAAGTCAGCACTGACAAGCAGTTGATAGATATGCAATAAACAACACAGGAATGCATAGTAACATGAGTAATAAATTCGAATTTGAGATCCGTGTATATATTGAAGATACAGATGCAGGTGGAATCGTCTACCATGCCAATCATATTCGCTTCATGGAACGTGCTCGCACAGAATGGTTACGTGCTTCTGGCATTGATCATTACTGGCATCAAAAAGACTACAATTTTGTGGTTCATAAAATTGCATTGAAATATTCCCGCCCTATACTGATGGACGATCTTATTACTGTTACAGCAAGTGTAGTTTCATGTAAAGCTTCGTCATTTGTGTTGCAACAAAATATATATCGTGGTGAAATCATGCTTGCTTCTGGCGAGGTAGAATTGGCATGTTTAAGTACTGATATGAAACCTCGTAGAATTCCTGACGAAATCCGTGATTTAATTCTTCGAGAATTAGCTCACGAATAAAAAATACTTTTGGCACATGTAACTATGGCAACACAACTAGAATCCTCTCTGCACATCTCTGATTTAATTTTACAAGCGAGCCCTGTGGTTCAATTGGTCATGCTGGTCTTAGTACTTGCATCTGTTTTTAGTTGGTATCTGATTGCCAAGTTACATATGGGCTATAAAAAAGCTCGCCAAGGTGATGATCATTTTCAAAAAATATTCTGGTCAGGTGCTGAACTCAATACACTTTACAACAATGCACAACTAAACTCTAAACGCGATGGTCTAGAAGACATCTTTTATCAGGGTTTAAGTGAATATTTGAAATTGAAAAAGCGTCAGGCAGATACCGTTCCCATGATAGAAGGGACAGAACGTATTCTGCGTGTAGGTTTAAGTCGAGATCAAGGTCGTCTAGAACAGGGCTTGAGTGCTTTAGCCAGTATTGGTTCTGTCGCACCTTATGTTGGTTTATTTGGTACGGTTTGGGGCATCATGAGTGCATTTATCGGTTTAGCTCAGGTTGAACAAGTGACTCTTGCAACTGTGGCACCAGGCATTGCAGAAGCACTGATTGCAACTGCGATCGGTTTATTTGCAGCAATTCCAGCAGTATTGGCATTTAACCACTATACTGCCAAAGGTGAAGAAATTTATTCAGATCGTGCATTATTTGCCGAAGAAATGGTGGCGCTGTTACAACGTCAGTCTGTGGGAACTACACAGGAAGCTGAATAATGGCAATCCAACGCTCTGGACGTTTTGACCGCGTCAAAAAGCCTTTAAAAAGTGATATGAATGTTGTTCCCTATATCGACGTTATGTTGGTTTTATTGGTGATTTTCATGGTCACTGCTCCCATGATTACCACAGGTGTCAAAGTTGACTTACCCCAAGCCAATAATAACCCCATTCAATCTGAGGACCGACCTGCTATTGTGACGCTTAATGCAGACGGAAGCATTCAACTGGAAGATAAAACACATAAAAATGATGTGATTACGTTAGAAGAGCTTAAATCTATACTCACAGAGAATCAAAAACTGGCTCAAGCAGATAACAAGCAATTGAGCGTTTTGATTAATGGTAGTGAATCACGACCATATGGTGAAGTGATGAAACTTATGTCTGCATTACAAGATGCTGGTTTAAGTCAAGTTGGCTTACTGACTGAGTCTGTAAAGTAAGTTATGAAAAATACTCAAAAGCCACAATCTAAAGAAAAAGCGATTGCACTTGGATTTACTCTCGGTATTCATGTGGTGGCGATTACTGGCTTACTTTTTCTTGGTCTGAGTCGGCCACCAGAACCGCCAAAGCAAATTAAAACGGTTCTCATCAAACCTGAAGATTTACCACCACCAGAACCTAAGCCATTGGTAGATAGTGAGTCCACTGAAACAGCAGACTCAAAAGTTTCAGAAAATATCCAGCAAACTGCCGAACCTGATCAAACTGCACCTGAAATTCCAAGCCTGCACAAGCCAGATACTCAAGCCATAGACATGCAAAAAGCAGCTGAAGAAGCAAAAGCGGCTGCTTTAGAACAAAAAATGGCTCTCGCTGCAGCGCGAGCAGCTCAGGAAAAAGCGGCAGAACAAGCAAAGGCAAAAGCTGCTGCTGCTGAGAAAGCACAACAAGAAGCGGCTGAAAAAGTTAAACAGGCAAAAAATGCTGCTGAAAGAGCCAAAGCGGAAGCCGAGGCAAAAATTAAAGCTGAAGCTGCTGCTAAAGCAAAACAAGAAGCGATCCAAAGAGCCAAAGCAGATGCGGCTGAAAAAGCAAGATTAGCTCGTCTTGATGCAGAAGCTAAACGCAAAGCTGAAGCTGCTGAAAAAGTAAGGAAAGAAGCGGCTGAAAAAGCTGCACAAGCTAAAGCAGAGGCAGCTGCGAAAGCCAAAGCAGAGGTGGAAGCGAAACGCAAGGCAGATGCAAATGCCAAAGCCAAGGCAGATGCTGAGGCGAAACGTAACGCAGATGCAAAAGCCAAAGCAGATGCTGAAGCGAAACGCAAAGCTGATGCAAATGCCAAAGCCAAGGCAGATGCTGAGGCGAAACGTAAAGCTGATGCAGAAGCAAAAGCCAAATCAGAGGCTGATGCAAAAGCGAAAGCAGATGCAAAACGTAAAGCTGATCTTGCTCGTGAATTAGAGGAAGAAAAAAATTCTGCTGCTGAAAAAGCAAGAGAAGCCGCTGCGAATAAAAAAGCAGAGGTGAGAAAGATTGCATCTTCAGCCAAAAAAGATTTTGAAAATAAAGTTCGAAATGCTTGGCGCATGCCGGCTGGCTCATCTGGTCAAAAAGCAACTGCGCGAGTTACACTGACAGAAAGCGGCGCTGTCGCCTCAGTTATCGTCAATGCATCTGATCCTGATGTCAAAGCCAGTGTTGAGCAGGCTGTACGCAATGCAGCACCTTTTCCAATGCCCTCTGATCCGGATGCACGTCGCGAAGCACGAAGCTTTACAGCAACCTTTACTGTGAAATAAGTTCAAGAATATATACCCTGCTCCGGCAGGGTTGTTATTTGATTCAAACTATGGACAAAGTATCTGTGAAAATTTTTGTATTTATATTTCTGTCAGTCATCTATCAAAACACACTCGCAAATCAAAGCAGCCAGAATGCAGAACCTAATTTTTCATCTATCCATCCGTCAGAATTGAACACCAATGTGTCGGCTCTTAGTAAACAAAACAATCCCGCCGATGAGCAAAAAGCTGAAATGAAAAAATTGGCATTCAGTACGAAAAAAGATTTTGCACATAAAATTCTAAGGGCTTGGCATATGCCAATAGGTGCAACGGGTCTTCACGGCAAAGCACGTATAAAACTTAGAGAAAATGGCTCGATTGACTTAATTGTCGTCAACGCAGCAGATCCAGATATCAAGGCAAGTATTGAGCAAGCGATCTACGACGCAGCGCCATTCACCATGCCCACTCAACCGGATGTAAGGAGAGATGTACAAAGTTTTTCGGTCAGCTTTATTGTAGAATAAGGTTTGCATTCTCCGCTGTTAAAACGATACCGATGATCAATCAGAACATAAAGACACATTGGGAAAATAAAATGCAATTTAAAACATTACTGGTTCACAGCTTGCTCATGAGTTTCCCAACATTGTCATTTGCTGAAAAAATTCAAACCAACACACCAGTTGAAATCAATACGCAGCAAGCACCTTCAAACCCATCTACAGATGAAATTCCACCTGATGCATCACGCTTGTCAAGGAACTCTCCCACCCAAACAGATCAACCTGATCAAGCACAGCTCATCAATCAAATTTATAAGCACAGAGCAAACCGTATTACAAAATTTTGGAAAAGACCTGTAACCCATTTAGCAGAAAGTGCTCATGTACAAGTTTATTTAGATGAACAAGGAAAGGTAAAAGATATTTTATTGGATGGACAGTTGAGTGATGCATTTGCATTGTCGATAAAAACTGCGATTTATAAAGCAGCACCCTTTAAAATGCCCGAAGAGCACGCACTTAAAAAGCAATTACAAGAAATTCGCATTTACTTTACCACAGAATGATATCCAAGGTTTCGTCCACAGTTATGCTGTCTATCAATTTGTTTTGACAGCTTTGATACACTGTCATTCTGCTACCTCATACATGTAGATTTATTTTGTATCAACAAATAGCGAATTATCATCTTTTATTCATAATTACATGCTTTATATAGATTAAAATAATGTCTTTATGCTACAAAGCTAAGCATAGTTAAAAATTGATATTTGAGTACATGAAGTCCAATGAAAATCATGCCTAAACGTCTATTAGGATTAGCGATAATTGCTGCATTGAGCCCTGCATTGATCACCACATCCTATGCACAATTGCATTTAGAAATTGCTAAAGCGCCTGAGTCTGCACCTAAAATTGCCATTCTTCCTTTTAGTAATGATCAGTCGATCTATCCGATCATTGAGCAGGATTTAAATCGTTCTGGTCGTTTTACCAGTTCATCTAAAAATCTGCCTGCGACTGCCAGCGTAAACAATGTTAATGCAGAAGCATGGAAAGCTGCAGGTGTGCCTTATATTGTTTTAGGTGAATCCAAGGCAAACCCTGATGGCTCATTGGCTGTACATTACCAATTATATGATGTCGAAAAACAAAAATTCTTACTCAATGAATTGCTTACGGTTCCTGCTTCGCGAGTACGTACCGCTGCACATATGATCAGTGATGCCATCTATCAGGCATTGACAGGTATTCAAGGTGACTTTACAGGACGTATTGCCTATGTGCTACGCAATCCTGCAACACCGGATACACGTTATACTCTGCAAATCGCTGATACCGATGGTGAGCAACCTAAAACTGTTCTGAGTTCAAGAGATCCTATTCTGTCTCCTGCTTGGACACCTGATGCCAAGAAAATTGCATATGTTTCATTTGAAACAAAACGTCCAGCTATTTATGTTCAAGACTTGGCTTCTGGTGCCCGGGAGAAATTAGCCTCATTCCGCGGTTTGAATGGTGCACCTAGTTTTTCTCCTGATGGAAAGTCGATGTTGTTCACTGCATCCATGCACGGTAATCCTGAAATATACCAAATGGATTTAGACACTCGCCAAGTTAAACGCATGACCAATGACAGTGCAATTGATACAGAGGCACGCTATGCACCAGATGGCAAATCATTTATTTTTACCTCTGACCGCGGCGGATCAGCACAAATTTATCGTTATAACTTTGATGATGGTTCAACCAAACGTTTAACTTTCCGTGGCGCATTCAATGCCCGTGGTACGCTCAGCGCCGATGGTAAATATGTTGCATTGGTTCACCGCCCTTCTGGCAGTAATTACAAAGTCGCGATTCAAGAAATTTCAACTGGAATTACCAATATTCTAACTCCAACAAGTCTTGATGAATCACCAAGCTTTTCTCCGAACGGACAAATGGTGGTATACGCAACGCGTGAAGACAGCCGAGGCTTATTGGCAATCATGTCAACAGATGGTCGTTTCCGTATGAATTTACCAAGTGAACAAGGTGAAGTACGTGAACCAGCTTGGGCACCTAAATAATTTAAACGACATAGCATGACTTAATTTAAAAAGGAAGTATCGGAGATCAATATGAAGGCTATTCAATATCTAACTTTACCATTGCTTGCAGCAAGCTTGGTCATGACTGGTTGTGCCAGCCGTAAACCTGCTGCAACAGTAGAGTCTGGAACAAATCCTAATAGTGCGACTACTGTCAACACAACAGGTTTAAGCGAAGATGCAGCTTTAAATGCACAAAATCTAGCTGGCGCTTCATCAAAAGGTGTAACTGAAGCGAATAAAGCATTCTTGGCGAAGCGTGTTGTACATTTTGACTATGACAGCAGTGATCTTTCAAATGATGACTATCAAACACTTCAAGCACATGCACAATTCTTAATTGCCAATGCAAATTCAAAAGTTGCCTTAACAGGTCATACCGATGAGCGTGGTACGCGCGAATACAATATGGCTTTGGGTGAACGTCGTGCAAAAGCTGTCGAAAGCTACTTGATCACTAACGGTGTTAAGCCAAACCAATTAGAAGCGGTGAGTTACGGCAAAGAAATGCCAATTAATGCTGGGCATGATGAATCTGCGTGGAAAGAAAACCGTCGTGTCGAAATTAACTACGAAGCTGTTCCCCCATTGTTAAAATAATTTTTCAAAATCAATAAAAAAAATGCCCAATTCAATTGGGCATTTTTTATATTAGGCGATCCTGACTATTTGTCACTCTGACCTTAATGCTTTAAAACATCAAAACTGGAATTTCAACTGATTAATGAAAAGGAAAGATAATGCCTTCTTTATGATGAATTTCAAGCATGATTGAGATGATAGGAGTCGAAATTTAGTTGAATCATAAAATTAAAAAAGCGCTCATCAAACTGACAAACGCTTCTTATTGCTTAAGCCTTTGACTCGTCTGGCTTGGGACTTTGCATGGATTCAATCATATCGTGCTTATTGAATTCTTTGAATTCAGGTTTAGCTTCGTAATTCTTCCATGCTTCTTTCACATTTTCAGCACTAATCTCTTTAAGATCAATACCTTCATTTTGAGTCGGAGTCGCTTCAAACTTTGCCGTTGTCATGTGAGTGCTCCTTAACGCTATTATCCGTATATCCAACATAACACTTTCTAAAATACTTGCAAGGGTAATTTCACGACAAATAACACAGGATAATTTTTATTTTCAGCGGAACTCATCTAAAATACCGCTATTGTTTAATGTATCAAAATTTATCGCTTTTGGAGCACCTCTGATATGTCATATCGCACCCTATCCCAATACTTAGAACAACAACAAGGGAATTTAACACCTGAACTTGCCAATGTGATTGAAACCATTGCCAACACATGCAAAACCATTGATCAGGCGCTACAAAAAGGTGCTTTAGCAGGTGTACTTGGCAGCGCTCAACATGAAAATGTACAAGGTGAAGAACAGAAGAAACTTGATGTGATTTCCAATGATTATTTGATTGATGCACTGAAAGCCAATCAAAATGTGGGTGGCTTAGCGTCAGAAGAGTTAGATGAATTCACACCGGCACAAGAAAACGGAAAATATTTGGTTCTATTTGATCCTTTAGATGGTTCAAGCAATATTGATATCAATATGTGTGTTGGTACAATTTTTTCAATTCTCCCTGCCCAAAATAGCATTACTCAAGCTGAAGATTTCATGCAAGCTGGTTCACAACAGGCTGCTGCGGGTTATGTTCTGTACGGTCCATCCACGATGATGGCACTTACCGTTGGTGCTGGTGTTGTATTCTTTACCTTTGATCCGGAAACCCAACAGTTCTTGCTGACTTCTGAAAATGTTCAAGTGGCTGCGGATACTAAAGAATATGCAATCAATGCTTCAAATCAACGTCACTGGGAAGCTCCTGTAAAACGCTATATCGATGAACTTCAAGCAGGTAAAACTTCTGTACGTGAAAAAGACTTTAATATGCGTTGGGTTGCGTGTATGGTGGGTGATATTCACCGCATTCTATGCCGCAGCGGTATTTTCCTATATCCATATGATACCAAAGACCCTCAAAAAGCAGGTCGTCTTCGTTTAATGTATGAAGCCAATCCAATGAGTATGTTAATGGAACAGGCAGGTGGAGCATCGACAACAGGTCGAGTGCGTATCTTGGATATTCAACCTACTGAATTGCATCAACGTGTTCCTGTTGTGATCGGTTCTAAAAATGAAGTTGAACTTGTTACTCGTTATCACCACTAATTCTTTGAATATTACGCTCTCTTTGAAATCGTAATACCAGTAAGGATCTGTTGAAAATTCACTTAAGGATAAACAGCAGATCCTACTTCTTTTTTGGATCTATTCTCCCATGCCTACAATTTTCCTTGAATCAAAAGACAATCCAAAAATTAAACACTTAAGAGGTTTGATTGAGCAAAATACTTACCGTAAAAAACAAGGGCAAACTGTACTCGAAGGAACACATCTAAGCCTTGCATGGTTGGAAAAAGGACGCAAAATTAATTCAATTTTCACCACTGAACATGCATTGGATCATGAAGATCTGGGTGAGATCATTGACCAATACCAAGGTGCTGTGTTTGTCATCAGCGAAGCGTTGTATAAGGACCTAAGCACATTAGGGACAAGTCTTGCCTGTCTTGCAATAGTTGATTTGCCGACTTCAACACACGCCTTGAATTTTAGCGAAGACACTTTAATTCTTGAAAATGTCCAGGACCCAGGAAATGTTGGAACTTTATTGCGTTCTGCCGCTGCCGCAGGCATCGAACAAATTGTCTGTACCAAAGGTTCTGCTTCTTTGTGGTCACCACGTGTTCTCCGTGCGGGTATGGGTGCGCATTTCTCCTTGCAGACTTATGAAAATGTTGTACTTGAGGATATTTTAAAACAATTCAAAATTCCTGTGTATGTGACCAGCTCACACGAAGCAGAAAGCCTGTACTCGAAAAATTTACGTAAACAATGTGTATGGATTTTGGGTAATGAAGGTCAAGGCGTTTCAGAATTTGCACTGAAACGTGCTGAGGCCGTATCTATTCCACAACCAGGCGGTCAAGAATCACTCAATGTTGCTGTTGCAGGCTCGATTTGTTTCTTTGAAATGGTTCGTCAACGACTATAAGGTTAAATTATTTTAAATATCGCCCGTTATTGAAGAAAATCATTTAAACTGAAAAAAATAATTGATTTACGTGTCAACCCAAACCATTTTTTAAACGTTATAGTGATATGAATTTAAAATAATGGTGGGTATCCAATGACGGGATTTTCCATCTCTATGGACTTAGCACCAAAGAAGTCACAGACTGAAACAGCCAGTACTCAAACGAGTACCAGTGAACAGCGCCTGCGTTTTTTTATGCAGGATGTGACAGGTCGTGCCTTGGTGATGATGGAGAATGCAACACAAGGTCATAATGGAATTGCAATGGATTTGGTACAGGAAGCTTTTATTTCCTTACACAAGTCCTATGCCGATAAATCCACAGAAGAATGGTATCCATTGTTCTACACCATTTTAAACAACAAATTACAGGATTGGCGCCGTAAAGAAGCGCGTAGAGCATCTCCCTTTTCATTGTTTCGAAAAATTGATTTAGATGCTGATGATGAAGAAGCAATGGAAATTGTTGATGAATCCACGCCAAACCCGCTTCAGTTTTTAGATCAAGATGTCACTATCGAAGAAATTCAAGACGCGATTAGTGAGTTACCTGTACGCCAGCAACAAGCATTCATGCTACGGGCATGGGAAGGTTTTGACACACAGACAACGGCATCGATTATGAACTGTAGCGAAGGTAGTGTGAAAACCCATTACCATAGAGCAATTCAAGGATTGAGAACTGCGCTATCACATTTAAATCCGTATGGAGGTTCATCACATGAATAATGATGATTTCACCAAACAAGTGACGGCAAAACTGGACGAGCTTGCACGTCATCACCGCAATAAAGCTGTGGTGATGAACAATGTGCTAGATCGTATCCAAGATCAGCCGACATCACGCTTTGGCAACTGGAAAATGACTGGCTTTGCACTTGCAGCAGCAATTACAGGCTTTGTTGTTGTCCCAAACGCTTTTGATGTTTCCAATGAAGCCCATGCACCACAACAAGTGGTGATTAGCCCTAAACTTTCACCTCAGATGATGGAAGATTTAGACATGTTATCTGTTTTTGGTGAGGATAAAAATTCTCATGGTAGCTAGAAAATTAGCATTGGCATTTTGTGCTTTTAGTTTTCTACAAACAAGTTTTGCTGGATTTGAACGTTTTTGGATTTTTTCCAAAGATGCGAATACGCAAGTCAATGAAACATGGGATGCGCTGTCTGAAGATGAACAAAAAGCATTGATCAAGCGCTATCAAAATTTAAAAGAGCTTCCTACAGAGCAAAGCGCTGCTTTACAACAGCGTATGGATTGGTTTACTCAACTTCCTGAACAAGAAAAGCAAAAAATGCGTGAAGCATGGCAACAAATGAGTACATCTGAACGCAATGAAATGCGAAAAAAAATGCAAAAAGCATCTACATCAGATGAACGCAATGAAATCCGAGAAAAATATATTCAAAAATACCAACCAAGTAGCGTTGCATCGCATTAGCATCATGTATTGATGTGGACTAAAGCCAGTCATTGTACTGGCTTTTTGGTAATCAACTTTTTCATATAAAACCATAGCCAAAACTTTTGACCATTTTTGAAAGTGATTTTATTTCCACGTTTTATGGGCGGTTAACTTGATGCTTTAATACAAACTATTCGATGTCTTTCGTGATTAATTTATTTTGTACTTTTAAAGCGTAGATCGTTTTCTTTAGGCTTCGCCTAAGCAAATCTATTGAAACTTTAGATATAAAGAGTGACGTTGAAGGCTGAATTTCATTAAACAACATGTTTTTAATATTCATTTTATTGATCAAGGAAAATTGTATTTCACTGTATTTTTTAACACGTGAACTATACCTTGAGCAAATTACCTTTTGATAAATACCCAGCATACAGTGAAGTTAGAATTTCATTATTCAAGTCGATCAAACTGATTCATTTGAGCCATCAACCCCTAAGAATAAAAAAACCTGCATAAAGCAGGTTTTTTCGCTTAAATTCAAATATGAATTACAAGCTATAGTACATATCAAATTCAACTGGATGAGTTGTTGTATTTAAACGACGTACATCTTCAGTTTTAAGTTCGATATATGCATCCAACATCTCTTTTGTGAACACACCGCCTTTAAGAAGGAAGTCATGATCCGCTTTAAGTGCTTCAAGCGCCATATCCAAGCTATGGGCAACTGTTGGGATTTTCGCTTCTTCTTCTGGAGGAAGATCATATAAGTTTTTATCAGCAGCTTCACCTGGGTGAATCTTGTTTTGAATACCGTCAAGACCAGCCATCAACAATGCCGCAAAACCCAAGTACGGGTTCATCATTGGATCTGGGAAACGTGCTTCAATACGTTTGCCTTTAGGGCTAGAAACGTAAGGAATACGGATAGAAGCAGAACGGTTACGCGCTGAATAAGCAAGCATGATCGGTGCTTCAAAGTGTGGCACCAAACGCTTATAAGAGTTTGTAGAAGGGTTGGTAATCGCATTCAATGCACGAGCATGTTTGATAATACCACCGATGAAGTAGAGTGCCATCTCTGAAAGACCCGCGTATTCATCACCAGCAAACAGATTCTTGCCGTCTTTAGAGATCGACATATGAACGTGCATACCAGAACCGTTATCACCTACCATTGGTTTAGGCATAAAGGTCGCTGTCTTAGCATACTGGTGTGCAACATTCCAAACTGCATATTTAAACTGTTGAACTTCGTCTGCTTTACGCACCATTGTGTTGAAGCTCACACCGATTTCTAATTGGCATGATGCAACTTCATGGTGATGTACTTCTACACGACCAGGACCCATGATGTCTTCAATACGCGCGCACATTTCAGCACGCATATCTTGATGAGAATCCACTGGAGGAACTGGGAAGTAACCACCTTTTACACGTGGACGGTGACCAGAGTTACCGGATTCGTAAGAATTACCAGTCGACCATGCAGCTTCTTCAGCGATCAATGTATGACGAGCGCCAGACATATCAATGTCCCATTTAACTTCGTCAAAAACAAAGAATTCTGGTTCTGGACCAAAGAATGCAGTATCACCGATACCTGTAGATTTTAAATACTCTTCAGCACGACGAGCAATTGAACGAGGGTCACGGTCATAACCTTGACCAGTCGAAGGCTCAATAACATCACAAGTCACGACAATTGTCGCTTCAGCAAAGAACGGATCAAGGAAAGCAGTTTCAGGATCTGGACGTAAAATCATGTCAGATGCTTCAATGCCTTTCCAACCAGCGATTGAAGAGCCATCAAACATTTTACCATCTTCGAAAGTATCTTCATCGATAGTATCTGAAGGGTAACTTACATGTTGCTCTTTACCCTTAGTATCAGTAAAGCGAAAATCGACCCATTTTGCGCCACTTTCTTGTATGAGTTGAAGGACCTTGTTCGCCATGCTCATTTTGCTCCAATGAATTTTTGTTGCACTTGTGAAGTGCGTGTTAGTAGTTGGTATTTATAAAGCAATTAGCATACCAACTTTTAAAATAATTGCTAATTTGTTGAATTTCTTATCAGAAAATAAGCTTAGCAACCATTAATTCGTTTCTATTATACTGAGTGCAAAGAGAATTGCACCATATTCAGACACACTTCTTATTTTAAAATCACACAGCACCATTTTAACGCACTATTTTTGTGCATATTTATCAAAATGTTTAATCTTGGTGCTTATTTTGAAATGATTTACACTCATCACATCCAATTATTTCAAGCATGTTAAAAATCGTATACATAGAATGGATACGCTGTGCTGTCATACCGCATACGATCATATTTAATATTGTATAGAAGAAATGGTTTTATCCGAATTCAACTTCTGCGCGGGCAATCAATGCCTCAACCATTAGCAATACATCATCCTGTTTTCTCGCATCTACAGCGAAAATGGGCATATTGATCTGATTGATACTCATCCAATCTTTATATTGTTTTAACAGTTGCTGTGGATTTTCATCAACATGTGTAACTCCGACAACTATGTTGTTAACATATTCTTTAAAACTTTGAAAATAAAACTTCAAATCGTCAATTGCATCTTTTTGAGAGTGATCAATCAATACTACTGCACCTATTGCACCTTTACAGATCACTGACCAGACAAAATCAAATCGGTCTTGCCCTGGTGTCCCATATAAGCCAACAACAACACCGTCTTCCAAACGGATTTCACCATAATCTATCCCAACTGTGGTCAAGGCTTTACTGTGTGATTGTTCATCAGTATTTTGTGCTTCTGTAGATAAAACTGAGATTTCAGACAAAGATTTGATCGCTTCAGTTTTACCAGCTCCCATCTTGCCGCCAAATACTATTTTATACTGTTGTAAAATCACATCATCACCTTTATTTATTCAAGTTCTTATTACAAAATATTGATTAAATTAATATATTTATTCTCAACTTTTAAACAAGCCATATTTATGTACTCATTTTTTAAATTGATCCATTAACTACAAATTACAGCCCTAATTTTTTCCGTAATTTACCAAAGAAACCACGAAGAACGCCAGCTGACTGTTTTTCCTCAACAATTAATTTTGCTTCTTCTTCAGGTATATGATTGAGTATATTGCTTAATAAAGCGATTGAAACAAATTTATAAACCTGATCATGACTATAGCCAGTTTTTTTCGTGACTTGCGCAATACTCGCTCCCTGCTCAAAACAAGCTGCTATTTTAAAAATCATTTGTCTTTCATTTTGATGATTTGGCTGCGGCCAATCGACAAGTTGATAATAGTCACCTTTATGAATGGAAGGATTAATATCATTGGAATACCACAATAGATTCCATAGCCAAGACTTAAGCTCTATACCTTGATTTGAACTTACTGATTGGGCCATCTGCATGGTGGCATAGGTAAAATTTAAAGAAACATCAGTGCCTTGGATTTTACGTAAGGGATCTACCCAAACTTGCTGAGTTCGAATATTCACTAAAGCGATATTCCCCTTCGCATCAAAAACTTGCACATTGCCATTTCTTTCATTAAAAAATTCCGGAACGATTTTTGTGAGGTCTAAAGTCTTTGAAATTTGATTCACAATATGCACTGTTTTATGACTAACAGGCACCTGAAAATAACGATCTTTAAACCATTTTCTAATGTCATCAGTGGCTGAAAAAGGTAAATATAGCTTATCCCCTTCGATTTGACCTGATTTTTCATTTTTGTTGATTAATCTTAAATAAGGAACTTTTTTTACGCCTACCAAATTTTGAATTGTAGGTGAACTAAAAAACATATCATTCACAAGAAGAATATCTAAATGCGGATCAGCAATGTTCGCCCAACTTACTTGAAGTGAGTCATCATACATTAATCGTATTTTCTGCTTTATTGCATCAAGTACATTTAAGCTCAAGCCAAATATCGCAATTTTTACTTCTTCTTTCATTTAGCCCCCACGGCCTCATACAGAGTGTGACCAGTTTATCATTTTTATTAAAAAATAAAACAAAAAACACTATCTTTAGTGTGAAAAAATTGTAGCAAAGTTAATATACAATTTAATATTTCAAATACAAGAATATAATAGCTGAACTTTAAATAAAATATTTTCGTTAAAATAAAAATTCACCAAGATTTATTATAAAAATATTTTATTTCAATAAGTTAATTATAATCCAAAAATTCCATTCACAACCTGCTTCACTACCCACGCATATTAATCAATAAAAAATTAAATTAAACTTAATATTTTTTTTAAAAATATTAATAACATTTGTATATTAACTCGTTCTAGAATTCAGCATCAGTGAAATAATCTGCTCTTCTGTTATACTAAAAATTTACATAAAATCGTTTTTTGATTTGCCAACACCAACTATCCAAGATCTACGAAATACGCCTTAGTCTTAAAGTTTTTAATAAGCATATATTCAATTGTTTAAGTGTGGATGTGATTGCTTATTGAGAAATAAATTCTTAACTAATGTTATTGTGTAATGTCAAATATTTGATGATATGTGATAAGCGCATAAAGCCCCGCAAATCGAGGCTAAATTTCTCAAGACCAATAAACTCACTTCAATCCAATACCAACAGTACTTTTATTGCAAAAAAGCGGACAGTCTGACGATCTAGCTGTCTTTATCTACCGAATGTGGAGTTGTAGTCTGGTCTTGTTTTTGCGTATCTGAATCTCTTTTTTGACACGCAGTTAAACCCAATAGTAAAACTAAACTTGCGATCGAAATGATTTTCATATCTAGCTCAATCTCACTTAAAAATTAAACAGTATCAGAAACTAACCACCCAATTGTTGAATTCGTGAAACTCACAAGTTTCTTTTTATTTCGGCGTAATATATTAAAAAATAATCGCCAATCAGTTCCAGAAAACAGAAAATATTTTTTCTTCTCCTATTATTTTGAGCTTTACCTTATATCCTGCTTTCTTAAATTCATCACTTAATTTGTCAAGTTCATGGCGTGCAAAATCTTTTGCAAGACATTCACTCACGAATAATTCGCCTTGATCTGCTTTTAAACGAATTTGTTTCTTCAAAAAACGTTTTAGTTGTTCGATTGAAAAATATTGTGATTGATTCTGATGCATCTTTGTTTGATTAATTACAGGAGTAAACATGGCAAAAATCTCATATTAATAAACACAATCAATGATTATGGCGGATGCTACACCTGATTCAGTATAAATAATGAAATTACAACAATCTTGAAACACATAAGCTAAGCTATTAATTTATATAAATTAAATACATAAAACTATAAATCTTTTCATTTACTTTGTTTTAATTACGTTATACGGATTGCACCATTATTTAAAGATTTTTCCATTAAAAAATCAAAGAGATTAGTTTTCTATAGCCCATGACGCATTCTAAATGCTTAAATTTGAGAGCCGCTATCTAGTCTAAAACTCCTCTCGATTTTTGATATACAAATCGAGAGGTTAGACAAAGCCCAGCTTGAGGAGAAATTCAAGCTGAGGAATCAAAGATGTTCAGTTTTATTCTTTCGAGAGACTATATTATTGATTCACAAGAAACATAAATAATTATCATTCATAATAAAATTTAAAATCAACAACTTTTTATTTTTCAAAGAAAAAAAATTGAATTAAAAAATTTTTCTAATTAAATTGCTTTCATCATTTGTCTTTGTCTTCTGACCAAGCCAAGAATTTCTTTTCTTTTGCGGATTTCTTCATCGCTAAAAGGTAAGTGATCAACTAAACTTTCAATAGGTAATGTACTATTCTCTATCAAATAACAGTCTTGATCTGTTGTCCAATTCGATATAGGACATTTGGGCTTTTTCTGGAGTCTTTTCATGATTCAATTTTAATGTATATGACGAATATAGAAAAGCTCATCATTCAATAATCTCTATAAACCATAAACGAAGTATTGATTCAAATTATCCTACTCCCTTATGACCTTTTCGTTATCAAGAAATTGTAAATTTTCCAAGTTAATCTTCAACTCAACAATGCAAGAATACTTGAATCATCAAGAAGCCCAAGCAAGCCATAAGATAATTTAAATCAAAACAAAAGCGCATGGAGCACCTTAGAGTGTTATTCGATAAAGCATGTTTAATCCAATATAGAAAGATCGTCCATCGAGATTAAAATTACACTTCTGTCCTGTTTCAAGTTGAATTTGCTTACCTACTTCAACCCAAGAAATACCGTCAACATTACTTTGTTTACGCTTTAGTGGAATAATTCTGACTTGAATTTGATCTCCATTGACTGCTTTAGCAATCGTCCATCCATTTATTAAATTCATTTTTTCTCATTTCATTGTGCTTTTGCAAAACAGTTCAGTCACTCACTATTTGAGAGCGATATTTTAAAATCCAATTCTGAGAGGCAATTTCGCCTGAGATTAAACTTTCAATTTTACATCAGCATATTTATAGGGTGATACGTATATGAGTTGACCCAGTAGCCAACCCTCATTTATATTTTATTCAATAGAAAAATCTATTTTTCAATATCCTAACAGAAAATAGCTCAACGGATTTTGTCAGCCATTCGTGATAAATACGGAATTAAATAAAAAAAACCTAGTAAGCATAAAGCGAACTAGGCTATAAACTTTAAATTTTTTTCATTGGTAGCGGGAGCTGGATTTGAACCAACGACCTTCGGGTTATGAGCCCGACGAGCTACCAGACTGCTCCATCCCGCATCAATGAAACACCGTTATACGCTTAATGGAACAGTAATACAATGTTTATTTTTTAGTTATGTTAAAAAATATGATTTCTACTCATGTAAAATAAACAACTTAATCAAAAAGTACCTTTTGTGTAAAATCACTTATGATGAATTGATCAGCCTCTTATGTACAGATCGGTATGAATTATTTCAAATAAATGATATAGAATCAAATCATCCCATTATACATTTCATCCATAAAAAAACCCACCGCAGTGGGTTTTTCGCTATTTAGGTTCTTTAGCTTTAAGTGTTTTAATTTTCTCATCCAATTCAGCAATTTCAAATCGCATTGGTAAATATTCTCTGTGAACCTCTTCTGCTTTTGAACACACTTCTTGTCTATGCTTTTCCATCTTTTCTTTACTTAAGTTTAGATCACCAGTTGGTATAAGTTGGTTTTGAATCGAAGTACACTCGAACATTAAACCAAGATGCTCTTCTGTAAGTTTGTCAGCTTTTTCTGTCAAACGATCTCTTTTACTTTCAAGTTTTTCTATTTCAGTAGAACATCCAATGAGAATCAAGGAAATTAAAGAAACGTATAAAATATTTTTCATGATTATCAACTCTTTTTTAGAGTCGGTAAGATAACAAATATGTTGATGTAGGTTAAGTAGTGATATCTGCTCATCACTCAAAAAAAGCATTTTACTGACTTTGTATGCTGCGATTAAGAATGCATTATCGGTAATCCTCCCATAAATAACCGAAGTTAAAAGTAGAAGTTAAGCAGCCATCAGAGGTAGTTTTCCTCCATTGGCTTGATGCGGTCTTTTATAGTTGTAATGCCACAACCATTGTGTTGCATAAGCTTGCACTTGCTCCAATGTCTCGAACAAATGTTTGCTTACCCAACTATAACGCATTGTACGATTATAGCGTTCAATATACGCATTTTGTTGTGGCTTGCCTGGTTGAATATATTCAATACGAATATCATGCTCAGTTGCCCAACCTATGAATTTGTGACTAATAAACTCTGGACCATTGTCGCATCGAATCACTGATGGTTTCTCTCGATATTCCAGTAATTAATTGAGTGTACGAATAACTCGGACTGTAGGTAATGAGAATCCAACTTCAATAGCTAAGCCTTCGCGACGGTAATCATCAATAATATTCAATAGGCGAAACTTGCGACCATTGATGAGCTGATCATGCATAAAATCTAATGACCAAACCTGATTTGCTCGGATCGGCTCCCTAAGTGGTTCAGGTACATGTCGTTTCAGCCTTCTTCTTGGCTTAATACGTAGATTCAGTGCCAGCTCACAGTAAATACGGTAAACGCGCTTATGATTCCAACCGTAATTTTCAACATGGCGTAGATAAGAGAAACACAGACCAAAACCCCAATCTGTATTTTCTTCAAGATGGCTTTACCACTTTTTTGACATTGCCTCCTGAATGATTTCGGCTTTGAGCCGCTTTTCAGCATACATCTTTTTCAGCTTGGCATTTTCTGCTTCAAATTCTTTCAACCGAGCAATTAAGGAGGCATCCATACCACTATATTTAGCACGCCACTTGTAGAAAGTCGCATTACTCATGCCATGTTCACGACAAAGAGTGGCAACAGGCGTGCCAGACTCCGCCTGTTTCAAAATAGACATGATCTGACTGTCAGTAAATTTAGATGTTTTCATGCAGAATCTCCTGCTTTTATCTTAAGAGAAAATTCTACTTTTACATCCTTTTATTTTTCGAGGGGATTACCTAAAACTGGGATATATACAAGGTTAGAGGAAAATGTCGTTGACATCACTTCCAACACTAATGATTAGAAAATCAATCTATAGAATCAGTAGGTATCACCAATTTCAGTATGGATACAGTCTATTAAATGTTGAATAAACTAAGTAATCTATCCTTATTCAGCAAAATTTAAAGAAAAATTAAATTCCTTTGTCATTTTAATTGGATAAGGTTTTCCATTAATACTTAATGGTTGAAATCTTGCTTTTTCAAGATATTCTTTTAATACATAATTATTCAATTTAGTTAACCCACTACTTTTAGTGATCTTGGCCTTAGTCAGTTTTCCACTATCATCTGCTTCTAAATAAATATTTAATGATCTATCTTTCCCTTCCAAATCGGATTTTTTTACGACAATACTTGGTTCAATTGCAAATTTAGCATCTCTTGAAACTTCAAACCTGAATCGATATGGTAATTGAGAAGGAATATTCACACCATTTTCTTTTAGTGGCTTGAATTTACCAGTTTTCACGACCGCAATAAGTTTATTATCTAACTCAATCAACCCAGTACTTTTAATTATCTCAGTAGAAGTAATCTGCCCATTTGCATCAAAATTAAAATTAATTTCCGCTTCGCGATCATAGCCTTTTAATTCTTCATTTTTGATTGAAAACTTTGGCTTCTTTAGCCATATTCCTCCTGTTGAATTATAATTCGAGATATCCATTTCTTTCGCTTGTAAGCTTGATACAGAACAGGAAAGAAGTGCAATTAAAATTATATTTAAAACATTCATTCAACGTCCACATAAACTATTTTTCATAAGTGGATAAAACTTAACATTTTAACGTTAGTAAAGCCACTCGAAGGTGATTCATCAAATACAGTTAAAAAGATTGGAATAATGTCTATCAAAATGACTCTTTCAGTATTAAAACCACTATTCAAAAATCTATTCTATGAAAAACCATACGAATATTCCAATAATGATTGAAGTAACAATCAGGTAGCCATTTAACCTCACTTGATGTTTGGCATCCTGTTAAGAATATCGTCAGCAAAAACACCACCTCGATAAGTTGTACCGATTGGCATGGTTGCAGGTGAGTTATTCGGCTTCTCTTCAGCGACTTCATTATCTTGGTTTGGGATAAAGGCTATGGTATTGTCAGAAGCAATGGGCAAGCAATTCGATCTATTCAACAAATTTTAAACGATAGCATCCAAGTTGAACTCCAGGATTGTTCAATCGATGCAAAAGTAATAAAGGTGCACAATAATGCCTAAAAAAGAATTAACCTTCAAAGAAGGCTATGAAGTTCTCAAGAAGAACCTGATATCGACAATTTAATGAAAATTGTTGAAGAGTCTATGTCTGCTTACAAAGCCTGTAAATCGCGTGTAGATGCGGTTCAAAAGGCTTTGAATGAGACTTTTAAGGAATGAAAATGACATATCATTCCTTAAAAATTTAAGTATTAAATCTTTATCATTCAGTTAACTTCTTTGGATTTATATTATCAATAATAAATGTTGTTAACTTATTATCTTTTATATCGTCAATATAAAAAACATTTGGTTTATATTTTATTACAGTAGGTAAAATATCATCAAATCTTTTATTAGCCTTATTTGCTAAATCCTTAATACTATTCACACCAGGTAACTTACATGTAACAGCTTGCGCATTAGTCTGCGTTAAAGTCCAAGATAACAAGAAATATTTATTAGGATTACTAACTTTGGTATCTATTAATTTTGCTTTCTGATCATTTATCATACAACATAAATTATTAGTGTTAGAATATTCATCATATAAGTCCAATGATTTAAGCCTGTAAAATCCTTGATATTTTAACTCATTGAATAATGAATCACTAAGCCTATCGGGTACTATGACTACAACAGCAGACTTGGAGTTAATAAATTCACTAACTTTTAACTTCAATAGAAAGCCCTTCTCTGTTTCTGTACTTCGATGTGACATAACAAGTAAATTATTTAATTTTGTTTTAAATAAATTTAATAATTTTCTCCAATCATCTTCAGAGATATTTTTTTCCGTTGTCAAATTAAGATCATGAGATAAATTTAAAATAATTAATTCATTATTATGTTTTGTATAATTATTTACATCTTCAATAACTTTATTAATATCCACACTACATGCGCCTTGTACCCCAATAACCTTGATTGGATCTGTAAAGTGTCCTACTCTAAACTCTGAAATTCTTGGCAAATAGATTGGTCTAATATCAAAATATCTAAATCCATAAACCAATTGATCATAAATTGGAACGGATTGTGTTAAAACATTACAATCAAAAGCCCCTGAAGTACTAGTACCTCTATAGTACATTCCAGCATCATGAGAACCAGGAATACAAAAGTCTTTTAAGGTTAGATTTTGTAAGACATCATATGACTGTTGCATCCAATTATTCGTAGCCCATTTCCATTCATCTTTAGGCTTTCCTTTGTTTATTGACCAACAAGCTTTACCATCATTTAAATTATAAATTACTAGATTTTGATCATTTTGCATTATTAATTGTGGTTGACTATTTTCCTTATTAGATTTTGCAGACCATACTGCCTTACCATCACCTTTATATATTACTAAATTATTATCAGCTTGCATTGTTAGGATTTTGCCACCTTTACCATCAGTTTTACTAGCCCAAATTGGCTTATCTAAATTATCGTATACTACAAAATTTCCATCATATTGCATGATAGCTCTAAACATATTATTCTTTGAAACAAGCATTTGGCCACATGTTAGGCTTTCACCTACATTCAATACATCTTTCATATTCTTATCCCTGCATAGATCAATACGTGATTTGATAAATTAAGATTTTTATTAGCCAAAATAAATACCTGAAACTAGGTATTCTTCTTAACAATTAATTACTTAAATTAAACTATTTAATTATTATTTATAAAATATGAAACTGTATCTGCTATGAAGTACAGCCAACCCACACTTAACATCTGATCGCGCCTCATTCTAGCTTCGTTCTGGAGTTATCATTTCAGACCAACTATTGAAATAAAAATATCGACTAATCACAGCATCCATCCAATCATCTAATATTTCAGATTGCCCTTGTAGATCCAATACGAGATGTTGTATAGCACGAGCTTCGTTATCATCAATCTGACAAACTGTATCTTTTGGCGTTTGTTTTTTTTATTGGCATAAATTCAACATCATTTAACATACAATCAGCAATTTGCCTACAATGTGAAAATCTGCTCGCCACTTACGTTTTGGATGGAATTTATATTCCTGTTCAAAGCTAATTTTTAAAACTCTTAACTGGTTCGCCAATATTGATTCACCGATACTTTCTCCTCGTTGAGTTTTAACTCGAGTACTGCTTTTGTGCTTTGATTTCTTCCTGGTTCTCGGACCATAAAGTTTTTTATATTCAGCAATTGAGATGCTCTCCACCTAAGCTACACCTCTGCTCTTTGATTTAAACCCAACCATCTGCAGCTGTGATTTCCAGTTCTGTAGTTCATTGGGATCCGAAAGCTTTGCAGCAATCCGACTTGCTAGTTTTTCAAAAGATTCTCCAGGCATACTGAATTGATTTATGATGTCTGGCAGTTGAGGTAAATGCTGATAAAAATGATCAGGAAAACATAACTGAACCAGCGCCTAAAACACGCCCTGCTTTTACAGTAGATGAAGTTGCTGAAATTGAAATAAATCCAACTTCAATAATTGAAAAATTTGCTACGCAGATTGCAAGCTGTACGACTACTGAAGCTGTACTTTCATTACGCCCAGTGTTTTTTGCTAACGGAAATTTAGAACGTGAGCACACTCAACATTTATGTAAATTAACTGAAGAAAAATTACTTGAGTTAGATCATGAACAATATGCCCCTAAAGCAACAAATCTTGATCATCAAATTTATATCAATGGCATTAATTCGTGTAATTCTGAGGAAGAAATTAACACCACCCTTTATGATTTGAATGAACAAGTGTTTAGCAAAGAACAGATTACAGAAATAAATCTTGCAAAAAACTCTAAACTTACTGAGTTTCAAGCGAATGCATTAAAAAATATTGAGGAGAAACAATATAATAAATTGCTTGCAGAACTCCTTGAGCGCGCAGAAAAAGCAAATTCACCTGCAGAAGCAAATGCCTTGTATAAATACACAACTCAATGGTCTGAAGATCAGCGTACTGGTTCCACCCTGATATTGCAAAACACAACACTATCGCTGATGGGGCTGAGCATTACACTAATGAGCAATGGTTACAGCTTAAAAAGACTCTTGATGTAGAGATAATTTATGATCACTGGGATTACCAAGATATTCCTGAAATCCCTAGTGATGACAGCGCTGACTGGTCTAATTGGAAACCAGTTCCACCTCAAGAAGGTTTATTTTTAGTTGCTGCGTATGACACAGAAGATGGTCCAGTTTTGTGGTGGGCTAAGGAAAAGGAGGAAGGTTGATGGGTACGTTAAAAATTGAATCTGAATCTCTTCAACATTTAACCAATCTTGTTGAGCAATTAGTAAATCAAAAAGAAGAGCGCAAAATTGGTCGGGCTGAATTTGCCCATATGCTGAACATTGAGCCAGAAACTTTGGATCGTAAAATTAGAGAGGGTTTTATTAACCGACCTTATAAGGATGGTCGTAAAAGTTATTGGTTCCTGAGTTATGTTCAAACCATTGTAAAAGATACGACAAACAGTGCTAATATAGCCACCAATTAAGGTGGCTTTTTTATATCCTTTTAAATAGGTTACTTTAAGCACATTGAGTACAGAATTGAGTACGATATGGCATCAATTTAAAATTAGTTTTTAAATTCAAAAGGTTAAGTTTGATATGCTTCTAATGATCGATAATTACGACAGCTTTACGTATAACATTGTCCAGTACTTTGGCGAGTTAAACCAAGAAGTAAAAGTTGTTCGCAATGATGCCGTGACTTTAGAGGATATCGAACGATGGCAACCACAATATCTGGTCATTGGCCCTGGACCTTGCTCTCCTTCTGAGGCCGGGATTTCTATTCCAGCAATTCAACATTTTGCTGGAAAAATTCCTACTCTTGGTGTTTGTTTAGGGCACCAAGCTATTGGTCAAGCTTTTGGTGGCGATATTATTCGTGCCAAAACCGTGATGCATGGTCGTTTATCTGACATGTACCACAGCGATCAAGGGATTTTCAGCAATTTACCTTCACCTTTTTCAGCGACACGCTATCACTCACTTGTGATTGATCAAGCTACAGTTCCTGAATGCCTTGAAGTCACTTGCTGGACCAATGAAACAGATGGCTCAATGGAAGAAATCATGGGTGTAAAACATAAGACACTGCCAATAGAAGGTGTGCAGTTTCATCCTGAATCAATTCTGAGTCAACATGGTCATCAAATCTTTAAAAACTTTTTAGAAATTTATGCGAAATGAGCGTAGTACCAAATCATGAATATTCAACAAGCTTTAAATAACATCACCAAAAATATTGAACTCACTCAACCGCAAATGGAAGAAGTGATGCGCACCATCATGCAAGGCGAAGCTACAGATGCACAAATAGGTGCACTGATGATGGGATTACGTCTAAAGGGCGAAAGTATCGATGAAATTACGGCTGCCGCACGTGTCATGCGTGAGTTTGCGATTAAAATTGAAGTCAGTGACATTCCTCATTTAGTTGATATTGTGGGTACAGGCGGTGATGGACAAAATCTCTTTAATGTATCGACAGCGTCCTCATTCGTGATTGCTGCTGCAGGTGCAACCATAGCAAAACATGGCAATCGTGGCGTTTCATCAAAGTCTGGTTCATCTGATCTTTTAGAACAGGCTGGTATCAACCTTGACCTCAATATGCAACAAACTGAACGTTGCATACGTGAAATGGGGGTTGGTTTTTTATTCGCACCCAATCATCACAAAGCAATGAAATATGCAGCGGGTCCTCGTAAAGAACTCGGTTTCCGCAGTATTTTCAACCTCCTTGGCCCGCTTACGAATCCGGCTGGGGTAAAACGCTATGTGATTGGCGTCTTCTCTACAGAATTATGCCGTCCTTTGGCTGAGGTTTTAAAACAGTTGGGTGCTGAACATGCCATGGTGGTCCATTCTAAAGATGGTCTGGATGAAATCACCCTAGCTTCATCAACCTATGTTGCTGAGTTGAAAGATGGTGAAGTGACGGAGTGGACTATTCAGCCAGAAGATGTCGATATCGAATCTCAAACCTTAACCGGGCTTTCAGTCGAGAGTTCAGCTGAAAGTCTTGCTTTGATTAAAGATGCACTGGGCAAGAAAAAATCAGCCAAAGGTGAAAAAGCGGCAAATATGATTGCTTTAAATGCTGGTGCAGGCATCTACGTTTCAGGTTTAACCGATACCTATAAACAGGGTGTCGCTTTAGCACATGATATTATCTATGGCGGGCAAGCTTTGGAAAAAATGGGGATTTTGTCGGAATTTACCAAAACGCTCAAAGAATACGAAGCTTAAGGATAGAAGGAATTAACCATGCTAGACATTGCCAATACAATTTTAGGTAAAATTGTTGATCGTAAACATGAAGAGTTTAACATCCGTTTAAAGCAACGTAGTTTAAAGGATGTTGAGGAACTTGCTCGTGCAGCAACGCCTGTCCGTCATTTCGCTCAAGCACTAAACAGCAAACGTCCCGGAGTAATTGCAGAAATTAAGAAAGCCTCACCTTCAAAAGGCATTATTCGTGAAAATTTTAATCCTGCTGAAATCGCTCAACAATACCAACAAGCAGGTGCTGCATGTTTGTCCGTTTTAACAGATGTTGATTTCTTTCAGGGTGCTGATGAAAATATTCAGATCGCACGTAATCACTGTGATTTACCTGCCCTTCGTAAAGATTTTTTAATTGATCCCTATGGAGTAATTGAAGCGCGCGCCTTACATGCAGATTGTATCCTGTTGATTGTGGCCTGCTTGTCCGATCAACAACTTGAAGAAATGTCCAAAACTGCTTTCGAACACAAGCTGGATGTTTTAGTAGAAGTACACGATGAAGACGAACTTGAACGTGCTTTGAAACTCTCGGATCAATGTCTGTTAGGTGTGAACAATCGTAATCTAAAAACCTTTGATGTCGATTTAAATACCTCACTGCGTTTGAAAAAATTACTTGAACCTACACGCTTATTGGTTACTGAAAGTGGTATAGCAACAGCAAATGATGTTCAAATGATGCAGGAACATGATATTCACTCATTCCTGGTGGGTGAAAGTTTTATGAAGCAATCTCGTCCTGATCATGCTTTTTCAGCACTGTTTGGCACACCTCAAAATATATAAATCATGTGTAAAGGGTGAGATTGCTCACCCTTTCTACCCGTATATTCAGCCTCAGTTGAATAGACAGTTTTTTAATGATGGAATACGAGTCTATTTTGTTTTTTATTACTTACTGATTGTTGAGTTATACTTTTCCATTTTATTATGAATAATAGGTACATAGATTATTCTCACAGATAACAATACTATAATTTATTTTAAGCCTCTTCTTTAATTGAGAATTGAGAATTGAGAATTGAGAATTGAGAATTGAGAATTGAGAATTGAGAATTGAGAATTGAGAATTGAGAATTGAGAATTGAGAATTGAGAATTGAGAATTGT
>NZ_JADVOP010000021.1 GCF_016508585.1 Acinetobacter baumannii
GAGATGTGTATTAGAGTCAGAATATATATTTAATATAAACAATAGCTTAAATAATAATGCGTTTTTTTTAATGAATCCCGAGTAATACAGTTCATTTTTATTTGAATTAATTCTCGTTAATATGAATTTTAAAGGTCAAGACATTATTTTTTAAGGTGATCGTATGAAGATGAAATGGATTCCAGAATATAATACTGGTATCGATGTGATTGACGATCAGCATAGAAGGATTTTGGATTACATCAATGAGATTGATGAAATTGGTATAGCAACGGATCGTGTTCGTATTAAACAAATACTCGATAATATTATCGATTATACGCAATCACATTTTACATTTGAAGAAAGTTTACAAGAAGAAGCGGGGTATAAATATCGTGTGCCTCATAAACGTGTCCATGATTTATTTATTAAACGTATTGAGAGTTACCGTGAAAGTTTTGAACAAGGTCATTCAATCGAAAAAGAATTACATGAAGTCTTGTCTAAATGGTTAATTAATCATATTCAGCACGATGACGCTGATTATGTTGGGGCTGTGAAATTAAATATGATGGGAATCATTAAGGAAAATGAAAAGAAAAAAGGCAAAAATTGGTTTGCACGATTTTTTTCATAGCCTCATGCTGATTTCAGCCTAAGTTATGAAAATGACCAGCTCTCTAATTAAAAAAATTCAGAGGGGATAAAAAGAAATAACAGAGATTATAAAAAAGTCTAGCGCAGCAAATCATCGAGGGGTGGTTTGCTTTTTTCTTTTAAGCTTTGATTTTCAGCATCGACAAAGGCAAAATAGCAGAACTTTTTACGAAACACCTCATGCAGGATTATTCTATGTCACGATGGTTATCGCCGCTCATGGCATTTTGTTTATCATTCATGATTATTGCAGGCTTAGCACCAAGCCTGGGTATTCAAATTGATCGACAAATTGATTTTTGGATATTGTGGTTAGTGTCAATGCTGATTTTGGCATTGCCGATTACCTATTTAGAAGTAGCTTTAGCAAAACGCTCTAAAACAACCGCATTAAATGCCTTGTCTAGCTTAACTCGTGACGCAGATGCATCACAATCCTGGCGTATTGTTGGGTGGCTGGCAGTCGTATTTATTCCATTCCTTGCAGGAGGCATACTTTCAAATATTAGCGCCAGTGCTGTAAATATTGCGCAAATTCAAATTGCTCCGCATTTGCTTTTTATTGGCAGTGCTGTGGTTGCTTTTGCCTTATCTTTTATTCCGCGGCAGTTTTTAATCGGTTTAACCAGTCTTGGTGTACTGGTTGCTTTGGTTTTGGCTCAGGTTTTTGGCACAGGTTTACAGACTTGGCATGTGACAGCTGTTGAGTTCAAAGAGTGGGGTAATGCCACAATTTTAGCTTTGGTTGCTACAGGGTTGGGGTTAGGATTGTATTGGCAAACAAGTTTGCTCAATGTACAACAGAACAATGAGGCGACCAAAACGGCAATACCGATCTGGATTGCGCAATTGATTGCAGTGATTGCATTTGGTTTCTTTGCGGTTTCATCACAAATTCCTGCTTACACTTTATTGTTGACTGCGATTATTTCCGCTGCTCTATTATTGCAATTGGGCAGAGAGCAGTTAGTGCAGCGCCAAATGGCTGAGGTGATTCAATTTGCAGTGCTTTTGGTGGCATTGTTTATTTGGGCGATTCCAAACATTGCAGTGATATTTAATCCATTGCTAATGGTCTGGGGCTTGGTGATTTGTTTGATTTATTCAATTTTTGTGGGTTGGATGATGAAAATTAGCCACTTACGAAAAGCCATTAATTTTAGTTCAGAAGCCTTTTACAATATTTGGCGTATTGCTGTGCGAATTATTTTACCTTTAGCCATTTTACTGGCATTGGTTGCTTATATCGGACAATTTATTTAAGGGCAATGGTGAATCAAGTGGATAAAATTTGGGTGGCTTATGCGACCGAAAAGCAACAATTTCACATTGAGTTACAATTTTCTCAGGGGATGAGTATTGCTGATGCAATTACCCAAAGTGGTCTGACTGAGCAAGTAGAACTGCCTGAAAATTTTAATTTCGGCATCTTTGGTGTCAAGATTAAAGATCAATCTCATTTGCTTCAAGCAGGCGATCGCGTTGAAATTTATAGAGCTCTAACCATTAACCCCAAAGACATTCGTCGGAATCGCGCCAAAGCCAATCCTGTTGGACGTTATTGTCGTGGTAATCGTTATCAGCAGCTGTTATTCAAATCTTAACTGGTTAAGCTTATCGCTTTAAACAATTGAATGCATATGAAAAACCCCTCAATGAGGGGTTTCTTTTTATGACAAAGTGTCTATAGTGGGGGCGCATTCAATATCGCTTCTTTAGAAGCGGGTAAACCAGGTTGTGACTCAGGAATGGTTTCCAAACCTTCGATTTTGTTTACAATGCCTGATTGATCAAAATAAACCTTTAAGTGTTGACCATGTGCTGCTGGAATTTTTGCTTTTTTTGCATAGGTTCCAGGGATATAGTTGTAAATGTAATCCCAACGTCCAGGATTCATTGGATCTGAAATTGTTGGGCTACCGAGTAAGAATCTCACTTGCTGGTAGGTCATACCGACTTGAATTTTTGAGGCTTGAGCTTGGGTTAATGGTGTTCCTTGAGGAATATCAACTTTGTATACTCCAAATACAGAACAACCACCAAGTAAAGAAGCGACGAATAACGTCAGCATGATTTTTTGCATTTTGCTACACTATCCCAAATTAATTATGATGCAATTGATCCAAGGATAGATCATACTGCATCTCAACTCTGTTGCATATTCCAACTTAAAATTTGTTGAGAGACCTTTTTATATGCCTATTTCAAATCAAGATTTACGCAAAGCTGGACTTAAAGTTACCCTACCACGAATCAAGATTTTGGAATTATTAGAAAATTCAAGACAACACCACTTGAGCGCGGAAGACATTTATAAAACATTACTTGAACAAGGTGAAGATGTTGGTCTAGCGACCGTATATCGTGTGTTAACACAATTTGAGGCTGCTGGAATTATTCAGCGTCATCATTTTGAGAACAATCATTCTGTTTTCGAAATTATGCAAGAAGATCATCATGATCATTTGGTTTGCCAAAATTGTAATAAAGTCGTTGAATTTACTAATGATACCATCGAGCATGAACAGCATGCAGTTGCTGAGAAGCATGGCTTCCAGTTGACTGGTCATTCTCTAAATCTATATGGTTACTGTGATGAGCCTGAATGTCAGGAAGCTTATCGTAAGCGTTAAAATCACATAAATACAACAAATGAAAAGGGAGCTTTTAGAAGCTCCCTTTTCATTTTAAAGATTTTGTAATGTTTATTGACCATCAAAAGTCAATTTGCTGTTGGCATTCAATAACTGTGCACCACCTTCTTCATCCAGTTTGATCTGTAGACGTAAATCATTGGGTGAATCGGCATGTTTTAGCGCATCTTTATAGGTAATCTGACCTGCTTTATAAAGATCAAACAAGGCTTGGTCAAAAGTTTGCATGCCCAATTCACGAGAACGTTTCATCAAATCTTTAATTTCATGTACATCACCTTTACGAATCAGATCTGAAACAAGAGGAGAGTTGATCAGAATCTCAATCGCTGCACGACGTGAGTTGCCATCTGGTGTTGGAATTAACTGCTGTGCAACCATGGCTTTAAGATTGAGCGATAAATCCATAAACAATTGACTATGACGGTCAGATTCAAAGAAGTGAATAATACGGTCAATGGCTTGGTTGGCATTGTTGGCGTGCAGTGTCGCAAAAACCAGATGTCCTGTTTCAGCGAAAGCGATCGCATAATCCATAGTTTCACGTGAACGAATTTCACCAATCAGAATAACATCAGGGGCTTGACGTAAGGTATTCTTCAAGGCAATTTCAAAAGAGTCGGTATCTATACCGACTTCACGTTGAGTGATAATACAGCCTGCATGTTCGTGGACAAACTCGATCGGATCTTCAATGGTAATGATATGACCTTTAGAGTTCTGATTACGATAACCAATAATTGAGGCGAGCGATGTCGATTTACCTGTACCTGTTGCTCCAACAAAGATGATAATCCCACGTTTTGTCATGGCAAGATCTTTGAGAATAGGCGGCAACTTCAGCTCATCCATGGTCGGAATTTTGGTTTCGATACGACGTAAAACCATACCTGGCATGTCACGCTGTTGAAAAGCACTGACACGGAAACGAGCCGTTTTATCCCGGTTGGTAATCGCAAAGTTGCATTCACGCGTATCGGCAAATTCTTTACGCTGCTTTTCACTCATGATTGAGTTGAGCAACTGCATGATGATTTCACCGTTTAATTTGGTTTTTACTACCGGGACGATTTGACCATTAATTTTCATGGATGGTTCAACATCTGCGGTAATAAATAAGTCGGATGCTTTCTGCTCAATCATCATGTTGAGCAAGTCATTAAAGTCCATCTTCTAAGCCTCAATAATCCATCTTATTTATAGGAATGATTCTGGTTGTTTTGCGACATTTCGTGCCACTTGAGGACTAATCACGCCTTTGGCAACCAATGCTTTCAGGCTCTGATCCAGCGTTGTCATGCCATAATTTGCACCTGTTTGAATTGCTGAATACATTTGTGCAACTTTATTTTCGCGGATTAAGTTACGGATTGCTGGAATACCAATCATGATCTCATGCGCAGCAACACGTCCCCCTCCATTTTTCTTCAACAGGGTTTGAGAAATAACGGCCTGTAAAGACTCAGAAAGCATGGCACGTACCATGTCCTTTTCTTCAGCAGGGAATACGTCAATCACACGGTCAATGGTTTTTGCCGCAGAAGTGGTATGCAGGGTACCAAATACCAAGTGACCTGTTTCTGCTGCAGTAAGTGCAAGACGAATGGTTTCAAGGTCACGCATCTCACCGACCAGAATAATGTCTGGATCTTCACGGAGTGCAGAACGTAGTGCTTCGTTAAAGCCATGTGTATCACGATGTACTTCTCGCTGATTGATCAAGCACTTTTTAGACTGGTGTACAAATTCGATTGGATCTTCAACAGTTAAAATATGGTCATAACGATTGTCATTGATGAAGTCAATCATTGAAGCCAACGTGGTGGATTTACCAGAACCTGTTGGGCCGGTAACCAAAATCAAACCACGAGGCAGGTCGCAGAGGTCTTTAAAAATTTGCCCTAGACCTAAATCTTCCATCGTCAGAACTTTGGATGGAATGGTACGGAATACTGCACCCGCACCGCGGTTTTGGTTAAAGGCGTTGACACGGAAACGGGCAACGCCGGGAACTTCGAAAGAGAAGTCCGTTTCTAATTGTTCCTCAAAATCACGGCGTTGTTTATCGTTCATGATGTCATAGACCAGTCGGTGAACTTCTTTATGTTCCAACGCTGGTAAATTGATACGGCGGACTTCACCATCAACACGAATCATCGGTGGCATACCTGCTGAAAGATGTAAGTCAGACGCACCATTTTTAACGGAAAACGCCAATAATTCTGTAATATCCATAATGTCCCCGAATAAAAAACTATTTGCCTAGGATGAAGATGATTCATCTATGTCTGTGATTCAGCATATTCTTTAATGTTACTCTGCGTGCAGGAGCAAATTTAGTTATTCTAAATGATGAGAAACTACATTTCGCAAAGTAACAATGCAACACTAAAAATATCCAAGCTTCTGGTTTTGTCGTGCATGAAGAACTAAGTAATGCTTTGTTCTTACACTGCTTATGGCTAAAATTATTTCAAACTGTGTTATGAAATTTTAAAATAGTTTTGCTATTCTTTATATTTCACTCATGGTTTGATTAATTTTTTGCCTGCCACATACAAGCCATTGATGTACAGTCAACATACCCTGATTATTTTGTAGAATAATAAGGCTTTTCACTCAGCATAACCAACAATTTAATTGCTTGGAAGCTGAAATTTTTATGAAATGAGAACCCCGTCAATGAATGATCTAAATCAAGCTCGAAATCATGTATTAGCGCAAATTCAGGATGCCTGTTTGGCTGCAAATCGTGATCTGGGAGAGGTGCAATTACTGGCGGTTTCTAAAACACATCCAAGTTCATTATTACGAGAAATGTATAGCACAGGGCAACAGTCGTTTGGAGAAAACTATTTACAAGAAGCTTTGGATAAAATGGAAGATTTAAAAGATCTGGATATCGAGTGGCATTTTATCGGTCATGTACAACGCAATAAGACCAAACATCTGGCTGAAAAATTTGCATGGGTACATGGGGTAGATCGTTTTCTTATTGCCGAACGTTTATCAAAACAAAGAGAAGCAGCACAAGCTCCTATAAATATCTGTTTGCAAGTGAATATTGATGCGCAAGACAGCAAAGATGGTTGTCAGCCTGAAGAGGTCGTTGAGTTGGTAAAGCAAGTCAGTCTGTTGCCTCATCTAAAGTTAAGAGGGCTTATGGTGATTCCTGCACCGCATCATACTCAGGCATTTCAAGATGCCAAGCAGTTATTTAATCAAGTTAAAGTTCACCATGCTCATCCTGAAGATTGGGACACCTTGAGTATGGGAATGTCAGGGGATATGGCTGAAGCCATTGCGGCGGGGGCAACCATGGTCCGGATTGGTACGGCATTGTTTGGTGCACGAGATTATTCAAATAAAAATTAAAGCCGTAGCCGGTGAAATACTTGAAGTAGAACACTGCTTTTGTGATGGCTTTAAGTTTATTTTAATTTAGTTTTAATGCTGTAAACGTATAAGGCATACATCATTTTAAACCTTAGAGAGCATTGATGACTATTTTTCATGTGCTTATTCTTGCCATCATACAAGGCTTGGCCGAGCTACTTCCTGTATCGAGTTCTGCCCATGTTATTTTGGCCGAAAAATTAATGGGCTTTGATCCCTCTGCACCTGATATGACTTTTCTGTTGGTCATGCTACATACAGGAACAATGTTTGCAGTCATTGTCTATTTTTGGTCATCTTGGCGTAAAACATATTTTTCATCAAAGGCTGATTTTAAGAAACAAGCCGGTTTTATTATTCTTGCCACAGGCATTACCGGCGTACTTGGATTGACTCTACAAGCCGTGATTAAACATGTCTTTTTTGCAGGAGCAAATCATTTTGAAATAGAACAGCTATTTAGCAATTCAAAATTAATGGCAGCCGCCTTGGTTTCAGCAGGGATATTGATTATTTTATCTGCGCGCTTAGATCGTGGACAAACTGGTGCAATCAGCGGGAAAAGTGCGGCATGGATTGGTGCGATACAGGCATTATGTTTGCCATTTCGTGGATTTTCCCGTTCAGGTGCAACCATTTCAACAGGATTATTCTTGGGGGTTGCTCGGCAAAAAGCTGAAGAGTTCAGTTTTGCGTTGGCTGTCGTGCTTACCCCTGCTGTGATTGTTAAAGAATTCTATCGTCTCATGCATGCGGAAAACTTTCAAAATATGCATTTAACTCAACTGCTTTTACCAAGTGTACTTGGTATGGTGTTTAGCTTCATTGCAGGTCTTGCTGCTTTAAAATGGTTATCCAGTTGGCTTGAACATGGGCGTTGGCACTTGTTTGGTTTTTATTGTATTGGTTTTGCCGGTGTCGTTTTAGCTTTGAGTTAAATGGAATTCGACCATTACAGCATCATCATAGACGGTTTGTTGAGGACAAATGCATGGCGTTATTTGTCCCAGACAACAGAATCCGTTTTTTAAAATATATTCTACAATTTTCAATGCACAGTTGTTCTCAAGTTGACTATACTCATTAAAATAAAATTTATAAACTGGGAATAAAATATGAATAAATCCAAAATATTATTGTGGTTAAGTCTTTGTGCTTTGATCACTGCTTGTAGCACGACAAAATATATCCCATCCAATGATACTGCGAGTTTAGAGACGCAACCTGCACCTTCAGCCAAACCCGCACCTCGACCTGCTAGTATGACATCCAAACAAAACCAGGTTCGATCGGACGAACGTTTGGGGACAAAATGGGGGGATGATCTAAACTCGTATGTCACTCAAGTGGATTTAAAACGCTTAAGCAATCGTCCAATTGATGAAACTCAAGTGCGTTATGCCAATAAGCAATTCTCGGGGCGTAGTATCAACAGTATTTCTTTGGCAGCGGGAAAAGTGAGTTTTTCTATTGTTGATGATCGTGGTCGAATCTTGCCGCTTTATCGTGATGGGCAAAACTATTATCTTTCAGCGATAGATGGGCAAAGTTATCAACTTCGCTATTCAAATACCAGCAACCAAACATTTGAAATTGTTGCAAGCGTAGACGGTTTGGACGTTTTAGATGGCAGTCGAGCTTCACGATCGAATAGTGGCTATGTATTACGTCCATACAGTTCATTCGCAATTGAGGGATTTAGAAAGAGTAATTCTTCAGTGGCTTCATTTACTTTTAGCCGTCCCAAAGATGCATATGCTGCCAATTCTGCAAATGGATCTGTTCAAAATACAGGTGTGATAGGAACAGTGGTTTATGAATTACAAGCACCTCAATATCAGCCAGCTCAAAACTCAAACAAGGGTTATGCACCTGCTCCAAATGCGTTTCCAGCAGATTAAGACATTGAGTTCAGAAACGCTATGGTTTTATAGCATTCTAGAATGCTCTGGGATGTTATAATGTTACACAATTGCAATAATTAAAAAATAGTACACTCAGTTGCACTCCGTTATGATGAGCCCGATAATAATCTCAGGACTCATCTTTCTAATTGTTCAATGTTATTGAATACATACAAGACATTATAATGATTGGATTGCAACTTATTACTTTAAAATAGGTTTTTATAATGAAAAATATAAATATATTTCTCTGTCTTTTGTTGTGTATTTTTCTTGCTGCTTGTTCGAAAAAAACAGATGAAAGTTCATCCAACTCTTCCGTTGAAACCACCAATACCGATGCTGCTGCTGAAGCTGCCAATAATCAAGTCTCTGCTGATGAAAAACTGGGAACCAAGTGGGGCGATGAAATTGATTCCAAAGTGACGGAAGTGCAGTTAAAACGTAAATCTGACGAATCTTTGGCTGAAACAATTGTGCAATATGCTGATAAAAATTATCAAGGAAAAGCAGTGAATTCTATTTCAATGGCGGCAGGGAAAGTGAGTTTCTCTGTGGTCGATGATCATGGTCAATACATTCCGATGCATCGTGTTGGGCAAAATTATTATTTGTCAGGGCGAGAGGGGCAAAGTTATCAATTACAGTATGAAAATAATACGGACAAGACCTTTGAAATTGTGGCCAGTGTTGATGGTATTGATGTAATCAATGGCAGTGAAGCTTCCCGGAACAATGCCGGTTATGTATTGCATGCACATGACACCTTGAAAATCGAGGGTTTCCGTAAGAGTGATTCGGCTGTTGCTTCTTTTACCTTTAGTAAACCGAAAGATGCCTATGCTGCAAATTCTGATCAAGGCTCTATCCAGAATACAGGTGTAATCGGTACAGTGGTCTATGAGTTGGAAGCCCCAGAAGAAAAAGCTAAACCGGTAAATAAATATGCGCCACCACCGAATGCATTTCCAGCGGACCGATAAATCATCTTTTGAGCAAGCATAGCGTGTTTATGGAAACCATCTATGCTTTTAAAAAAACTTAAATCTATCAATAAACAAAACAGAAAAGAGTCAATATACAATGAAATTACTCAAAGTTTGTGTGATCACTTTACTGGGCATGGCTTCCATACAAGCATTTGCCAATCCAATTGAAGATCAATATAAAGCTCTTGTTGCTCCTCAGCCGAGTTATGCTAAATTTCAAAAGAACTTTGATACGATTTTGGGAAAAATCGAGGAAATCACTGAACGTGCAACTCAGACTCAAGATCGAGCGGAACTTTATCCGATGTGTGTTGCAATTCAGAGTTCAATCACGGTATTGAAAAACAACCAAAAATACAAAGCGCAGTACGATCGTGACTATAAACAGTTTGATACGACCTTTGATGAAACCCTTGCATCGGCAACACAAGGTTTGAGCGATAAAAAAGCAATTTGTGATCAAGCCAAAAAAGAATATTTAGCGCAGTACTGAATACGTTAAATCGAGTTTAGAGGAGGTCACGTTTTCCTCTTTTTTAACTGACCACTTCTATGGTACTGGCACCTGCACCTAAAGGTCTGACCTGAATCTGTACGGGAATACGTTCATGCATGTCCTGTATATGTGAAATCAGTACAACTTTTCGCCCTTGGTTCTGTAGTTGATCCAAAGCATTCATCACCATATGTAATGATGAAGCATCGAGTGTTCCAAAACCTTCATCAATGAATAAGGATTCAATTTTCATTGAGCCAGAAGCCATGTTGGCAATTGCAAGAGAAAGTGCAAGTGCGGTCAAGAAAGACTCGCCACCAGACAAAGATGCAACAGATCTGGTTTCTCCATCCATATCATGGTCAATTATGGCTAGGCTGAGTGAGTTTTCGAGACGCTTTAGCGTATAGCGTTGAGACAGCATTGCCAATTGTTGATTGGCGTGTTCAAGTAAAATATCCAAATTATACTGTTGTGCATAATCTCTAAATTTTTTACCTGTCGCATCCCCCATCAAAGCTGAAATTTTTCCCCAGCGATGTTCCTCTTGCTGTACGTTATGAATTTGATCGGCGAATTGTTTTTGTTTTATGAGGTTTTGCTGATGAAGTTCAAGTTTCAGCTTAAGATGATCACGAATTTCAATTTGAGTTTTCAGCGCTTCGCTATTTCTTGTGCTCAATTGTTGTAATTCATTGCTCTCTATTTCAGGTTGAAGGCTTAGATGCTCTGTGAGTTGTTCCTGAATGGTTTTAAGTGCTGAATTGGCCTCATTCAATGCACGTTCAGCTTGTTGTAGTTGCTGTCGAATTTGCTGCGCTTGTACCGGTGTGATTTGTGCCAAGTTGCTTAAATCTTCAAATTGAAAATCTGGGTGCTGTATCAACCATTGTTGGATTTCTGACTTTACTTGATTGAGGTGATTTAAATTTTGCTCCGCCTGCGCCTTGAGCTGTCCAAGTTGACTCTTTTCTTGTTCGAATTGGTTGCGCAATTGCTCAAAGCTTTGTTTGAGTTGTTGATAATGCTGATGGCATTGCTGGCGTTGCTGATCATGCTGTAATAACCATTCATTTGGTTTGACCTCACTTAATCCGGTCATGCGGTAAATCAATTGATTCGCAGTTTGGGTATTTTGTAGTCCTTGGAGCTTAATCTCAGCCAAGCTTTGAGAGGCTTCGATAATATGTTTGGAGATATTGTCTAAGTTGAGTTGAATGTTATGCTGTTGTTGGGTGTAGAGATCTAATTGTTTGCCGTACTGTTCCTGTTGATCAAGTTGTTGCGCACGTTGTTTTAAACGGCTACAGACATTTTCTGCGGTGGTGATCGTCTGCTGTTGCCACATGTCTTGTTCTTTCTCAGACAAGCATAAAACGATATGCTGAATTTGCTGCTGAAGGCTTTTGGCTTGCTGTAATAAATTGACTGTATGTTGAGTACTTTGCATCAATTGCTGCTGCATTTTAATGGTTTGAATCCATTGTTTGGACTGTAAATCCATTTGCTCAATCTGCTGTTGGAATTGTTCAGTCAACTGCCGTAACTGCAACATGATTTCAGACTGCGTTTGAGTAAGATCAAGCTTAATTTTAAGCGCATCGATTTGTTCGGTACACGCCTGCTGAGTCGCTGTGATTCGTTCAACAAGACGTTTTAATAAAGTCTGCTGCTGATGTTGTTCGGTATTGAGTTGAGTTAAGTTCTGCTGACTGAGTTGCCAAATTTTCAGGCTGTCTTGTTCTTGAAGTGTGGCTTGCTGTTCTTGTTGCTGCTGTAAATTAAACAGCGCTTTAGATACTACTGCATCATCCACTTTATAAGGATGTTTGGTACTACCGCAGACCATACAGGGTTGATCTTCTTTTAAGGCTGCTCTTAAACTTTCAACATTTTCTGCATGCAATAAACGCTGTTGTTGAAGGACATCCTGTAGCTTGATTCGCGCTTGTTTTGCTTTGTGATACTCCTGTTCTGATCGAACGGTCGCTTTTTCAAGTTGCTGAAACTGTGTATTACGCTGATGAATTTGAGCTGTAAGTTGTTGAGATTCTGACTGCAACTCAAAAAATTGCTGTAATTTCTGTTGCAGGACATCAAATTGATTCAGTTGGTAGAGTGTTATTTCACGTTGTTGGCGAGTTTGTTCAAGCAACGTTTCTAGCTGGTCTTTTGTACCAGACTGATCAATTAAAGCCTGTAATTGCGCACTTTGCTCAGTGAGTTTAGCTTCGGCTTGGTTCAAATTTCCAAGTTGATTTTCGATGTCTGGATAATGCTGGATAAATTGGCTGAGTTGTTGCAAATGTGCTGTCAAGCCTTTGTCCAGACTTGAAAATTGCTGTGTCTCAACAAGTTGTTGACTTAAATGCATCTGTTGTTGAGTAAGCTGTTGAATATGCTGCCCAATGTCCTGTTGCTGATTCAGCAAAGGATGTTTTGATTGTTCTAATTGATTGAGTTTAGATTGAATTTTTTTAAATTCTGTTCCAATAAAGTCACGTTCTTGAATACATTTGCGTACCTCTTTTAATGCTTCAAAATGTGTACTTTCAAAATTCTGTATATCATTTAAAGTTGCTTCCGCTTGAGTAAAATTTTGCTTTTGCTGTTCAAATTGAACATTCAGCCCATCAAACAATTGCTGTTGCTTCTGCAGTTGTGGCGTAAGCTGCTGTTGGTTTTTAAAGAATTGTTGCTGTTGAACAACAATTGGGCGAATTTCAGAAAATTCTTCTAAACGATTTAATTGTTTACGTTCAGGCATTAAGTCATGTTGTACTTTAAGCTGTACATCGACAAATTGCTGTTTTTGAATAATTTCATATTCTAATTTCTGTTTGCGTTCAAACCAGAGCCATTGTTTTTCAAGTCGCGTTTTTTCCGCTTCTAATTTTTGATAGGTTGATTCGATGTGTTGAAATTGATCTGATAGTTCGGCCAGATCTTCATCAGACAACAGTTCAATGTGACCGAGTAGATTTTCCAGTTCTTTGCGTTTTGATGCCACCAATTTGGTTTTCTCATACGCCAATTGACCAATTTTTCCAAAAATTGCTGAATTGGTTAAATATTCAAGTAGCTCTCCACGTTCATTATCACGTGCTTTTAAAAAGGCTGTAACCTCAGATTGAGCCAAAAGTACAGCTCGGGTAAATTGTTCAAAACTTAATTGCGTAATTTTATAGATACTGCTGTCTACGGCTTTGGCTTTATCCGCAATCACCGTTGCATCAGTCAGACATTTTAAATAGCGTTGTACGCTTTGCAGTTTCCCATCTGCTTTTTCTCGTGAACGTTTTAGTTCCCAACGGGCCAAATAATGTTTTTGATCCTGTGCAACAAAACAAAGTTCTGCAAAACCATGCGCCGTACCCCGACGAAGTACTGTCAGCGGGGAGTTTGTTAAAAGCTCTGAGCCATCTACATCTTGTAACTTGCCATCACTGTCTTTCAAGCGTGGAATTTTATTAAACAGGGCAAGACACATCGCATCCAGAATCGTTGACTTTCCAGCCCCAGTTTTCCCAACAATTGCGACTAAGCCAGCTGAAGCCAATGGTTCGGATTCAAAATCGATAAAATGTTCACCAGAAAGCGAGGCTAAATTTTTAAGTCGTATGGATAAAATTTTCACAACAAACTCCTATGCTTCAGGTTCATTTTCGAGTGACTTCTCCGCTTCTTGCAGCAAATTTAAAAAGTCTTTGAAAACAGCATTATCATTTGCATAACCATTTTTTTCCCAAAGTTGTTGGAACAGTTTCTCTGGGGTAGGTGGCTCTAGATGGATTGTACGCGGTGCATTCCCATCATTTTCATTAGTTAAGTATTGTCGTGAAATACGGACCAAGCGGTAACGGTCTTTGGGCAAAGCTTGTTCAAATTGTTGACGCAAATTTGGTGGTGGAGGAACATCGGTATGATATTCAATATCGACATATTCACGATGGTCAATATTGTCAATTTCTCCGCTTGGCAAAGCATTTAACTGAGCGAAGACAGTGTTCAATTCACCTTTGATTTTATGGAGTTGTACACTCCGAGGAATATAAACACTTTCAAAATCAAAACGGGATTCATCTGTTTTTGATGGGTCAATCCGTACGTCTATGATTTGATGTTTATAGTGGATTTCACTAAATGACAGTGGAATTGGCGAACCACTGTAACGAATATGCGCTTGCCCTACTTTTTGTGGTTTATGTAAATGTCCAAGTGCCACATAATCGAGAATATCTTCAAATAAGGCTGTTGAAAGGGCTTCTTCATTGCCCACAATAATTGGGCGCTCAGAGTCGGAAGTTTCACCACCCTGCATGTGCGCATGTGACATTAAAATCAGCGCTTGGTCATCAGTTTTTCTTTTTCTGGCTTCTGAGATCAACTGTTGATGCAAATAGGCAATCGCATTTTGACTGTTATGAGTTTGCTCATTAAATCCTGTAATTTCAGCTGGGCGTAAAAAGGGCAGACTGAGACACCATGCAACAATATTGCGTTGTGGATCATAAATAGGAATGAGTAAACGATCTAAGTCAATTTGACCTTGACTATTTTTATGGATAACCCCAACTGTTTTGGCGTGATATTTCTCAAGTAAAGGTTCCACTTGCTCAATGCGGTAACCTGAATCATGATTTCCTGCAATCATGAGGGTTTGCATATGCGGTGCAAGATCATGTGCATCTGCAAGAAATTGATATAACTGTTTTTGAGCCGATGAGGCTGGATTAATCACATCAAAAATGTCACCTGCAATCAACAAGGCATTGGGTTGTCTTTCTTGAATCTGCAGCAATAACCACGCTAAAAAATGTTCATGTTCATACTGGCGCGAGTGGTTATAAAAGAATTGTCCCAGATGCCAGTCTGAAGTATGAAGAAAGCGTACAGTCATGTGCGTGTTTGATCTTAATGCGGTGTAAAATAAGGTAGCATAAATTCAGGGATGAATGAGATAAGAAGTTTTTTTGTGTTGATTGAATAAGCCTATTTTTTATTGCTCAACTCGACTGAAATTGATTGAGTAAACAGCCACTCGTCCCTTGTGTTCAACTCAATCATCAGTTTCGTCAAGCTGTGAAAAACAGACATACGACAATATAAAATGTATTTATTCATTACCTGAGTTTATTTTAAAAATATCTTTCACGTTTTGAAAATCATTGTGCATTTGGATCAACTTGAACCAAGCCAAATGTATTATGATCTGCATCTAAAAAGTAGCCTTGCCAGCATTTGTGGGGAATGGCGAATTTTTCCATGGCGACACGACCACCCAAGGCTAAAATTTTTTCAGCTGTTTGATCAAAATCTTCAACTTCAAAAGAACAGGTAAAGGCATTGGTTCCAGAGTGAGTAGGTGGGGTTTGGGCGGGACGTTCCAGTAAACCACCATGGAGCGTTGCTGTTTCAATTTGAAAGTATTGAATCGGTAAACCTTCGACTTTGCTAAACTTCCAGCCGAAGACTTCATGATAAAACTTAACTTCACGTTCAGGGTTTGAAGACTGAATTTCAAAATAGCATAGGTTGTTCATTATTATTCTCCATCGACATTTGATCGTGTCATTAACATAAGATGATTTGAGCAGTGACGATGTATAAATATTGAAAATGAAAAATAGAATGAATAAACGAGTATGTTATGAAGAATGAAAAGCTCAAGGCGTTACGGGTAAAAATAAATGTTCCTCTGAGAGACGCTTTGTCGTTAATTAAACAAAATAATGACGATATTGAACAATCGTTTGCGATGTTTCATCAAAATAAACTCAACGAAATCTGTTTAACAACAGGGTGTGATGAAACGCTCGCGAAAGCAGATTACACACATCCTGTATATCAGCAGAATGTTGAAAAAATATTGAAAAGATTGATGAATTGAATCAACGTCCAATTAAATTGACCATAGCGGAAAACCCCAAATATGTTACTAAAGTGGGTTTCTTTATTTGGGCAGAAGATGAAAACTTAGTCAAGGTCCAACATGAAAAGAATAGAACCTATTTTATTCCAGAGGATGATTTTGCTTATCTGATTGAAATATTTAAACCTATATTTCAATTGTGGAGCCCGCAGAGAAATGAATTCGAAGGTGGTTCTGATCCTTGTTCCGATAATTATTTTGATCACAATGCAGTACAGAAAATTGTTTCGGATCTTAGGGATTTGTCTTTTGAAGATATAAAAATAATGAATTTTTTAGAGCATCTGGCATGCTGCTTAGAAGAAAAAATACAGATTGGAACTTATGTGATTGTTTTGGTAACCAATAAATCAAACTTAAATTATGCATTTCATTTAAATCGTGATTCCTCATATTTTTTGAGCTTGGTTAAAATTTGATGACCAATATAGTTTTTAAAATCAGGATAGCTTGACCGATAGTATTCATTCCAATAACTGACTATTCTGCTTTGTGTAGTTTGAAAATACTGACAATTTTCCACTATAAAATCACTCCATTTGTTTTGATTATCTTCATTAAGATGTGGCTCAATGATTTTCAAAATTTCAGCCACATATTCACCTAGCAACTGAAAGATAAATGGCGTCATAAAATATTCAAGATTTTGCTGAAGTAGTTTTTCAAGCGCTTTTTGCCGAACAAAACCATCATGATGGCGCGTGAAAATACACCATAGAATTTGACGTTGTATCAATGGAAAGTTTTGAAACTCAACAGATTGCACAGCGTTGATATAGATTCTGGCAGGTATCCTGATCAAAGCATGATGAATGATCACTTCACATTGGGTATTGTCATGAAGTTGGATTTTCTGATTTTCAAGATATTGAGCCACCACCCTAACATCATTGAATAGTTCTTTAGGAAAAGCTTGAACTAATCTTATCTCAGTCATGACGGATTTAATTCCCGTGGATATTCCAAAATTCTTGGAAAATGGAAATCATAGCTCTCCAAAGCATACTTGTAGAGTTGAGCAGGGCGTTTACCCGCAATTTTAGATTGATCTGTTGCCTCAACTGCACCCGCTTCAATCATACGCCGTCTAAAGGATTTCTTTTCTAGGTTTTGACCCAATATAATTTCATAAATCTGCTGTAATTCAGTCAACGTAAATAGTTTTGGCATCAAACTGACCGGTAGAGCGGTGTAACGCGCTTTACTGCTCAAACGTTCAATTGCCATATCTAAAAGCTGTAAATGATCAAAGGCCAAATCTCGTTTTTTTGCTTCCGTAACGGAAACCCATTCACTATATTCCGTTTGTTCGGTAGTGACTTGCTGAAATTCTTTGAAATCAATCAGTGCAAAGTACAAGGCTGTGACAGCCCAACCGCGAGGATCACGCCTTGCATTCCCCACTGTTGCAACTTGCTCTAAATGGGGAGATTGAAGCCCCGTTTTTTCAACCAGTTTACGTTGCGCAGAAGCCATTAAATCAGCATCTTGGCTTAAATCAACAAAGCCACCTGGGAGTGCCCATTGATTTTTCTGTGGAAAATTGGAACGTTTAATCAATAAAACCTGTAGTTGTCCTGCATCCACAGAAAAAATAGCCATGTCGACTGTAAAAAGGGGAGCATCAAAGTCTTTTTTATTATAACTCGACAGAAATTCCTGTTCAGCATTCAAGGTCACAATAAGGCTCACTTAATTTTATGAAAATCATGGATTGTCTTTGATTATTGCAGGGTGAAAGCATTTCTCCAAGTAGAAAATTTCTTGATTAAAAAGAGAGAAGTCTTCTAGGTGTGAACGCATATAAGCCCTACAGAAAAGCAGGGCTTATATCAAATAGCTACAGTTCATTCTGTAATCGTTCACGAATTTCATTCAATGAGCATTCTTGAATCAATTGACCATTCTCAAACACCGTGTTTAGCTCTCCTTGTTGCTCTTGCTCTGCTGTTTGTTGATCAAACAGTACAAATCCTGTTTCAGTTTTTTCAACACGAAGTAGCCCCTTGGCTGATTTTTTTGTTCCAGAATCAGTGATAGGATCTTTAAACAATTCACGTGCAACACCATTCACCTGTCCCCAAGTTGCTTTAACCGCAAAGCCAAAAGTGTCACGAGTTAAATAGTTATAAGTATAACTACCAATCCCAAATACAAGATTATTGGAAGCAAAGCCTTTGGATTCTAATCCCTGTAAGATTTTTAAAGCTCGTTCTAACGTGATCGAATCCCCATAAATCAGACCAACACGTTCATTGAGCACTTTGTAGCCTCGATCTGTTTCAGTCCCTCCGAAGATTTCCCATAAACATTCCACCGCACCTTTATAGGCAGGGCTGCCAACTTCTGCATCAGGATCACCACAAATGATTTTTACAGGATCTCCAGAGTCAGGTCGGAAAACCAGTTTGGCAAGTCCTAAAGCATTTGGCTGACGAGCAAGAATTTCATCTTTTAATTCAACAGTAAACTCTGTAATGACTCGCCAAAAGTCCCAAGTATCAGACACAATACTGACCACGCCAGATGGATAAAGTTCAGTGATTAGACGTTTGAATGTTCCAATTTCATCATCTTCACTGCCCATACACATCACACTGTGTTCTGTTGCCGGAACAGAAACACCGACAACACCGTCTGCATTGTAATACTCTTCAGCATAATCTATTGCTGAAACGGCATCTGTACCGATAAAGCTGGTTAAGTGACCCATGCCATTCTGTGTAGCATCATAAATTCCACTCATTCCTCGACTGCTAAAGTCATGACCTTGCACAGGAACGAAATCCAAAGCTGCACCAGTTTTGATCGCATACGCTGTGAGTAAACGTTTATATTCAAAAGCGATTGTTGCAGTCGTACAACTCTTCCATAATTCTGCACTTAATACAGTTTCCAAGTAATTGGTTAACCAAAAGAATTCAGGTAAGGTATTTACAATCGTCAGTACAGGAACTCTCATGTTCACTCGACTCCCTTCGGCTAGAGCCTTGATCCGGATCGGTAAATAGCCTAAGTCATATAAGGCTTCAATATGATCGACTGGGATAGAACCTTCACCTAATGCATTGTCCATTCGACGTTTATAGGCAGTGATCACTTTGTTTTTATCTTGTTGGAAAAAGCCTTCGTTCCATGTCTCGATTAAAAAATGTTTGATAAAACCCTGCAAACCAAAAAACACGATCTTATCGTCAAAGTCCGGTAGCATTTGAGCTAAACGTGAAGAACGCGGAGTAAAATTAGCATATACATACTCAGTACCAGCAGGGTATTGACGTCTGTGGTCTGCTTTATAAAAATCGATGGCATTGAGTGGATTAATTTTTAAGCTCATTATTGTTCTCCTGGATGATTAAAATTAGACAATCAAAATGCACTGAAACAACTGAATTCGATGATGTTGAGTTTTGGGTTTTCGGTTTGAGGGAAGCTGTCTGTAGTAAAAATCTGATCGATCAAACCATCAAAAACCTCTAAACCTTTACTAAAAATGCCGTGTGTGACATATAAGATCACCTGCTGACAATTTAATTTTTTTAACTCTTGTGCAATACCAATAAACGTTGCACCACCGTCACAGATATCGTCCGTAATGACCGCTGTTTTACCTGTTAAATCTTGTGCGTTGACTTGAGCATTCTGGATTTTGCCAGTGACCGGATCACGTCTTTTTTCACAGTAAACCATGCCAATTTCATCATCACGTAACCGATTCACAGCATGGGCGATCGCTTTTGTTCGCAGTTTTGCACCTGCATCTGGGCAAACCAAAATGCTTTCTTGTGTAGTTAAATAAGCTTGCAATGATGCATTTTTTAAAATGATTTCACTGGGTTGGACATTTTCAATCTCAAAAAAGTGTGTGTTTTCCTGTAAAAGTTTTTCTGTCACAACACTATGAGCATCCCAGATCTTGATGGATTTACGTTGCTGCGGAAACTTTTCATGGTTGATATTTAACAGCCTGGTCATAACTTCTAATGAAAAAGCTTGTCCAGTGGCGCAAATACGGTCTTGACGTGCATAGGGAAAATAAGGGATTTCTAAATCAATTTCTAAACCTTGATTGAGCAATACATTTTCAAGCAATAAGTAATCCATGAGATCTTGGCTATTGGCAATTTTTGCTTGAATTTGAATTTTCCCTTTCAATGAGTTCAAGATATCAGCTGAAATTTGAATATGTCTTTCACCACCTGCAAATTGGATCGTCTGTACAGGTATCAGGTTTTGTTTTGAATCTTGGATTTGAATAGACATAACATAGACTCTTATAAGGTGGCTTATTGCCAATACATATATAGTGTCATAAAGCCTATTTACTTAACAAGTACCATTTACAAAAGATTACAATGGGATGGGTTGAGATGATTTGTGTTAACTTTGTTTTTTAAGTGATTGTTATATAGTTATTTTTATGATTATTTTCTGAATATGCTCAAAATGTATCTATAATCCTGAACTGCTGAATACAGGATCAGCTCAAGCAGAAAATCGGTTTACTGAACTTTTGTTTAATTTTAAAATAAGACTGGGGTGGAAAAGTATGATTTAAATTAAGATAAATATGATGAATCTAATTCAACAATTTTAATTTTGAGTAATTCCTGCATCGTAAGATATTGGTGAATGCCATTTAGGATCTTCTAAAATTTAGATAAAAAGTCTGTCATCTTAGAGGGACAGTAAGATGATTAAAGACATAAAATAAGAAAAATATAATTTAAAAGCGGTTCATTGTCCTTTCAATTTCTCTAAAAAGCTTGGTTTTCCATCAATTAGACTATATACGATAGTCGTATATTGAGCGACGGGTGTTGGTCAAGATTTCGCTAAGCCCCCGATTATATAATAATTATAGAAATGTTAATCTGAAAAAAGAATTGAAATCAAAGTCTTATTCGGTAAAACTGATTTTAAATAAGGGGTTGAGTTAGGCTAGATTACAACAGTGTAAGAATTATACACAAATTGTTACTTTTGGGTTTTAACTTAGTTTCAACGCTTTCATAATTTAATAGCAAGCATATATGTGCAATGTTTTTTTAATGTGGTGTTTGAGAGACTACTGAAGAAAACAAGAAAAATTGATTTTTTAGCAAAGTTCTGGGGTTAAAAGGTCAAATTGTACGGATGCACATCATAAATAAGGCTAGGAGTATTTCATGAGTCTATTCACAAATCGCAAGTCATTTATTATCAAAAGCTTAGCATTAACAGTCACTGCTTTGATGGTAAATACAGCTCAAGCTGCTTCTGACAGCCAAGAGATTCAACAATTACGCAATGAAGTTCAAGAATTAAAAGCATTGCTTCAACAACAGCAGCAGCAAGTTCGTTTAGTCGAGTCTAAAGTTGAATCGGCACCTGCATCGGGTTCTTCAGGTTTAAAATCAAAATCTGGCGCTGACATTAACATTTATGGTTTTGTACGCGGTGATGCGAACTATATCATTGAAGGCGGTGACGACGATTTCAACAAAATTAGTTCAACCAATGGTGAAGCGAAGGACAAACTTCGTGCTACAGCAAAAACAACACGTATCGGCTTAGATTTTAATACACCAGTAGGTGATGCTAAAGTTGGCGGTAAGGTTGAAGTTGACTTTGCGGGTAATGGCGTAAATGAAAACCTTCGTATCCGTCATGCTTACTTAACCTATAACAACTGGTTATTCGGTCAAACAACATCTAACTTCTTATCTAGCCATGCGCCAGAAATGATTGACTTTGCAACGAACGCAGGTGGTGGTACTACACGTATTCCTCAAGTCCGTTATGCATATAACTTAGCACCCGCTACCAAATTATTGGTTGCTGCTGAGGAAGGCAATAGTACGGGCATAACAGGTACTGCGATTAAATACAGCCTTCCTGTGTTAACTGGTAAAATTGTACAATCATATGCTGATGGTAACGGCAATGCATCTGCACGTGTTTTAGTAGAAAACTACAAAGACAATAATATTGGCAAAGACAAGACAGGTTGGGGTGTTGCAGTTGGTACAGACTTTAAAGTTGCTGATCCTTTAAAACTTTTTGCTGATGCTTCTTATGTTGTGGGTAACAGCAACTACCTATATGGCAGTAACAATGCTTACTCTGTCGTAAATGGTGATATTGAACAGAATGAATTCACAGCACTCCAAGTGGGCGGTACTTATAAAATTTTACCGAACCTGCGTTCAACTTTAGCATATGGTGCATTGTTTGCTGACAATGGCACAGACTTCGCAAAAGCGAACAAATCTGCAAATGAAAAAGTTCAACAAGCATGGTTAAACGTGATTTACTCACCTGCGAAACCAATTGATTTGGGTATTGAGTATATCAACGGTAAACGTGAAACTTTTGCGGGTCAATCATATAAAGATAACCGTGTAGGTTTAATGGCTAAATATAATTTCTAATTTAGACATTCATGACAGAAAAGCCGAGAATTTTTCCTCGGCTTTTCTATTTTTATTGCATCCCTAAAGTTTGCCGAAGATAGATTTTTATAACAAAATTTTTTAAATGTTTAGTTAGACATTTATCAAAAAAAATGCATAATTGACGCTCTTTTTTTTGCATGTTGATGCTGTCAGATAGATGAATCACATGTTTTGGCCTGTTCTGTGAAGCAAATGACTTATCAGGACTGTATTTCTCATTGTTTGATGAAATGATCTTTTATCAATAATAGGAGTAACATCATGACCATTTTCTTTCCAAAATTTCTACAACATTGTAATTCAGTTTATCTCTAAGCTTATTTTTTCGAGAAAACTTTGGATTTTCAAGATTGAAAATCTGCCTTTTATTTATTTTTTGTTGTGTCTACCAAGTGATTCAGTAACTGCTAAGCGTATCTGATTACAAAGTTTAGTAGCATAAATTTGCATCACTTTACAGCAAAAAATATAGCCAAAGCATGGATAATTATTATGGAATTTTCTTTCAATGCCTTTTATACCTTGATTGCTGCAGTCATTGTATTGTTATTGGGGCGCTTCCTTGTTAATAAAATTGAGTTTTTGCGTAAGTACAATATTCCTGAGCCTGTCGCAGGTGGTCTGGTTGCTGCAATACTGTCGTTGTTGGTACACAATTTCTGGGGGTATAGCATTACCACCAGTAGTGAACTACAAACCAGTTTTATGTTGGTATTTTTTGCTTCAATTGGTTTAAGTGCCAATTTTGCTAAATTAAAAGAAGGTGGTTTGGGCTTAGTCATTTTTCTGGTCTGCGTTGCTTCATTTATCGTGGTACAAGACTTTGTCGGAATGGGCTTGGCCACTGCACTGGGCTTAGACCCGCTTGTTGGTTTGATTGCAGGATCAATCACGCTTACAGGTGGTCATGGTACTGCGGGTGCTTGGGGTGAAATCCTTGAAACCCAGCATGGCATACAAGGTGCATTGGCATTGGGTATGGCAAGTGCGACTTTTGGTTTGATTATTGGGGGAATTATCGGCGGTCCATTGGCAAAATTGTTGATCAACCGTTACCAGTTATCCAGTCCTAAGACACAAAAAGAAGTGGATGAAACCAATCAGCAGGCAGTAACTGAACTGGGTGAATATGTTCCATTTGAGTACCCGCATCAAGTCCGCTTAATCACTGCTGACAATGCAATTACCACGCTTGGTCTTTTTGCTGCGTGTTTGGCTTTTGCAGAATTTATGACAGGGTACAGTAAAGGACAATGGTTTGAGTTACCGACATTCGTATGGGCACTTGCAGGAGGAGTTATCCTTCGTAATGTACTGGAAGGTGTTCTTCGCATTAAAATGTTCGACCGTGCGATTGATGTATTTGGCAACGCAGCATTATCACTTTATTTGGCAATGGCTCTGCTATCGTTAAAACTTTGGCAATTGGCAGATCTAGCGGGTCCTTTAGTGGTGATTCTTTCTGCCCAGACACTAACAATGGCCCTGTATGCTGCATTTGTGACATTCAGAGTCATGGGGAAAAACTACGATGCAGCAGTGTTAGCAGCAGGTCATTGTGGTTTTGGTATGGGTGCAACGCCAACAGCAGTTGCCAATATGCAAGCAATTACCAATATGTATGGTCCTTCTCATAAAGCATTTTTGATTGTCCCGTTATGCGGTGCTTTTTTTGTCGATTTAATTAATGCGACAGTGATTCAATTGATTCTTAAATTTATTGCCTAATCTGATTGTATTGTTGTGCTGTATTGAGCCAGTGAATCACTGGCTTTTTTATGCCAGTGTATTTCCCACATCACACAGTAAAAAATGACAGCAGCACAGACAAGCACTGAAATATTTATTTTGAACGAGATACCCTCAACACTGTGATGAACATCTTTGATCGCTTATCCAGGTTTTTCTCTGGGATTGGCATAATGATCGGGAAGAACAAAGCCAACTACAATCACATTGATTCAGCTGATTGAGTTTTGAGTCGAAGGCGTGCTGACTGATTTTGTCCAGTAGGGCAATGCTGAAAAATCAAAAATGTTGAACTCACTGCATGGAAGAATAGAAATGTGCTGATTTCAACATGTATTTTGAACTTAAAAATTTTGATCATATAGCCAGGAATGATGACAGTTTAAATAAATACAACAGCAAAATCATAAAAAATATGCTTAGATACATGCACCTTTGGATTATGCCCTGATCTGAGAATATATGTCATTGTTAAATAAAGCTTTAATTTCTTTGCTTTGTAGTCTTTTTTTAGCTGCATGTAGTCATTCACCCATAAAAAATTTACAGACCAAGGGCGCATCCGTTCATCCGGTTTCTGAAGCATCGTCTAGATTGGATAAAAGCTTTTATCAGTATCAACAGTCCCCAAAGAAAAAACCAGTGATTGCACTTGTTTTAGGGAGTGGCGGCGCTCGTGGTTATGCCCATATCGGTGTGATTGAAGTATTGGAACAACATGGTATTAAACCTGACTTTATTGTGGGGACCAGTGCGGGCAGTATTGTTGGTTCAATTTACGCCAGTGGTAAATCAGCTGAACAATTACGTCAAATCGCCTTGGATATGAAAGTAGGGGATGTGCGTGACTTCAAGATTGGTATGAAAGGTTTTTTTGATGGGCAAAAAGTTGAGGACTATGTCAACAAGCAAATCAATCAAATACCTTTAGAAAAGATGAAAATTCCAATGTATGTTGTGGCAACTGAATTACAACATGGAGAAAAAACTATTTTTAATTATGGTAATACAGGGCAAGCAGTACGAGCTTCTGTCTCGATTCCCAGTATGTTTATTCCGACCATGATCAAAGGCAAAGAATACGTAGATGGTGGTTTAGTCAGCCCTGTACCTGTCAATATTGCCAAGGAATTAGGTGCGGATGTGGTCATTGCTGTCGATATTCTGGCGCAGCCTGTAAATACAGAAACAAGCAATGTTTGGGGCTTGTTTAATCAAAACATCAATATCATGCAAAATAAACTGGCTGCAGAAGAATTAAAAAATGCAGATATTGTGATTCAACCCGATTTACGGGAAAAAGCACATATCTTTGATGTAAAAGGTCGTCAAGATACGATGCAAGCAGGTATTGATGCCGCAAACCAGCGCATTCATGATCTGGAAGTGGTGATTGCAAGTAAGCATGGTTCTGAAAATATCCAGCAGCAATATCAAGTACAGAATTAAAAGTATTTTTAAAGCAGCTTATTTTGTTTCTGGATCCATCTGCTACTTACAACAGCGTTTACCTGTAGGTTTTTAAATACTATACTTTTATCGTTTAATGATAATTTTAATTAATTATACTCAAATCTGAGTATCGGGTGAGATGATGAATAAATTTGAGATTGGCGAAAAAGTAAAAATCGCAACACAGCCGAATACAATTTTTGAAATTGTTGAAATCAACCCAGATCGTTCATATGAAATTCAGCATTATGTGTCAGATCGGCAAATTTTTAAATATGGCAATATTGCAGCGGAGATGCTCAAAAAGATTGAAAATGGTGGATAAAACAATAAGCTATATTCCAAATAAATGATTATATTTGTAATCATAAATTGAGAGAATGGTCAATTGCCGAATTAAGCATGTTTTTTATTAGAAAAGATATATAATAATAGCCATATAAATGTCCTGCCTAAAATAGAGTCTAGTATACGATGTCTCCATTAGATCAATTGATCCCAGCTACAGATGACCAATCAGAATTAACCATGTCTGTTTTAATGACCCCAGATATGGCAAACTTTTCAGGTAATGTACACGGTGGAACCATCCTCAAGCTTCTTGACCAGGTTGCCTATGCCTGCGCGAGTCGTTATTCTGGTAGCTACGTTGTTACGCTTTCTGTCGATAAAGTGAATTTTAAAGAACCGATTCATGTCGGAGAAATGGTGACATTTCTTGCCAGTGTCAACCATGTAGGTCGTACCTCAATGGAAATCGGTATTCGTGTTGAAGCACAAAATATTCAAAAGCGAACTGTCCGCCATACCAACAGCTGTTATTTCACCATGGTTGCTGTTGATGAAAATGGAAAGCCAAAACAGATTCCTGCATTGAATTTGGACAATGATTGGAAACGTTGCCGTTTTGAAGCTGCTGAGCATCGTAAGGTGGCACGTTTACAAGAGAATCACCATCCTTCATGCAGTATTTATAAAAAGTCTTCGCATAATTAATTGTTTTATAGTTAAAAAAATCCTCTTGTTGAAAGAGGGTTTTTTTCAAGGTTTAAAATGTTTTAAAACGAGAATGTGAGCAGATCACCCTGATATTCAAGCATAGATTAATTCACTTTATTGAGGACATGACCATCTACAGTCATTGTCCATGTTCCTTGTTCAGTCTGTTTTGGTGCTTGAGCAACTTTAAATTCAGTGGAAAATGGACCAACACCAGCACTAAAGTTAGTGCCTTCAAATTTAGAAATCGGGGCGGATACTGATGAGCTTGAATTAGGTTGTTTGTTGCTATACTCAACGCGTCCTTCAGGAGTAATTCTCAAATTTACACGACCGTCCTCGCTTTGCCATGTACCTGAATAATCCTGTTTATCCACAGGTAAAGGTTTTCCACATGCAGTCAGTAGGATGGTCAATAAACCAAGACCCATCAATTTTTTTAACATTGTATTTTCCTCATTAATCTTTATATCACAGATTTTATTTATAAATTTCCCAAATTGAAGCGTGTCATTTGAGGCTAAAACATTATAGCCGAATTATGAAGTGAGCTCAGTCAGAATAACAAAGTGTAGCACTTTACAGAAAAAGAACTTGGTAAAGGGCTATTACGCAACAAAAGATTGATCGTTTTAAAGTCTCATACACAAGAAAATAACGATTTAGGGAAAAATCAACTGCGCTCTACAATAAAACGCGACATATCGTTTTGTTGAGAAAGCAGGGATGATGGATATTGCAACGGAAGCCTGTCCTAAACAATCTATCTTAGACAGAGACATAGGTATATTGGTATATCAGGATGATTCCCAACTCACAATGGATGCGGTTGTCATGCGTACAGGGAGCGCAAAATCAACCATTTATAGATGGCGGGCGCATACATCTGATTTGCTATTGGATGCTTTTAAGGTACATGCAGATGACGTGCTTGACATGGATTTTGAGCAAAATCTTGAAGATAATTCAAGACAACAATTGATCGAAATGTCTAAAGCCTTAGCGCATCATATCAGTCGTGCTTTATTGCTGGTACAGGCTGAATGTCGTGAGGCTGCGGGTGATTTTATTAAGCGACATCTTTTGCCCTGCCGTGAACAAAGATGGAAATTAATCCAGCTCGTGATCCAAGCCAAGGAAAGTAGCGTTAAGGATGCTATTGAATTGTTGCTTGATACCTTACACGCTTCAATTCACTATCAGAGCATCTCATTTAATCCTATTTCAACTTCGAGCTATATTGATGGGCTCATTACACGGGTTTTAGCTCCTGTTCGCTATGCTGGAAGGGGAGAATCATATGTCTAGTGCTGATGATTCAAATCATGGAATAGATGTTCCGTGGAATAGATTTTTTATTCTTTGTATGGTCAATAATCTATTTTTATTTACCTATTATTTTGCACTTTTAACTGTACTGCCTATTTATATCATGAAATCGTTGGGTGGCTCGGTAAGAGAAGCCGGGTTGGCTTTAACCTTATTTCTGATGTCTTCAATTGCAGTTCGCCCTTTCTCTGGTTTGCTCATGCAAAAGATTGGTAAAAAGCGGCTGTTCCGGGGGGCTGCATTGCTCTTTGTGTTGATCGCTTTTACTTATTTAATGGCAGATCAATTGTGGATTCTGTTAGTGGTACGTTTCATTCATGGGGTTTGGTTTAGTATTTTAACCACCGTGACTGTTCCGATCGTACATGCATTTATTCCTCATCGCCGTAAGGGCGAAGGGATGGGATACTTTGTAATGTCGACCAATCTGGGAGTTGTTTTTGGACCCTTTATTGCACTGACCATTTTGCAATACTTTGACTTTATGACCTTATTTAAAGTTTTAACATTGATGATGGTGATTGGCTTGATTTTTTGCTTAATCTTGCCTGTAGATGAGGATAGACTGGAAAAAAATATAACACCCAATAAGAAATCAACTCTTTCCATTCACGATATTGTGGAATTTAAAGTGATTCCAATCGGATTGGTGGCTTTACTTACCGCTTTTGCATACTCCAGTGTCATGAGTTTTATCAGTACCTATGCCGAGTCTAAGCATTTACTGAGTGCCGTCGGTTTATTCTTTATTATCTTTGCCATATCGATGTTGCTCGTTCGCCCTTGGGTTGGCAAATTTTTTGATCGCAAAGGCGCAAATTTTGTTGTTTATCCTTGCTTTATTTTCTTCATTATCGGGCTTGTAACTGTGAGTTTACTCTCCAATCAATGGACTTTGTGGTTGGCTGCGGTTTTTATCGGAGTCGGTTATGGGTCGCTATTTCCATGTTTTCAAACTGTTGCAATCCAGTCTGTTTCCGAGGAGCGGATGGGACATTCAGTTGCGACCTTTTTTACTTTATTTGATGTGGGGATGGCGGCAGGTTCAATTGTGATGGGGGTATTGATTGCTTATTGTGGCTATTCATTGACTTATTTATTTTGTGCCTTCGTGATGTTGATCGCGATGCTGTTTTATACCATCAAAGTTGCACCACAACTTGCCTCACGCTAGAAGGAAATAGTATGGAATTACGTCATTTAAGGTATTTTGTTGCAGTGGCTGAAGAATTAAACTTTACCAAAGCTGCGCAAAGAATGTTTACGGTACAACCCTCGTTAAGTCAGCAAATTAAAGATCTTGAACACGAAGTGGGCGTGCAGTTGTTGATTCGATCAAATCGTAAGGTTGAACTGACAGAAGAAGGTCGTGCTTTTTTAAAACAAGCATTGTTAAGTTTGGAACATGCAGAAAGGGCAATTTATGAGGCGCGTCAAATTGCGAATATGCACAAAGATCAATTAAAAATTGGTTTTGTACCTGTTGCTGAAATGAAGGTTTTTCCATATATCATGCCCAATATTCGAGCTCACTTTCCCAAACTCAAAATCGATTTTCAAAGTCTGACAGATCATGAGCAGTTTATCGCACTAAAAAAAGGTGAGATTGATATTGCTTTTACGCGTTATACCGAAGATTGTGAGGAATTTGAGCATGTTCAAATTTTTCAAGAACCTTTAGCATTGATTATTCCTAAAAGTTCGCCTTTGGCAGATCAACGACACATCAGTATCAAAGCATTTGATCAGCAAGATTTCGTGATTAGCGATGAAGCAGCATCTCCACAACTATACAAAATTATTCAGGCATTTTTTAGGCAGTCTAAACTAGCGGTCAATGTGGTCCAGAAGTCGACCAATATTTTACTTAATGTAAATTTAGTGGGAATGGGGGTAGGCTGGAGTTTAGTACCTGCTTATGTTATTCCATTACTGGGAGATAAGATTGTTGTCAAAAATACACTTGAACCTTTGCCAGTGATTGGATTGTATGCGAGTTATCGTAAGCAACAGAAAAATGAGGTCATCAGTATGATTTTAAAAATTTTAAAAGAACAGTTTTATACAGAGATGTTCTGATCAGGAATATCGAGAACTTTCCTATATCAAAAATAAACTGAAATGCTCTAGATTGCTTTGCTTAGCAAATTCAATTTGGCTATATTTAAAACATAAAAAAATGGGATTGAACATAATGCAACTTTATACCAATGCACATTCTCGTGGAAATACTGTTTTACCCTTATTAAAAGAGTTAGAAATAGAAGATCAAGTTGATATTATTCAAGTTGATTATGCAAATTTAAATCAACCAGAATATTTGGCTTTAAACCCAATGGCAAAGCTACCATTTTTAGTGGATCAAGGTTCAGTAATTTCAGAAACGCCCGCTATATTTGCTTATTTGGCAGATAAATATATTGAGAAGGGCTTTGCTCCGACTTTAAATGACCCAAAACGCGGGGAATATTTGAAGTGGCTATTTTTTTGTCATGGACCTTTAACTGAATTTATGGACATAAAAAGCTTGGGTGTTTCAGCAGAACAAATCCAGGAAAAACGGAGAAGTCTAGCTTTTGGAACAGAACAAAGTGTCTATCGGTTTATTCAATCTGGTCTGGGTCAAGCCAATCCTTATTTACTCGGAGATAGGATTTTTGCTGCAGATCTTTTTTTGGCATATTGGTTGATCTATGCGATATCCTTTAAAATTGTACCCTATTTAGATGAATTCAAACCGTTTATTCAGATGGTTCAAAAGCGTGAAACAGTTAAAGATATCGCCTGGATTCAGATGATTTAATGGAAACTGCGAAGCTTATTTGGGTTGTTTCAATCTGCTGAATCTCCAATAACAATGTTCAGCAGTCAATAAAGTTGGGTACTTATACAGCACACCACGCTTGAGCGTGGTGTGCTGAGATTATTTATTTTGCATGGAGTTGGGTAAATAATTGCTGGCTTATTGAATTCACGGTTTGCGGAATAGCCAACGCAGCAACAAATCGATCTGGACGCAAGATTGCAATTGCTTGATCAGTTTGACTAAACCACGATCGAATTTCTGTAGCCGGGTCTCCAATCGTAATCACATTTTCATACAATTTACGTTTTTCATTATTGAGCTGAACAACGGGAAGTACCTGAATAAATTTTACCCCTAAAGCATGCCATTTTTTGATATTGGTTTCATCTAGTCCCCATTGCGGGTCAACACCCCATGCAATTATGGCAAAGTCATTTCCAATGACTTCGTCCAGTAGACATGTTTGTCCGTTCTCAAGTTGTACCATGGGTTGAATAAACATTTTACCTACAGGAGAGTTTTTATGATGGTCTTTGACCAAAGCACCTGCATGATATTTAGGCATTGGCTTAAAACGCATTTCTAACAAATATTGTTGGACTGGCTTAATATAGTTCAGCATGTATGCGATACCATCACGCACGAAGCCTTGCCATTTTTTGGGTGGCGCGAGAACATGGCCAGCCATCACCGATAAATCAATCATTGCTTTGGCATGATCTTTACGTTCGATCTGGTATGAATCCAGTAATTCTGGGCTTGCCTTGTTTTGAACAACGAGTGCCATTTTCCATGCCAAGTTAAATGCGTCGCGCATACCACTATTATAACCTTGACCTTGCCAAACGGGCATAATATGGGCTGCATCACCTGCAAGTAAGATACGATCTACTCGAAATTTATCTGCAATACGTGCATTGTGGGTATAGACTCGTTGACGAATGACTTCGATGCCGTCTGTGTTGGGCAAAACCTTAGAAAGTAATTTTGTAATATTTTCGGGTTTACTTAACTCTTCCTGTGTTTCTCCAGGCATCACCATAAACTCAAATCGACGAATTCCATGAGGTAGGGCTGCCGATACATAAGGGCGTACGGGATCGCAACACAAATAAATATGTGGTTTGGCAAGAGGATCATTTTCAATGTCAATCACAATCCACTGATTGGGTGCTGTTTTGCCAGCAAAGCCGATATTTAGGCTGCGCCGTACAATTGAATTTCCTCCATCGCAGGCAATTAAATATTGGGCATAAACTGTTTCTTGTTTTTGATCTTTATTTTGCAAGGTTAGGGTGACACCCTGATCATCTTGGCTAAATGTGCTCAACTCACGTGCGAACAGGACTTGTGTTTTTGGATATTGATTTAAACCTTGTAAGAGTACCTGATCTACTTGGGGTTGAATAAATGCATTACGTCGTGAAAAGCCAAATTCACGTGTTAATGGCTGAATATCAGCAAAGCATCGTCCTTTGGGCGTTAAAAAACGCATGGCATGATTAGGTGTGGTATGCGGTAGAACTTTGTCCACTAAGCCCAACGATTGGATCGTACGTAAAGATTCATCATCGATACCGATTGCACGGGGATAATCAATTAAATGCTCTAACTGTTCAATCACAGTGACTTGCACACCTTGCTTACTGAGATAATTGGCAATGGTCAAACCCACTGGTCCCGCACCCAAAATAGCCACTTGTGTGGTGTAATCAATCTTTGAACTCACAGCAATTATTCCATTCCAGTCACAATAATAAGTCATTAATGACTGAAATCATGGCTTCTTCCAAGCTATGCCATAGTGGGTTGGTTGAGATCCTGTAATGGACTGCTTGCTTAAAGCATATTGTAATACATTGTTTTTTAAGTTGATCTGATAAATTGAGGTATATGAAAATAGAACTCAATGATTGTTTTTTACTATTATTCAGCTCAATATTCTGAGATTTAAAATTATTCTAAATACGCTTGGCACGATTTGGGACGACGAAAATCTTTTTTTTGAATCGATCTCAGCAAATAGATTTAAACAAGACTGAAGATATTCATCAATGACTGGCAGATGAACTTAAAAAGTAAATAAAAAAGACTGAATCGCAGCATGATCCAGTCTTTTTATTTTAAATTGCCATGAATGGCAATTCAATTGTTCACTCGGGAGGAGTTAAATCTTATTGACCAGCTTGAGGTGCTGAAGTTGCAGGCGCTTCAGCAGCACTTTCAGTTGCTGGTTGAGCCGTTGGTTGTCCAGCAGCTTGAGCATCTTCAGTAGCAGCTGGTTGCTCTTGAGTTGATACGACAACTTTCTCTGCTTCAGTAGCAGCTGTATCTGTAGCGGCAAAAGTTGAGAAAGCAGTCAAGGCAAGTGTAGTTGCTAAAAGTGTTTTAACGAGTTTCATTTTGGCATCCTTAATTCATAGAATTGATCGTAAAGCGACCTGTGAAAGCAGTCAGTTGTTAAATGCGTTGCAGTTCACAGGGAGTAAAGTCATGCTAAGTGCAGATGAAAAATTGGGCAACCTCAGCAACAAAGCATAACAAGGTCGATTACATATTTAAAACAAATCATTGTATTGTGTTGTTTTTTTGTGATTATTCTACTTTTTTTGCAATGCTAAAATGTATGTAAATATGAAAAAGTGATCAAAAAACATACCGATTGTTTACCGTAATTAACATTGATTATGTGATCTGAATGAATGATTTATTGGACTTTTAGATTGTTTTTGTAAAATTAATTTAAATAATAGATTTTAAATTTGAAACTCTTGGCAAATTTTACGTGATAATGGGAAGAGTCGAGTATAACTGTTCATATGTTTATTTTATTAGGTCGGGTGATATTTTGAAGATTTTTACTGAGAAAGCGGTTAAAACTCACATTATTTCTGGATTTTTAGGGGCAGGAAAAACAACCCTATTACAGCATTTACTGCAACAAAAGCCTGAAGGGGAAATTTGGGCAGTTTTAATGAATGAGTTTGGACATATTGGTATTGATCAACAGCTTTTACCCCAAGACTCCGGCTATGAAGTGAAAGAGTTATTGGGCGGTTGCTTATGTTGTGCTGGTCAACTTCCCATGCAAATTGCATTATCTCGCTTAATTTTTGATAAGCGTCCAGACCGGCTATTTATTGAGCCTACAGGTTTAGGACATCCCGCGCAACTTCTGGAACAATTGATGGAGCCGCAGTGGCAGGCGCAAATAGACATGCGTGCATTAGTAACGGTGATCGATGGTAGCCGTTTACACGATGCTGCATGGGTGAATCAAGAACTCTATCAAGATCAATTAAAAGCTGCCCAATTGGTTGTGGTATCACATGCCGATACCATGTCGGAAATGGATGATTTGGTATTGACCCAATTTAAAAGTGACTATTTTGCTTCTATCCAAACATGGCTATTGGCGAAACAGGGGCATTTGAATATTCAACAATTGGATATACCACATCAAGCAACTCAGCGAAAAGTTGTACCCTTAATCCAAGTCCAAAAAAAATTAAATTCCACAGAACAGCTTCCTGCTGTAAAACAGTTGCCTTATCACTATGTTGAAACTTCGAATGGTTATACTGTGGTCGGTTGGAAATTTTCAAAACGGTGGCAATTCGATTTTTATGAACTTTTAGATGTCTTGTGTGAACAAACAGATTGGTTAAGAATTAAAGCTATTTTCAATACCGATCAAGGTTGGATGGTTTTTAATTTCAATCCTGACCATTTGAATTATAAATCAGGGGAACAAAGTCTGGACAATCGTATTGAGCTTATTACCCTGCATGACCGCGATTGGGAAACGCTTGAAATGGCTTTATTAAACTGTCGGATTGACCCATTAGAAAAAACGCAGTAATCCGTTCAGAAATCTTATAGACTGTGCGCCATATTGAAGAACTTTTTGGAACTTTCATGGCATTAAAAGCAACAATTTATAAGGCTGATCTTAATATTGCCAATATGGATGTACATCAATATGGCGATTATCAGTTGACGATGGCTTTACATCCATCTGAAACAATTGAACGTTTGATGGTTCGTGTACTGGCTTTTGCCCGTTTTGCAGATGAGCAACTAGAGTTTACCAAAGATTTGTTTGAGACAGATGAGCCTGCACTATGGGAAAAAGACCTGACGGGGCAATTGGTCAAATGGATTGAAGTGGGGTTACCTGATGAAGATAAAGTCAAAAAGGCAGCTGCACGATGTAAAGAGGTAGCCGTAGTGGCGTATGGTTCAGCTGTTGCAGAGTGGTATAAGAGAAGTTCCAAGCTAAAAACCTTGTCCAACGTTCAAGTTTGGCAATTGTCTGAAGCAAGTACAACAGCGGTTCAAGCCTTATGCCAACGGACCATGCAATTACAGTTAAACGTAATGGATGGTGAGTGGACACTAATTGGTGATGATGCTCAAGCTGTGATCGAATGGACGCAACTTCAATGATCTCTGGCATAAAATAAATTTAATGAGAAAAAGCAGGCGAATCGCTTGCTTTTTTTTGCCTAAATTTCGTATATCTAGATTGATCAAACCTCAGCAAGTTGACTGACGCATGAACAACGACATTTATCATTTACTTATGGCTTTGGCGATTGGCGCAATCATTGGTGCGGAACGTGAGTATCGCAGTAAGTCAGCTGGTTTAAGAACCATGATCATGGTCAGTCTTGCATCGTGTTTATTCACCATTCTTTCGATTAAAATTGGTGTAGAGAATCCAGATCGCTTAGCTGCCAATATTTTGACAGGATTAGGTTTCTTAGGTGCAGGGGTTATTTTTAAAGATGACAATCGGATTTCTGGAATTACCACAGCGACCACCATATGGATGGTCGCTGCTTTAGGTATGGCGGCTGGTGCTGGCTATGAATATTTAGCATGTATCGGAACAATCTTGGTGCTGATTGTTTTGGTATTTCTGGTATATTTTCAGGATAAAATTGAAGCCATTCACCAATCCCGTAATTATCGAATTTTGTGTGATTATCAGCAAGAAACCTTAGATAAATATGAAACGCTATTTCAAAAATATAATATGAAGATTTTACGTGGGATGCAGAATAAAACAGAAAAGCAGATCATTGGGCGTTGGGTTTTAATCGGATCTGCCCAAAACCATAAGAAATTAACCCATTATTTATTGTTGGATCCCGATATTAAAGAGCTTAGCTTTTAACAAAATTACTCTCTATCAATACTGTATATTGTGGATTTATTCATCCAAAATTCAGCTTAACAGAGTAGTTTGATTTTTATTAAAACACGGGAGTTGACTGATGCGAGATCCTTTTGAACGTATTTGCAGTTTTAATCAGTCACGAGATGCTCAATTTACTGCGATGAAATACACATTGATGACCAGCAGTGCATTCCGCTTTTTTCGGGGCTCATGTCATTTATATTATGAGGATTTAGCTGCTCAACAGACTTGGTCTGATCTGACAACAACATGGATCTGCGGTGATCTACATGTCGAAAATTTTGGTAGTTACCGAAGTCGTCATCAAGTGGTTTATTTTGATTTGAATGATTTTGATGAAGCCATTTTGGCCCATCCAACTTGGGATGTTTCCCGTTTCATCTGCAGTATCTTTTTGGCAGGTAAGGCACTCAATATCACAGATGAGAACTTAAAAATAATTGCAGAGCAATTGTTGGATGAGTATATAAAAGCGCTTGCTTTTGGAAAAGCCTACGCTGTAGAAAAAGAAACTGTAGATGGGATGCTAAAGAAATATATCCAAATGGTGTCCGAACGTGATTTCATCGAGTTTATTGAAACGCACTCAGTTTTAGATAAAAAGACACAGCAACGTTATTTAAAGATAGACCAAAAGAAGTATTTTAAGATTGATTCAAAAAAACGTTATGCAGAATTGATCAGCATGTTTACGACCTATTTAAATCCTCCTGCCCAACAGCCCATCATTCGTTGGCAAGTTTTAGATGTTGCAGTACGTGTTGCAGGAACAGGAAGTATCGGTTTAGATCGCTATGTGTTTTTAGTCTATGATTCTGATAATAAAAACTATATTTTATTTGATGTAAAGCAAGCCCAGACCTCTTCTTTGAGTCTGTCTCCCTTTTTAAAAATAGAACAACCAGAATGGACAGATCAAGCACAACGCATTCAGTTTATTCAAACACTCATGCAGTATGAAACACCTGCCGAATTATCAAGGCTTGATTTCAATGGTCAAGCCTATATTGTCAAAGCCTTACAGCCAGAACAGGATAAAATTGATTTTAAACAGTGTATGGACAAGCCTAAAAAGTTTACAGATGCTTGCTATAACATGGCACGTTTGATTGCCTATGCACAACTTCGTTCAGCAGGGCGTAAAGGTTCATCAAATGCAGACGAATTAATCAATTTTGCACAAGATGCGACACTTTGGAAAACGCAGTTGTTGAAATACACGTATAATTATGCACAACAAGTCGAGCAAGATTATCAAAGCTTCTGTAAAAGTTATGCTGCTGTAATGGCGGACTCAAGCAAAGCTTCCAAATAATCATCTAATCGTGAATAGGAACAATATATGTCAAATGAATTAGAGATCATTGATCTAAAAGTTGGTGAAGGTAAAGAGGCGGTAAAAGGGGCTTTGATTACCACACACTATACCGGTTGGTTGGAAGATGGTACCAAGTTTGATTCATCGATTGATCGTGGCAGCTATTTTGAAACCGTGATTGGAACAGGCCGCGTGATTAAGGGATGGGATCAAGGAATCATGGGCATGAAAGTGGGCGGGAAGCGCAAGTTGATCGTACCTTCACACTTGGCCTATGGCGAGCGTAAAATGGGTAAAATTATTCCAGCAAACTCAAATCTAATTTTTGAAATTGAGCTTTTTGATGTTAAAACACGTGACTAAACGGATGGCATATTTTTGATAAAGCCATATTCGATGGCCAAAAGGAAATAGAGGTCACAGTACCTCTATTTTTATATTGAATTGAAAAGTGATACCGGCGACCGCTTGTTCAGGAGATTGGTAAATAGCACTCCATTTTTTCTTCATATTCCAATGTTATAAAATATAATGGTCAAGGTGTTTAAGTTGGGTGCACACTATGTAATAGTGTGATTTAAAACACAATTTAATTTATTTATTGTTTATAATTTGATCAGGGTTTAACAATCCTCTACAATACTTTTGTTCTAAAAGTGTTTAAATGATGCAAATAAATAATTCTGTTCAGAGTTATTTTTTAAGATTCGTTTCAGTTTTATTCTTTTAAATCATCATTGTAAAACGTCTGTTCTAATTCGTCTTAAAAAAGGATTTTAGTGTTTCTAAAATGAAGTGCTATAGACGGGTTCAGATTAAAAACAATGATGATCGAGTATTTAAATATATGCTAAGCCGTTACTTTTCTTCTTCAGCAATGATATGCGTAACACTATTGTTTTCATCCTTTTATAATAGTGCTATGGCAGAAGTAGACCAAGTTGCTACTGAAACGCCTATTGAGCATGAATTACCTAAAATTGATTTAAATACGCTGACAATTATTGGCTATCATGAAATTACACCCAATCATGATGCAGTCATTCCTGACTATGCTGTGACCACCAAACAATTTGAATTACATTTGGACTGGTTACAGAAAAATGGTTATCACTTTGTCAATGTTGATCAAATTATTAAAGCCAATGAAGGTAAGTTTAAATTACCGACCAAACCTGTCTTATTGACTGTGGATGATGGCTATCAGTCTTTTTATCAATATGGCTTTCCAGTAATTAAACAACGTAAGATTCCAGTTGTATTGGCGGTTGTTGGTTCTTGGCTAGAGCCTAAAGCCAATGAAATGGTTCAGTTTGGCGATGAAAAATTACCGCGCAAAAAACTTTTGTCATGGGATGAGCTTAAAACCATGCAAAAGAGTGGCTATGTTGAAATAGGCAGTCACAGCTATAATTTACATCGTGGTATTTTAGGCAATCCTCAAGGAAATTCTGAGCCAGCTGCGGTAACTCGTGAATATTATCCAAAAACTAAAACCTATGAATCTGACAAAGTCTATGCAGATCGTATTTTCAATGATTTAAAAAAGAACAATAAAGTGTTGCAATCACATGGTTTAAAAGCACCACGGGTGATGGTATGGCCATACGGCCGTTATAATATGGAAACAGTGGCATTGGCAAAAAAAGTCGGTATGCCAATTACCATCAGTTTGGATGACGGTCCTGATCATATTGAAAAATCTTTAGGTCATTTAAACCGTATTCTGGTTGAAGGCAACATGACCACAGATGCTTTGGCTCAAGAAATCCAAAGCCGCCAAATGAATTTTACGGACAATAATCGCCCGCAAAAAGTCATGCATGTTGATCTGGATTATATTTATGATCCAGATGAAGCACAGCAGGAAAAAAATCTAGGACATTTGCTAGATCGTATTCGTGAAATGAATGTGACCACTGTTTTCTTGCAAGCATTTGCGGACCCTGATGCAAATGGTTCTGCTGATATGGTTTATTTCCCGAATCGCTATCTTCCGATGCGTGCAGATTTATTTAACCGTGTTGCCTGGCAAATTCAAACGCGTACTCATGTGAGTCGTTTATATGCTTGGATGCCGTTGTTGGCTTGGGATTTACCGGCATCCAACCCTGCATCGAAAGATGTGGTGGTGACGCAACAAGCCAAAGACAGTGATCATTTAAATATGGGATACCATCGTTTAAGTCCATATTCTCCTGAAGCACGTAAAGTGATCGAAGGTTTATATCAGGATCTGGCAAAGTCGACGACTTTTGATGGGATTTTATTCCATGATGATGCAACATTATCCGATTATGAAGATGCCAGTCCTCAAGCCATTCAGGCCTATCAAAAAATTGGCTTGCCTGCGGATTTGGAAGAAATTCGTAATGATGATGCAAAATTGCAAAAATGGACCGATTTTAAAACCAAAACAATTGACAGTTTTGCAATGGATTTGGCACAGAAAGCTCGTTATTACCAGCCATTTTTACTGACAGCACGTAACCTGTATGCGCAGGTTGCGCTGTCTGCATATTCTGAAAACTGGTATGCACAGTCTCTAGAGCAGTCACTTAAAAACTATGACTTCACTGCAATCATGGCGATGCCTTATATGGAGCAGGCTCCTGATGCAACAAAATTCTATAAGGATTTAGTGCAGCGCGTGAAGAAGCAACCAAACGGAATCAAAAAGACCATTTTTGAGTTGCAGGCAGTCAACTGGCGCAATAATCAGAAAATTCCGACGTCGGAAATTACCCAAACGATTCAGTCCTTGTATCAACAAGGTGTGATGCATGTGGGCTATTATCCAGATGATCCGATTGAAGATCATCCAAATACAGCTGAGATGCGTAAAGTATTTGATTCTAAACCACAACGATTGGTTCCTTAAGGTTTGATATGAGCGCAATCCAGCACCTGTGGCAGTCTTTATTAAATTTTATCTTCTATTATCCATTGTTTATGTCATATCTATGGATGATTGGTGCTTTAATTTTCTATTGGAAAGAGCGTAAAGAGCCTCCATATACTCAACCGGCAGCTTTAGAAGAATATCCTTTAGTTGCAGTGCTTGTTCCTTGTTTTAACGAACAGGATAATGCGGATGAAACGATCAGTCATGCATTGAAATTGAATTATCCCAATTTCGAAGTCATTGCAATCAATGACGGAAGCTCTGACAATACTGCCGAGATTCTCAATGAATTGGCTTTGAAGTATGACAAACTGCGTGTTGTTCATTTGGCAGAGAACCAAGGTAAAGCGATGGCTTTACAAGCAGGAAGTTTGCTGACAGAGGCTGAGTTTTTGATCGGGATCGATGGCGATGCTTTGCTTGATCCTCATGCTGCACAATGGATGATTCGTCATTTCTTGAACAATCCAACTGTTGCCGCTGTTACAGGTAATCCGCGTATCCGTACCCGTTCAACCTTGCTTGGGCGAATCCAAGTGGGTGAGTTTTCTTCGATTGTCGGGATGATTAAACGTGCGCAACGAACTTTTGGGCGCCTGTTTACTGTGTCGGGGGTAATTACTGCTTTTCGTAAAAGTGCAGTGCATGAAGTCGGATACTGGTCACCGAATATGTTGACCGAAGATATTGATGTGACCTGGAAATTGCATCGGGCAGGTTGGGATGTCAAATTTGAACCCAATGCATTGGTGTGGATTTTGATGCCTGAAACCTTTAATGGTTTATGGAAACAACGTTTACGTTGGGCGATGGGTGGTGCGCAAGTTTTAATTAAGAATATAGATGTATTATTCAAACCGAAACTGAATTTTTTATGGCCTTTGATTATTGAGTTGATTCTAACGCTGGTTTGGTCATATTTAATGTTGATTATGGTGATTTTCTGGATATTGCATTTGGTTCTCCCATACGCAGGTTTCCCGGCAATGAGTTCACCCTTATTACCGATGGGGACAGGCATTCTGCTCGGTACGACCTGTTTATTACAGTTTGCAATCAGCAAATGGATGGACAGTCGTTATGAGTCAAGTTTGGCAAAAAACTATTATTGGATGATTTGGTATCCTTTTGTATTTTGGTTGATTACCGTAACGGCAAGTATTGTGGCATTTCCCAAAGTTCTTTTACGTGGTGAGAGTAAACGAGCACGTTGGGTGAGTCCAGACCGTGGAATGCGACAAGATGACTAAGAGGTTGAATGACTTAAGCCAATACAGTGCTTTTGAGATATGAAAATGAAAACAGAATCTTTGATTATCGATGTACGTAAACAATTACCGTGGCATCGCCGTTATTTTTCAACAACAATCACCGCCATGTTATGGGCATTTTGGTTGTTGCTTTGGAGACCTATTGTTATTTTGATTGGCTATCTGTCTCTAGAAAAGCCACAATTGGTACATTACTTTTTTAATGCTTTTGCGAAAGCCTTAGAAAGTGGGTTGTTTGCTTTAATTGCTTGTGCGATTTCATTGTGGTTGTGGAGTAACTTTGTGCCTGCTAAGACAAAGAAAGAAGCAGAAGCAAAGTCTACCCAAGAATATGCGGATTATTTTAACTTGCATGCTGATGCACTGATTCATGCACGTCAGCAAAAAGTAGCAACAGTTCACCATGATGCAGATGGTCGTATTACATACATTGACTAAGGGTTGAGTCAATAAAAGTCCCACATGTTGGGGCTTTTGTTTTCATAGGGAAAAATAGATGTCCGCAAAAATAAATTCGGCAGAAAGCATCCGAGGCTTAGCCTGTTTAGCTGTGGTGTTTTCTCATCTTGCCATGAGTTTTTTTCCATATCTACACCATTTTGATCCTCAGGAAACAACTGATCTCAAGTGGGTATATCATGTCCATCATTTGCCATTTGGATTTTTATATTCGGGCGATGCTGCTGTTTTTGTATTTTTTGTGCTGAGTGGATATGTTTTGAGTTACGCGATTTTAAAGAGTCCTCAACAGTTTCATTCAAAAATAAAAAATATGATGATTAAGCGTTATCCACGTTTAATGATTCCTGCCCTGACATCATGTCTATTGATCTGGTCTGTCTTTAAAATCATTCATATCGACGGCAGTCATGTAGGTGCATGGCTACACGCTTTTACAGTACAAAACTTTAGTTTTACCCATGCACTCTATGAAGGAACGATTGGCGCGTTTTTGTTTTCAGAAAGTGATATCAATTGGGTATTATGGACCATGACCATCGAGTTGATGGGATCTTTTGTCTTATTCTTTTTACTCTATCTCTATCACTATAAAAAAATCGCATTCTGGTTGGCTTCACTCCTGATTCCCTGTCTTGCATTTATGTGGCGTGGACAGGGATTTAGTTTTGGAATATCAAGCTTTATTATCGGAATATATATCTATCTATATGCAAAAACATTACCCAACCCGGTAGCAATCATCATGCTGCTGATCGGTCTATACTTTGCCGGGGCGCATAATACCAGTACGGCCTATGTTGGACTACAGCATATTTTAGGGGAAAAAACGTATGATTATTGCAATTTTATGGCGGGAATCTTGATTGTTTACAGTGTATTGATGAGCCCTCTCTTATCGCGGCATTTAGATCATCCTATTTTGGTTTGGCTCGGAAAATTATCTTTTTCTATCTATTTACTGCATTTGTTGATGTTGTATTTAGTCTGTATTCCTCTGTTTAACTTATTTCTAACTTGGCATTGGAATTATTCGGCATCTGTGCTGGTTTCCGGTCTAAGTGCAATTGGTATGACTTTAATCGCGGCCAATTTTTATAGTCGCTACGTGGATCAATTTGCGATTGATACCAGCAATCGGATTGCCGGTAAAATCTTGAATTCACCAGCAAAACATTGAGATAAAGCTGTAAAGGTTTTTTACAATTGATAATGTATTTAGCTGTTTTTTAACCAGTTAAAGTTTGAATAATATCAGGATTTGAGAAAGTATAGCGACTCTTTATCCGCATGGATCGCTTATATGCGCCTGATCAAATCAATCGTTGTTTCGTTAATGGCAATGAGTATGCAATTTACCCAAGCTGCAACGTTAAATTCGCAACAAGCACTGACTGAAGCCCCACCGATGAGTCTGTTTGAGCTGTGGAATGCTCCGATTGAGCCCTTTGAAATTTTTCATCACATTTATTATGTTGGTACGGACAATCTATCTTCAATTTTATTTGATACAGGGGCAGGCTTGGTTTTGATTGATAGTGGAATTGATCAATCTGCAGTACAGATCAAAAATAGTATTGAAAAACTGGGTTTTAAAATTACAGATGTTAAGTATTTATTGAATAGTCATGCGCGTTTGGATCAAGCAGGTGGTTTTGCCAAATTAAAACAATGGAGCGGGGCAAAACTGATTGCGAGTGCAGACAATGCTGAAATGCTCGCAAATGGCGCCAGAACTGACTTTGCTTTGGGAAATCAATTGCCATTTCCTTCTGTAAAAGCAGACCTGATTTTCAAAGATGGCGAACAGTTGAAACTGGGTAGTCAAGTATTTACTGCACATGCCACCCCAGGTCATTTACCTGGTGCAACCTCTTGGACAACCGAGATTCATTATCATTTTAAAAATTATAAAGTTGTTTATGCCGATAGTTTATTTACGGGAGGATATCATTTATTGAATAACAAAAATTATCCTCAGATCGTTCCAGACATGCGCCAAACATTTCAAACTTTAAATGCGATTCATGCGGATATTTTTTTGGCAAATAAAGCCGATCGATTCAATATGAAACAGAAATTGGTCAGACTGAAAGCAGGCGATCAAAATGCATTTATTGACCCGAATGGGCTACAGAACTATGTTGCAAAAGGTCAAATAGAATTTGAGCAACAATTGCAGGAACAGCAACGCTTAGCACAGTTAAAGACCTTACAATAGTTAATTTAACCTGAGTTCGATGCAACCACATCTTTAACATGTTGAAAGACAATAAAACTGTGCTGATTCTTACTGAGTTTTCACCCAATTTCAGGAGGAGAGCAAAGCTCCATACAGGCAACCCTCTTGCGCAGCGGCATCGCTGTCATCGCAAAACTCGTCAACCACCAGCAGCACATTTAATTGGTCTCAGAAACAATACATTTTAAAAAGCAGTCCTGCCTCAAAGAGTTGCGGATGACGCTTCCGAATATCATGTTTTATCAAGATTTCTATATAGGATTCAGGTTAATTTAAAGCATCCTATTTCGATAGGATGTTGTATGATTTAAATATTGATACAATAATGGCTGAATCCATCATTTCTTTGCTAAGATACGGAAGTAATCATCCTTTATTCTAAAAAATACAGAAAGTCGACATGAAAATACCATCATTCCCATCCTTTTTACTGATGTGTGGTTTAGTGACAACGGCACAAATCCACGCCAAACCTTTTGAACAATTAACTGTGCAAACCAAGCTCTCTAAGGAATGCACCCAAGATGAGAGCGAAATATTTACAACACAAACTTATCAGTTACATTCAGAAAAAGTCGGATTAAAGAGCTATTCATGCCAAACTAAAAAGCAAAATAAAGAACAATATTATTCAGCGTATGGATTACAGTTTAACGGCAAAAAATCCGTCTATTTTGTCGATGATCATGTTGATGCAATTGGTTATGTTGGATTGAAAGCAGAAAAAATCGATGCAGATACGGTTTATTTTGATGGTATGTATGAGCGTGGTGGGGATTTAATAATAGTCTGGGTAGAAGACTTACAACATATTCATCATCTAAAAGTTCATTATATGGCATCAGATGAAGGGGGAGTAAAACTCTATAATCGAAACAATCAAATATACATTCAAAAAATTGATTTAAAAGAACTTGATGGTGATAAGCCGATTTATAAAAATGTAGGAAAACCCATTACTTTAAAGAAGATTCCAAACAAAGGGCTTGAGTTTTCAGGCGGAAACTTAAAGTTATTTCAAACAACAGCCGATTAAACATTTTAAAGAAAGAAATTGTTACGTTTAAAGCTGACCTGATGATTTTGATCGTTATACAATTTAAAAAGTTTATCACTAAAAATAATCAAAATATCTGGCTTTAAACTTGGCAAATAAGTCTGAACGAAGCTGTATTTTATGTTTGAGATGAGTCTATGTTGAAATTAATCATTGTTTTACTCATTTTAATTACACTCTATGTGTTATGGCGTTTGGTTGCCAAACATAAAATCAATGCGGCTTTTGAACAACAACGACAGGAATTATCTAGATTAATCAAAAATCCATCTGAAGAGAATGATTTGCCTGAAAAAACCAAGTTAATTAAGCAAATGATTGATGAAGAGCGTCAAAAGACCAGTACCGTTTTAGCGACTCCGTTAGACGTCCAAGAAGCGCACCCCCCCTCTATAACCGAACTTGAGCGTGTAGAAGAATCGCAAATTACCGATGAAGACCAACGTCTATTTGATGCCGCAGCACAATTATTTTTTGAGCAAGCTTTGCAGACCAAAGATTTTTCTCAAGCGGGGCATATCCAGCATGAGGTATTGAGTAAGATGCCAATGAATACACAAAGTCAAGTGGGTTCATTTGACTTTGGTGAATGGTCTATTTTTTGGAATTATCATGACCAGTCACTTGAATATTATGTCGGACGTTACGGTGTATTCTATGCCCATGTCGATCATCAGGGCATAGAACATAAAGCCGAGTTCAAAGATCGTTATTGATCTTCCAATAAACTGGTCAATTCTTTAAGTCGGTATTGTGTTGTATTGATTTCACAGTCTAAATGTGCAAAACCTGAGGCTAAGCCCATTGCACCATAATATAAGCTTCCAGTAAGTTCAGTGCATTGTGTATTTCGATAGTTGAGCCAAGCTTTTTGTGATTTTTCCAACAATACTTTATTTTGAGCATCGTACTGTTGGTAAACTCGTTGGTAGATTTTATTCATTTCTGCCTTATCTGTTTTAAGCTGCTGTTCCATGCAGCGATAGCTCTACTGTTGATCGCTCTGGCTGCATTTTGCATAAGCGATGCTACAGATACTGGTTGAAAGAAAGATATAAAAAATTAAGCGGGTTAAATATTTCATCGTTTGAATCACTAAAATTATATTGGGCTAAAGACAAGGCAAAATATTTCATAGTTGTTGCAGAATACGTTTTTTGACTTGATCTAAATAGAATATATCCTGATTGAGACGGTACATTAAAATTGCGCCTTCATAATCTGCCACACTTATTTTGGCTGCATTTAGAGCATCTGGTTCATTGAGTTTCTGCTTAAATAATTGATATAAAACATGCTGCCAATCCTGAAAAATCGTGCGAATCTTTTGTAGCACAGCTTTGGATATATCATTGGCTTCTAATGAAAGTATGCCTATGAGACAGCCTTTTATTTCATAACTAAAAAAAAGCACAGCTTTTTCATGTATGGTCTGAAACTGGGTGGAGGCATCAATGACATTAAAATCCTCAAGCTTAAATAAAGAGTGGTTTAGAAATTGATGTGTCTGTTCTAAAACATGCATCAATAAAGCTTCTTTGTTTGGGTAATAATAATAAAAAGCGGCTTTACTCAGTCCGCATGCCTGAGCCAACATGTCCATACTTGTTCCTGCATAACCATGTGCCTTAAATTGTAAAGCACAGATGTTGAGTATTTGTTCAGGAGAGAGTTTTTGAGGACGCATAACTTACCTTGAAGATACTTAGATATATATGGCTCAGCATTTATGGCGAACGTGGTATTAAACTTTCGAAAGTATCTAACATTTTATCCCAAATCTGTTCTGAACCTTTACGAAAATATCCCATATGTCCTATGTGTTGAAGTCCAAACTCGTCTGCTGAAATATTGATAAAATGCATGGGTGCATTTTTGTAATGCTGCATAAAAGCATAGCGAGAATTCGGTAAAGCCCAATCATCGTCCAAAGCTGCGACAGCATAAATGGGTGTTTTGACTTGTGCATATAGGTCATGTAATACCTGTTGTTCAGGATCAGCAAAAAAATAAGTTGGATTTTTACACCATTTACGCCATTGTTGATAGACACCTTTCGGAAGATCGGTTCCCATCTTCAGCTTACTCCAAGGTAAATACCCTGCGATGGCGACCATTGGCGGAAACACGATATTCCAAATTACTTGGACTTTAATTTTTTCTTTCAACGGCATATAGCCATGCCATCCTGCACCTGTACCAAAACAAAACATTGCGGTGACTTTGTCATGATTGGGCGTCAGCCCAAGCGCTTGCCCCCCGTAGGAATGTCCAACTAAAAATAAAGCTGTATCGGCTTTAAAAAAGTACTCAATTGCACCTGCGAGATCCAATTTTCCCCAGTCCAGATAAGACATTTTAAACCCTTTTAGCTGTCGGGGCGCCGACCTGTCTACACCACGGTAATCAAAGCAAAGTACTTGATAGCCTAATTGCGAGGCATATTCAGAGAATCGACGGTAAAATGCCTGTGGAACACCTGTTGCACTGGAAATCAATAAATTGGCTTTAATCGGATGGATGGTTGGCGTGTATAGAGTGCCAACAAGTGTATAACCATCCAAAGCTTGAAATGTAACGGACTGGCATTGAAAACCATTTTTATTCGAGGTCTGCATTTTTGCAAGGTGGTTTAAATTTGGCATCATCTCATCTCTAGAGTAAAAATAGCTTAAATATTGATTCAAACTATTCTTTTTTAATGAATTTTTAAAAGCTTTACTTAAGCAAGGATTTTTGTCACTTCTCATCTCTGAAAAGTGAGGCATCGCCTACACAAAACGATTTAAGCTTTAGATGTGAAGCGTGGCATTGAAAGCTTCATCTCAACAAATAATATATTTATCATATTGATTTTCTTGACCAGGAAACTATGTTTACTGTCGTTTTTTCAAAAGACTGGCTACAGTTTTTGCATTTCTAAATTTTAAAATAGTGATTTATTTTCCCTTGAACTGTGGAGCACGACGTTCAATCATCGCCCTTACGCCTTCTTGTGCATCTTCAGATCGGAGTAGGGGACTAAGCAGATTTTGTAAATTGCCAAATGCAACCTCAGGACTGTGTAAAAAGGCCTGATGGGCTGAATGCAGTGCTGCTTGAACAGCGAGTGGTGCCGCACTGGCAATACGTTCAGCCAGTTCCAATGCACGAATCAGTTGATTGTTGCCTTCAACGACTTCGGTGACCAAATTCATTTCATAGGCGGTCTGTGCATAGAACAAATCACCTGTGAGTACATATTTCATGGCTTTTACCCAACCTGCAGCTTGTATGAAACGTACAGTTGCACCACCGAATGGCAAGATACCACGTTGCACCTCGATCTGCGTAAACTGGGTGTTTTCATTGGCAATGACAAGATCGGCGTTCAACATCAATTCAATCCCTGCGGTATAGCAATAACCTTGTACCGCAATAATCAAGGGTTTGGTTCTTTGACGACCGACAGTTCCCCAAGGATTAACGATATCATCAGTAAAACTAAAAACACCGTCTTCTAATTTGGGTTGTAACTCAACCAAATCTAAACCTGCTGTAAAATGATCCCCATGCGCAAAAATCACTGCGCAGCGAAGTTCAGGATTGTTTTCATATTCTGTGAGTGCAAGTGATAGATCATGAATCATATGGCTATCAAAAGCATTACGCTTATCAACACGATCTAGACCGATCAAGAAAATATGATTACGGATTTCCCGGCTAACTTTTCCTTGTGAATTTGACATGTTATTGTTCTCGCATGGGTTGTCTTATTTGTTTTTAAACGATCGTTAGAAAACTGTCAATTGTTTAAAAATGACGCTATCGTCTAACTTTGTATAACATATTTTTTAAGCATTGAATTGATCAAATTTATTCAAACCACGTCAGCTCAGCTTGTAAACACCATAGTCGTGTGATCAACGCTTTGAACAGTGAAAGATTTTTATATTTTAAAGAAATGCCCATTTATGATAAATAAATGGGCATTGCCTGAAAACTTTTAAAAGGTGATAGGCTACTTTTTGGTTTTCCCTAAAAGCTTTTGGATTGGAAGTTTATCTGTAGCAAAGCCATAAATTGCTGCAAAAGGAAGCGCGGTACGGGCAAGGTAGGCAACACGCCATAAACCACCATGATTCGCACCTTCCATCATCAACTCTAATGGGTGTTCCATGTGTGTTTCCGGATTGGCTATCGAATTTGGATTTTTTAGATCATGAACCCATAATGCCGCCATGATTGAATTGGTGGTTTCTGGGCTAAATGCTTCAACATCGAATAAACTTGCACCATTGAACGCGGCTTTAAGTAATGGATTTTTAGTGACAGAGTGAGTCGTGGTAGAAGGGGCAATGTTGATACTGACATGTTGTCCTTGATGCCGTGCAAGTGTAGCGCGCCACTGCTGAATACGTTTTGCCAAGGCATAGTTCGGACCTTGTTCAACCACTAGACAGTCTGCAATGCCATAAGCTTTTCCGTTTTCAGAATGTATCAAATGTTGATCATTATTTTTAAAAAACTGTTTTAGAGAAAGCATTGAGATACTTTGGCTGAGTATTGTTTCAAATTTTGATCGTTGCTTGAACTTTTCAGTTGAACCTTCAATGACTACCTTGGGTACAGCATAGACGTCAGTTGGTGTACACATATACATCAATGATGAGTCCGTCTTTTGTTCACTGACATGACTCATGATACTGTCCATTGCGATTGAGACACGCACATGCTTTTCACCATCAAGATATGCAATAGAAGCCAAGTCCAACTTATGCGGATTTTCACATAACCACTGTGTAATTTCTGGAATTTGAGTCAGTAAATTTGCGCCAAGCTTTGTTTTGAGTTCGTTCAGATCGTTACTGTCATTGATTTGTTGTAAGCTGGGTGCATATAGGGTGGCGTTACCATTTTGAATAATATCAAGAATTTTCCCCCAAACACGCTCATTGGGTAAATCGACTGCCACAATATTGGCTTTCCATTGAGCTAACCATGTTAAAGGACCTGCCTCAGAGGCGGCGCCAAATAAAACCAGAGTACGGTCTGACAAATCAAACCATTCCGGATGCGCAATGACTTCTCTTAATGCATCTGCATGACTGGCTTCAATAATGCCTGTTTCTTGCCATGTCTGGATTTGCTTGACTAAGGCTTCACCAGCAAGTTTTTGCCCATGATAAGGAACAAACCATTCAGGTTGTGCTTTTGACTGTCCCTTAATCGTGATGGTTTGGATCTTGTCCAAGAGGGGAACGGACATCACATCTTTTAAAGCATAGCGTTGTCCATCTCTAAAAAAGTCAAAACTATGTTGTGCTTTATGCAAGCCTTGTCGAGCGATAGTGATGGCGTTGTGTGCGGATTGAATGCCGTTTTCTACCAATGCTTTAAAATAAATGGGATAATTTTTGCGCCAGTTTTTTTCATCCAACACCTTTTGTGCATTGATATTGTCAACCAATGACAAAGCCTCAGCAATAATTTCTTTGCCTGCTTGTGAGCTACTGCTTTTTTGGGTTTCGGGATGAACCGTGAATTGTAAACCATCATTTGAACTGGACATGCAAAATATCTCGTTTTACTTCATCATTAATATACAGATGTATACATTATCCATGCCAAATTCAGGAATCGGATGGCATAATCTGACAAAATGTAGCTCAATTGGTTGTCCGATTGTAATGTCAAATCTGAGCCTATAGGTTGATCGAATGTGATCAACAAACAGATTATCTATAAGGCATTGAGTTAAAGAATGCTCATCTTTAGTCTGAAATCAATGGATTGTGACGGATGCTATAGTTAAACAGCCTGATTCTTCATATAAGTGCTTTGGTTTGAATCATTCATATCCAATGAAATTCATGGTTTTATATAAATTTTCAGGCAATTTATATGCAAAGAGATAAATTTTTATTTCGAATTTTGAATATCTTATGTTTTTACATCTTTTTAATTTAATTCCGACAATTTTAGTTGATTTTTAGTTATTCAGCCTCATCTTCAGTTAAAATACCGACTTCAGCTTGAGGATAGAGTTATGTCGACTGAGAACACCAATACTGCAGTTGCAGAAGAAATTCCAAATTTATTGATTACTCCAAATGCGCAGGAGTATTTAAAAGAGCTTTTGGATAAGCAGAATACTCCAGGAATTGGCGTTCGTGTATTTGTTGAAAATCCAGGTACTCCACGTGCTGAATGTTGTATGGCATATAGTGCGCCTGATGAAGTTACTCCAACAGACTACAAACAGGATTACGCAGATTTTCCGGCATTTATTGATACGCCTTCTATTCCTTATCTTAAAGATGCTGTGATTGATTACAATAAAGATCGCTTTGGTGGTCAATTGACCTTCCGTGCACCAAACTCTAAAGTGCCACGTGTTGGTCCAGATGCATCTATTGAAGAAAGAATCACCTACATTCTTCAGGCCGAGATTAATCCTGGGCTTGCAGGTCATGGCGGTAACTGTGCTTTGGTTGAAGTTGTCGAAGATGAAGAACATGGTTTGACAGCAGTGTTAAAATTTGGGGGGGGCTGCCAAGGTTGTTCAGCAATTGATGTCACACTGAAACAAGGCGTTGAAACCACATTGAAACAGCATATTCCTGAATTAGGTCGGGTGGTGGACCAAACTGATCACAGTCAAACCGAAGGTGCTTATTTCAAATAATCAGCTCCATTTACAGATTGATGTGATTCGAAATGATTTCAAAACCTCCGATTTTGTCGGAGGTTTTTTTTATGGGAAAACTTTATTGCTTAACTATTTTTATATTTTTTTTGTTGATGGATAATCTTAAATAAAGCTTAAAAAATAGATGAAAAGAACAAAAAATAATCAAACGGATAATAAAAATGAGAATAATTCTTAATATTGTTTATAATACTGTGGTGCATATATTACACATTGTATCTCAATCTCCATTTTCTATTCATTCTTAGCCTCTTTGGAATACCTTATGTCGACTCACCGTATCATCCAATCTGCGTTATCTCTCTCCATTGTTACCTTTATGATGGGCACTGCATATGCAGCTAACTCACAACAAACTTCAAATAAGGCACAAAATCAGTCAACGGAAGCGGCAAAACTTGAAACGATAGTGGTCACCGCAAGTGGTTTTGAACAAGAAGTAAAACAAGCTGCTGCATCTATCTCAGTCTTAAGCCAGGAAGATATTAATAAAAAAGCATATCGAGATATCACAGATGCATTAAAAGATGTGCCGGGCGTTGTGGTCACAGGTGGAGGAAGTTCAAGTGATATTAGTATTCGTGGGATGGGAAGTGCTTATACGGTTATCCTGATTGATGGTAAAAAAGTAAATACGCGTTCAGTTCGACCGAATAGTGATAACTCAGGTATTGAGCAAGGGTGGATGCCGAGTATTGAAAGTATTGAACGCATTGAGGTCATTCGTGGTCCAATGTCGGGTCTATACGGTTCCGATGCGATGGGAGGTGTCATCAACATTATTACCAAAAAGGTTGCAGATACATGGACCAGTTCAGTTAAATTAGATACAACGCTTCAAGAAAATAGGGATTCCGGGGATATTCATCAGGCAAACCTATATGTTTCTGGACCTTTGATCCGTAATTTATTGGGATTGAAAGCCAATGGAACATTCTCGCAACGCAATGAAGATGAAATTATCGGTGGATATAATAAACAACGTATACGTGCAGGTGGTGCAACACTGAGTTTGACACCAAACGCTGAACATACCATTGATTTAGAGTATCAACGATCTATCCAGAATCGTGATCAGACTGTCGGTAAAACCATTGCCAATGTGCCAGGACGAAATGGCAAGCTTCCGACTGATTCATATACGGATTATTACCGCACCGAATATAGTTTGACTCATCGTGGTGAAATTGGTGATTTAAAAACCCATTCTTATATTCAGCGTGAAGAAAACGACAATCCTTCACGTCGCATGGAAGCCATCAATACAACCTTTAATACCTTAAACCAAATCAATTTGGGTTCTCATGCTTTGAGTTTTGGAGGAAGTTATTTAAAAGAAGAGCTTGAAGATTTTGGAAACCAATTGAGTGTGGGTGGAACAAAATTAACAAATTTAGACCGTTATAGTTGGGCGCTGTTCGCTGAGGATGCATGGAATATTATAGATCCATTCACTGTCACTGCATCATTACGCTACGATAAAGATGAAAAATTCGGTGATCATTTCAGTCCGAAAGTATATGGTGTATGGACACTGAATGATAACTGGATTATCAAAGGTGGTGTGTCTACCGGCTATAAAACACCAGCATTACGTGCCACTGTCGCAGGATGGGGGCAAGCAACAGGTGGTGGTCAGTCGAATGGCATGATTGTGGGTAACCCAGACTTAAAACCAGAAACCAGTGTAAACTATGAAGCATCAATCAATTGGGACAATAATGATAATTTAGATGCAGGCTTCACGGTATTCAGTAGTGAATTCAAAGATAAAATTACCGAAATCCGTACTTGCCAAGGCGACTCTGGAAGTATGAATTGTCCTTGGCTGGGGCAAAATTTTGACTTTGTCAGTCAACGGATAAATGTCGATAAAGCAAATATGCGAGGTATTGAAGCAACTTTTGCCTGGACAATGACCCCAGATGTTCGATGGGCAACGAACTATACTTTTACCGATACTGAACAGAAGAGTGGGGCATTTAAAGGTAAACCATTAAATGAAATGCCTAAACATATGTTCAATACCACTATAGATTGGCAAACCAATGATCAAGTGGGGATGTGGAGTCGCTTAAACGTCAGAAGTAAAACGTCTGACTATTTAAGCCGTACATCGATGAATAATGGTAAACCTGCTTATGCAATGGTGGATGTCGGATTAAACTATAAACCTTCGAATGTATTGCAGTTCAATGCAGGAATTTATAATTTATTTGATAAAACGATCGATACTGCAACTTATAATTATGTATTGGATGGTCGCCGTTACAATCTAGGTTTAATTTATAAATTCTAATATCTCATGAGATTGAGCGAAAAGAAGGCGCTTTAAGCGCCTTTTTCTAGTTTTAAAATATTTAAAGTCTCATCGGAATAGTAGAACTGCTCTAAATAGATCCGTGCACGATTTTTTAAATGCGTCGATGAAATCATCTTTTGGATCACCGGTTCGAGTAAAGCCTGTAATTCATGTTGAATCAATGCTTCATTGATATTGATGTCTGACAAAATTAAATCAAACGAACGCTCTTGGTTTCGGACATACCAAGTCAATATGCCATCATGAACTTGTTTCTTTAAATAGTCAGTTTGGCGAATATGTTCCCAAATCTCATGTCCCATACCGACTGTTTTAGTTAAGTCATTAACCTCTACATACTGACGAAGTACACCAATCGGTACTTTTTTAATCTTATGCCAGAGATTGGCTTGAAAATGATAAAGCTTGTTGTCATCAAACTGTTGATTAATTACTTGTTCACTGAGTTGGCTGATTTTGATGATATTTTTTTGCAAATAATGCTTAACAGTATCATCTAAATTCGTATCCGTGACAGACTCTAAGACGGATTTACCCATCTTCATAAAACGCCCGACACCGGGAACTTTTTTATTCATGACTGAATTATCAATATAGTCTTGAATAGAATGATGAATCAACTGAGTCAGCATACTCGAAAACGCAGGGTTGTTGACAATACGTTTAATCAACGCTTGGCGATGACCTGATTTGCTCGCAACATATTGGGCGATTTTATCAATTGTAGTCACAGGGATAATATCTTCAATCAAGGTTTCGTCATTGCTTGGATGAATCAAAGCAAAACGGATATGTTCAGTAATCTGTTCAATCAGGAAATCACTCGCCGTTGTCGCTAAAACCTGCTTATATAATAAGTCGTTGATCTGCGGGAATGACCAGATTTCTTTTAAAGGCTGTTTTCTAAACCAATGATAAAACGCTGTAAATTCAGATTTTATGGTCTCAGGTTGAGAAAAAGTCTGATCTAAAAATACCAACTGAGCGTCGATCAATTGTTCAATGAGCGGATGTTTCATTTTTTGAACTCGATTTGTGTATGTTTAGGCTCAGACAATGGATTTTGCAGGGGTTGTACTTTATTTAAAAAACTTAAATAGTGGTCTGCAACCCGTTCTGGCGCTTCCAATAATGGCATATGACCAACACGAGCTAAAATTACTGGTGTTTCAGGTCGTTTTAATACGGATTTTAATTCATTGGCAACATCAGCGTTGACGATCTGATCTTGCTGACCCCATAAAATTAATGTAGGTGCTTCAATATTTTTTAGCATGGTGGTGAATGTTGCAGGGGTATACAATCGATTGAGGGCATCAATTTGATTGATGATTTTTGCTGTATCCTGTGATTTTGCAATAAATAGTTTTTCTTGTTCTTCCTTAATGACACTGGCGGTAAATGGTGGATTGAACATAACTTTTTTCATGACAAAATCCAGATCACCTTTCTGAGTGATCAGCAACTGTTTCAGGTAGATTGGATTTTTTAAGTAATTGGTATTGGTTGATTTAAAAATACCTCCAGTACTCATCAGGAATAAGCTTTTGGTGTCAAAAGGATATTGAGATGCGTAGAACATGGCGATAGTTCCGCCCAATGAATGACCTGCAATATTCAGGTTATCTTGAATGTGTGCTGCTTCAATAAAGCGTCGAAGCTGTTCCGTAACATTGGGAACGGATAAATCAAAATTTGCTGGAACCTGTGTACTGCCGGCAGATGGTAAATCAGGGATAACCACATGATAGAAAGGAGTTAATGAACGTGCAATGTCGTTCCAAGTGTCTCGGCTACTGGCAAGACCATGAATCAATAAAACAGTCGGTTTATCTTTGGCTCCACCTTCGCTGTACGACCAGACCACATCACCCACACGCAATGTTTTAGAACTTAGTCCTGCCCAAGCACGTTCTTCTTGTACGATTTTTAAATAGTCAACATATTCTGCAGTATTCGAAGCTGCATGAGTCGGGCTTGCCAAAGCAAAGGTCCCGACAGCTGTCAAACCTAATAACATGTTATTCAAAAAACGAAGAATTTTCTTAAGGGGCAGATCGAACATGCATGGAGTTCCTAACAAAAGACTTGGCATTATATAAAGTAAAAATATTATTCATGATCATAATTTTTTCAGCATTTGCTCATAGAGTTATATTTGTCATTTTTTTGCCAAAAGAATAGACAATAAATGAGCGAATTAAATAACTATTTTGCAATATGGTTTAATAATTTAAATAAAAATGTGAATTATATCTATATATTTTTATGATTTTAAGGGGAGTTTCAATAATAACAAAAATTGTAACAGAGTTTATTTTTAGTCAGTGACATTCATATTTTACAGCATTAAAATAGTCCAAATCTCCGCACAATGGAACATAGGATATGCTCACTGCTCAAGAAGCTTTAGAACGATTAAAACAAGGTAATGAACGTTTTGCACATGGTGAAACCAATCTGACTAAATTTTTGACGCATCAGCAACGATCTGAAATGATGGACAGTCAGGAACCTTTTGCCATTATTCTGGGTTGTTCAGACTCACGTGTTCCAGCCGAAATGGTATTTGACCAAGGATTCGGTGATTTATTTGTGATCCGTGTGGCAGGGAATATTGTTGCACCTTCACAAGTCGGCAGTGTTGAATTTGCCGCAGACAGCTTTGGTTGTCCTTTAGTTGTGGTTTTGGGACATAGTCATTGTGGAGCAATACATTCCACCATTGAGGCGCTCAAAAATCCAAATACGCCGCCATCTGCAAATCTCATGTCGATTGTCAATCGTGTACGCCCTTCCGTTGAGATTCTGATGCAGACAGAATTAAAAGATGATTTAGAAAAATTATCTATGCATGCTGTGAAATCCAATGTATTCGCATCTGTAAATCAATTACGCCATGGTTCAGCAGTTTTAGAGAACTTAATTGCGCAAGGTAAACTCAAAGTTGTCGGTGCTGAATATTCTTTAGAAACAGGTGAAGTTTCGTTTTATGATTTTTAATCATATTACTTTATAGAACACATAAAAAAAATCCCACACTCGGTGGGATTTTTTATGACTATAGATTGATTAGAAGCGATAACCCATTTTTAAACCATAGGCGATTGCATTGTTGTCTTTAAACTCAGCAACGTAATCATTGCTACCTGCTTGAGCACCAGTTTGCGCCTTAGCATCGCCTAACCAGAAATATTTCACACCGCCAGCAATAAATGTTGAAGGAGTCGGGCTATATTGAACACCTAAGCCAAGGTTCCAGTAACCTTCAGTTGGACCTAGAGTTGTAACAGGATTACCTGCACCTGAATCCCAGCCAACGGATACATTTCCAGCCCATTGCTCATTCAGTTTACGACCAATACCTGCAGTGACTGTATATTGATCATCAGAGTATTCTACAAGGTTAAAGCCATTTGGTCGGTTAACTAAATTTCCTACAGCTTCAGAAACTTTACCAAACTTATATGGTTGGATCGAGAAATCCTTCCAGTTAACCCAACGCAAGTTTGCAAACGCGACAGTATTTGCCATGATTCCTGTTTGGAAATCTAAATTTACAGATTGTGGTGTGGTGATTGTTGTTTTACCGTTAGTATCCAAAGCTGCAATTTTATCGGCTGAAACACCTAGCCCAGCAATCACCTTATTGAAATCTTGAAAATCTGTGATCGAAAGATTTTCACGAATATCAGTTTTGTGATCAATTTCTGAACGGTAAGTTACAGATGCTTTTAATGCAATTTCTGGAATTTGATAAGCAGCGCCCGCTAACCAACCTACACCACCAGTTTCTTTAATTGTTGCGTCATAACCATTTAACAGGCTATATGCTTGACCACGTAGACTTACGCTACCTTTAACTGTTTGGTATACACCACCTGCATAAAGGTTAATATTTTTTGTTGGTTGGAAACCAAAAATCATAGAAAGATTTTGAGTATCAACAGAAACTTTGGTATTACCTGTACCTAGATAAGCTTTTGCTGCTTGTAAAGCGTTTTGTGTATTTTGTAAATTAGTTAAACCTTGACCAACGACAGCATTACCGCCTTTGGCAACTTGTTGTAATGCACCTAATATTTCAGTCTGAGTTGGATTTTTAGGATCTCCACCAGTTGCCGTTGTCACTGCGATCAGTGCTGGACCAAAAGCACTACCTGAAGCTTGAACTAATTTGCTAATTGAATCTGAAGCAATTTTTGTAAGAGCCGCTTGACCTAGAATAGAATCAGAACCAGGTTTTGATACAAAAATATTATCACCAGAATAGGCAGCATCAGCGCCAAATGGTTGATCGTAAATTAAACCGAAAGAAAATTTATCTGTTGGCTGTAGCTTGATTGCTGCAGAAGGGAAATAATAATCATCACCCATATCACTGATATGGCGTTGAGTTTCACTTGTTCCTGCTTCTTTTCCGCGAACTGTTGGATCTAAAACGGAAATTCCTGCTTCAAAATAATTATCTGGCTGTAAAAAAGCAGAAATAGATTGACCTGAACGATCTAAGGCTGCGGCAAAAACGCCAGTTGCTGGCAAAGTTGCAACAATCAATGCGACCGATAGATTTTTTAATTTCATTTTAATTTTTCCCTAATATAATAAAATGAATACTTTGAAGTACTTAAGTTTTGAGTGAGAAATAATTTTGATACCTAAATAACAACTCAAAGTTACTCCTAGTTACAAAATAACATATAAAAAATAAGAGTAAATACTCTAAGGCGCTAATTCTCGAAAAAAAAGTGAACTATAAAGTTTAATTTATAATCAATAAAACTGGGTTAAATCAAAAAATATTTATTTTTCAGTTGTATATATAAGTTTTTATCTTAACTTTTGTAAGTTTTTGATATTTTTTATATTGCTTAGTTGTGTGAAATTTAATCACACTTATAAAGTGAGATTTGGTTAAGATTCATTTTATATAAATAGTATTAGACGAGGAAAATGCTCATTTTTGTGTAGATGGTTATACTTTATGAGGTAAACCAAAAGTGCGCCCTGCGGGACTCGAACCCACGTCGGTCGCTTAGGAGGCAACTGCTCTATCCAGTTAAGCTAAGGGCGCAACAAGCGAATAATTTACCGTATATATCTATGAAAAAAAAGCTATTATCGAGATAATAGCTTTGTATTTGTTCTATTTTTCTTCTGGTTTTATTTCATTCGGATTCAAGATATCAAATAAAATTAACATCAACGTGATCCATACCGGAATCATCAATACTGATTCTTTAAAACCTTGATCCCACATGATATATAAAACCACACCAATAAAGATAATCACCACAAAATTGCTGATTGGTGCCCATAAAGCAGGGTATTTACTGGTTTGATTGGTCAAGCGAAGAGCGCGTTTAAATTTCAAATGGGTGAGTGTAATCATCAGCCAGTTGAGTACTAAAGCACCGACAACTACGTACATCAAATGACTTAAAGCATCTTCTGGTAAATAATAATTTAATGGTACACAACCCAAAATTAAAAACGCAGAAAGCAATACCGCTGGAATAGGTACACCATGTTTATTGGTTTTGGTAAAGATTTTAGGTGCATTTCCTTGTTTGGCTAAACCATACAGCATACGGCTATTGGCATACATACCACTGTTATACACAGAAAGTGCAGCGGTCAAGATAATGAAATTTACCAAATGAGCAGCCCATGCGATCCCAATCATACTGAAGACCATCACGAAAGGACTTTTATCTAAACCACCAAAATTTAACTGGTTCCAAGGCACCAAAGATAAGAGAATAATCATTGAACCCACATAAAAAATCAGAATACGTGGTACAACCTGATTGATTGCCTTAGGAATGGTTTTCTCTGGATCTTTTGCTTCAGCCGCAGCCATACCGACTAATTCAATTCCCCCGAATCCAAACATCAGAAAAGCCAACATGAAGAATAAGCCTTCAAATCCATTGGGGAAGAAACCACCATGTGACCATAGATTTGAGAATGCGATCCCTGAAGCTGCATCTGCTGTGAGCACCAGATAAATACCAAAAACAATCATCGCAATAATTGCTGTGACTTTGACAATGGATAGCCAGAATTCTGATTCGCCGTAGAATTTAACATTTCCTAAGTTGATGAGAGTAATCAGAACAAAGAAAAACAGTACCGAAATCCAATTGGGAATTTCAGGCCACCAATAGTTGATATATTTACCAACCGCCGTGAGTTCTGTCATTGCGACCAGAACATAAAGCATCCAGTAATTCCAGCCAGTCAAAAATCCTGGAAATTTTCCCCAGTATTTATTGGCAAAGTGGCTGAAAGAACCCGCAACAGGTTCATGAACAATCATTTCCCCCAGTTGTCGCATAATTAAAAAAACGATCAAACCGCCAATTGCATAACCCAAAATAATGGATGGCCCAGCTTTTTCGATGACATGTGCTGAACCCAAAAACAGTCCTGTTCCAATAGCGCCACCCATGGCAATCAATTGAATATGACGATTTTTAAGTCCACGTTGTAATTGTGTAGACTCGTTGCTCAATGTATACAGCTCTATTCATACGGATTTAAATATTGTAATAGATTGGTTACTTTTAGCCTAGTATCGGATTGATTTATAAAGGAGAACTGCAAAGTCAAAAAACAATATATTTAAGTTTTTGTTTAATTTTCAATGTAATAAGTTGTATTTCAGGCATTCGAATTTATATTTAAATTGGTGGATATTTACTCATTTTTCGTTTTTTTATTTCATACTTAAGTCAATCAATCCGTGTTTTTTTCAAAAAAAAGGGTAATATAAAACTGAACAGTGATTCATTATTTTAGACAACAACGATAATTGAAAGGAATGCGATAAAATGAGTTTTGCACCGCAAATCAAAATCCCTGCAACTTATATGCGTGGGGGGACCAGTAAAGGTGTGTTCTTTAAGTTGGAGGACTTGCCAGAACGCGCGCAAACAGCCGGACAGGCACGTGATCAATTATTACTTCGTGTGATCGGCAGTCCAGATCCTTATGGAAAGCAAATTGATGGGATGGGGGGTGCAACATCGAGTACCAGTAAAACGGTGATTTTGTCAAAGAGTGCTCAACCCGAGCATGATGTGGATTATCTTTTTGGGCAAGTTTCAATCGATAAGGCATTTGTGGATTGGAGTGGTAATTGTGGAAATCTGACGGCAGCAGTGGGTTCGTTTGCAATAAGCAATGGTTTGATTTCAGCGGATCGAATTCCTGAAAATGGAGTATGTACTGTTCGTATATGGCAGGTGAATATTCGCAAAACGATTATTGCACATGTTCCAGTAACTCAAGGTCAAGTTCAGGAAACCGGGGACTTTGAATTAGATGGCGTAACCTTTCCGGCAGCAGAAGTACAAATTGAATTTTTAGATCCTGCTGATGATGGTGAAGATGGCGGAGCAATGTTTCCCACAGGAAATGTGGTTGATACCCTAGATGTTCCAGAAATAGGTACATTCCAAGCCACTTTAATCAACGCTGGAATTCCAACAATTTTCTTGAATGCTGAAGATATTGGTTATACAGGCACTGAATTACAAGATGACATTAATGCTGATGGTGCTGCTTTAGCACGTTTTGAAAAGATACGTGCTTATGGTGCATTAAAAATGGGTTTAATTCAGGACGTTGCTGAAGCTGCAAATCGTCAACATACTCCGAAAGTAGCATTCGTGTCTAAACCTAAAAGTTATACTTCTTCAAGTGGTAAACAAGTGGCTCAATCAGATACAGATTTACTGGTACGTGCGCTATCAATGGGTAAATTGCATCATGCCATGATGGGAACAGCAGCCGTTGCAATTGGTACTGCTGCGGCGATTCCGGAAACTTTGGTCAACTTGGCTGCTGGAGGCGGTGAGCGCGAAGCAGTACGCTTTGGTCATCCGTCAGGAACACTTCGCGTTGGGGCACAAGCTTTAAATGCAAATGGTCAATGGGTCGTAAAAAAAGCCATCATGAGTCGTAGTGCACGAGTGCTTATGGAAGGTTGGGTGCGTATCCCGGAGGATAGTTTCTAATCTTTTTGAAGATTTAAAGTTTTATCCATTGATTCCAGCTATTTCGACAAAAAACCTTGCTTATGCAAGGTTTTGTTATTTTGTGACGTTTGTCGTCAATTGCATTATTTTTGAGTGGTGTATTGCATAATATTAATTATATTATATAGAAACTTATTTTATTGAATGCTTTTTCTACGTATTCAATCTTGTATTTAGAGGTGAATTCAACGCTGATTTCACTTTATTCAAAAATAAATCAGCGCTGAGGTGTGTATGGAACAAGAACTTATAAAACTACAAGCGAGCCTTGAAAGTTTGAAAGTTTTTGAATATTTACAAGATATAGATAAATTGCATTTGGTTTCGTTTATTTCGCAGATTCCTTTACCGATCGCTTTGCTTGACCAAGAAGCACGCTTTTTAGGAGTCAATCAAAAGTTTGCGGATATTTATGAAAGTGATGCACTGTATTTGTTTGATAAATTGTTAAATACATTTTCCACAGTGGTCTTTGCTCATTTTAATGAAGCAATGCGTCATTTTGCAAAAAATCAAAATGATTTTGAGCAGGAATTTTATGTTAAAGGAAAATTCTATCTTTCTTATTTTAAAGCAATTCGTAATCAAGACAATGAAATTGAAAGGGTTGTCGTGGTTTGTTCTGATATTACACGATTAAAACGACGTGAAAATGTTTTATTAAATAATAATCGAAAGTTACACAATCACCTTTATCTGGATTTGGTAACAGGTTTACAAAATGCGTTTGCTTTTGACCACTATTTAAGTGAAAAATGGCAAAAGAATCAGCAAACCACGATTTCGTTCATTAAAATTGATTTAGATGACTTTAAGCGTTTTAACCAGCTCAATAGTTATACCGCTGGAGATGATATTTTAATCCGTTTGGGGGCTGTACTCAGCGACGCGATCAGCCAAACTGAAGCACAGATTTTTCGTCTAAATTCAGCAAGTTTTGTGGTGGTGATTGAAGAGCTCACCGAGTGGGCAGTCATGACACTTGCTGAAAGATTTAGGTTTGCCATTACTGAAGAGAAAATCTTTTTTGGTAAAAATGATGAATATCTGACAGCTTCTATTGGGATTGTGCATTTAGAACCAGATCATCAAACTGCGGAAGTTGATGTTAAAAAAGAGCTCGATTTCGCAGTGCGTTATGCAAAGAAAAAAGGAAAGAATTCGTTATTTTTATTTAAAAATTTAGGTTTGGATTAAATAGTGCTGAGCCCTGTATTTCTTTTGGGTATGCCAATAAATGGGTGAGAATTATAATCACTCATAGTAGAATGTCTCTGACTCATCCAATATATCCATTTCTTTAAAACTTGATTTTTCAGTTTTAAAAATTTGTGCAAAACGAGGCAGATGTGACTTCAATTCCCCATGTAAATGCAGAAATTTTACAACAGGCACAAGTACAAATTCAGCAAGATTTACAAACAGCTTTAGATGCTTTTTCTTTGCCTGAACCATTAAAATCAGCTGTGCATCATACTGTGATGTTAGGGGGGAAACGGGTTAGACCAGCTTTGAGTTATGCAACATCTCAATTAAAAGCAGATAATCCAAATTTTGCTGCGGTACGCCGCGCTGCAGTAGCGATTGAATTTATACATTGTTATTCATTGGCACATGATGACTTACCTTGTATGGATAATGATTTGTTGCGTCGTGGACAACCAACATGTCATGTCGCATACGGTGAAGATACTGCGTTATTGGCAGGTGATATTTTGCAATCGATGGCATTCGAGGTTTTGGGAAGTCGGCTTTTTGATCAGGGACAAGCAGTAGATCAAGCCATTATTCTCAAACAAATGCAGATTTTGGCGACTGCCAGCTCGAAAATGGTGTGTGGACAGGTTTTAGATTTACAGGCTGAAGGACAACATGTTGATCAGGAACATCTGGAAAATATTCACCGTAATAAGACAGGCGCACTCATTCAAGCGGCAATTATGATGGCTGCTGTGACCATTTTTTCAGGAACGGATCAGGCGATCCCGCAGTTGCGCCAGTATGGTCAAGCGATTGGTCTAGCATTTCAAGTGCAAGACGATATCTTAGATGTTATTTCTGATACTGAATCTTTAGGAAAAACTGCGGGTAAAGATGAGCAAGTGGATAAATCCACATATCCTGCTTTAATGGGGTTGGAAAATGCTCAAATTTATGCGCAACAATTACATGATCAAGCATTTAAAGCGCTCGCTTATTTTGGAGATGATGCCCAAGAGCTCAACCAGATCTCGCAATTCCTGTTGGCTCGAAAAAGCTAACAGAATGATTTAAAGAGCAAGATACGTCAATATTACAGTCATGATAATTCAGCACATCTAAAGCTTGTAAATCATTAGACTTCTCTGGATTCCCCCTTCATGAAAAGGGGGCAACGGACTTAAACAGATTCTTTGTAAATTGCATCGGCTTTTTCAAAACGTTCAATCATATCTGATGATGGTGCTTTGCTGATCAAGCTGAATAGAATAATAGTGATAAAAGAACAGATAAAGCCTGGGATAATTTCATAAAGACCTGTTGTTGCAGATACTGGAATATTTTTCCAAAGAATCACGACAACTGCACCCACAATCATACCAGCAAGAGCGCCAGACAACGTCATTCGTTTCCAGAAAACAGAAAGAATAATCAATGGACCAAATGCAGCACCGAAACCAGCCCATGCATAAGCCACTAAGCCTAAAACCTTAGCTTCTGGATTACTTGCCAAGACAATTGCAAGAATTGCGATCAATAACACCATTAAACGACCCACCCAAACCAATTCTTTTTGTGATGCCGTTTTGCGGATGAATGCCTTATAAAAGTCTTCTGTTAAGGTGCTTGAGCAAACCAGTAATTGACAGCTTAGGGTACTCATCACAGCTGCAAAAATGGCCGCCAGAACGATACCTGCAATCCATGGATTAAATAAAATTTTGGTTAATTCCATAAATACCGTTTCAGGATTGGCATTGACCGTTGCCGCTAATTCCGGATGCATTTGAAAATATGCAATTCCAAAGAAGCCAGCCGCGACCGCACCGCCAAGACAAAGGGTCATCCATGTCATACCAATACGGCGGGCATTAGGAATGGATTTTACTGAATCTGCTGCCATAAAACGGACTAAAATATGAGGTTGCCCAAAATAACCTAAGCCCCAAGCCAACAGCGAGATGACTGCAATGCCTGTTAAACCACTCAATAAGCTATATGCTTGAGGACGTGCTGCGTCTAAGGCCGTATTCACTGTACTCATATCACCTAAACTGAGAATGGTGACGATTGGTGTAAGCAATAAAGCAAAAATCATCAGACCTGCTTGAATCGTATCAGTCCAACTGACAGCAAGAAATCCACCAATAAATACGTAGCTAATTGTTGCAATTGCACTGATCCAAAGTGCCGTACTGTAAGACATGTTGAACATGCTTTCGAATAGACGAGCACCTGCGACCATGCCAGAAGCACAGTAAATCGCAAAAAAGATCAGAATAATGACCGCAGATGCAACTCTTAAAATCTTTTTGTGATCATTAAAGCGATTTGAAAAATAATCAGGTAGGGTAAGTGAGTTGTTTTGAATCTCGGTATGGACACGTAAGCGACCTGCAACCAATAACCAGTTTAACCAAGCACCCGTGACTAAACCAATTGCAATCCACATTTCAGATAGACCGGATAAATAAATTGCACCGGGTAAACCCATCAGCAACCAGCCGCTCATATCAGATGCACCTGCAGACAGCGCAGTAACAAAACTGCCTAAACGACGTCCACCCAGAATATAATCATCAAAACTGCTTGTAGCACGGTAAGCGACTAAGCCAATGATGACCATTGCAACTATATAAAATAGAAAGGTAATTAACGTGGGGTTTAGGGAGCTCATACGATATCCATATACGTGGAAAAATTCAGATTCAAGGTGGAATCTAAAATAACGTGAAATTTAACCACAAATTACAAAAAAATGCTGATCATTTCTTAAACGTTAAAACAGTGCCCTAAATTTATCAGTTAAAAAAATAGGTAACCTTGAGTTACCTATTTTGACTTCTTCGGGATGTAAGCTTAATTGTTTCTGCCCATTACACCACGAATGGTATTCATGATGTCGGCTGGTAACACCACAGTTTTGGCATTATTGGATTTCGCCATATCTTGCATTGCTTTAACATATTGCTCGCCAAGTAGATAGGCAACGGGAACTTCTTTGTCTCCAACAGCAGAAGTTACCATTTCAATCGCACGTTGAGATGATTCAGCAAGAACGACTTGTGCTTCTGCATCACGACGAGATGCTTCTAAACGACCATCTGCCTCTAAAATGGCCGCTTGTTTTTCACCATCTGCTTTGGTCACTGTTGCTCGACGTTGACGCTCGGCAGCGGCTTGAGCCTCCATGGCAGCTTGCATGGTATGAGACGGTTGAATATCCTGAATTTCTACAGTTTTGAGAGTAATTCCCCAATCTGAAATATCATCAGAAATCGCTGCTTTTAATTTTGCTTTGATGTGGTCTCGCGAAGACAAAGCATCATCCAAATCCATTTCACCAACGATCGAACGGAGTGAAGTTTGTACTAGATTTTGAATCGCCCATGTATAGTTCTCAATACCATAGACTGCTTTTTCAGGTGTAGTAAGGTTGATATAGGCAACTGCATTCATCACCAAAACAGCATTATCACGTGTGATCACTTCTTGTGACGGGATATCTAAAACGATATCTTTGGTGGTCACTTTATAAGCAACTTCATCAACATAAGGGATGACGAAGTTTAAGCCAGGGCTTAAAGTAGAATGATATTTACCTAAACGTTGTACAATCCATTTGTAACCTTGAGGGACAATACGTACCCCCTTAAAAATGGTTACAGCGACAAATACAAATAAGACTAAAACAACAATAGAACCAAAACCCATTTAATTTTCCTCTTTATTCTTCATTATTGAGATGATGAATGTAGCTGTACGACTAAATCATTACCTAAAATATCTGTCACACGTACGCGGTCACCCACTTGAACAGGTGATAAGGTTCGGCAGTTCCATTCATCAGAACCTAAAACGGGCATCGGAAAGCGAACGCGAATCTGATCATGACTGAGTCCGGTTTGAATGACCATACCAGTTTGTCCGATCGTTGCTTCACGTGGAAGCCCAGCTTTGGTTTTATCTATAGAAAGTGGTTTGACGAATTTAAACCAAGCGACAGTACAGATGATGGATAAGATAATCCAGCACACCACTTGTAAGGCAAAGCTCATACCTGGAAACAGCCAAAACAAAATACTGACCACAACTGCAGCGATACCAAACCACAAGGCAGCAAATGCAGGTAGAATAAGTTCAGATAAGATCAGCAATATGCCAAGTACAAACCAATGCCACGGTTCAAAAATAAAGTCCATAATCTACCCTAGTGATTATCATTGGTATAGATGACGAATCATCTCTACCAATGTAGCAGATCATTTTAATACTGCATATAAAAACGTGTTTATTCTTATATTCAATTAGGGTGAAGTGACGTCGTTCATGATCCTGTTAAAACTTTGCTCGTGGAGCGGGTTTTAAAGCAGCAGGGGATTTTTTAAAGTTTGTGATCGCATTCTGAATCGCAATAATTTTACCTTGCGCAGCTTTTTCACCTTCTAAAATTGCCTGATTACTTGATTTAAGGTCAAGTGTCCCTAAATGCCCGACTTTAGGTTGTATCACAATATTGGCTTGAGCCAGTTCATTATTGATACTTTGTTGTCCCATAATATTGATGGTTTGATCTAATAATCCCCACATATTCATAGGTTGACTGCCACTTGGTCGAGCTGAAATATCAACAGCGATGACAATATCTGCCCCCATATCACGCGCAGTTTGTACCGGAATTGGGCTCACTAAGCCTCCATCAACATATTTGGTGTTTCCAATTGTTGCTGGCACAAATACATTGGGAATACTACAAGAAGCACGGACAGCTTGACCTGCATTACCTTTAATGAATTCTGCTTTCTTACCATTGTCTAAACGTGTTGCAACTGCTGCAAAACGAATCGGAAACTGTTCAATCGATTTATTGGCGACATTCCGATTAACATAATCTTGTAGTTTTTGACCAAGCACGATACCTTGGCTATTTAAAGTTAAATCACGTAGATCGGATTCTTTTAATTGTTGGGCAATTTGTTGCATTTGATAAGGGGTTTTACCACTGGCATAGATGCTACCCACAAAGCTACCTGCGCTGGTGCCTGTCACAATTTTGGGTTTAATTCCATGAGATTCTAAAACCTTGAGAACACCGATGTGGGCAAAACCTTTTGCACCACCGCCACCAAGTGCAATGGCAATCACCGGTTCTCGAGCTTTAATTGCTGTGGTTTGGGTTGGAGTTTTTGCCGTCTTGTCACAGCCAACGAGGGCTAGACCCAATAAGCCTATAAAACCAAGTTGTTTAACACGCATGGGAATTACTTTTGATCAAAAATATATGCTGCACATCTGAACAGATTGCATCTTATTTTTCTAGCCATTTTTCCATAGTTTTTGTAAAGGAAGCGACAATAAATGCGGGCGCTTAGGCGAAAAGTTTCCTTTAAAACGCGCTAAAATATCATCTAAATCTTTTTCATAGTCACCTGTAGGCTGTAGTGTACCTAAACAGTGAATACGTTTTTTTTCATAATCTAATGAAAAGATAGCAATTGGAATATCCGCACCCATGGCGATATGATAAAAACCGCTTTTAATCTTTTCTGCTCTTTTTCGGGTGCCCTCAGGTGCAATTGCAATCCAAATTTTTTCCTGTTGTTGAATCACTTTGATAATTTGTTGTGTCAGTCCATGCGGAGAGTCGCGATGCACGGGAATAACACCAATCCACTCAAAAAGTGATTTCAATGGTGTTTTAAATAGACTGTCTTTGCCGAAAATAGTAACTTTAACTCCAATTCCTAACATCGCAAGAAAGGCATATAAGCCATCATAGTTGGAGGTATGGGGGGCGATAAATACCACAGCTTTAGGTAAGTTCGGAAACTCACCTTCAAATCCCCAGCCTTGAACCAGATAAAGGTTTTTAAATATATTGCGGCTGGTGGTATTGCCACGTTGAGGCACTTGATCGGGTAGATTTGGAAAATTCTGTGACATCGTTTTTTATGTGACTGCTCTTGTAATGGTATTAATTTTTTGCTTAATACAACATAGATATCCATCCATTGGATATCCGCAAAATGTAAATATTACAAAATTTGCAAATTAAAGCAATATATTAAATTTAAAGTATTCAATCATTACAGGTAAATGAATGTTGATTATTCTTGAGTCAAGTTAGCATGCCATATCATTATTTATTGTTATTCTCTTTGTATTGGGCTCAAGGGTTACCTGTGGGATTTATGACCCACGCATTGCCGGTGATCTTACGGGCTCAAGGTGTTTCATTGGCTCATATTGGCGGTTTCGGACTGTTGATGGCACCATGGGCAATTAAAATTTTATGGGCACCCTTGGTGGATCGTTATGGACACCATCACGCAGGGCATTATCGCAGCTGGATTATTCCCACACAGTTTTTAACCATTGTCATTCTGGTTATTTTATCTTTCTTACCGATTCAATCTTTAAATGAACCACGATTTTTATTTCTGTTTTTTATTGCTTTGCTGTGTATGAATGGCATCGGTGCAACTCAAGATATTGCAACTGACGGTTTGGCAGTCAGTATATTGAAAGAAGAACAGCAACATTTCGGCAATATGTTTCAGGTCATTGGTTCCCGTCTAGGATTTATTGTAGGTGGGGGAGCAATTTTATGGGCAATGGATTGGCTCAGCTGGCAGACGACTTTTCTTGTTTTAGCCGCTATTGTTGCTGTCAATACACTTCCCATTTGGTTCTATCAGGAACCTAAACACCCGCGTATTGACCGCAGGCAGACACTCGATCAAGTAAATATAAGCCGCTTTGAATGGTTTAAAAATTATTTAACCTATTTTTTTGAAAATAAGGAATTAAAAGCATGGTTTTTTGTCCTCTGTACAATCAAAATTACAGATGGATTTGCGGGTCCGATCACTAAACCGTTATTGGTTGATTTAAAATTGAGCCTTTCTCAAATTGGTATTTACATTACGATGCTGGGCGCATTTTCTGCCTTATTCGGTGCTGGATTGGCAGGATGGCTATTAAAGAAAATAAAACGTCATCAAGCCTTGTTGTTATTTTCTGTCCTGAAATTAATCAGTTTAGCAGGTTTTGTTTGGTTGGCTGTCTTGTACGAGCAAGCTGTGCCTGTTAAACCGTGGATAATTTATGTGATCAATGCTTTGGAAGACATGTTTGCGGCAATGCTATTGGTGGTGATTTTAACCTTGGTGATGCAGTACAGTCGAAGTGAATATGCGGGAACTGATTTTACTTTTCAAGTTTCAATCATGGCAACCATCAGCGGTGTTTTATATACAATAAGTGGAATGATTGGAGACCAACTGGGCTATCTAAAATTCTTAAGTTTAATTTTACTTGTAGGTATGCTTTGTTTAATTCCCATTATATATTGGATAAGAAATATGTACAAAAAATGAATGTCATTGAGATAAAAAAGGATTATTCGTTATTAATATATTGATTATTTTTTTGAATTTTCTTATTTTGAAACAGGATTTAAATGTTAACTTAGAGAATAGCATTTTATTTATGATTTAAAGGTTATTATTTTACATTACATTTAGATAGGGCAAAAATTACTTTTTTGTCACTTTTTAAAGTATAGGAATTAATTGCTGTATGATTTTTTTATTGGCTCATTCTTTTGACACCGAAGAATGAGCCAATCCGAATTGAATGGGCAGAATTGATTATCTATAGGTTATAAAATAATACGTAACAACCATTATAAATATTTATTCTAGTTTTTATTTCTCAAATAATGAGAAATTTTAAAGGATTAAAATTTGAGATTAATAATACTACTAGGTACTCAAGGAATGCTTTTAAGTTCAATTTAAGCTTCATTTTTTAACTTAGGACCATTGAAGAGAGTATTGCAACAGTAATGTCTAATTTAATACAGCGTATCAAACAACGAGAAGTCTCAATTTCCCTTACTGCCTTTAATTTTATTGTTGCAGTGTGGCTAGGGTTATGTCTGAACCTTGGTTTTCTCAGCAAAGTTCAATCACTTACCCCTTATCAAGGCGTGAAAGCCCAGCTTTTTTTGATTGCTACGGCACTGGTATTGATTGCTTTATACAATCTATTGCTACAGATCTTGGATTGGAAATGGACCGCAAAATTCTTTGCGATCATTCTGGTGTTTATTGGCGGTTTTAGTGCTTATTTTGTCAATTCATTGGGTGTAGTGATTTCACCTGATCAAATTCAAAATGTAGCACAAACTGATCCAGGCGAAATTGCTGATTTACTTTCTTTTCAATTTTTTGCATGGACTTTTGGGTTGGTGATTTTGCCTATTCTTTTGATTTTATGGGTACGTATCAAACCAGAAAAAATAACCAGAGTTGTACTTTTTAAAGGGCTAAATATTGTCGGCTCTTTAGCAGTTATTGGTGGATTATTGTTTGTATTCTATGTGGATTATGCTGCTATTTTTCGTGAGCATCGTGACCTAAAAGGAATGATTTCACCTCAAAATACAGTGGCCTCAACACTTTCATACTTCCATAAAAAAGCACCTAAAAAGAATTTACCTTTAATTCGTTATGGTGAAGATGCACATATCGTCGAGGATGTTGGTTTACAACATAAACCCAAACTGATGGTTTTGGTGGTGGGTGAAACAGCTCGAGCGGAAAGTTTCTCGTTGAATGGTTATGCAAAAAATACCAATCCTGAACTTTCTAAACAGACAGGTATCATCAATTTTTCTCAAGTCAGCTCATGTGGTACTGCAACAGCTGTCTCTGTGCCTTGTATGTTTTCAGGTATGCCACGTTTAAATTATGATGAGCAACTTGCAAGTCACCGAGAAGGATTGCTGGATATTGCTCAACGTGCAGGTTATAAGGTGACTTGGATTGATAACAATTCTGGCTGTAAAGGCACCTGTGATCGTGTTGAAAAGTTTGTTATTCCTCAGGAATTAGAAAAAAAATGGTGTCAAAGTGGTGAGTGCCTAGATGGTATCTTGGTTGATAGTTTAAATGTATATCTCAAACAATTACCCAAAGATGACAAACAGCCCCATTTGATTGTTCTGCATCAAATGGGCAGTCATGGACCAGCTTATTATAAGCGTGCGCCAAATGAGTTTAAGAAATTTAAACCAACCTGTGAAACCAATGCAATTCAAGGCTGTTCTTCAACTGAATTAATTAATACATATGACAATTCGATTGTCTATACCGACCATATTTTGAATCAAGTGATTGAAAGCTTAAAGCAGCAAAACAACTATCGGACTGGTTTCTGGTATTTGTCTGATCATGGTGAGTCCACAGGTGAGCGTGGCATGTATTTACATGGTGCACCATATGCCATTGCGCCTACTCAACAGACCCATGTCCCTATGCTGATGTGGTTTTCAGAGAGTTGGAAAACTGGATCTGCAAAACAAATTGATTGTTTAACTCAACAAAAGGCAGCAAAATTGAGTCAAGATAATTTATTTCCGAGTCTTTTGAGTTTATTGAATATTCAAACTCAGGTGATTGATCAAAAGAACAATATGTTGCACCAATGTGCAGTGAACAGTTGATTGAAAGGACATAGAGCATGACCAAAATTTTAATGATAGAAGATGATTTTATGATTGCAGAATCATCGAAAACATTGTTGAAATACCAAGGCTTTGATGTTGAATGGGTCAATAATGGCTTGGACGGTTTAAAACTCATCTCAGAAAATCAATTTGATTTGGTTTTACTTGATTTAGGCTTGCCAATGATGGATGGAATGCAGGTTTTAAAGCAAATCCGCCAACGTTCAGGTTTACCTGTACTGATTATCTCAGCACGCGATCAATTGCAAAACCGGGTTGATGGTTTAAACCAGGGTGCAGATGATTACTTGATTAAACCATATGAATTTGATGAACTTGTAGCCCGTATACATGCATTATTACGCCGTTCCGGAGATGCTGCAAAAGAAGTGATGGGGCAATCATCAAATCTGTTAAAGAATGGTGAGATTGTTTTAGATGTTGAGCAACACATTGCAACATTGAAAGGCGAGCCGGTTGAGTTGTCTAATCGAGAATGGGCAATTTTGATTCCATTGATGACTCATCCCAACAAGATATTTTCTAAAGCAAATTTAGAAGATAAATTGTATGCTTTTGACAGTGAAATCAACAGCAATACAATTGAAGTTTATGTCCATCATATCCGTTCAAAATTAGGAAAGGATATTATTCGTACGATTCGTGGTTTAGGCTATCGTTTGGGGCAAGCACATAAAGCAGAATAATATGGGAACTGCATTTTCTTTAAGAAAGCGTTTAATTCGTTATACGTCTATCTTTAGTATTTTATTGGGCTGTGTGTTGGTTTTTTCGGCCTATAAGATTTCTTTAGAAGAAATTAATGAAATTCTAGATGCGCAAATGGTTTATTTGGCAGAGCGGGTTGAACTTAACCCTCGACCTATTCAAAGCCATTTTGACGAACATAAACGCTATCATGAAGAGGATCTATTTATTGATGTTTGGTCTTATACAAATCCTCAACAGGTCCCAAACACTCCTCATCATGTGATTATCCAACCTAAGCATAAAGCTGGATTTTATCGTCAAGATACCGCAAACGGGACATGGATTACCTATATTTTACCGACAGCAGACTTCCAGATTCAAATTAGCCAACAGGAAAAAGTCAGAGAGCATTTGGCCTTGGAACTTGCAGGGAGCATGTTTCTACCTTATTTGTTGATTATTCCATTTGCTTTATTGGGTTTGGTCTATATTATTCGCCGCAGCTTAAAGCCCCTAGAGGACTTTAAATCTGAATTGGCAAAGCGTGATTCTAACTCTTTGGTGGCGATTCAAAATGCGCATTACCCAGAAGAATTATTGCCCACAATTCAGGAAATGAACCATTTATTTGAGCGAATTTCTGAAGCACAGCAAGAGCAGCGACAATTCGTCGCAGATGCTGCACATGAACTCCGAACACCCATAACAGCATTGAATTTACAAACTAAAATTTTAATGAGTCAGTTTCCTGAAGAGGAAAATCTAAAAAATCTCAGTAAAGGTTTGGCGCGTATGCAGCATTTGGTGACGCAGTTGCTGGCTTTGGCAAAACAGGATGCTTCGCTGAATCATGAAGTGCAGGTCACGCAATTTAAACTTAATGATGTTGCACTCAATTGCGTCGAGCAACTGATGAATCTTGCCATGGAGAAAGATATTGATTTGGGTTTTGTACGTAATGAAACCGTTATTTTAAAAAGCGTCGAACACAGTCTTCACTCGATTATTTTTAATTTAATTGATAATGCAATTAAATATACGCCTGTTTCAGGAATGATCAATATTTCAGTTTTTGCAGATATTCACAATTTTGCGTATGTTTTAATAGAAGACAGTGGTCCAGGTATAGACACGGATATGTACGATAAAGTGTTAAAACGTTTTTATCGTGTACACCATCATCTGGAGGTGGGGAGTGGTTTAGGTTTATCTATCGTAGATAAAGCCATACAACATTTAGGTGGTGAATTATCACTATCACGTAGTGAAGAATTAGGTGGTTTAAGCGTTCTGGTTAAAGTGCCTGTTGAGCTCAATATCAAATCCATTGAATAAACTCAAATTACCCAAAGAATGAACCCTGTCCTTTTAAATCAAAGGCAGTGGTTCATTCTTTTTCATATATTGGAAAAATGTCAGACATTTATGCATTCTTCGCCCATCACTTCCCAATTTTTCTAAACTGAAATTTGCAACCCAGTTGAGTTTGTTTCCAATTCGGCAGATTTCATTGTATTTTGATTTATTTGGATAAATCTCTGCAATAAAAATCTCACATGCCTGTGCTATTTCATCATCATTGAAACGGAATGCTGTTGAAAAAATAAAACATAACCAATCGCGGATTTGGCAAGTTTCTAGATCCAACATTTCACCAGGATCAGTTTCAAAGTCGATAAATGTAAACTCTTTATGGCGATTGACTAAAATATTGCGTGCAAAAGCTTCGCTTAGATAGCTTCCTTTTTGATGGACTGATTGAATTGCCGCAATTGCTTCGCGAAAAAATTCTAATTTTTTTGCTGTATGGCCTTCCATTCGGATCAGTGCTTGGTCAAGTTGCATGACTTGATCACCAGCGTCTTCAATCAAGAGGCCTTGCGAGCAATTTGCTAAAATCTGCGGAGTTGGAATACCCAATGACTGTAATTCAGTTAGACGATGAACCTCACAGTAAATTGACTTACTTCCACCATAGTTAGGAATTGGAGTCAAAGCTTCAATATTAAGAATGCGTGCAACCCATTTTAATGGCATATAAATCCATGCAGAATGTCGCTCTGAAGCTTTTTTAAGCCACACTTTGCTGTCATCTAGCTGATAAGGCTGGATATTTGAATCTTGAGCTTTAAGAGTATTGCGGAGGAATTTAGAAAAATTACTCATATTTACACGCATAACATTACTAAATTGTTTTGAGTATAATCAAAATAAAGAAAATTGTAAAAATTAAGAT